>NZ_JBFBHI010000001.1:891952-892144 GCF_040685135.1 Cellulomonas sp. NPDC089187 | reverse complement strand
CGATGGTACTGCACTCGCCAGGGTGTGGGAGAGTAGGACGCCGCCGGACACCTTTTGCACGAAAGGCCACCCCACTGGGGTGGCCTTTCGTCGTTTCCGGGCCTGACACACACAACACCACCACGGGGTGTACCCGCCCGCTCACCCGCATCGGGTGGCACCGTAATACTCGTCAGGTGGATCATTGCCCGT
>NZ_JBFBHI010000001.1:515022-891858 GCF_040685135.1 Cellulomonas sp. NPDC089187 | reverse complement strand
GCCCGTGAGCCCGTGAGCCCGTGAGCCCGTGAGCCCGTGAGCCCGTGAGCCCGTGAGCCCGTGAGCCCGTGAGCCCGTGAGCCCGTGAGCCCGTGAGCCCGTGAGGTGTCGGTCGAGGGCCTGCGCGTAGACGCGCGCTCTGCGCTTGGGGCGGTCAGGCGGGTGTGAGGAACAGTGCGCCGAGGGGCGGAACGCGCAGCATCGCGGAGAATGCGCGACCGTGGTGGGGCTCGGGACGGGCGTCGACGCGTCCGAGGTTTCCTACGCCGGAGCCGCCGTACTCGTGTGCGTCCGTGTTGAGGGCTTCGGTCCACGCTCCACCCTGGGGAAGAGCGAGGCGGTAGTTCTCGTGCGGGACGCCGGAGAAGTTGATGACGACCGCGACGACATCACCGCGGTCGTCCCGGCGGAGGAACGCCAGCACGTTGTGGTCGGCGTCGTTGGCGTCGATCCATTCGAAGCCCTGCGGGCTGTGGTCGAGCGCCCAGAGGGCAGGGTGGCGGCGGTACAAGCCATTGAGGTCGCGGACGAGCGACTGTACGCCGCGGTGCTCGAGATGATCGAGGAGGTACCAGTCGAGGGAACGGGATTCGGCCCACTCCGTGCCCTGGGAGAACTCGGTCCCCATGAACAGCAGTTGCTTGCCGGGGTGCGACCACTGATAGGCCAGCAGAGAGCGGACGCCGGCACGCTGTTGCCAATCGTCCCCGGGCATCTTGCGCATGATCGAGCCCTTGCCGTGCACCACTTCATCGTGGGATAGCGGCAGGACGAACTGTTCGGAGAAGGCATACACCAGGGAGAACGTTGCCTCGTGGTGGTGGTACCGGCGGTTGATCGGCTGCTCGGCCAGGTAGCGGAGCGTGTCGTTCATCCAGCCCATGTTCCATTTGAGCCCGAACCCGAGCCCGCCCTGGTCGGTAGGTGCGGTGACACCGGGCCAGGCGGTCGACTCCTCGGCGATCATCATGATGCCGGGTGTACGCCGGTAGGCGGTGGCGTTGGCTTCTTGGAGGAAGGCGATGGCCTCGAGATTCTCGCGTCCGCCGTGCACGTTGGGGCGCCACTGCCCGGGCTCCCGGGAGTAGTCGAGGTAGAGCATGGACGCCACCGCATCCACCCGGAGCCCGTCGGCGTGGAACTCCTCCAGCCAGTACGTCGCGTTCGCGACCAGGAAGTTGCGCACCTCGTTGCGGCCGAAGTCGAAGACGTAGGTGCCCCAGTCGAGTTGCTCGCCGCGCATGGGGTCCGGGTGCTCGTACAGGGGAGTGCCGTCGAACCGGGCCAGCGCCCACTCGTCCTTCGGAAAGTGAGCCGGGACCCAGTCGATGATGACGCCGATGCCGGCTTGGTGCAGGGCATCGATGAGGTAGCGGAAGTCGTCGGGGTGGCCAAACCGTGAGGTCGGCGCGTAGTACGAGGTGACCTGGTAGCCCCACGACCCACCGAAGGGATGCTCGGCGACCGGGAGGAACTCGACGTGAGTGAAACCGAGTTCGACCACGTACTCGGTGAGCTGAGTCGCGAGATCGCGGTAGGACAGTCCCTTGCGCCACGAACCGAGGTGGACCTCGTAGATGCTGATCGGACCGGAGTGCGGGTCGGTGGCGGACCGGCGGGCGATCCAGTCGTCGTCGGACCAGGTGTGTGCGGACTCGACCACGACGGAGGCCGTCGCGGGTGGGACCTCGGTGCCCTTGGCCAGGGGATCGGCTTTCTGACGGAACTGACCGTCCGGCCCGACGACCTCGAACTTGTAGCGGGCACCGGCGACCACACCGGGGATGAACAACTCCCACACCCCTGAGCTCCCGAGCGAACGCATCGCGTGGGCTGCACCCTGCCAGTGGTTGAAGTCGCCGACCACCCGGACCGCGCGGGCGTGCGGGGCCCAGACCGCGAAGGCGGTGCCCTCGACCGGGCCGAGCTCACCGGGGTAGTGCTTCACGTTGGCACCGAGCACCTGCCACAGCTGCTCGTGTCGACCTTCTGAGATCAGGTGACGGTCGAGCTCCCCTACGGTGGGCAGGAACCGGTAGGGGTCGTCGACTGTGCTGGTGTCCGAGCCGTAGGTGACCTCGACCCGGTAGTCGAGGACCTCGGTCTCCGGCAGCACAGCGGTCCAGATGCCGTCCTGCTCGTGCTCGGCGGCGGTGCGGCCATGGGGGGTGACGATCACCACCGCATCCGCCAGCGGGCGGAGCGTCCTGACCACGACGCCGTTGGGTGTGCGATGCGGCCCCAGCACCGAATGCGGCTCGTGGTGGAGGCCACCCGCGACAGCACGCAGGGTGTCCGGGTCGACGGTGACGGGCGATGCTCCGCGGTCCATACACCCACCCAACCACCACCGGGGCATTCGCGCAGCGACATGGACTGGTGAATGACCCGGCGTGGCGGCAAGAACCCAGACCCGTCGAGGGGGATCGTGCGGCGAGTCCCGGCGAGTCCCGGCGAGTCCCGGCGAGTCCCGGCGAGTCCCGGCGAGTCCCGGCCAGTCCCGGCCAGTCCTCGTGAGTTCGGCCAGTCCGGTTCGACCCGGCGCGTCCCGCCCGGTCTGGTGCGATCTAGCCAGTCCGGCCAGTCCGCCCAGCCCCGGTGAACGGGAACGGGCAGCGGGCAATCGTGGCGAGCGGATGAGTCTCCGCGCGCCGGTGAGCGGTCAGCTGAGGGTGGGGCCGACCGTGCGCCACCAGAGGTCGGCGATGCGCTGGTGTCCGTCGGGAGTCGGATGCACTCCGTCGGCGGCGAGTGCGGGGCAGCCGTGCTCGATGGCGGCAGCGGCCAGCGCGTGATGGGTTGGCACGAGGATCGCTCCGTGGTCGTCGGCGATGCGGTGGACGGCATCGACCTTCGCGGCGAGGTCCTCGTCCCACCAGCGGGTCTGCTCGTCGGTGACCGGGAGGACGAACGGCTCCATGAGGACGACGACGGTCCGGGGGTCGAGGCTGGTGATCAGGGCGCGGTAGTGGCGTTCGAAGTCGGCGATCGGGGTGAGCTGGTCGGAGTCGTAGCGGCGCCAGGTGTCGTTGATGCCGATCATGAGACTGACGACATCGGGCTTGTCGGCCAGGACATCGGTGGACCAGCGGGCGGCGACATCGGTCACGCGGCTGGCGTCCACCCCGACGTTGCGGACGGTGTGCCCGGCCAGCGGTCCTTCGGCGAGGCGTCGGACGTAGCCGTGGCCGAGCGCATCGGGGTCGTGGCGGCGTCCGCAGTCGGTGACGCTGTCTCCGGCGAAGACGATCTGCATGGCTGTCAGCATGGTGGGCGGTGACCGCCGGTGGCAAAGCGCCCGGCGGGGTAGGTCAGTCCAGCAGGCGCTCGATGCCGTGGAGCGGGATGGGCAGCCAGCTCGGGCGGTTGCGGGACTCGTAGACCGCCTCGTACAGGGCCTTGTCGAGTTCCAGGGCGCGGAGCAGGACGGCGGCGAGGGCCGGATCGAGTGCGGGGGACTGCGCGCTGTAGCCGGACCAGAACGCGTCACGTGCCACCCGGGTCCAGGCGTCCGGCGCGTGGCCGATGGCGGCGGCATAGTCGAAGGAGCGCAGCATGCCGGCCGCGTCCCGCAGCGGCTGGTCGGGTCGGGTGCGCTCGGAGACCGGTCGCAGCGGTTCCCCCTCGAAGTCCAGGACGTACCAGGTGCCGTCGCCGCGGAGCACCTGCCCGAGGTGCAGGTCGCCGTGGACGCGTTGACGGCGGGGTAGGTCGTGCAGGATGCGGACCCGGTCGGCGAGGTCATGGACCCTGTCGTGGTGCACGGCGAGCTCCGGGACGATCTCGGCGGCCCAGGCGAAGCGTTCGGTGAGCGACTCGGCCAGGTCGCGGGCGGCGGGACAGCCCCGCGCGGGGTGTGAGGTGCCGTCCACGGAGCCGGGCGGGGCGTCGGGGTCGGGCGGCGTGTCAGCCCCGGGTAGCGCCTCTGGGTTGGGCTGCGCCTCGGGGTCGGGCCGGGTGTCAGGGTTGGGCTGCGTGTCCGGGTTCGGCTGCGCCTCCTGGGTGGCCTGTGCCTCCGGGCCGGGGCGCGCGTGGGAGTCGGGCTGTGCTTCCGGGTCGGGGAGCACGTCGGGGACGGGCAGCGCCTCGGCCAGGGCGGTGTGCATCTGGGCGATCACCTCACCCAGCTCGCGTGCGAGGTCGGCGAAGGAGTCGCCGCGGGTCGCGAGCGCGCAGGCGAGTTCGAATCCGTCCTGGGCCCCCGGGACGAAGGCGCTGAGCACCTCCAGGTGGCCGTGCACCACACCGTGGCGGTCCGGCCAGTGGGCGGACATCCACGCCAGGGGGCGGGGCACGTGATCCCAGCCGACGCGGGCCAGCGCGCGGGGGACGTCGACGTCCGGGTTCTCTCCCTCGGACAGGCCGCGGAAGACCTTGAGCATGGCGGTGCGTCCCTCGGGGCCGGCACCGGGGAGGATCACCGAGGTGTTGGACTGCTCACCGGAGATGACGCGTGGATCACCGAGCGCTTCGGGGCGGATCGAGGTGGCGGGATCGACCTCGGCGTCGGCGAGCCAGGCGCGCAGGAAGGCGGGATCGCCGGCGCCGTCGCGCACCGCGGTGCCGTCCGGGAGCACACCGATCAGGGCGGTGTCGGCCTGTGGCTCTGTCGCCTTGGGCTCGGGTGGTGCGGTCGGTGCCGGTGCGGCTGACGGGGTCGAGGCGCGCGGCGCGGCGGGGCTGGGGCGCAGGGTGAGCGGCACTTGGAGCACGGACTCCCCGCGGCCGGATTCGACGCGCAACAGCAGGACGCGGACCTCCGCTTCACCCTGTGGATCGACCAGGGTGGTGCCACCGACCGCGGAGACATGAGCGTCGGTGCCTTTGGCCGGGAACCAGCGCCGGTGCGGCAGCCAGGGGCCGAGCAGGGTGGCCAGCGCATCGTCGCGCGGCTCGTGGGTGACCTGTCGGTCAGTCATCACTCCACCGCCAGCCAGTAGAAGTCGCGTGACCCGAGGGTCAGGATGACCGTGCCGTCATCGGACACGGTGGGGAAGTCGCCGCCACCAAAGACGTCGCGCAGGGTGTGGCCGGCCAGGGCGGGGGCGCTCAGGGTGGCGGAGCGGGCGGTGGCGGCAAGGTTCGCGACCACCAGCAGCGTGTGCTCATCGTCACTGCGGGTGAAGGCGAGCACGGCCTCGTTGTCGCTGGCGACGGCGCGATAGTCGCCCAGCCCGAGGGCACGGTGACGGCGGCGAACGGCGAGCATGCCGCGGACCCAGTGCAACAGGGAGGTGGTCTGGGCGAGCTGCGCCTCAACGTTGACGTTGTTGTAGTGGTGCACCAGCGACTGGATGACCGGCAGATGAAGTTTGCCGGGGTCGGCGGTGGAGAAGCCGGAGTTGCGGTCGGGGGTCCACTGCATGGGGGTGCGGACGGCGTCGCGGTCAGGCAGCCAGATGTTGTCGCCCATGCCGATCTCGTCGCCGTAGTACAGGCACGGGCTGCCGGGCAGGGACAGCAGTAGCGCGTGGGCCAGCTCGATCTCTTTGCGGGAGTTGTCGAGCAGCGGGGCCAGTCGCCGCCGGATGCCGATGTTGGCGCGCATTCGGGAGTCGGGGGCGTACCAGCCGTACATCGAGGCGCGTTCCTCGGTGGAGACCATCTCCAGCGTGAGTTCGTCGTGATTACGCAGGAAGGTGCTCCACTGCGCGCCGGCGGGGATGGTGGGCGTGTCGGCGAGGATGTCGACGATGGCGGTGGCCCGCTGGTCGCGCAGGGCGTAGAAGATCCGCGGCATCACGGGGAAGTGGAAGCACATGTGGCATTCCGGCTCGTCCTCGGTGCCGAAGTACTCGACCACGTCCTCGGGCCACTGATTCGCCTCGGCGAGCATGATCCGACCGGGGAATTCGGCGTCGATGGTGGCGCGCAACCGGCGCAGG
The DNA here is from genome assembly GCF_040685135.1 of Cellulomonas sp. NPDC089187. Lineage (NCBI taxonomy): Bacteria > Bacillati > Actinomycetota > Actinomycetes > Micrococcales > Cellulomonadaceae > Cellulomonas > Cellulomonas sp. NPDC089187. The sequence goes on along the minus strand of NZ_JBFBHI010000001.1, from coordinate 885,973 downwards.
AACTGGTGGGTCTCCGGCAGGTTCTCGCCGTTGGTGCCGTCCCGCTCGAAGAGGTAGGGCACCGCGTCGAGTCGGAAGCCGTCCACCCCGAGCCGGAGCCAGAACCGCGCGACGTCGATCATCGCCTCAGCCACCCGCGGGTTGTCGAAGTTCAGGTCGGGTTGGTGGCTGAAGAACCGGTGCCAGAAGTACTGCCGTCGCACCGGGTCGAAGGTCCAGTTGGAGGACTCGGTGTCGACAAAGATGATCCGGGCGTCCGGGTAGCGGGTGTTGTCATCGCTCCAGACGTAGAAGTCGCCGTAGGGGCCCTCCGGGTCGGAGCGGGAGGCCTGGAACCACGGGTGTTGGTCGCTGGTGTGGTTCATCACCAGGTCGACCACCACGCGCATGCCCCGGTCGTGGGCGGCCTGCACCAGCACGGTGAAATCCTCGGTGCTGCCGTACTGCGGCGCGACAGCGGTGAAATCCGCGACGTCGTATCCACCGTCCCGCAGCGGGGAGGGGTAGAACGGCGGCAGCCACAGGCAGTCGACGCCCAGCCATTGCAGGTAGTCGAGCCGGTCGGTCAACCCGCGCAGGTCACCCGCCCCGGCACCGGAGGAGTCGGAGAACGAGCGGATCATCACCTCGTAGAACACGGCGGTGCGGTACCACTGCGGGTCATCGGCGAGTCCGGAGGGCTGTGGGCGCTCGGGCACCTCGGGTTGGCGACGCGGGGGCAGCGCGTGTTCGGCGGGCGGCACCGGCACACCGCCCGTCCCGCCCGCCGGGCTCACACCCGCTCCACCTGGATGACGTGCGCCACCCGCTGGTAGGGATCGAGACGCACCCACGGGTGGGCGTCCCAGGCGTAGACCTCCTGGGAGAGCACATCATGGGCGACGAACTGGGCGTCCGGCTCCAGGCCGAGTGCGCCCAGGTCTAGGTCGAGGGTGCCGTCGTGCGCGCCGTGCGGGTCGAGGTTGACCACCACCAGCACGGTGTCGGCGCGCCCGGTGGGGGACAGCTCGGCAGGCAGATGCCGGCTGAAGGCCACCAGGTTGTCGTCGGATGTGGGGTGCACGGTGAGGTTACGCAGCTGCCGCAGGGCCGGGTGCTCACGCCGGATGGTGTTCAGAGCGGTGAGCAGTGCCGCGATGCCGATCGGCTCGGCCTGCGACCAGTCCCGTGGCTTGAACTCGTACTTCTCGTTGTCGATCTGCTCCTCGACACCGGGACGGGGGACGTCCTCGACCAGCTCGTAGCCGGTGTAGATACCCCAGGTCGGTGAGCCGAGGGCGGCGAGCACCGCCCGCAGTGCGAAGCCGGCTGTGCCGCCGGTCTGCATGAAGGGGGTCAGGATGTCGTGGGTGGTCGGCCAGAAGCTGGGTCGCATCCAGGAGCCCTGCTCACCGGAGACCTCCGCCAGGTACTCGGCCACCTCCTCCTTGGTGTTCCGCCAGGTGAAGTAGGTGTACGACTGGTGGAACCCGATCCGCGCCAGGTTGAGCATCATCGCCGGACGGGTGAAGGCCTCGGAGAGGAAGATCACCTCCGGGTGAGCGGCGCGGATGTCGGCCAGCAGCCGTTCCCAGAAGCTCAAAGGCTTGGTGTGCGGGTTGTCCACCCGGAAGGCGGTGACGCCGTGGTCGATCCAGACCTGGAGCACCGCGCGCACGGCGGCGTAGATGCCCTCGGGATCGTTGTCGAAGTTCAGGGGGTAGATGTCCTGGTACTTCTTGGGTGGGTTCTCGGCGTAGGCGATGGTGCCGTCCAGCCGGGTGGTGAACCACTCGGGGTGCTCGGTGACCCAGGGGTGGTCGGGCGAGCACTGGAGCGCCAGGTCGAGGGCGATCTCCAGACCGAGTTCCCTGGCCCGTGCGACGAAGGCGTCGAAGTCCTCGAAGGTGCCCAGAGTCGGGTCGATGGCGTCGTGACCGCCCTCCGGCGATCCGATGGCGTACGGGGAACCGGGGTCACCCGGGCGGGGGTCCAGGGTGTTGTTCCGCCCCTTGCGGTGAGTGCTGCCGATCGGATGGATCGGGGTCAGGTACACCACGTCGAAGCCCATGTCGGCGATCCGCGGCAGGTCCTCGGCGGCGGTGCGCAGCGTGCCGGAGGTCCACTGACCGGTGGCCTCGTCGTAGGTCGCACCGATCGAGCGCGGAAAGATCTCGTACCAGGACCCGGCCAGCGCCAGGGTGCGGTCGACCACCAGCGGGTAGGTCGGCGAGACGCTGAGCAGCTCGCGCACCGGGTGGGCGGCCAGGACGGCGCGCACCTCCTCGGTCAGACCGGCGGCCAGGCGGACCTGTGCGGGTCGGGCACCGTCGCGCAGGGCGGTGGCGGCGTCCGTGAGCGTGCGGGCCTCGGCACCGCTCAGTGGCTCCGCGGCGCGGTCCAGCAGCAGGGCGCCCTCCGCCAGCATCAGCTCGACGTCGACACCCGCATGCACCTTCAGTGGCGCATCGTGTGACCAGGTGCCGTAAGGGTCCGACCAGCCCTCGACCCGAAAACCCCACCGGCCCGGACGGTCCGGCACCAGACGCGCCTCGTACCGGTCCAGGCCGGGGGCAATGTCCACCATCAACGCGTGGGCGTGGTCGCGGCCCTCGGGATCGACCAGCACCGCGGTGGCGGCCACCGCGTCATGGCCCTCGCGGAAGACGGTCGCCCGGATCGGCACCGCCTCGCCGACCACAGCCTTGGCCGGCCACCGTCCGGCGTCCACGACGGGGGAGACGTCCACGACGGGGATGCGGCCGATCGGCGGGTGGCCGAGCAGCGGGGCGGGCGTGGTGGCGGTGGCGCTCGGGGCGCGGCGGGACCGGCGCGGGGCCGGAGTCGTCGGTGTCACATCCGCGAACCTATCCATTGCCGGGGGTCGCAGGCATCCGGTGGCGGAGATGTCCGGCACCGGATGGGTGCCGTGACGGGTGTCACGTGCGTAGGCTGATTGGCGTGAGAGCGATCCGTCGATTCACCGTCCGCACCTCGCTGCCTGCCGCGCTGGCTGATCTGGATGAGCTGGCGCACAACCTCCGTTGGAGCTGGCACGCGCCCACCCGCGATCTGTTCGCCCGGATCGACCCGGAGCTGTGGGAGCAGGTGCACGGGGACCCGGTGGCGCTGCTCGGCGCGCTGGCCCCGGAACGCTTGGCCGAGCTGGCCGCCGACCCGGAGGTGGTCAGTGCTGTCCGGTCCGCCGCACTCGACCTGCGCGAGTACGTGAGCGCGCCCCGGTGGTACCAGCGCCGTCAGGAGAGCGAGCCCGGGCTGCCGTCGTCGATCGCGTACTTCTCCCCGGAGTTCGGGATCACCGCGGTGCTGCCGCAGTACTCCGGTGGTCTGGGCATCCTGGCTGGTGACCACCTCAAGAGCGCCTCTGACCTGGGGGTGCCTATCGTCGGGGTCGGGCTGCTCTACGGTGCCGGGTACTTCAAGCAGGCGTTGACCCGAGACGGTTGGCAGGTGGAGAGCTACCCGGTGCTGGACCCGGACGGGATGCCGCTGACCCTGTTGCGCGAGGAGGACGGCACGGCGTCCACCATCCGGATCGGTCTGCCCGGGGATCGCACGCTGCATGCGCACATTTGGGTGGCGGCGGTCGGCCGGGTGCCGCTGTTGCTGTTGGACTCGGATGTGCCGGAGAACGACGAGCAGGCCCGCAAGGTCACCGACCGGCTGTACGGCGGTGGCGGCGAGCACCGGCTGCAGCAGGAGTTGCTGTTGGGGGTCGGTGGCGTCCGCGCACTGCGGGTGTGGGCACGGTTGAGTGGCACTCCTGCGCCGGAGGTCTACCACACCAACGAGGGCCATGCCGGGTTCCTCGGGGTGGAGCGGATCCGTGAGCTGGTCACCGACGCCGGGCTGGGATTCGACGAGGCGCTGGAGGCGGTGCGTGCGGCGACGGTGTTCACCACGCACACGCCGGTGCCGGCCGGGATCGACCGGTTCGAGACCGGGCTGATCGAGCGGTACTTCGGTGGATCGAATGCGGAGCCGGGCGTGCCGGTGGACCGGGTGTTGGCACTCGGTGCTGAGGACTACCCGGGCGGCGACCCGCTGGTGTTCAACATGGCGGTGATGGGGCTGCGACTGGGTGGCCGGGCCAATGGGGTCTCCCTACTGCACGGTGAGGTCTCCCGGGGGATGTTCGACGGGCTGTGGCCAGGGTTCGACGACACGGAGGTGCCGATCACCTCGGTGACCAACGGTGTGCACGCGCGGACCTGGGTTGACCGGCGGCTGAGCGACCTGGCCGAGGCCCGGCTGACCGACGACCAGGACTGGCTGCGCGCAGACGCGATCACGGATGCCGAGCTGTGGGGCATCCGGCACACCCTGCGTGAGGCGCTGGTGGCGGAGGCCCGACGCCGGGTGCGTCGATCCTGGGGCGACCGAGGTGCCAGCCCGGCCGAGCTGGGCTGGGTGGACGGTGTGCTGGACCCGGATGTGCTCACCATCGGATTCGCCCGTCGGGTGCCGACCTACAAGCGGCTGACCCTGATGTTGCGCGATCCCGAGCGGCTGACCCGGCTGCTCACCGACCCGGAACGGCCGATCCAGCTGGTGATCGCCGGCAAATCGCACCCGGCTGACGAGCAGGGCAAGCGGCTGATCCAGCAACTGGTGCGATTCGCCGACCAGGCGGATGTCCGGCATCGGATCGTGTTCCTGCCGAATTACGACATCGCGATGGCGCAGTCGCTCTACCCGGGCTGCGACGTCTGGCTGAACAACCCGCTGCGTCCGCTGGAAGCGTGCGGAACCTCCGGGATGAAGGCCGCGCTGAACGGCGGGCTGAACCTGTCGATCCTGGACGGCTGGTGGGACGAGTGGTTCGACGGGGAGAACGGCTGGGCCATCCCCACCGCGGACGGGGTCGAGGACGCGGATCACCGCGATGACCTGGAGGCTGCGGCGCTGTACGACCTGATCGAGAACCAGGTCGCCCCGCGGTTCTACGACCGGGATGACCACGGCCTGCCGCAGCGCTGGCTGGCGATGGTCCGGCACACCCTGGCGACCCTTGGCCCCAAGGTGCAGGCCACCCGGATGGTCGGCGAGTACGTCGACCGGCTGTACACCCCGGCGGCAGTGGCAGGCCGGGCGCTCGCGGGATCGGCGGACTTCACCGGGGCGCGGGAGCTGGCGGCGTGGAAGGGCCGGGTCCGGTCCGGCTGGCACGGGGTCCGGGTGGATCACGTCGAGTCCGGTGGGGTCGGTGAGGTGCCCCAGGTCGGCGACAGCCTGCATGTGCGCGCCTATGTATCCCTCGGCGAGTTGGACCCGGCGGATGTCGAGGTCCAGGTGGTGCACGGTCGGGTGTCCGAGAACGACGAGCTGGACGCGTTCAGCACCGACCCGTTGACCCTGGACGAGAGCTACGAGGCCGGTCGGCATGCCTTCGCCGGGGATGTGCGGTTGGAGTCGTCCGGGCCGTTCGGGTACAGCGTCCGGGTGGTGCCCCGGCACGCGGGTCTGAGTTCGGTGGCCGAGGTCGGCCTGGTCGCGAACGCCTAGCCGACGTAGAGCCGCAGACTGAGCGGCTCCATCACCTCGTCCCCCGGTGTGGTCTCGTCCGGGTGCTCCCACACGGAGTCCCAGACCAGCTGCCAGTCCGCGCCGGGGGCGAGGGTGAGCGTCTGCGGTTCCAGGGAGCCGTTGAGCACCAGGAGCGCCCGGTCCTCGCCCTCCACCCGGAGCATCTGCAGGGTGCGCAGGTCTCCGTCATGCCAGCGCGCATGGGTGAAGGGTTCGCCCTGCGGGTCGAACCACGACAGGTCGGGCAGCTCAGCGCCATCGATCGGCCGACCGGTGTAGAACCGCTGTCCGCGTAGCGCCGGGTGGGCACGCCGCAGCGCGGACAGGTGCCGGGTGGTGGCCAGCAGATCCTGCCGCCAGGGGGAAAGCTTCCAGGGCAGCCAGGACAGCTCGCCGTCCTGGCAGTAGGCGTTGTTGTTGCCGTGCTGGGTGCGGCCCATCTCGTCGCCTGCGGTCAGCATCGGGGTGCCCGCCGACAGCAGCAGTGTGCCGAGCAGATTGCGGATCGAACGGCGGCGGATCGGCAACAGGTCGGCAGCGACGGCGGTGGCCTCGACCGGGCCCTCCACCCCGTGGTTCCACGACCGGTTGTCATCGGTCCCGTCCCGGTTGTCTTCACCGTTGGCCTCGTTGTGCTTGTGCTCGTAGGCCACCAGGTCGGCGAGGGTGAAACCGTCGTGGGCGGTGACGTAGTTCACCGCGGCGCGGGTGCCACGGAGCAACGGGGGATCGGAGTGACCGAACAGGTCCACCGACCCCGACAGTCGGGTAGCCAGGTCCCGCACACGATGGCCGTCATCGCCGTGGGTAGCCCGGGCGGGGTCGGCCAGCCAGAAGGACCGCGCGGAGTTGCGGAACCGGTCATTCCATTCCGACCACGGTGACGGGAACTGCCCGGTGCGCCACCCGCCCGGCCCCAGATCCCACGGCTCGGCGATCAGCTTGATCCCCTGCAACACCGGGTCGGTGGCGGTGGCCACCAGGAAGGGGTGATCGGGGTCGAAGCCCATGTGCCCGCGTCCCAGCGTCACCGCCAGGTCGAATCGGAACCCGTCCACCCCGAGCTGCTGCACCCAGTGCCGTAGGGAATCCAACGCGAGTCGGACCACCTCGGGTCGGCGGAAGTCGAGGCTGTTGCCGCAGCCGGTCACGTCCGCGAGCGCCGCGGGGTGCCCACCGTCGTGCAGGTAGTACACCGCTGAGTCCAACCCGCGCAGGCTCAGGTGCTGGCCGCCGAGCCCGCCCTCACTGGTGTGGTTGTAGACCACATCGAGCAGCACCTCGATCCCGGCCTCGTGCAGGCGGTGCACTGCGGTGCGCAGCTCGGCAAGGACGGCGGCGGGACCCGCTGCCCGGGCGGCGGCGCTGGCCCAGCGTGGGTCGGGGGCGAAGAACCCCAGGGTGTTGTAGCCCCAGTAGTTGGTCAGGCCGCGCTCGACCAGGTGTGGTTCTGGTGCGCAGGCGTGGATCGGCAGCAGTTCCAGGGCGGTGACACCGAGCCGGTGCAGATGCTGGATCAGTGCCGGGTGGCCGAGAGCGGCGTAGGTGCCGCGCTCCTCGGCGGGGATCTCCGGGTGACGTGCGGTCAGTCCGCGGACGTGGGCCTCGTACACCAGGGTGTCCGCCCAAGGCACCTGCGGACGGTTGCGGGTCGGGTCGGACGCCGGGTCCGGGGTGAGGTCCAGCACCACACCATGTGGCACGTGGCCCAGTGAATCGCGGTCGTCGGCGGGGCCGTAGGGGTCGCCGTCCTCCACCCGATGTCCGTAGGTCTGCGGTCCGTAGCCGAGCTCACCGCTCAGCCCCACGGCGTAGGGGTCGACCAGCAGCTTGGCGGGGTTGTAGCGCAGCCCGTTGGCGGGGTCCCAGGCACCGTGCGCCCGTAGCCCGTAGTGCTGCCCGACCCGGACACCGGGCACCTGGGCATGGAAGATGCCGAGCTCCGGGCCGTCCAACCGGATGCGACGTTCGGTCCACCCACCCTCGGGGGCGGGGTCCAGCAGGCACAGGTCGATGGCATCGGCATGCGGGGCGAGCACGGCGACCTCGATGCCGTCGTCGATCGGGTGTACGCCGAGGCGGGTGGGGGTGGGGGCGCTCACCGGTCCATTCTGCCGCGCGCACGGACGGGTAACGTTCGGGGGGTGAAGATCGTGGTGTGCGTCAAGCATGTGCCCGACATCCAGGCCGATCGCGAACTCGGCCCCGACCACCGAATGGTGCGTGACGGCGGGGACGGGACGATCAACGAGCTGGACGAGAACGCGCTGGAAGCGGCCGCCCAGATCGCCGAGGCGCTGGACGACGTCGAGGTCGTCGTGGTGACTGTCGGTCCGGATGACGCGGAGGACGCCGCACGGCGCGGGCTGCAACTGGGGGCCGACGCCGCCGTGCACGTTCTGGACGACGGCATCGCGGGCTCGGATGTCTTCGCGACCGCCACCGTGTTGGCTGCCGCGATCCGCCGGATCGGTGACGTGGACCTGGTGCTGACCGGGATGGCGGGGCTGGACGGGTTGACCTCACTGCTACCCGCCGCGCTCGCGGACCTGCTCGAGCTGCCAGCGCTCACCCTGGCCGCCGATCTGCGGGTGGAGCAGGGGGAGGTCATCGTGCGCCGGGACCTCGACCACGCCACCGAGGTGCTCGCCGCGCCGCTGCCCGCGCTGGTGTCGGTCACCGACCGGGCGAACGAGCCGCGGTACCCGAACTTCCAGGCGATCATGGCGGCCCGCAAGAAGCCGGTCGAGACGCTGACGCTCGCGGATCTGGGCGTGGACCCGGTGACGGTGGGGGAGTCCGGCTCGCGGACGAAGGTGCTGGATGCCGCACCGCGTCCGCCACGCACCGAACAGGTGGTAGTCACCGGCGGTGCGGAGCAGGGTCGTCAACTGGCGGCCTGGTTGATCGAGCAGGGGCTGGTCCGGGAGGGCGACCGATGAGCGAGGTCCTGGTCCTGGTGGACCACACCGAGGACGGCGTGCTGCGTCCGGCAGCGCTGGAGGCGGTCACCGCCGGGCGCGCGGTGGGCGAGGTGCACGCGGTGTGGATCGGCGAAGCCATGGCCGAGGACGTGCCCGAGCAGCTCGGGCGGTACGGCGTGGGTGTGCTGCACCGAGTGTTGGTCACCGACGCCGACACTCGGCTGACGGCAGTGCAGGGTGCGGCCCTGATCGCGGTGGCGGGTGAGGCTCATGTAGTGCTCGGCACCTCGGGCTTCGATGCCAAGGAGGTCGCTGCACACCTCGCCGTGGCCACCGGCGGCGGCGTGGTGTCGGATGCGACGGCGGTGCGGCGGGACGACCAGGGTCGGCTGGTCGCGGAGAAGACCGTGCTGGCCGGGACCTGGACCACCCGGTGCGCGGTGCTGACCGAACCGGCTGTCGTGCTGCTGAAGGCCGGTGCCGTGGTCGCGGAGCCGGTCGACGGCCCGGCTGCGACGGTGCAGGAACATCAGGTGTCCGCCGCCTCCGCGGTGCGTGGCGTCCGGGTGGTGGAGCACACCCCCACCACCCCCTCCGACCGGCCCGAGTTGGGCTCGGCGCAGATCGTGGTGGTGGGCGGTCGCGGCACCGACGGCGACTTCGGTCCGTTGGAGGAGCTGGCGGATGTCCTGGGTGCTGCCGTTGGCGCGACCCGGGTGGCCACCGACGAGGGGTGGATCGGTCACGAGGCGCAGATCGGTCAGACCGGGGTCACGGTCACCCCGCGGCTGTACATCGGTGCCGGAGTGTCCGGGGCGGTGCACCACCGCGGCGGTATGCAGGCCTCGGGCACCATCGTCGCAATCAACCCAGACCCGGAGGCACCGATCTTCGAGATCGCGGACTACGGGATCGTGGGCGACCTCTTTGAAGTGATCCCGGCGCTGACCGAGGCGCTGCGGAGCCGCTGAGGGCCGCTGACGGCTCAGGCCAGCTCGGCCAGCCAAAGCAGTGCCTGCTCCGCCTGCACCCGCTGCAGGCGGCGCAGGTTCGGGATGCCCACCGGAGCCGGTTGCACGGCGCCGTAGGTGAAGTACCCGGCCAAGCCGGCGAGCGCTGCACGCAGCTGCTCCGGCTCCACGCCCGCGGACATCGGCTCGGCCCAGAAGATCTCCTGCGGACGGCCACCGCCCTGCATCGCCACACTCGGCAGCAGGAACATCAGATCGGCCCAGCCCGCACCCACGCTGGCGTGCGGCCAATCGATCAGGCTGACGTGGTCACCGTCGAGCAGCACGTTGTCCGCGCGCAGGTCGGCGTGCACCAGGCGGTCTCCGGCCAGAGCGGCGGTGGCGTCCCCCGCCCACTCGGCGAGTTGGTCCAGGTGTGTGCGCAGCCAGTCGCCGGTGCCGGCCGCCCACCCGGCGGTGCGGTCCAGATCCGAGCCGGGGCCGCCCGCGAGCGCGCGCCAGCCACGGAAGTCCTCGGCGAAGTGCTCCGCTGTGGTGATCAGCTGGTGTCCGGGCAGCGGACGCGCCTGCGACAGCACCGCCATCGCATCCAGCACCCGACGCAGCTCGGCCGGACGCCAGGGCAGCAGCGGCGAACGCCCGGTGGCCACCTCGAACCCGAGCAGCACCCAGTCACCGTCGTCGTCGTGCCACAGCAGCGCCGGAGCGGGGACTTCGGGCGGGATCGCCTGCGCGGCGCGCACCTCGGCCCGGGCCAGATCGGGGGACTGCGGGTTCTGCTCCGGGGAGACCGCCTTGACGAACACCCCGCGTCCGTCGGCCAGCTCGAGCACTGCCGCGAAGCCTGGGCTCAGCCCGGAGGTGGCGCTCATCTCCGCGGTGACCTGCGCCCCGGCCAGCTCCTGGATGCGTGCCCGCACCGAGCGCGGAAGGTCGCGCCAGTCCAGGCGCTGCCCACTGAAAGCCAGCGGGGCCGGGTCAGGCGTCGTCGCGTCGTCGGCACTCACGCGCACATCTTGCCAAACCCGTTCGTAGACTCGGAGGTGTGAACGCGTATCTGGACCACGCGGCGACCACGCCGATGACCCCGGAGGCGGTGGCGGCGATGACCGCTCAGCTCTCCGCGGGGAACCCGTCGTCGCTGCACACCGCGGGCAGGACCGCCCGGCGTGTGGTGGAGGAATCGCGGGAACGGATGGCTGCTGCCCTGGGCGCGCGCCCGTCCGAGGTGATCTTCACCAGTGGCGGCACCGAGGCCGACAACCTGGCGATCAAGGGCGCGTTCTGGGCTCGACAGGGCGCTGACCGGCGGCGACGCCGTGTCGTCGTGTCGGCTGTGGAGCACCATGCCGTGCTGGACCCCGCGCAGTGGCTGGCCACGCACGAGGGCGCTGAGCTGGTGTTCCTGGAGGTCGACGGGGACGGCCGCGTCGACCCGGGAGCACTGGCGGCCGAGCTGGCCGAGCACGGCGAACAGACCGCGCTGGTGTCGGTGATGTGGGCGAATAACGAGGTCGGGACGGTGCAGCCGGTGACCGAGATCACCCGGATCGCCGCGGAGCACGGGGTGCCGGTGCACTCCGATGCGGTGCAGGCGGTGGGGCAGGTGCCGGTCGACTTCGCCGCATCCGGGCTGGATGCGCTGACCGTGACCGGGCACAAGCTGGGCGGACCGGTGGGAGCCGGTGCCTTACTGGCTCGGCGGGGTCTGGACCTGACGCCGGTGCTGCACGGCGGCGGACAGGAGCGCGGTGTGCGCTCCGGCACAGTGGACGTGGCCGGGATCGCGGCGCTCGCCGTGGCCGTCGAGCAGGCGGTGACCGAGCGCGCTGCGGTGACCGCACGGCTGGCTGCGCTGCGTGATCGCCTGGTGGCCGGGGTGCGGGCGGCGGTGCCCGATGCGGTGCTGCGTGGGCCGGAAGGACCGGACCGGCTGCCCGCGAACGCGCACTTCACTTTCCCGGGCTGCGAGGGCGACTCCCTGCTGTTCCTGCTGGACAGTGCGGGGGTGGACTGCTCCACCGGCTCGGCATGTCAGGCCGGGGTGCCACAGCCTTCGCATGTGTTGCTCGCGATGGGACTCGACGAGCCGACGGCGCGGGGGGCACTCCGGTTCAGCCTGGGCCGCAGTTCCACCGATGCGGACGTCGACGCGCTGCTGGCGGCCCTGCCCGGTGTGGTCGAACGGGCGCGTGCCGCCGGAATGGTAGGAGTGCGCTGATGCGGGTGCTGGCGGCGTTGTCCGGCGGTGTGGACTCCGCGGTGGCGGCGGCCCGGGCGGTGGAGGCCGGGCACGACGTGGTGGGGGTGCACATGGCGCTGTCGCGCAACCGCGCCCAGATGCGCACCGGCTCACGTGGTTGCTGCTCCATTGAGGACGCGGGCGACGCTCGGCGGGCGGCTGATGTGCTGGGCATCCCGTACTACGTCTGGGACCTGTCCGAGCGGTTCGAGGACACGGTGATCGCCGACTTCCTGTCCGAGTACGAGGCGGGCCGGACCCCGAACCCCTGTGTGCGCTGCAATGAGCACATCAAGTTCGACGCGCTGTTGGACAAGGCACTGGCGCTGGGATTCGACGCGGTCTGCACCGGGCACTACGCCCGCGCGGGCGTCGACGGCGATGGGTTCCCCCTGTTGCGTCGCTCGGCGGATCTGGCGAAGGACCAGTCCTATGTGTTGGCGGTGATGGGGCCGGAGCGGTTGGCCCGGGCGATGTTCCCGCTGGGTGATGTGCCGTCCAAGGAGCAGGTGCGTGCCGAGGCTGCCGCCCGGGGGCTGAGCGTTTCGGCCAAGCCGGATTCCTACGACATCTGCTTTGTCGCTGACGGGAACACCCAGGGGTTCCTGCGTGACCGCCTGGGCTCGCGGCCCGGGCAGATCGTCGACGCTGATGGCACCGTCCTGGGTGAACACGACGGTGCCTATGGCTTCACGGTGGGTCAGCGCAAGGGGCTCGGCATCGACCGACCCGCCGCGGACGGTCGGCCGCGCTATGTGCTGTCCATCGAGCCGGTGTCGAACCGGGTGGTGGTGGGCTCGGCCGAGGATCTGTCGGTGGGCGCGGTGATCGGCGAGTCCGCGGTGTGGTTCGTGCCCGCTCCGACGCAGTGGACCGACTGTCTGCTCCAGGTCCGGGCGCATGGTGCCGCGGTGCCGGTGCGGGCGAGGGCGCTGCCCGAGGGTGGGTTGCGGATCGAGGTGTCCGACGACCGACTGCGCGGGGTCGCCCCCGGCCAGTCCGCCGTGCTGTACCAGGGGGACCGGGTGCTGGGCCAGGCCACCGTGGCGGCCACTGAGCCGCTGTCCCCGCGTCCCGACTCGGCCGCGGTCGAGGTCCGATGAGCGTGCTGGTCTCCGGGGCCGGGCCGTGGCCCGGCGTCGCACAGCTCGAAGCGCAGAGCGCAGTGATTGGTGAAATCGCCGGGGCGCCGGAGCCCGCGGTGGGCATGCCCTGGGTGGTGCGCCTGCCCGAACGAGGGCCGGAACACTCTGCGGTGGGTGCCGGCCTGGGGCTGCTGGTCGACATGCCCGCGGAGATTGGACCTCACGGTTGGCGGCTCGCCGACCGGCCAGGCCACGACGCCGCACGCTTGGACTCGGCGCGCCGGGAGACGGTGGAGGCGCTCGCGGTGGCCGCCCACGGCTGGTCCGGGCCGCTTGCCATGCCGGTGTGTGGTCCGCTGACCCTGGCGGCGTCCACCTATCTGGCCCGGGGCGATCGGGCGGTGGCGGACCGTGGCGCGGTGACCGAGATTGTCCAATCGCTGTCCGCCGGCATCGTCGACCAGCTCGCGGCGATCACACGGACGCTGCCCGAGGTCGAACCGACGGTCCTGCTGCACGAGCCGCTGCTGGATGCCGTGGTCGCCGGGACGCTGCCGACCTTCTCCGGGTATGCCAGGCTGCGGGCGATCCCCTCAGCGGAGGTGGCTGAGCTGCTCGGTGACATGGTGCGGACGCTGCGGGCGGGCGGAGCCCGACGGGTGGTGGTGCACCTGGACGCCGGAGCTGGTCTGGCCGAGGTGGTCCGTCGTGCCGGGGCGGATGGGCTCGGGGTGCGGGTCTCGACGTTGGACGAGCGACGCTGGGAGCAGGTGGCCGAGGCGGTCGAGGACGGCGTTGCCCTGTGGGCCCAGGTCGAGCCGCCGCAGACCTCGCAGTGTGCGGGGCCGGATGTCCGCGGGGTGGCCGAGCCGGTGCTGGCGGGGTGGCGTCGGGTTGGGCTGCCCGTCGCGCAGTTGCGCGAGCTTGCTGTGGTGGCACCGGCGGCCCGGACCGGGGCTCCGGACTCGGTGCAGCGTGCGCGTGCGACGTTGGCCACGGTCACCCGCGCGGCCGGGTTGATCGCGGAACGGGCGGAGGACTGACGATGGCGGGAGCGCGGATGGGTATCCGGCGCGCGGCGGTGCTGCTGGCGGGGTCGGGACTGGCTCTGGTCGGGCTGATCACGCTGATCGTGTGCTGGGTGCAGGTGGCGACCGGGTCGATGCTGACCGGTGCCGGTCAGGAGCAGCCCTGCGTGGCGGCTGCCGCAGCGGGTACGGACGGGGCGCGGGTGCACTACGCGGTGCTCCCTCCTGCCGCGGAGTGCCGATGGGTGCCGGAGGGTGTCGCGCAGACGGTGCCGCTGGATGCCGCCTCGGCCACACTCAGCTGGGCGGCTGCGGCCGCGGTGCTGGTGGGTGTGGTGCTGATCGCCGTGGTCAGTTGGCAGAGCTGGCGGACTCGACGCGCGCAGACGGGATGATTCGCCAAAATCGTGCATGAGCTGGGCTGAGCTACTCATCGATCTGTCGACGGATGTGTAGCGCGGCACGACGCTGGCACGCATGGATCGGGAACTGCATCTGACGCTGGGCGCGGCCCTGCGCGCGATTCGGCAGCAGCGCGGTCTCAGCCAGGAGCAGCTCGCGCATGCGGTGGGATATCACCGCACCTTCATCGGCGCGGTCGAGCGTGGCGAGCGCAACCTCACTCTGAGCACGGTGACGGAGCTGGCTGGTCGACTCGGTGTCGGGTGGCGCGATCTGCTGTGCGGAGCGCCCGGCGCCGACTCCGCGCCGCCGCGCGACTGAGCGCACATCGTCGTCGTCCCCAGGGGTGACGGCCATCGGGGTGATCTGCCTGCTGTCGAGCTGGGCTCTCCCGACCGGACTCGCATCGACCCCTGCGCGGGGCTGCGACCACCTCATCCGCGGTCGGTGACCCCTCAAATCTGGGGCTGGACATCGACCTGTGCTCACCCGGATGCTACTCATCAGTGTGTAGACGGATCAGTAGCGAGGATCGACCGTTGACCAGGTGAGGGGAGAGCTACAGCGCCGAGTTGGGCGGGAGTTACGCCGATTGCGCGAGGAACGCGGGTTGAGCCAGGAGGCCCTGGCTGACCTGCTCGGCGTTCATCGCACGTACATCGGCGGTGTCGAACGCGGGGAGCGGAATCTGACCCTGCAATCGGTGGAACAGCTCGCCGACGACCTCGAGGTCAGCCCGGCACAGTTGCTCGGAACTTCCTGAGCCGACCGGACCCTGTGGATAACTCCGGGTCGATGTCGGCGCTCCTGGTGAATGTGTCGGCACCGAGGGAAACCGCCCTCGGGATCGACCCCAGGAGGAGCCGTGCGGAGTTCGATATCGCCGGAGTGGTTGTCCGAGTCCTGCCCGCCGTGGTGTGTGGTGCTGCACGAGCAAGCGGACCTCGAGCCGGACCGACGGCACATGAGCGCCTCCTTGACCGTGCCGGTCATCGAGCTGCGCGGAGTCGGTGAGACATCGGCGCCCGGTGGTGAGCAGCCGGTGGCCGAGGAGTTGGCGCTGTCGCTGCATCGGATGGCGGGGTCGACCGAGACATGGCTGTACGTCGGGGACGGCCGTCATCAGGCGCTGGAGCTGTCGGTGGGGTCCTGGTCGCGGCTCATCCCCGCGCTGGACCGGATGGTCGGGCGCGCCCATGGCTGAGCCGAGGGGTGGATGTGGGTGGGGCGCGGCATGATGTCCCGCGTGAACGCGACGCCTGAATCCCGCCGTGACCTGGACCCGGCTGACCTCGGCCTGAGCGGTGAGGCGCTGCAGTCCCGCTGGACGGAGTTGGCCGACCGGGTCCGGGCGTTGCAGTTCGCGTACTACCTCAAGGATGCCCCGCTGGCCTCCGATGCCGAGTACGACGCCACGCTGCTGCGCCTGACCGCGCTGGAGGACGCCTACCACTACCGGCCCGCGGATTCGCCGACGCAGCAGGTGGGCGGAACCTTCTCCACCGAGTTCACCGCCGTGGACCACGTCGAGCGGATGCTGTCCCTGGACAATGCGTTCTCGGCTGAGGAGGTCGCCGCCTGGGCCGGGCGGGTGCACCGCGATCTGGAGCTCCCCGATGAGGCAGGGCTGCACTACCTCACCGAGTTGAAGATCGACGGGCTGGCGATCGCGCTGCTGTACGAGCGCACCGGGGACGGGCCGGCCAAGCTGGTCCGGGCGGCGACCCGCGGTGACGGTCGCACCGGCGAGGACGTCACGCTCAACGTGCGCACCATTGACGTGATCCCCGCGGTGTTGGGCGGGGACCCGGCCACCCATCCGGAGCTGATCGAGGTCCGGGGCGAGGTCTTCTTCCCAGTGGCGGAGTTCGAGCGGCTGAACGAGGCCCAGGTGGCCGCGGGCAAGGCTCCGTTCGCCAACCCCCGTAATGCGTCGGCGGGATCGTTGCGCCAGAAGGACCCGCGGGTGACCGCCGGTCGGCCGCTGCGGATGTTCGCTCACGGCATCGGAGCGCTGCGCTGGGGTGCGGGCACCGGGGGGACCGACCTGACCAGGCAGTCCCAGGTGTATGACCTGCTGGCGGGTTGGGGCGTGCCGGTCTCGCCCTACAGCCGGGTGGTCACCGGTCTCGCCGAGGTGCAGGAGATGATCGAGCACTACGGCGAGCACCGGCACGAGGTCGTGCACGAGATCGACGGCATCGTGGTCAAGGTGGATGAGATCGCCCTGCAACGGCGGCTCGGAGCGACCAGCCGTGCCCCCCGCTGGGCGATCGCCTACAAGTACCCGCCGGAAGAGGTGAACACCCGGCTGCTGTCGATCGAGGTCAACGTTGGCCGCACCGGCCGCGTGACCCCCTATGGCGTGATGGAGCCGGTGCGGGTGGCCGGGTCCACAGTGTCCATGGCGACGCTGCACAACAAGGACGTGGTGGCGGCCAAGGGTGTGCGACCCGGGGACATGGTGGTGCTCCGCAAAGCCGGTGACGTCATCCCGGAGATCGTCGGCCCGGTGGCCGCGCTGGCCGACGACGGATACCCGCGCACCGACTGGGTGATGCCCACCCACTGCCCAGAATGCGGTGCCGAGCTGCGACCGATGCGTGAGGGCGAGGTCGACCTGCGCTGCCCGAACGCACGCACCTGCCCCGCACAGGTTCGCGGCCGGGTGGAGCACATCGGTTCGCGCGGGGCACTGGACATCGATGCGCTGGGCGAGGTTACCGCCGCCGCGCTGACCCAGCCGGAGGTGCCCGAGCAACCGCCGTTGATCAACGAGGCCGACCTCTTCGACCTGGTCGGGTACCGGGACGACGCCTCGCAGGAGGACCGCCGCGCACTCCGGGAAGCCAGTCTGGCCACGCTGATGCAGGTCGAGGTGATCGTCCGGGACGCGGAGACCGGTGAGCCCAAGGCCGATGACGACGGCGTGGTGCGTCGTCGGGCGCCCTTCCGCCGCAACCGCACCCCCGCGGAGCGGAAGGCGGCAGGGGAGTCGGCGAGCGACTTCACCTACTCCAAGCAGGCGGTCACGCTGCTGGACGAGCTGGACCTGGCCAAGACCAAGCCGCTGTGGCGGGTGCTGGTCGCGCTGAGCATCCGGAACGTCGGCCCGACCGCCGCTCGGGCTCTGGCCCAGGAGTTCGGCTCGATGCAGGCGCTGCGCGCCGCGCTGGCCGAGGAGGACGCGGTGGCCCGCCTGAGCCAGGTCGAGGGCGTCGGCCCGACCATCGCCGAGTCGATCCGCGACTGGTTCGCCGAGGACTGGCATGTCGAGATCGTCGAACGGTGGCAGCGTGCCGGGGTGCTGATGCGCGACGAGCGGGACGCCACGGTGCCGCTCACCTTGTCCGGGCTCACCGTTGTGGTGACCGGCAGCCTCGCCGGATACAGCCGGGACGAAGCGAAGGAGGCGATCCTCGCCCACGGCGGCAAGGCGGCCGGCAGTGTCTCCAAGAAGACCGACTATGTAGTTGTCGGGGAGAATGCGGGCTCCAAGGAGGCCAAGGCCCGTGAGCTCGGTCTGCGCATCCTGGACGAGGACGCCTTCACCGCGCTGCTCGCCGGTGGACCGGAGGCGGTTCCTGCGCCGCCCGGCGAGGACGAGCCGACGGGGGAGTGACCGGCCCCTCCGCCGCGACCGCCGTGACCAGCACCTGCCGGGTGAGGTTCAACCCGAACATCCGCAACGGCAGGCCGAGGTCCACCAGCACCTGCAAGGCCTCGGGGTCGGCCTACACAGTGAGCTCGGCCGCGGCGGTGGGTCCTGGTCCGGTGCGGGAGTCGATCGCCCCGGAGCTGATCGTGCGGGAGTGGACCGCCGCGCGGTGAGCGCCTCCGGTGGCGATACTGGGCCGATGATCTCCCTGGACCGCGCCGAACTGCTCCAGGCCGCCGGTCTGCGCTGGAGCCCGACCTCCGGCGACCGCTTCGCGATCCGTGCCCCCGGCATGGCCGAAGAGGTCTTCACGATCAGCGAGATGACCATCGAGGCGCACGAGTACCCCACCGGGACGGTGCTGGGCTTCAACGGCACCACCGAGTGGGCGCTGGACTCGGTCACCCAGGAGGACGCGATCTGGCTACCGCGTGAGGACCAACTGCGCGAGCTGCTGGGCGGCACCTTCCGGTCGCTGGCGCGGGCCCTGGACGGCAGCTACCTCGTGGTGGTCGAACTGCCCGGGCAGCCCGAGCGCTCCTTCGCCGCAGGGAGCGCGGCCGATGCCTATGCCGACGCGGTGATGGCGCTGGTCTCAGCCGCGCGGGTCTGATCCCGCCGCAGACCGGGCGACGACTAGACTCGCCGCCATGTCCTCTCTCTCTCGTGACGAGGTCGCGCGCGTCGCGGGCCTGGCGCGGATCGACCTGAAGCCGGAGGAGGTCGACCGTCTGGTCGGCGAGCTCCAGGTGATCGTCGACTCGGTCGCCCGGGTCAGTGAAGTCGCGACCCCTGATGTCCCGGCCACCAGCCACCCGCTGCCGATGACCAACGTCTTCCGCGCCGACGTGCCGGAGCAGCCGCTGTCGCAGGCCGACGCGCTGTCCGGTGCTCCGGCGTCTGAGGACGGCAAGTTCCTGGTCCCGCAGATCCTCGGGGAGGAGTGAGATGACCGATCTGACCCGTCTGAGCGCCGCCGCCCTGGCCGAGCAGCTCACCGCCGGTGAGGTGTCCAGCGTCGAGGCCACCCAGGCGCACCTGGACCGGATGGCGGCCGTCGAGCCCGCCGTGAACGCCTACCTGCACGTCTCAGCCGATGAGGCACTGGCCACCGCCGCCGACGTCGACGCCCGCCGGGCTGCTGGGGAGCAGCTGCACCCGCTGGCCGGTGTGCCGATCGCGGTCAAGGACGTCGTGGTGACCAAGGGACTGCCCACCACCGCGGGCTCCAAGATCCTCGAAGGGTGGGTGCCGCCCTACGACGCCACCCTGGTCGAGCGGATCAAGGCCGCTGGGCTGCCGATCCTGGGCAAGACCAATATGGACGAGTTCGCCATGGGCTCCTCCACCGAGCACTCCGCCTACGGCGACACGCACAACCCGTGGGACCTGGAGCGGATCCCCGGTGGCTCCGGCGGTGGCTCGGCCGCTGCGGTCGCCGCCTTCGAGGCGCCGCTGGCCATCGGCACCGACACCGGTGGTTCGATCCGGCAGCCCGCTGCGGTCACCGGCACCGTCGGGGTGAAGCCGACCTACGGTTCGGTGTCCCGCTACGGCCTGATCGCGATGGCGTCCAGCCTGGACCAGGCCGGTCCGGTCACCCGGACCGTGCTGGACTCCGCGCTGCTGCACGAGCTGATCGGCGGGCATGACCCGCGCGACTCGACGTCCATCCCGGAGCCGCTGCCCGGCCTGGTCGCCGCCGCGAAGCAGGGTGCCTCCGGTGACCTGACCGGTGTCCGGGTCGGTGTGATCACGGAACTCCAGGGTGAGGGCTACCAGCCGGGTGTGCTGGCTCGGTTCACCGAGTCGCTGGAGCTGCTGCGCTCCGCGGGTGCCGAGATCGTCGAGGTCTCCTGCCCGCACTTCGAGTACGCGCTGGGTGCGTACTACCTGATCATGCCGTCGGAGGCGTCCAGCAACCTGGCGAAGTTCGACGGGATGCGCTTCGGCCTGCGGGTCGAGCCGGAGGAGGGGCCGGTCACCGCCGAGCGCGTGATGGCCGCTACCCGTGGTCAGGGCTTCGGCGACGAGGTCAAGCGCCGGATCATCCTGGGCACCTACGCCCTGTCCGCCGGGTACTACGACGCCTACTACGGCTCGGCGCAGAAGGTCCGCACCCTGATCCAGCGGGACTTCGCGAATGCCTTCGCCGCAGCGGATGTGCTGGTCTCGCCGACCACGCCGACCACGGCGTTCAAGCTGGGCGAGAAGCTGGACGACCCGCTGGCGATGTACCTGAACGACGTGGCCACCATCCCGGCGAACATGGCCGGGATTCCCGGTCTGTCACTGCCGAGCGGCCTGTCCGACGACGGTCTGCCCGCTGGGTTCCAGGTGCTGGCCCCGGCCAAGGCCGACGACCGGCTGTACCGGGTGGGCGCCGCCCTCGAGGCGCTGCTGGAGAAGTCCTGGGGCGGTCCGCTGCTCGCCCAGGCCCCTGAGCTGGAGGTGCGCAAGTGAGCGTCGAGCTGGTCGACTACGACGAGGCGGTCAGCCGCTTCGACCCGGTGATCGGGATCGAGGTCCACGTCGAGCTCGGCACCAAGACCAAGATGTTCGACGCCGCCCCGCAGACCTTCGGTGCGGAGCCGAACACCGCGGTCACCCCGGTGTCGCTGGGCCTGCCCGGTGCACTGCCGGTGGTCAACGGCACCGCGGTGGAGTACGCGATCCGGATCGGCCTGGCGCTGAACTGCCAGATCGCCGAGACCTGCCGCTTCGCCCGGAAGAACTACTTCTACCCGGACGTGCCGAAGAACTTCCAGACCTCGCAGTACGACGAGCCGATCGCCTTCGACGGGTGGATCGACGTCGAGCTGGAGGACGGCGCGGTGTTCCGGGTGGACATCGAGCGGGCGCACATGGAGGAGGACGCCGGCAAGAACACCCACGTGGGTGGAGCCACCGGCCGGATCCAGGGTGCCGATCACTCGCTGGTCGACTACAACCGGGCGGGCATCCCGCTGGTGGAGATCGTGACCCGTCCGATCACCGGTGCGGGGGAGCGCGCGCCGGAGGTGGCTCGGGCCTACGTCCAGACTCTGCGGGACATCTTCCGGGCGCTGGAGGTCTCCGAGGCGCGGATGGAGCGCGGCAATGTGCGCGCGGACGTCAACGTGTCGATCCGGCCGACCGCGGAGTCGCCGCTGGGGACCCGTACCGAGACCAAGAACGTGAACTCGTTCCGCTCGGTGGAGCGTGCGGTCCGCTACGAGATCAGCCGCCAGGCCGCAGTGCTGGATGCGCAGGGCAGTGTGGTCCAGGAGACCCGGCACTGGCATGAGGACACCGGCATCACGACCTCCGGGCGGATCAAGTCGGATGCCGAGGACTACCGGTACTTCCCGGAGCCGGACCTGGTGCCGGTCGCCCCGTCCCGGGAGTGGGTGGCGGAGATCCGCGCGAACCTGCCGGAGCTGCCCGCGGCGCGTCGTCGCCGTTTGCAGACCGAGTGGGGCTACTCCGACCCGGAGATGCGCGATGTGATCAACGCCGGTGCGGTGGAACTGATCGAGTCCACCGTCGCCGCTGGGTCCAGCCCGGCTGCCGCCCGCAAGTGGTGGATGGGTGAGTTGGCCCGGACCGCTAAGACCCAGGAGGTCGAGCTCGCCGAGCTGCCGATCACCCCGACGCAGATCGGCCAGCTCCAACAGTTGGTCGACGCCGGGCGGATCAACGACAAGCTCGCCCGCCAGGTGCTCGAGGGTGTGCTCGCCGGTGAGGGCGACCCGGAGAAGGTCGTCGTCGCCCGTGGGCTGGAAGTGGTCTCCGACGATGGTCCGCTGTTGGAGGCCATCGACGCCGCCCTGGCCGCCCAGCCGGACATCGCGGAGAAGATCCGTTCCGGCAACCTCGGCCCGGTGGGCGCGATCATCGGCTCGGTGATGAAGGCCACCCGTGGCCAGGCCGACGCCGGTCGGGTCCGCGAGCTGGTGCTGGAGCGCGTCAACGGCTGATCGACTCACCGGCAACGGCGCGGCGGACGGAATGTCCCCGCGCCGTTGCCATGTCCAGGAAACATCCCCGGCCTAGCATCGCCGGGACGACACCAGGAGGAGTCATGGACAAGCCCACCCTTGAGGGGGAGATGGTCCGATTGCGTCCGGTGCGGGCCGACGACGCCGACGGCATGTGGGAGATGGTCAACGACCCGGAGGCGATGCGCACCACCGGCACCACTGCCACCTTCACCCGGCAGCAGATCGAGCGTTGGTGCGCGACCATTGCCGAGCAGCCGGACCGGATCGATCTGGCGATCACCGCGAACGGCTCCGACGAGTACCTGGGCGAGATCGTGCTCAACGACATCGACCCGGTGCTCAAGAGCGCGAACCTGCGCCTGGTGATGCGACCGGGTTACCGCGGGCGGGGTTACGGCACCGAGGCCATCGAGCTGGTCCTGGGGCTGGGATTCGACGGGATCGGACTGCACCGGGTGGAGTTGGACGTGCTGAGCATCAACGCCCGGGCGCACTCGCTGTACGAGAACATCGGCTTCCGGCATGAGGGCCGACGTCGGGACGCCTACCGCGACGGTGCGGGGTGGTGCGACGCCATCGTGATGTCGATGCTGGAGGACGAGTACCGGGCCGGTCGCGGGGTCTCGTCGTGACATAGCAGAAGGCCGGTCCCCTGGAGGGGGACCGGCCTTCTCGCGAGGTCTGCGGGTGATCAGCGCAGCCACTGGTTGTTGCGGACGATCGGCAGGTTGCTCCACCACTTGCCCAGGCCCCAGGTCTCACCGGCGTAGGAGAAGGCGAACAGGATCAGGGCGATCGCGTAGATGACGTGGTAGTCGACAACCGGGTTCGAGCCCGCGGCGCCGATCGGCCACTCGGCCAGCCACATCATCGCCATGATCAGACTGCCGGCGATCGCAGCGACCCGGGTGCCGATGCCGAGCATCACGGCCAGGCCGATGCCGAGCATCCCGAGCATGAACAGCACGTCGGTGGCGGAGCTGGCCATCCCGTTGAACAGGTCCTTGAACGGGCCGATCACCATCGGGCTGTTCAGGAACCCCTGGCTCGGCTTGCCGCCGTTGATCCAGGCGTTCTCCGAGGGGGTCGAGAAGCCCAGGCCGAAGGTCTTGTCCAGGAACGCCCACAGGAAGATGAAGCCGGTGGCGTACCGCAGCACAGCCAGAGTCCGGCGAACCGGCGCCGAGAGGATCACGTCCTGCTGGGTGCGGATGGCCGGCGCGGCGGCAGCGGTGGCGGCGGCGCTGGGTGCGGTGGTGGCGGTCATGTGTCGGCTCTCCGAATCGTCGGTGCCATCTTTGTGATGGTTTTCCCAATGTCCTGCATGGAGGGGCCTCCCGGCCGGGTCGAAAGTCCTGGTGGCAGCCGGGGGTGTCGTCCGCTCGGGTGATCGTGGCGGTTCGTTCCGCACGGGCTGGGATCTAGGTCCCACGTTCCCGCGGATGCGGAGCGGGGTTCTGCGACGGGCGAGGGTTGGGCGGGGGTGGGCCTGGGTCCGAAGTCCCGGCGGTCAGCGGCGGCGCTGCTCCTGGTACGCCTCCAGGGTGGCTGCCCGCTCCTCGGCGTGGTCCACCATCGGAGCCGGGTAGTCAGGTGCGGCGGAGCGGGGCAGCTTCCACGGTTCGTGCACTGCCTTGCTCGGGATGTCGCGCAGCTCAGGAACCCACCGGCGCACGTACTGGCCCTCCGGGTCGTACGTCAGGCCCTGGCGCACCGGGTTGAACACCCGGAAGTACGGCGCGGCGTCCCGGCCAGTGCCGGCCACCCACTGCCAGTTCAGCTGGTTCTGCGGCACATCACCGTCCACCAGCCAGGCCATGAAATGCTCCGCCCCGCGCTGCCAGCGCACGTGGAGGTCCTTCACCAAGAAGGACGCCACCACCATCCGGACCCGGTTGTGCATCCAGCCCTCGGCGCGCAGCTGTCGCATCCCGGCATCCACCAGGGGGTAACCGGTGCGTCCCTCGGACCAGGCAGTCAGTGCCGCCCGCTCTGCCGCCCCCTCGGCCCAGGAGTCCTCCGGCAGCACCGTGGTCAACGAGGTGTCCCGGGCGGAGGGACTGTGGAACAGCACGTCGGCGTGGAAGTCACGCCAGGCGATCTGCCCGCGGAAGGTGTCCGCTGCGATGGAGCGGCGACGGGCGAGGTCGTGCAGCACGGTGCGCGGGTGCAGCTCGCCCCACTTCAAGGGCACCGACAGGCGTGAGGTGCTGTCCAGATCCGGCCGGTCGCGCTCGGTGTCGTAGCGGTTCAGTGGGCCGTCCAGCATCTCGGCCCAGCGGTCCAGGGCCGCCTCCTCGCCGGCGGCGGGCAGTGTGAGCCCGTCCGGCACTTCCGCCGCGGGCAGATCATCGGACCGACCGGCATCCACCAGTGACAGCCGACCGCGCGCGGTGTGGGCGTCCGGGGCAGGGGAATGCCACCCGTGGTCCTGCCATGCGCGGCGGAACGGGGTGAAGACCTTGTAGCCCTCGCCCGCTCCGGTGCGCAGCCGACCGGGGGTGATCGCATAGGGGGAGCCGGTGCGGACCAGCGGCACGTCCAAGGCTTGCTCCACCCGCTCGTCCCGGCGGCGACCGGCCGGGGCGCAGTCCTCGGCGATGTGCACGGCCTCGGCTGCGACCTCCTGAGTCAGGTCGACGATGACCTGCTCGGGGCGGCCGCGGCGGATCAGCAGGCCGCCGTCCAGCTGCTCGTCCAACGCCCGCAAGCTGGCCAGCAGATAGGCGCGCCGCGGTGCCCCGGAGGCGGCCCACAGGGCGGGGTCGAGCACGAAGACCGGGAGCACGTCGCCGGAATCCGCGGCGGCCATCAGGGCGGGGTTATCACCGAGGCGCAGATCGCGGCGGAACCAGTGCAGGGTTGTCATCGCCGGTCACGCTAGCCAGCGTGTCATGGTCGGGCGACCTGAACCGTGGGCGAGCGACTCTGGACCGGCGGCGATGACCCCGCGCCCAGTCGGGAGGGGACCGGGACCGTCGGCGACGACCCCGTCCCGTCCGTTGGTGACCCGAACCGGCGGTGACGGCCCCGGACATGAGCCGAGGCACCACTGGCCCGGGCGATGAGCCAGTGATGCCTCGACATTCGTTCCCCGAGAGCGGGTCGGCGCTCCGGGAGTGTGCGGAGGTGGGGTGGTGGCCCCTGATCCGCGAACGACAGGGTGCCCTGGGGCACCACGGCTGACCTGGGTCAGTGGTCCCTGGACAGCCCCGCGACCTCGGCGGCGTGTGCGCTGATCGCGTCCCGCAGATAGACCGCCAGGCCCGGTGCCACCGCGTCATAGGTGGCGGTGAAGCGCGGGTCGTCGGCGTACATCGCGCCCAGGTTCCGGTACGCCTCGGCATCGGGGGTCCAGAATCGGCTGACCCACCGGTGATGCCGGGCGACCAGCTCCCGGGTGCGTGGATCGTCGGCGGGGACCCCGGCGGTCATCAGGTCGGCCAGCGCCCGGCTCAGGTCATCGGCCTCGACCTGGTGGGCGTCGCGCTGCTCCTGGGACATCGACTCCCAGCGGGCGGTGCTGCGATTCACGGTGTCCTCACCCCAGCGCTCGCGGGCCTCCTGCTCGTACTGCCGGTGGTCGAAGCCGTTGTACAGGTCGTCTGCGGACATGGTGCTCCCTTCCTCCAGGGCGTCGAGGGTGTCGCGGACGGTGCCGGCCAACCGGTCCAGGCGGTCCCGTTCGGCCAGCAGTCGGTCGTGGTGCTCCCGGAGTGCGGTGGTCCGGTACTCGGGTGAGGCCAGCGCCCGCCCGATGGTGGCCAGCGGCACGCCCAGCTCGCGCAGCACCAGGATCTCCTGCAGCCGCAGCAGCTCCTCGGCGCGGTAGAGCCGCTGCCCACCGGGGGTCGACCCCGCCGGGGTGAGCAGCCCGATCGCGTCGTAGTGCCGCAGCGTGCGCGAGGTCACGCCGGACAGGCGCACCAGCTCCGCGGTGGTCCAGGGACCGCCGTCGACCGTCATCTCGTCCTCCCTCGGCCACGGACTCTCCGTGGCGTCGATGACCACCGTTCCGGTTGACGCTACGTCAAGAGCAAGTCGACTGTGGGTGGTCGGTGTCACAGTGGGCGCATGTCCGATCGCGTCGATTCCACCACCGCCACCCGGCACGCCGACTCGCGACACTGGCGGGTGCTGTTACGCACCCTGACCGGTGCCTTCCGCCCCGCCGACTACGCCACCGGTGCGAGCTTCGCGGCCGAGATCGCCGCCCTGGCCGAGGCCCAGCAGCACCACCCGGAGCTGACCCTGTCCTGGGGCCGAGTAGGCATCCGGTTGACCAGCCATGACATCGGCGGGCTGAGTGCGCGGGACCTGCGTCTGGCCGCGGCGATCACCGACCTGGCCGACCGGATGGGGATCCCCGGCGTGCCGGACACCCTGTCCGCACAGGAAGTCGCCATCGACGCCCTGGACATCCCAGCCGTGCGCCCGTTCTGGCGCGCGCTGTTGGCCTATGTCGACGACGGGGACGATGCGCTGACCGATCCCACCGGCAGCGGACCTGCCTACTGGTTCCAGCAGATGGACGCCCCGCGCCCACAACGCAACCGGATCCACCTGGACATCACCGTCCCGCACGACCAGGCCGAGGCCCGGATCGCGGCGGCGCTTGCGGCGGGCGGCGCCCTGCTATCGGACGAACGGGCACCGGCGTTCTGGGTGCTGGCGGACCCGGAGGGCAATGAGGCCTGCATCTGCACCTGGCAGGCGCGGGACTGACTCGCCTGTCTCGCCGGGTGGTCGATCACTGGACGGACGCTGTCACCAGCATCGGTGCTCCGGACGTACCGTGACGGCTATGAGTCGTCCCCTGCGCTCCCGTACCTCCACCCACGGACGCAATATGGCCGGAGCCCGGGCGCTCTGGCGCGCGACCGGCATGGGTTCCGAGGACTTCGGCAAGCCGATCATCGCCATCGCGAACTCGTACACCCAGTTCGTCCCCGGGCACGTCCACCTCAAGGACATGGGCGACCTGGTGGCCTCCGCGATCCAGGAAGCCGGCGGTGTGGCGAAGGAGTTCAACACCATTGCCGTGGACGACGGCATCGCCATGGGCCACGCCGGGATGCTCTACTCCCTGCCCAGCCGCGACCTGATCGCCGACTCGGTGGAGTACATGGTGCAGGCGCACTGCGCCGATGCCCTGGTGTGCATCTCCAACTGCGACAAGATCACCCCGGGCATGCTCAACGCGGCACTGCGGCTGAACATCCCGGTCATCTTCGTCTCCGGTGGTCCGATGGAGGCCGGCAAGGCGGTGATCGCCGACGGTGTCGCCAAGACGCACCTCAACCTGATCAACGCGATCAACTACTCCGCGGACGACAACGTCTCCGACTCCGCGCTCGCCAGCGTCGAGGAGAACGCCTGCCCGACCTGCGGCTCCTGCTCCGGCATGTTCACCGCCAACTCGATGAACTGCCTCACCGAGGCGCTGGGTCTGTCCCTGCCCGGTAACGGCTCCACCCTGGCCACGCACTCCGCCCGCCGCGAGCTGTTCCTGGAGGCCGGTCGCACCATCGTCGACCTGGCCCGCCGGTTCTACGACGACGAGGACGACACCGCTGCCCCCCGGGGCATCGCCACCCGCGCGGCCTTCAGCAACGCGATGGCGCTGGATGTGGCGATGGGCGGCTCCACCAACACGGTGCTGCACATCCTGGCCGCCGCGCAGGAGGCCGAGGTCGACTTCACCCTGGCCGACATCGACGCGATCAGCCGTCGGGTGCCCTGCCTGGCGAAGGTCGCCCCGAACCACCCGGACTACCACATGGAGGATGTGCACCGGGCCGGTGGCATCCCCGCACTGCTCGGTGAGCTGGACCGTGGCGGACTACTCGACCACGACGTGACCAGCGTGCACACCCCGACCCTGCGCGCCTGGCTGGACGACTGGGACATCCGTGGCGGCAAGGCCACCGAGCGGGCACAGCAGCTGTTCCACGCCGCCCCCGGCGGGGTCCGCACCACCCAGGCCTTCTCCACCTCGAACGTGTGGGAGTCCCTGGACACCGACGGTGCGGCGGGCTGCATCCGCGACGTCGAGCACGCCTACACCGTCGAGGGCGGGCTGGCCGTGCTGCGCGGCAACCTGGCCGAGGACGGCGCGATCATCAAGACCGCCGGCATCGACCCGGATGTCTTCCACTTTGTCGGCAAGGCCCTGGTCTGCGAGTCGCAGGACGAGGCGGTGGAGAAGATCCTCACCAAGCAGGTCGAGCCCGGTCATGTGGTGGTGGTCCGCTACGAGGGTCCGGCCGGTGGCCCCGGCATGCAGGAGATGCTCTACCCGACCTCCTTCATCAAGGGCCGGGGCCTGGGCAAGGTTTGCGCGTTGATCACCGACGGTCGGTTCTCCGGCGGGTCCAGCGGCATCTCGGTCGGCCACGTCAGCCCGGAGGCCGCCGCCGGTGGTGCCATCGGCCTGATCGAGGACGGCGACGAGATCGAGATCGATGTCGAGACCCGGCTGATCCGGATCAACGTCCCGGATGCTGTCCTCGCCGAGCGTCGCGCCAAGATGGAAGCCAGCGAGAACCCCTGGCAGCCGAAGGACCGCGACCGGGTTGTGTCGCCCGCACTCCAGGCGTACGCCGCGATGGCCACCAGTGCCGACCGCGGCGCGGTTCGGGATGTAAGTCGGATTCGCCGCTGAGTGGGATGCGCTAGCCACCCGGTCCGGTGCCGTGCCTCTCGCGCTGCTGACGGGGGCACTCATCCGTAGCTGATCGGGCGATTCGTGCCTACAGTCGGCGCATGAGCCCGGACATCAAGCCGCGGTCGCGGCAGGTCACCGACGGAATCGAGGCTACCGCCTCCCGGGGCATGCTCCGGGCGGTCGGGATGGGCGACGACGACTGGGCCAAGCCCCAGATCGGTGTCGCCTCGTCCTGGAACGAGATCACCCCGTGCAACCTGTCGCTGCAACGGCTCGCGCAGGCGGTCAAGGGCGGGGTGCACGCCGCCGGTGGCTACCCGCTGGAGTTCGGCACCATCTCGGTTAGCGACGGCATCTCGATGGGCCACGAGGGGATGCACTTCTCCCTGGTCAGCCGGGACATCATTGCCGACTCGGTGGAGACCGTGATGTCCGCCGAGCGGCTGGACGGCTCGGTGCTTCTGGCCGGTTGCGACAAGTCACTGCCTGGCATGTTGATGGCCGCGGCCCGACTCGATCTGGCCAGCGTCTTCCTCTACGCCGGGTCGATCATGCCCGGCTGGGTGAAGCTGGAGGACGGCACGGAGAAGGACGTCACACTGATCGATGCCTTCGAGGCGGTCGGTGCCTGCGCGCGCGGTCTGATGTCGACGGCGGACCTGGACCGGATCGAGCGGGCGATCTGTCCGGGGGAGGGTGCCTGCGGTGGCATGTACACCGCCAACACCATGGCCTCAGTGGCCGAGGCGATGGGGATGTCCGTGCCCGGGTCAGCCGCCCCGCCCAGTGCCGACCGCCGTCGCGACCACTTCGCGCACAAGTCCGGTGAGGCTGTCGTGGAACTGCTGCGTCAGGGGATCACTGCCCGGCAGATCATGACCAAGGAGGCCTTCGAGAACGCCATCGCCGTCGTGATGGCCTTCGGCGGGTCCACCAACGCTGTCCTGCACCTGCTGGCCATCGCGCACGAAGCCGAGGTCGATCTGACCCTGGACGACTTCAAGCGAGTCGCCGCGAAGGTCCCGCACCTCGGTGACCTCAAACCCTTCGGTCGCTACGTGATGAACGACGTCGACCGGATCGGCGGTGTGCCCGTCGTGATGAAGGCGCTGCTGGACGCGGGCCTGCTGCACGGCGACTGCCTCACCGTCACCGGCAAAACCGTCGCTGAGAACCTCGCCGACATCAACCCGCCGGACCCCGACGGCAAGATCCTGCGCGCGCTGGACAACCCGATCCACCACACCGGCGGCATCACCATCCTGAACGGCAGCCTCGCCCCCGAGGGCGCTGTTGTGAAGTCCGCCGGCTTCGACTCGGACGTCTTCGAGGGCACCGCCCGGGTGTTCGAGCGCGAACGCGCCGCCCTCGACGCCCTGGAGGACGGCACCATCCGCGCCGGGGACGTGGTGGTCATCCGTTACGAAGGCCCCAAGGGCGGACCCGGAATGCGGGAAATGCTCGCGATCACCGGGGCGATCAAGGGCGCCGGACTCGGCAAGGACGTGCTGCTGCTCACCGACGGACGGTTCTCCGGCGGCACCACCGGACTGTGCGTCGGACACATTGCCCCCGAGGCGGTCGACGGCGGCCCGATCGCCTTCGTCCAGGATGGCGACCGGATTCGGTTGGACGTGGCGAACGCGACCATCGACGTGCTGGTCGACCAGAAAGAGTTGTCCTCCCGGCGCGAGGGATGGGCGCCGTTGACACCCAAGTACACCCGGGGAGTGTTGGCGAAGTACGCCAAGTTGGTGCAATCGGCGTCGACAGGGGCGGTGTTGATCTAAGCTGACGCGCAGCCGCAGCAATCTCTGATTCCCACAAGAGGGCCCGGCTGTGCCCTGGTGCGACTGAATGTGGACACCAAGTCCATCGAGAAGGCGGCGTATGTCATCGACGCGGTGAGTGAGAACGAGCTGAGGAACCTGTTCGACGAACTCAGTCAAGGCGGCGTCGACATCACTCCGTCTACCGGGTATTACGCGAACGGAGGTGGCAAGATGGTGAGGCTGCCTGACGGAACCGAGATCGGGCTCCGGGAGATGTCTACCTCGACGGGGCGTCCGACGATCGATATTAGGTACCCTGATCGGAGGACGTTGAAGATCCATGTTGAGTGACCAGCAACGCGCTGACATCGTGGTCGCGGCCGTGCAGTCAGCTCTCGATGATTGGGTGTCGTTGGGGGAGCTAGACGCCATCGCATGCTTCTACGGGGCCCCGGGGCAACGCGCGGATTCCGGAAGTTTCCGCGCTAGCCAGTCTGATATCGAACCGGTGGTGAGGCACCTCCTCGTGTCCGGATTTGTCAATATCGGCGAGGTGTACGCTACCGGCAGTTTTGTACCATTCGATGGAAGCTCGGATGATGCCCTTCGCTGGATGATGGACATCTTGGCTGCCGCGGAACCGGGATGGTCTTTGAGTGCTTGGCTCGAGGTGACTCCACGTGGCGCGGAATTCGCTCGTTCGATGCCGCGGGCCCGCTACCGCACCGAGCCCTGGACCGATGAGAATGGATCCTCGTCGTGAAGTTGACCGTGACACCTACGGTGGCCCCAGTGGCGGACCGATGGCCGATCTCAGGCTTCCGAATGGAAGGCAGATCAAGATCCGTGTTGAGTGACGCGCAACGCGACGAGTTGGTCGCGGCGGTGCTCCAGTCCGGGCTCGATGATTGGGTAGCTCTGGGTGAGGTCGATGCCATCGCACTCTTTTACAAAGTTGCCGAACCGGTCACACGCTCCAAGATGACCAGTGCTCCTGAGTGGGCAATTGAGCCGGTGATCCGCCACGTGGTGGAGCGCGGACTGATGCTCGCCGGGGAAGTCTATTCGCAGGGCGGGTTCGTTGCCCACGAAGGGGATCGGGAGGCCTCCATCGTCTGGATGATGGATATCTTCCGCGAGGCGGGAGACATGTGGCCGTTTGCGGCGTGGCTTGCCTTGACGGATGAGGGCGAGGCCGCGGCGAAGACGCTGCCTCGGGCTCTATACCTGGACGAGCCCTGGCCCGATGAGAACGGAGCCCTGTCGTGAAGCCGAGCGGCGACACCTACGGTGGCCGCATCGTCCAGAAGCCCGACGGCACCCTCGTCGCGAAGCGCGAGGTATCAAAGCACGGCGGCCCAGTGATCGACATCCGCTACCCCGACGGTCGAATGGAGTCGATTCGTGTCGCATCGCGATGATCTGTCCGCGGATGCCCGCGCCGTGCTGCAGTGCGGCCTCGAGGATTGGGTGTCCCTCGGCGAGTTGCATGCCATCGTGACCTTCCACGGGGCTGCGGTGCCGTTGAACGCGATCAGGTCGTTGGTGACCGAGCTGACCGACCGGGAGCTGGTGCGGATCGGTGGTCTGACGGCGACCGGATTCGAACCCTTCGACGGTGATGTTGCCGGGGCACGCTCGGTGCTGCTGTCCGAGTACGTCGCGGCAGCGCCGACTTGGCCGTTCAACGTGTGGCTGGACAACACCGCCGCCGGTGACGAGCTCGCGCGGTCGCTGCCGGTCGATGGATACCTGACGCGGCCTTAGGGTCCTGGCCTCCGTCGTGGACGGTGTGCCAGGCTTCCCGCCATGAGCTTCACCGTCGAAGACGCCCCCTGGTGGACCCGCTCCACCGTCTACCAGATCTACCCCCGGTCCTTCGCCGATTCGGATGGCGACGGCATCGGCGACCTGCGCGGCATCCTGGAGCATCTGGACCACCTGACCGCCCTGGGCGTGGACGTGGTCTGGCTGTCGCCGATCTACCGTTCCCCGCAGGACGACAACGGCTACGACATCAGCGACTACCAGGATGTCGACCCGTCCTTCGGGACGTTGGCGGATCTGGACGAGCTGATCGCGCAGCTGCATGCGCGCGGGATCAAGCTGGTGATGGACCTGGTGGTGAACCACACCTCGGATGAGCACCCGTGGTTCGTGGCCAGCCGGTCGAGCAAGGACGATCCGAAGCGCGACTGGTATTGGTGGCGTCCGCCCCGCGAGGGGATGGAGCTGGGTCAGCCGGGCGCGGAGCCGACCAACTGGCACTCGTTCTTCTCCGGCGGGTCGTGGGAGCCGGATGAGGCGACCGGCGAGTACTACCTGCACCTGTTCAGCGTGAAGCAACCGGATCTGAACTGGGAGAACCCGGAGGTTCGGCAGGCGGTCTACGCGATGATGCGGTGGTGGCTGGACCGGGGCGTGGACGGGTTCCGGATGGACGTGATCAACCTGATCTCCAAGGACACGTCGCTGCCGGACGGCGCGGTGGTGGCCGGGATCTGGGGCGACGGCAGCCCGCACTACACCGACGGCCCCCGGGTGCACGAGTTCCTGCAGGAGATGCACCGGGAGGTGTTTGAGGGGCGGGACGCCCAGCTGATCACGGTGGGCGAGACCACCGGGGTGACGCTGGCCGAGGCACAGAAGTACACCGACCCGGCCCGGCACGAGGTCGACATGGTGTTCCAGTTCGAGCATGTGGGTTTGGATCACGGTCCGGGTGGGAAGTTCGACCCGCGGCCGATGCGCCTGACCGACCTCAAGGCGACCTTCGGGCGCTGGCAGGTGGGGCTGGCCGAGGCGGGCTGGAACAGCCTGTACTGGGACAACCACGATCAGCCGCGGGTGGTCAGCCGGTTCGGCGACGACGGGGTGTACCGCCGGGAGTCGGCGAAGGCGCTGGCCACCCTGCTGCACCTGCACCGGGGCACGCCCTACGTGTATCAGGGCGAGGAGCTGGGCATGACCAACGCGCACTTCACCCGCTTCGACCAGTACCGGGACATCGAGTCGCTGCGGCACGTGGCCGAGGCGCGGACGTTGGGCACCGCCACCGATGAGCAACTGCTGGCCGGGCTGGCCTGGATGTCCCGGGACAACGCGCGCACACCGGTGCAGTGGGATGCGAGCCCGCAGGCCGGGTTCACCACCGGCACGCCGTGGCTGGCGGTCAACCCGAACCACGTTGAGATCAACGCCGAGGCGGAGCGGGCCGACCCGGATTCGGTGTTCCACCACTACCGGCGGTTGATCGAACTGCGCCGCACCGATGACACGGTGGCGCTCGGCGACTTCCACATGCTGCTGCCCGAGGATGAGCAGATCTACGCCTTCACCCGCACCCTCGGCGACGACGCACTGCTGGTGGTGGTCAACGTCTCCGGGCAGTCGCGGGCGGTGGACCTGGGCGAGGACTGGCCGCTGGTCGACGGGCAGTGGGGTGAGCTGGTGCTGGGCACCCACCCGGTCGAGGGTCAGGAATCGACGGTGCTGCGGCCGTGGGAGGCGCGGGTGATCCGCGCCCGGTGAGTCAGGAGGCGATGTCGATCACGATCCGGGTGGGGTCCGACAGGGCGAACACCCGGTAGTCGGCAGCGGCGGAGCCGAGCCCGATGAATACCTGGCCCTCGCCTTCGAAGGTGCCGGTGAACGCTGCGCCGGTCACCGCGGTGCCGACGGCGGGCAACACGGTGTCGGCGGGCAGCTCGGTCTGTCCGGTTTCATACGGCAGGCCCAGGCCGGACAGGTACAGCGTGAGCACGGCCTGCCCGCCGAGTTCGATCGGGGCGCCGGTCGGACTCTCGAACGCGCTCTGGCTGACTTCGGCGTGCCAGCCGGGTGTGCCGGTGCCGGCCAGTTCGATCACGACACGGTCGTAGCTGTCGTGGCTGCCGGTGCGTAGATCGGTCACGCTCAGCAGCGCGTCCGCGGAGGCGGTGCCATCCGCGCCGGTGCCGAAGCCGGGGGCGGAGCTGTCCGCGTCGGAGTCCGCCTCTGTGGCGGGGGAGACGGTCGGGCTCGGGGTGGACGAGCTCACCGTGCTCGGGGTCGGGGTGGTCGGCTCCGGGGCGGTGTCGCTCTGCTCGGCAGTACCGCATGCGGTCAGAAGGAGTGCCGGGACTGCGACGCTCATCCCTACGTGTGCGAACCGACGACGGCGGGCTGCGATGTCCATGTCCGCCACAGTAGAGGGGGTGGCCGCAGCTGCATCGGGGCGCACCGGATACGTCCAGAGCACGGACCTGCGAACCACGATGTGAGACGGTCGGGTCCGGCGCGTGACACGGGGACCGTCCAGGCGTAGCCTGCCGGACATGCAGACGATCTCCCTCGTAGTACTTCCCGGGCGCGCTGGCTGAAGCCCCGTCGAAGGTCTCGTCAGCGCGCACCCCTCGTCCGGCCCTCACCCGAGGACCCGAGGGGTTTTTTGTTGCCGACGGACCCCCGACGGCACGTCCCGATCAGCCGCAGCACCCGCCCCCGAAGCCAGGAGAGTTCGATGGTCCAGGGCCCACACCCGGCACCGCCCCGCCGCCCGACTGCGCCCGCAGCCGCTACCGCCCAGTCGCGCCTCGCCGCGGCACCGACGGCCACCCCCACCGTGACCGAGCAGGTCACCGGCGCGCAGTCCATCGTCCGCTCGCTCGAGGAGGCCGGTGCGGAGGTCGTCTTCGGCATCCCCGGTGGTGCGATCCTGCCGACCTACGACCCGCTGATGGACTCGACCCGCCTCCGGCACATCCTGGTCCGGCACGAGCAGGGCGGCGGGCATGCGGCTCAGGGCTACGCGCACGCCACCGGCAAGGTCGGCGTGTGCATGGCTACCTCCGGCCCGGGCGCGACCAACCTGGTCACCCCCATCGCGGACGCCAACATGGACTCGATCCCGTTGGTGGCGATCACCGGGCAGGTCGCCGCGCCGCTGATCGGCACCGACGCCTTCCAGGAGGCGGACATCGTCGGCATCACGCTGCCGGTGACCAAGCACAACTTTCTGGTGACCGACCCGGCGGACATCCCGCGGACCATCGCCGAGGCCTTCCACATCGCCAGCACTGGTCGTCCCGGGCCGGTGCTGGTCGACATCGCCAAGTCCGCGATGCAGGCGAACACCACCTTCAGCTGGCCGCAGCAGCTCGACCTGCCCGGCTACCACCCGGTGACCAAGCCGCACGCCAAGCAGATCCGTGAGGCGGCTCGGCTGCTGGCAACTGCCCGCCGCCCAGTGATCCTGGCCGGTGGCGGCATCATCCGCTCCGGTGCCGCCGCCGAACTGCGCCGCCTGGTCGACACCTCTGGTGCCGCGGTCACCACCACGCTGATGGCACGCGGGGCACTGCCCGACACCCACCCGCAGCACCTGGGCATGCCTGGGATGCACGGCACGGTGGCCGCGGTCGCCGCGCTGCAGCGGGCGGACCTGGTGGTGGCGCTGGGTGCGCGCTTCGACGACCGGGTTACTGGCCGCCTGGACTCCTTCGCCCCGAACGCCGCCATCGTGCACGCGGACATCGACCCCGCGGAGATCGGCAAGAACAAGGCCGTCGACGTGCCGATCGTCGGCGACCTGCGCGAGGTGATCGCGGATCTGCTGCCCGAGCTGGAGGCAGCACACGCCCAGCACGGCAAGCCCGACCTCGAGGCCTGGTGGCAGCAGCTGGACTCCTGGCGTGAGACCTTCCCGTTGGGCTACGACGACACCGCGGACGGTCTGATGGCCCCGCAGCAGGTGATCAGCCGGATCGGGGAGATCTCCGGGCCGGAGTCGATCTTCGTCTCCGGGGTGGGCCAGCACCAGATGTGGGCCGCGCAGTTCATCCGCTACCAGCGGCCGAACTCGTGGATCAACTCCGGCGGCTTGGGCACGATGGGCTTCTCGGTGCCCGCCGCGATGGGTGCCAAGGTCGGCGAGCCGGACCGCACCGTATGGGCCATCGACGGCGACGGTTGCTTCCAGATGACCAACCAGGAGCTCGCCACCTGCACGATCAACGACATCCCGATCAAGGTGGCGGTGATCAACAACTCCTCCTTGGGCATGGTCCGGCAGTGGCAGACCCTGTTCTACGAGCAGCGGTACTCCAACACGGACCTGCACACCGGACACGGCACCCGCCGAGTGCCCGACTTCGTGAAGCTGGCCGACGCCTATGGGGCGGTCGGGCTGCGCTGCGAGTCGCCCGCCGACCTGGACGCGACCATCAAGCGGGCGATGGAGATCGACGACCAGCCCGTGGTCGTGGACTTCACCGTCTCCCGCGACGCGATGGTCTGGCCGATGGTGGCCGCCGGCGTCAGCAACGACGACATCCAGTACGCCCGGGGCATCAGCCCGGCCTGGGACCGTGAAGAGGACTGACCGATGACCCGACACACCCTCTCCGTCCTGGTGGAGAACAAGCCCGGCGTGCTGACCCGCGTCGCCGGACTGTTCGCCCGCCGCTCCTTCAACATCCACTCCCTGGCGGTGGGCCCGACCGAACACGAGGAGATCTCCCGGATCACCGTCGTGGTCGACGTCGACTCGCTGTCCCTGGAACAGGTGACCAAGCAGCTGAACAAACTGATCAACGTGATCAAGATCGTCGAGCTTGAGGACGCCGCCTCCGTGCAGCGTGAGCTCGCCCTGATCAAGGTCCGCGCCGAGGGTGCCCAGCGCACCCAGGTGCTCGAGGTGGTCGACCTGTTCCGCGCCCATGTGGTCGATGTGGTGCCGGACACCGTCACCATCGAGGCCATCGGCAGCCCGTCCAAGCTCAACGCCCTGCTGAACGCCCTGGAGCCCTACGGTGTCCGGGAGATCGTCCAGTCCGGCATCGTGGCCATCGGCCGCGGCAACCGGTCGATCACCGACCGCGCACTGGAGCGGGTCACTCGCTCCGCCTGAATCCGTCTGAACCCCACAGCACCAACCAAGAGGAGACCCATCGTGGCCGAGCTGTTCTACGACGACGACGCCGACCTGTCCGTCATCCAGTCCAAGAAGGTCGCCGTCATCGGCTACGGGAGCCAGGGGCACGCCCACGCCCTGAACCTGCGTGACTCCGGCGTCGACGTCCGAGTCGGCCTGCGCGCGGGCTCCGGCTCCGTCGCCAAGGCCGAGAACGAGGGCTTGCGGGTGCTGCCCGTCGCCGAGGCGGTCAAGGAGGCTGACGTCGTGGTGATCCTCGCCCCGGACCAGGTGCAGCGTCACCTGTACCGCGACGAGATCGCCCCGAACCTGAACGAGGGTGCCGCCCTGGTCTTCGGCCACGGCTTCAACATTCGCTACGGCTACATCACCCCCGAGGCCGGTCACGACATCGTCATGATCGCGCCCAAGGGCCCGGGCCACCTGGTGCGTCGCGAGTACGTCGACGGCCGGGGTGTGCCGGTGATCGTCGCCGTGGAGCAGGACGCCTCCGGTGCGGCCTGGGACCTGGCGCTGTCCTACGCCAAGGGCATCGGCGGTCTGCGCGCGGCCGGTATCAAGACGACCTTCACCGAGGAGACCGAGACCGACCTGTTCGGTGAGCAGGCGGTGCTCTGTGGCGGTGTCTCGCAGCTGATCCAGTACGGCTTCGAGACGCTGACCGAGGCCGGCTACCAGCCCGAGGTCGCGTACTTCGAGGTGCTGCACGAGCTGAAGCTCATCGTCGACCTGATCTACGAGGGCGGCATCACCAAGCAGCGGTGGTCGGTCTCCGACACCGCTGAGTACGGCGACTACGTCTCCGGCCCCCGGGTGATCGACCCGCGGGTGAAGGAGAACATGAAGGCCGTGCTGGCGGACATCCAGAATGGTGCCTTCGCCGAGCGCTTCATCGGTGACCAGGACGCCGGTGCACCGGAGTTCGCCGAGCTGCGCGCGAAGGGCCAGAACCACCCGATCGAGCCGGTCGGCCGCGAGCTGCGCAAGCTGTTCGCCTGGGTCAAGCCCTCGGACACCGACTATGTCGAGGGGTCGGCGCAGCGCTGAGCGGAGCGTAGGGGCGAGGGACGAGTCCCTGCCGTAGCTCAGGGCGTAGCCACGGCCCCGACCATCAGGACCGAGGGGTCGGCGCAGCGCTGATCTGCTGGCCATCCGCAGGGGCCGCATTCCCGGATATGGGGTGCGGCCCCTGCGGCGTTCCCTGGCAGGATCGACGCATGACTGACGACCTGAACCCCGAGGACGACAACGCCGCCGCGATCCTGGCGTTCTGGGAGGCCGCCCGGCACCGTGCCGGTGTGGTCCGCACGTCGGTGGTCACCGGGCTCGGCGTCACCGGGGCGATGGTGCCGCCGACCTGGTCCTTCGGGGACAACGCAGCGCTGGCCGATCAGCTGCTCGACCTGGTGCTGGCGGGGGAGAAGACCGGCACCTCCACCGCACTGGCCGAGTTCGAGCACGCCGACGAGCCGCTGCCGGTGAAGGGCGACCTGTCCATCGTGCTGGACTCCGCTGGTCAGCCCCGCGCGCTGGTGCGCACCACCGAGGTCGCGACCGTGCCCTTCGACCAGGTTCCGGCCGAGCACGCTGCCGCTGAGGGCGAGGACGACCGCACACTGGCCACGTGGCGGGCCGAGCACGAGAAGTACTGGCGGCGGGTGCTGGCACCGCTGGGCGAGGAGTTCAGCGAGCAGCTGCCGGTGGTGACTGAGCGCTTTGAGCTGCTCTACCCGCGCACCGGCGACCGCTGAACGGGGCGCATTCGCATGAGGATCGCCCTCCGGGTCCTGGGTGTGCTGCTGGCCGGCCTGGTGTCGATCCGGTTGATCGCGAACGTCGTCACGCCGGCGCAACGCATCTACGTCATCGTCGGTGTGCCGCTGGTGCTGATCATCGCGGCGGTGCTGGTGGTGGTCCTGGCCGGTCGTCCTCGGATGCTCGCGAGCCGGGTGGCGCGGCTGCGGCCGGGCGCGGTCGTGATCGCGGCGGTGACCGTGATCGAGACCCGGGCCGATGCCCGGATGTCCGGTGCGGTGGAGCGACGCTGGGACGAGTTGGGCGGGTCGCCGGTGGCACTGGCGGCGCTGCCGGACCGGATCGAGGTCTGGGCGGCGGGGGAGGACCGGCCACGGTGGGCGATCACCCGGCGCGTGGAGTTCCCGCCGACCGCCGTCCTGGCGACGATGCCCGGGGCCGGCACGGTCAATGTGCAGCCGACTCCCGCGCTGCTGTGCACCGACGGGGTGTCCCGGGTGACGGTGTTGCCGGTGTACTCCTCGGTCGGGGCGACGTCCCCGCAGCGGGCACAGGTCAGCGTGCACCGGGCGCTCGCGGAGCTTGGCGCGCCGCCGTCCAACATGTGACCGCGCGGTTCCGCAGAGTGGGACGGCGGGCTAGGGTCGAGCGCATGGCGCAGCAGATCGACCTGGCAGTCGTCGCAGGTGACGGCATCGGCACCGAAGTGGTGGAGCAGGGGCTCCTCGCCCTGGAGGCGGCGCTGACCGGCACCGACCGCACGCTGCGCACCACGGACTTCGATCTGGGCGCCCGCCGCTGGCACGCCACCGGTGAGACGCTCACCGAGGACGACCTGGCCGCGATCCGCACCCACGACGCGATCCTGCTCGGCGCGATTGGCGACCCGTCCGTGCCCTCCGGTGTGCTGGAGCGCGGTCTGCTGCTCAAGCTCCGCTTCGCGCTGGACCACTACGTGAACCTGCGCCCGGCCAAGCTGTTCCCCGGGGTGTCCTCCCCACTGGCGAACCCGGGGGAGATCGACTTCGTGGTCGTCCGCGAGGGAACCGAGGGCCCATACGTCGGCAATGGCGGCGCGATCCGGACCGGCACCCCGCACGAGGTGGCCAACGAGGTCAGCGTCAACACTGCCTTCGGTGTCGAGCGCGTGGTCCGGGACGCCTTCGCCCGTGCCGCGGCCCGCCCGCGCAAGAAGCTCACCCTGGTGCACAAGCACAACGTGCTGGTGCACGCCGGTCACCTGTGGCGGCGGACCGTCGAGGCCGTGAACGCGGAGTTCCCGGATGTCACCGTCGACTACCTGCACGTGGACGCGGCGACCATCTTCTTGGTCACCGACCCCGCGCGCTTCGACGTGATCGTCACCGACAACCTGTTCGGGGACATCCTCACTGACCTGGCCGGTGCCGTGGTCGGCGGGATCGGACTGGCCGCCTCCGCCAACATCAACCCGGATCGGACCGGACCCAGCATGTTCGAGCCGGTGCACGGTTCCGCGCCGGACATCGCCGGGCAGGGCAAGGCCGACCCGACCGCCACGGTGCTGTCCGTGGCGCTGCTGCTGGACCACCTGGGTCTGCCCGAGGCTGCCGCGAAGGTCGAGGCCGCGGTCGCTGCTGACGTGCTCGAGCGCTCCGGCCGAGTACGGACGACGGCCGAGGTGGGCAAGGACCTCGCCGCGCGCATCGCCGGCTGAGGCACCCTCGATCTGTCCGTCCGGCCGTCGCCCCGGGTACCGTCGTCCCCGTTCCCAGGTGAAAGGCCCCGCGCGATGAGCATCTCCGACACGACCCCCCGCACCTTCCTGGTGCACCCCACCGACACCCCGACCACCGGCGCGGACCTTGAGGCTCTGCTCGCCGCGCCTCGGTTCGGCTCGGTGTTCACCGACCACATGGCCCGGATCTCCTGGACCCAGGACGCCGGGTGGCACGACCACCGGGTGGAGAAGTACGGCCCGCTGCAGCTCGACCCGGCGACCGCGGTGCTGCACTACGCGCAGGAGATCTTCGAGGGCCTCAAGGCGTACCGCCACGACGATGGCTCGGTCTGGACCTTCCGCCCGTGGGCCAATGGTGAGCGGCTACAGCGCTCGGCCCGTCGTCTGGCGCTGCCCGAGCTGAGCGTCGAGGACTTCCTCGGGTCCATCGAGGCCCTGGTCCGCACCGACATCGACTGGGTGCCCGGCGGTGAGGAGACCAGCCTCTACCTGCGTCCCTTCATGTACGCCTCCGAGCCGTTCCTGGGTGTGCGGGCCAGCCTGGAGGCCGAGTACCTGGTCATCGCCAGCCCGGTCGGCTCGTACTTCGCCGGGGGCGTGCGCCCGGTGTCGATCTGGGTGGCCGAGGACTACCATCGCGCGGGCCCCGGCGGCACCGGCAACGCCAAGTGCGGCGGGAACTACGCGGCGAGCCTGCTCCCGCAGCAGGAGGCGTATGCCAAGGGCTGCGAGCAGGTCTGCTTCTTGGACGGGGCGACGAACACCCTGCTCGAGGAGCTGGGCGGGATGAACGTCTTCCTGGTGAAGGCGGACGGCACCGTGGTCACCCCGCGACTGACCGGCACCATCCTGGAGGGCGTGACGCGGTCCTCGATCCTCACGCTGCTCGCCGAGCAGGGCCACACCATCGAGGAGCGGGACATCCCGCTGACCGAGCTGCTGTCCGGTCTGGCTGACGGCAGCATCGCGGAGGTCTTCGCCTGCGGCACCGCCGCTGTGATCACCCCGATCGGTCGCCTGGCCGGTGAAGGCTTCGACCAGACCGTCGGCGACGGCTCGGCCGGTACCACCACGATGGCCGTGCGCGCCCAGCTCACCGACATCCAGTACGGCCGCGCCGCCGACCCGCACGGCTGGATGCACCGCCTGGTCTGAGTCTCCCCGCGCCGAGGGGTCACATTCTGAGCCGCAATGCGCCCGGATCGCCTCAGAAAGTGACCCTTCGGTGTGCACGGCGTCCGGGGTGCGGACGGGTGGGGTCGTTCCGGCGGCGTGTGTGTCAGGATGTGGCCGTGACCACACTGTCGCTCATCGTCATTGCGTAGCGCGTCCGCCTCACCCCGCGGACGCGCCGACCTCCCGAACCCGGGGGGTCTTTTTGTTGTCGCACATCTCCTCGCCGAGAAGAGTCATCGTGAGCAAGAACCCGACTGGTTGGGCGCACCCGCCGCGTGGCGCCGGTGAGCGCCCCGGCACCTTCGACGTCTATGACACGACCCTGCGCGACGGTGCGCAGCAGGAGGGGATGAACCTCTCCGTCGCCGACAAGCTGGCCATCGCACCGCTGCTGGACGAGCTGGGTGTCGGGTACATCGAGGGCGGCTGGCCGGGTGCGATCCCCAAAGACACCGAGTTCTTCGGCCGCGCCGCCAAGGAGCTGACCCTGCGCAACGCGGTCCTCGCCGCCTTTGGGGCCACCCGCAAGCCCGGGGTGCGGGCCTGGGACGACCCGCAGGTACGGGCGCTGCTCGACTCCGAAGCACCGGTCATCACCCTGGTGGCCAAGAGCGACATCCGCCACGTCGAGCGGGCGCTGCGGACCGATGGCGCGGAGAACCTGGCGATGATCGCCGACACCGTGATCGCGTTGCGCGCCGAGGGTCGACGGGTCGTGGTGGATGCCGAACACTTCTTCGACGGGTACGCCTACGACCCGGACTACACGCTCAGTGCGCTGCGGGCGGCGGTGGAGGCCGGCGCGGAGACCGTCGTGCTCTGCGACACCAACGGTGGCATGCTGCCCAGCGGCATCTTCGCCGCGGTCAGTGCCGTCCGCGAGCACCTGCCCGAGGCCCGGCTCGGCATCCACGCGCACAACGACTCCGGCTGCGCGGTGGCCAACTCGATCGCCGCGGTCGAGGCCGGGTGCGTTCACCTCCAGGGCACCGTCAACGGGTACGGCGAGCGCACCGGCAACGCCGACCTGCTCGCCACCGTCGCCAACCTGGAGCTCAAGACCGGGCGCTCCGTGCTCGCCCCACCGCCAGATGGCACCGGGGGGCTGGCCGAGATGACCCGGATCGCGTATCAGATCAGCGAGATCACCAACATCGCGCCCTTCGCCCGGCAGCCCTACGTCGGGGCCAGTGCCTTCGCACACAAGGCCGGACTGCACGCCTCGGCGATCAAGGTCGACCCGGACCTGTACCAGCACATCGACCCCACCGCCGTCGGCAATGACATGCGGATGCTGGTCTCCGACATGGCCGGGCGCGCGTCGGTGGAGCTCAAGGGCCGCGAGTTCGGGCTGGACCTGACCGGACAGCACGACCTGCTCGGCCGGGTCACCCAGCGGGTCAAGGACGCCGAGGCGCAGGGTTACACCTATGACGCCGCCGATGCCTCCTTCGAGCTGCTGCTGCTGGAGGAGGTCGAGGGTCGTCGTCCGGGCTACTTCCGGGT
Organism: Cellulomonas sp. NPDC089187; assembly: GCF_040685135.1. NCBI lineage: Bacteria > Bacillati > Actinomycetota > Actinomycetes > Micrococcales > Cellulomonadaceae > Cellulomonas > Cellulomonas sp. NPDC089187. Next base: position 842,645 of record NZ_JBFBHI010000001.1, on the reverse strand, counting down.
CGAGAGCTGGCGCACCATCGTCGAGCGGGCCGGTTCCCGTGGCACCCCCGCCACCGCCGAGGCCACTGTCAAGCTGCACGCCGGGGGGGAGCGGATCGTCGCCACCGGCGAGGGAAACGGTCCGGTCAACGCCCTGGACGCGGCCCTGCGCCTGGCCCTGCTGCGGGTGTATCCCGAGCTGGCCGAGTTCGAGCTGATCGACTTCAAGGTGCGCATCCTCGACACCAACCACGGCTCGGACGCGATCACCCGGGTGCTGATCGAGACCACCGACGGGAACACTGCCTGGAGCACGGTCGGGGTGGGGCCGAACCTGATCGAGGCCTCCTGGGAGGCGCTGACCGACTCGGCGATCTGGGGTCTGCGGAACCGGGGGATTGCGCCGCGGTGAAGGGTTCGGCACAACCTAGAATGACGCCGTGGTGACGAACGAATGGCATGAGGATGGTCCGCCTGTGACCGTGGAGGACATCGCTGCGGCCGAACGCGCCATCGGAGTGCGATTCCCGGCTGCGCTGCGGGCGTTCTACCTGGAGCACAACGGTGGTTCCCCCGTCGACTCCGCGCCGCATCCGCTGGGGGTGCACGGGTACGAGCCGTTGGGGACACGGGGTGACCTGGTGCAACTGCATGGCGATCTGTCGGAGATCTCCGATGAGGCACGCGCGTTCATTCCGTTCGCCTATGACGCCGGTGGTGCGAGTTTTCTCGCGCCGAGTGCGGATGATCCCGATCCTCGGCCCGCGCTGTTCTTTGTCGATGGTGGCGATCTGGAACGGATCGACCACCCTCTGGAGGCATTGCTCCCGCCCGGGCGCTCATCCGCGCGCTGATCGCGGGCCGGCCCGGATCGACCTCTCCTGAATCGTGAACACATGAACCCCTTTCCGATCGGACAGATCGATGTCGCGCCACGGCGTCGCGCGCCCTCGGGTCCGCCGGTTCAGTCGGTGGAAATCCGTCGGCATCTACGCAGCGGACGACTTCTGCTCAGCGTGGCGGTCCCGCTCGCCGTCGTGGCGGTGATCGGGTGGGTCTGGTGGTCGACTGTCATGAGCGGCGCCGAGGCCGTGCTGGTGAACGGAAGCTGGCGCTCGGTCCCGCCGGGTTTCGTCCCCTCGCGACCGCATCAGCTCGGATGGGTGCTGCTTGCCGTCGTCGGGTTCGGCTGGGCATCGGCGAGTGCGGCAGCGGTCGTGCTGGGCGAAGCACAGGGCAGGATGCGCCGCTTGCACACGCTGTTGCTGTGGCCGATCCGGCACCCGGTGTGGTGGCTGGCTCTGTCCGGAGCCACCGCGGTCATGGCCGCCGCCGCCATCGGGTTGGTGACGGCCACGGCCGTTCTGCTGCTCCGAGGTTCGCGCTCGACGCTGTCCCTCGTCTGCGGGACGATCGCGCTGATCCTGCTGCTGGCGACCGTGCGCGCCTCCCTCGTGCCGCTGTTCCGGCTGATCTACCGCGGCATCATGCGTCAGATCGCGCCCTCCCTTGTCGCGGAACACGGCGAACCGGCCACGACGATCGTGCGGCGGGGCGCGATCGCTCCGGTGTGGTGGTCCTGCGTCGTGGGGATGTCCGTCGGGGCGGTCGCGACCTGGGCCAGCATGCGGTTCGGCTGGCCGGGCTGGGTGAACGGTGGTGTCGCGGCGATCATCGTGCTGGGCTGCGAGGGCGCGGTGCTGGCCGCGTCGCTCGACACCGTGCTGCCGGATGTCCTGCCCGCTCAGGTGGACGTGTCCGGGCCGGTCGTGGCGCGTCGCTGGTCGGGTGTCGTGTTGGTGGCCGTCCTTCCGGTCTTGCTCATCATCGGCACGCCGGCGATGCTGCCCACCGGCGTCATCGCCTTCCGCCAGACCACGATCCCCGGGGGCGTCGCAGCGACCGACCTCAGTGTGGGGGGAGATCGCGCCCTGCTGATCAGCGAGTACTCGCACGACCGCGACCGCATCACCTGTCTCGGGATGGAGTGCGTGCAGCGGCACACGCTTGGCCTGCACAGCGATCGGGTGCTGTCGCAGGATGGTGCGTTGGAGTGGCGGGCGTTCTGGTCGCAAACCGAGGAGGAAGTCGTCGAGGGCGACCCGTGGAGGTCCTCCGATGACTGGGAGAGTGATCCGGACGCCCTCGTCACCTTACGGCTCGATGCGTCGGCGACGGTGGAGTCAGCGGAGGCCAGCGTCCCCAACTCCAGAGAAGTGGTGACCACCACCGCGGGGGAGCTCTTCCCGGAGCTGCCCATCGACGTGATCGGTGCCCAGGGAACGGTGGCCATGGCCGAACGCGACGGTGTGGTCGCCATCCTTGCCACCGGCAACCGCGGTGACCACGTCCCGGTGTATCTGATCCGGTGTGTCACCGGGGAGGAATGCACCGTCGGCCAGACCACCCTCGCCCATCAGGGCAGCACGGTGTTCTCCGGGGGTGCAGTGGCGATCGACTCTGCGGGTGTGGTGCATGCGGTGATGGACGGCATCACTGCGCCGAGCGGCCACGGTGAGTCAGGTGTCGCCGTTCTGTCTCTCGACGCGGGTGGCGCACTGCACAGCGAGTATGTGGCACCCCCATCCGGTGAGGTGGCCCCAGCCGATGGCCGGGGCGTCTCGTTGGCGATCAGCCCCGACGACATGGTCTGGGTGCTCCACGTGGCGGGCGCTGACCGTGGACAGCTCTTCCGATGTGACGACGCGCTGTGTCGCAGCCGCACGGAGAGCGAACACGCCGGGATCGAGCAGGGCACTGATGCGTTGGTGGTGGATGACAGCAACCGGCCGCTGATCGTCACCGCGGACTCGCGACGCCATGGGTTGGTGGTGCGCAGCTGTGTCGACACCGAGTGCAGCGACCTGCGATCGAGATGGTTGAGCGCGACGGCGGAGCGGTATGAGACCGACCCGACATCCTTGGACGACCACGTCGGCCTGGCACTCGACGACGGTCGTCCGGTCATCGCCTTCACCCCGGCCCTCGGCCTCAGAACCGAGGAGGCTCGGCTCATCCGGTGCGAGCGACCGAGGTGTGGGATCGACTGAGCTGCCACCACCCTGAGAGTGAGGCTGTCCGCCCCGGCGGGCCTAGGATCGTCCCCGTGCGAGGCGAGTACAAGGTTCCCGGCGGCAAACTCGTGGCGGCGGAGGTCGAGGTCACCGATGGTGTGCTGTCCACCGTGCACCTGAGCGGAGACTTCTTCTTGGAGCCCGACTCCGCCTTGGAGGTGATCGACCGGGCATTGACCGGTCGGTCCGCCGATGCGCGGGTGCCGGAGCTGACCGAGGCGATCGAGTCGGCGCTGAGTCGGGCGGAGTCCGACGGGACGCTCGACCAGCCGGTGGCGATGGTGGGCTTCACCGCGGAGTCGGTGGCGATCGCGGTGCGCCGGGCGCTGGGGCATGCAACGGGGTGGCAGGACCACACCTTCGAGGTGATTCACCCCGGCCCGCTGCCCCCGGCGATGCTGGGTGCGCTGGACCAGGTGCTGACCGAGGAGCTGGACGCGGGACGACGTGGACCGACGTTGCGGTTCTGGGAGTGGGATGAGCGCGCCGTGTTCATCGGCTCGTTCCAGTCGCTGCGCAATGAGGTCGACCCCGAGGGTGTCGCCAAGCACGACGTGACCGTGGTGCGCCGGATCTCCGGTGGTGGCGCGATGTTCATGGAGGCGGGCAACTGCATCACGTTCTCCCTGGTGGTGCCGGCGTCGCTGGTGGATGGGTTGTCCTTCGAACAGAGCTACCGGTTCCTGGACGACTGGGTGATTGGGGCGCTTGCGGAGGTGGGGGTGAAGGCGACCTTCGCCGGGTTGAACGATGTGGCCTCGCCCGCGGGGAAGATCGCCGGGTCGGCGCAGAAGCGGCTCGCCGGGGGAGCGGTGCTGCACCACATGACGATGGCCTACGACATCGACAGCGACAAGATGCTGGAGGTGCTGCGGATCGGCCGGGAGAAGCTGTCCGACAAGGGCACGACCAGCGCGAATAAGCGGGTGGACCCGGTGCGCTCGCAGACCGGGATGGCACGCGAGGATGTGATCGCGGCCTTCGATGCGTACTTCCGTCGCCGGTACCGCGCGGTGGACTCCGAGCTGCGTCCGGAGGAGATCGCCCGGGCCGAGCAGCTGGTCGAGGAGAAGTTCGGCAACCCGGAGTGGACCGCGCGGGTGCCCTGACGGTCGCCCGAGTTCGGTGCCGCCGCTGCGAGCACGGGGGCGCCGCATCCGAACTCGCCGCCCCTGCGCCGAACTCGCGCCAGCGGGTGTGGCAGGAGAGCGGGTCTGCGTGCCAGCGAGAGCTGCGGTGCCAGGCACGGCAGCTGGCAGGCGAGGAGGGCGATGCCCTTCGCGGAGCCGGAACGGTCAGTGGGTGAGCACGACAGCCAGCGCGGTCAGGCCGAGCAGGAGGGTTCCGCCCGCGCAGAGCACCAGTGTGCGACCGCCCGGGCCGGGTGGTTGGGTCGGTTCCGCAGCGAGGACGGCGGCCCATCGCTGCGCCCGACGCCGACCGGCACGGACCAGTGTCAGCCCACCCAGCGTTCCGGCCACCGCGAGCACCCAGATCAGCGGACCGGTCATCGGCTCGACGACCCGACCGGCCACCAGGGACCCGGCGGACAGGGCCAAGGCTGTCCGACGCCAGGCCAGGGCGGTGCGCTCCGGCTGCACGCCCGGCGGCGCGGTGCCGCTGTCAGCGCTGGGATCGGAGTCGCTCATCGGGTCAGGAGTCCGACCAGCACCAGCACCCCTGCCAGCGCGACACCCGCCGCCAGTGGACCACTGAACGCGGGTGCGGGCAGTGGCCGCCGCTCGCGCAATGCACGTTCTGCGCGCGCCCAGCCCCACCAGGCCTGGGCCGGTGCGAGCACCCCCAGGGCGATCAACAGGAGGGACGCCGCCAACCGCCAGTGCGGTTCCACCGGCAGATCCAGTGCCTCCAGGGCGACCCCGCCGGCGAGCAGGGCCAAGGCCGTGCGGATCCATGCGAGGAAGGTGCGCTCGTTCGCCAGCGAGAATCGGGCGTCGGGTTCGCTGCCTCGCCCGAACACGCTCCGGGGGAAGCGCCGCTCCGGGCCGCTCATGTCCGCGCCCCGAACACGGCGCTGCCGACCCGGACGATGGTCGCTCCTTCGGTCACCGCGAGCTCCAGGTCCCGGCTCATCCCCATGGACAACTCCGACACCCCGATCCGCTCGCCGAGCTCCCGCAGGGTGGCGAAGCCCCGGCGCACGAGGCTCTGGTCCGGGGAGTTCGCCCCGATGGTCATCAGCCCGCGCAGGCGGAGACGGTCCAGCGCGTCGACCTGCTCGGTCAGGCGTGCGGCGTCCTGCGGGGAAACGCCGCTCTTGGTGGGCTCGCCGGAGACGTTGACCTGGATCATCACGTCCAGGGTGCGGTCGGTGGCAGCGCAGCGGCGGTCCAGCCGTTCGGCCAGTTCGGCGGTGTCGACGCTCTGCACGCAGGTGGCCCAGCGCAGGGCGGCGTTGACTTTGTTCGATTGGAGCGGGCCGATCAAGTGCAGTGCGGCGCGCAGGTCGGTCAGATCCGGGGCCTTGGCAACCAGTTCCTGCACCCGGTTCTCACCGAGCAGAACGCGGTGGACGGTGCCGGCGCTGGTGGCCCGTGCCGCGGCGTCGACCTCGACAGCGGCGCGGATGAGGTCGATCGGCTGGGTCTTGGTGGCCAGCAGCAGCCGCACCGAGCCGGGTTCACGTCCGGCGGCGGACTCGGCCGCAGCGATCCGGGCGCGCACCCGAGCCAGGTTCTCGGCGATGCTCATCGTCAATCCCGCGCGACCGGTGCGACGGTGGCGCTGGTCAGGCGCACCAGATCCTCCGGGGCCAGCTCGACATCGAGCCCGCGGCGGCCGCCGGAGACGTACACGGTGTCGAAGAGCCAGATCGACTCGTCGAGGACGGTCGGGTGGGCTGTCTTCTGACCGAGCGGGGAGATCCCGCCGACCACGTAGCCGGTGGCGCGCTCGGCAGTGGCGGGGTCGGCCATCGTCGCCTTCTTGCCGCCAGCGGCCTGCGCCAGCGCTTTGAGGTCGAGAGTGCCGGTCACCGGGACCACGGCAACAGTCAATGCACCGTCCACGCTGGCCATCAGGGTCTTGAACACCCGCTCCGGTTCCACACCGAGCGCAGTGGCTGCCTCCAGGCCGTAGCCCAGGGTGGAGGCCGGGTCGTGCTCGTAGGCATGGGCAGTGTGCGGGACATCGGCGGCAGTCAGGGCGACCAAGGCCGGGGTGCCGGAGGGGGTGTGCTTGGCGCGGCTCACCCGTGCAGCGTAATCACGCGGGACGGGTCAGACCGCCAGACCCACCAGGCTGCCGATGCCGTAGGTGACCGCCATCGCCAGCGAGCCACCGAGCACATTGCGTGCCACCGCACGGGGCACACGGGCACCGCCGAGCTTGGCCGAGATCGCACCGGTCAGGACCAGCGCCAGCACCACGGCACCGAAGGCCGCGGGGATGCGGGCGGTGCCCAGGGGCAGCAGCACCATCAGCAGCGGGATCACGCCACCCACCACGAAGGACAGCAGCGAGGCGAGCGCCGCGTGCCACGGGTTGGTGAGTTCTGCGTCCTCGGCCAGGACGCCATGGGCGCGCATGGTCAGCTCGGCGTCCCGCTGGCTGCTCACCGACACGTACTCCCCAGCGGCCATGGACAGCGCGCCCGCGACCAGGGCGGCGATGCCGGCGACCACCAGCGCCCGGTTGTCCACTGCGGCACCGGCGACACCGACGACGGTGGCGGCTACCGACACGATGCCGTCATTGGCACCGAGCACGCCCGCGCGGAGCCAGTTCAGCCGCTCGGCGCTGGGCACCGGGGCGGGCGGAACGGAACCGGCGGCGGAGGCCGGCAGCGTGTCCTGGCCCGCCGGGGTAGTGGCAGGACGTCCGATCAGGTGCTCCGACAGCGTGCTCATACCGACACGGTAGGCCGCGTTCCTCACACTGTCATCGAAGGAAAACCTTGCCTGACCTGCGCAAACATAGGCCAGCCTGTCCTATCTGAGGTCAGGCTCAGCTGAGCGCGTGCCGGTGCCGAACGAGCGCTTGCGCAGGTCAGAGCGGGCCGACTGCCAGTACCCGCAGCCGGACCTCACCCGCGGCATCGGAGGCGGCCAGGTCGACCAGTGCATCGATCCGCCAATCGTGGTCGCCCTCGGGATCGTCGAGGATCTGCCGCACGGTCCACAGGTCGCCGCGTCCGCCGTGGGCGGCGGGCTTCTCGTCCACCTGGAACAGTCGCGGACCGCGGGCGGGCGGGCCGGTCAGGATCTCGTCGTGGTCGTCGTAGAACGGGTCCAGGGCGTCACCCCAACGGTCCTCGTCCCAGGGGGCGTCGTCGGCGTCCAGGTCTCCGAGGGCGGCCAGCGCGCGATAGTCCTCCCGGGAAGCCAGGTCGACCCGTCGGAACAGCGCACCGCGGACCAGGGCCCGGAACGCCCGGTGATTGGCGGTGATCGGCGGGGGCGCGTCGTCCTCCGGTCGGGCCTCGGTGACGGTGGCGTCGTCCAGGTCCTCCGGGTGGGCCAGCCGCTCCCATTCGTCCAGCAAGGAGGAGTCGGTGCCACGGACCAGCTCGCCCAGCCACTCGATGAGATCGCGGAGATCTTCGGTGCGCGCGTCCTCCGGCACGATCTGGCGCAGCGCCCGGAAGGCGTCGGCCAGGTAGCGCAGCAGCACGCCCTCGGTCCGGTCCAGCTGGTAGAGCGACACGTACTCGGTGAAGGTCGCTGCGCGCTCGTGCATGTCGCGGACCACGGACTTGGGGGAGAGCTCGTGGTCGGCCACCCACGGGTTGCTCTGCCGGTAGGTGGCGAAGGCGGCATTCAACAGCTCGGCCAGGGGCTGCGGGTAGCTGATCTCCTCCAGGAGGGCCATCCGCTCCTCGTATTCCAGTCCGTCGGCCTTCATCTGTGCGACGGCCTCGCCCTTGGCCTTGTTCAACTGGGCGGCGAGCACCTGGCGGGGCTCGTCCAGGGTGGCCTCGATGACACTGACCACGTCGTGCGCGTAGCCCGGGTCCTCGATGTCGAGTAGGTCGAGGGCGGCGTAGGCGAAGGGGCTCAGCGGCTGGTTCAGCGCGAAGCTCTGCGGGATGTCCAGGGTGAGTCGGACCGTGCGTCGACCGTCGGGCAGCGTGACCCGCTCGATCACCCCGGCGGTGCGCAGCGAGCGGTAGATGGCGATGGCCTGGCGGACCAGTCGCCCCCGGGTCGCCTCCGGCTCGTGGTTGTCGAGCAGCAGATGGCGCATGGCGGCCACCGGGTCGCCGTCCGGCCGGGCCAGCACGTTGAGCACCATCGCGTGGGAGACAGCGAAGGAGCTGGTCAGCGGCTCGGGGTCGGCGTCGCGCAGTCGTTCGAAGGTTTTGTCGGTCCAGTTCACTGACCCGGGCGGGGCCTGCTTGCGGACGATCTTCTTGAGCTTCTTTGGGTCGTCGCCGGCCTTGGCCAGTGCCCGACGGTTCTCGATCACGTGCTCGGGTGCCAGGACCAGCACCTCGCCGACGGTGTCGAACCCGGCCCGTCCGGCCCGTCCGGCGATCTGGTGGAACTCCCGGGCGGTCAGGTGCCGCATCTTCACGCCGTCGTACTTGACCAGGCTGGTCAGCAGCACGGTGCGGATCGGGACGTTGATGCCCACCCCGAGGGTGTCGGTGCCGCAGACCACCCGGAGCAGGCCCTTCTGGGTGAGGCGTTCCACCACACGGCGGTACTTGGGCAGCATTCCCGCGTGGTGCACGCCGACGCCGTGCCGCAGCAGCCGGGACAGTGTCTTGCCGAAGCCGCTGCCGAACCGGAAGTCGCCCAGCTCGTCGGCGATGGCCGCCTTCTGTTCCTTGGAGGTCAGGGTCATGGACAGCAGCGCCTGCGCCCGCTCCACCGCCTCCTTCTGGGTGAAGTGCACGATGTACACCGGCGAGCGGTGGGTGCTCACCAACTCCTCGACCAGCTCGTGCAGCGGTTCGGCCACATAGCTGAACGTCAACGGCACCGGGCGCTCGGCCCCGGCAACCACGGCCACATCCGTGCCGGTCCGGCGCTTCAGGTCGTCGACGAAGAACGACACATCACCCAGGGTCGCGCTCATCAACAAGAACTGGGTGCGGGGCAGCTCCAGCAGCGGCACCTGCCACGCCCAGCCGCGCTGCGGGTCCGCGTAGAAGTGGAACTCGTCCATCACGACCTGACCGATGTCCGCGTCTCGTCCCTGGCGCAGCGCCTGGTTCGCCAGGATCTCCGCCGTGCAGCAGATGATCGGTGCGTCCGGGTTGACCGCCGAGTCGCCGGTCATCATCCCGACGTTCGCCGAGCCGAAGGCGTCCACCAGCGCGAAGAACTTCTCCGACACCAGCGCCTTCAACGGCGCGGTGTAGTACGTCCGTCGACCCTGGGCCAGCGCGACAAAGTGCGCCGCGATCGCCACCAGTGACTTCCCGGAGCCGGTGGGGGTGGCCAGGATGACGTGCTGGCCGGTCACCAGCTCCAGGATCGCCTCCTCCTGGTGCGGGTACAGCGTCAGCCCGCGGTCCTCCGCCCACCCGGCGAAGGCCTCGAACAGCGCGTCCGGGTCGGTGGGGTCAGCGGGGATGCGGTCGGCGAGGGAGGACACCGAGCGATCCTGTCATGTTCGACATGCGGATTAGGGTGCAGCCCATGAGCGAGGACACCCCCACCGTGGAGATGTGGACCGACGGTGCCTGCAAGGGCAACCCCGGCGTCGGTGGCTGGGGGGCGCTGCTTCGGGCGGGCAGTCACGAGCGCGAGCTCTTCGGCGGTGAGGAGCTGACCACCAACAACCGGATGGAGCTCACCGCCGTGATCGAGGCGTTGCGGGCGCTGAACCAGCCCTGCCGTGTCACGCTGCATGTCGACTCGCAGTACGTGATGCAGGGCGTCACCACGTGGATCGCGGGCTGGAAGCGCAACAACTGGCGCACCGCGGATAAGAAGCCGGTGAAGAACCAGGACCTCTGGCAGGAGTTGGACGCCGAGGTCGCCCGGCACGCGATCACCTGGCAGTGGGTGAAGGGTCACGCGGGCGACCCCGGCAACGAGCGGGCGGACCAGCTGGCCAACAAGGGTGTGGACCAGATTCGGGCTGCGGGCTGACACAGGAGTGGGCCGCCCGATAGTCGGACGGCCCACTCCGCATGGTGCTGCGGTCAGCTGCTGGGTCGCGGCTCGGTCGGCGCTCCGGTGTCACCGGCCACGGCGGCGGCCTGCTCCACGCGCTTCTCGTCCGCGGCCTCGGTCTCCGGGTCGTCCTCCCGGCCAGGCGTCTTCATGTTGAACTTCACGATGGCCCAGCGGAACAGGAAGTAGTACACGACCGCGTAGCCCAGTCCGATCAGGATCAGCAGCAGCGGCTGTTCCGCGATCCGGAAGTTGAGCACGTAGTCGATGGCCCCGGCGGAGAAGCCGAAGCCGTCCCGGATGCCGAGGGCGTTGACCAGGGCCAGCGAGGTGCCGGTCAGCACCGCGTGGATCGCGTACAGCGGGTACGCCACGTAGACGAAGCTGAACTCCAGCGGCTCAGTGACACCGGTGACGAAGGCGACCAGCGCGGCCGAGCCCATCACACCGGCGATGACCTTGCGGTTCTTCTTCTTGGACGTGTGGATGATGGCCAGGGCAGCCGCGGGCAGCGCGAACATCATGATCGGGAAGAATCCGGTGGTGAAGGTTCCTGCGGTCGGGTCCCCGTTCAGGAAGCGCGGGATGTCACCGCTGACCACCTCGCCGGCGGCGTTGGTGAAGTTGCCGAACTGGAACCAGGGCAGCGAGTTCAGCAGGTGGTGCAGGCCGAAGGGCAGCAGGAGTCGGTTCAGCGTGCCGAAGATGAATCCACCGAGCACGGCCGAGCCGGTGACCCAGTCGCCGACGGCGGTGAAGCCACTGTCGAACCACGGGTAGATCAGGGAGAGCAGCACGCCGATGATCACGGCCGCACCGGCGGTGACGATCGGCACGAACCGGCGTCCGCCGAAGAACGCCAGATAGGGCGGCAGCTTGATCCGCGAGTACTTCTGGAACAGCAGCGCAGCGGTCAGGCCGATGACGATGCCGCCCAGGACGCCGTAGTTGATCAGCTCCTGGGTCTCACCCTCGGCGGCTGCACCCAGGATGGAGGGCGAGAGGGCGTCGGTGACGCCGGTGAACACCAGATAGCCGACCAGGGCGGCCAGGCCGGTGGACCCATCCGCCTTGCGGGCATAGCCGATGGCCACACCCAGGGCGAAGAGGATCGGGAGGTTGTCCAGGAGGGCACCTCCGGCGGCGGCGAACACATCCGCGACCGGCTGCATCCAGGACCAGGTCCCGGCCACGCCATCGGCGCCGAGCATGTCGGCCTGGCCGAGGCGCAGCAGCAGAGCGGCGGCAGGCAGGGAAGCGATCGGCAGCATCAGGGAGCGGCCGATCCGCTGGAGTTGGGCGAAGCCGGGGATGCCCCGCTTCTGCTTAGCGGGGCCGCTGGCGGCCTCGGCGGTGATGGTGGTCATGGCACTCCTCGTCGCGTGCTGGCTGAGTGTCACCGATGTGACGCGGGCAACTTGTCTGGACCAGTTGCGCAAGAGTGGTCTGGACCACCAGGATGTGTCAAGATCGCCCGAAAGGACATGCGATGACGAAGACGTCCGGCTTCAAGCACCAGACGGTGCGGGCCTACCTGGCCGATCTGGTCGGTGAGCTCGGGGTCGGCGACCCGATCCCCTCCGAGCGAACGCTCTGCGAGCGGTTCGATGTGTCCCGGATGACCGTTCGACAAGCCGTGGACGCCCTGGTGGCCGAGGGCGTGCTGCGTCGTGAGCAAGGCCGCGGCACCTTTGTGGCACCCCGCCGGATCGACTTCGAGATGCGGCTGACCACATTCGGCGAGGAGATGCGCTCGCGGGGGATGGAGCCGGATTCCCGGGTGCTGTTCTCCGGGCAGGCGCCCGCCACAGCCGCCATCGCCGAGGCATTGCAGATCGCTCCCGGCGACCCGTTGCACCACCTGGAGCGGGTACGCAGCGCCGACGGTCTGCCGATGAGCGTCGAGCGGCTCTGGGTCCCGGTGTCCCTGGTGCCCGGGCTGTTGGAGGACGGCACCCCGGACAGCGTCTACGCCGCGCTCCGTGAGAACGGTTGCGTACCGTCCTGGGGCGAGGACACGTTGACCGCCGGCGAGGCCACCGAGCACGAGACCCGACTGCTCGGACTGCCGGTCGGCAGTCGCGTGGTGATGCGGGCCGAACGCCGGACCTACTCCGACGACGGACCGTGTATGTACTCCACGGCCTCCTACCGCGGGGACCGGTACAGCGTCTGGGTGCCGTTGAAGGCCCCCGGCGATGTGCTGGTGCCCCGGACCCGAACCAACGACGAGCAGGTGAGTGCATGAACACCCGTCGACTTCGCGTCGCCCCCGCCTCCAGCACCCAGGCCGCCGAGATCCTGGCCGGGCTGGGCGGCGTCAGCAACATCGTCGAGATCGAGCCGTGCACCACCCGACTGCGCTGTCTGGTGACCGACCCGGACCGGGTCGACCTGCCCGCACTGCGCTCCGCCGGGACCTTCGGCGTGATGGCGCAGGGACGGGTGGTCCAGATCGTGATCGGCCCGCAGGTCGACACGCTGGCCTCCGACCTCGACGACCTGCTCTGACCCCCGCACCTGCACCACCCACGAAGGAGAACACCATGAGTAAGGCAGCCCAGATCCTCGCCGCCCTCGGTGGCGACGACAACATCGTCGACCTCGAGCCGTGCATCACCCGGCTCCGGGTCGAGGTCAACGACCCCGAGCAGGTCGACGAGGCGGGGTTGAAGGCCGCCGGTGCGATCGCGGTGGTCTTCGGCGGTGACGGCGTGCAGGTCATCGTCGGCCCGGAGGCGGACACCCTGGCCGCGGACATCGAGGACCTGCGCTGATGGCGGCGCTGACCGTGCTGGCCCCGGTGGCCGGGACCGTGGTGGCACTCAAGGACGTCGACGACCCGGTGTTCGCTGGGGAGATCGTCGGACCCGGGCTCGCCATCGAGCCGGACCCGGTGGCCGGTGCCCGAGTGATCGCCCCGGTGGCGGGCACCGTGATCAAGATGCACCCGCACGCCTTCGTGCTGGCCACTGACGAGGGCAAGGGCGTGCTGGTCCACCTGGGGATCAACACCGTGCAGATGGGTGGCGAGGGATTCACTCTGCACGCCGCCGAGCAGGACCGGGTCGAGCCCGGGCAGCTGTTGGTGGAGTGGGACCCGGCAGCGGTCACCGCCTCCGGTCGTCCCGCGGTGTGCCCGGTGATCGCGCTGGACGCCGACCCGCAGACCGTCGCCCGTCTGATCGAACCCGGCGCGGTCGTCACGCCGGAGGAGCCGTTGTTCACCATCGGCTGACCTGCAGAACCGCACGTCCCGGGCGGCGGATCGAGGACACCGCGATACTGGTCGGGTGTCCTCGATCGCCGCCCGTCTGCGTACCCTGCCTGCCCTGACCGGCGACCTGCCCGAGGTCGATCCATTCAGTCTGTCGGCGGACCCCGCGGAGGCCTTCGTCGAGTGGTTGACCGTGGCGATTGATGCCGGTGTGCCCGAACCCCATGCGCTCGCGGTCGCCACCGTGGACAGCGCCGGGAACCCGAGCGCCCGGGTGGTGCTGTTGACCGACGTCCGCGACGGGTGCTGGGTCTTCGCCACTGACGCCCGCTCGGAGAAGGCCCGGGACCTGACCGCCGATCCGCGTTGTGCCCTGACCGTGTACTGGCAGCCGCTGGGCCGTCAGGTGCGGATCACGGGGCGGGCCGAGCACGTGCCCGAGGCGGAGCGTCGCGCGGACTTTCTGGCCCGGTCGCCGAGTTCGCGTGCCTCGTTGATCGCCGCGCACCCGGGGGAGTCGTTGGCCTCGGTGGAACAGATGCAGCAGGCGGTCAAGCGGGCCCGGGACCGGGTGGACCGTGAACCCGGGCTGGTCGCTGATGACTGGCAGGTGTGGGCGGTGCGCGCCGAGCAGGTCGAGTTCTGGCAGGGCGTCTCCGACCGGGCACACATGCGGTTGCAGTACCGCTGGGACGGCGTCAGGTGGGATCGCCGGTTGGTGTCGCCGTGACCTTGATGTCGGAAGCCCGGTAGGCGATCCGGTGCAGCGCCCACTCGGCCGGACCGCGGCCGATGTGGGTCCGCCAGGCCCAACAGCCGACGATGATCACGACCAGGAACGCCAACCAGACGGTGGCGGTCGGCTCCCAGACAACCTCGCTGCCCAGCAGCCGGATGGCGACGATGTGCCCGATGTACGCGGTCAGGGCCAGCGCCCCGGTGGCAGTCAACGGTGCCACCGCCCGCGGCCACCGCTCGGCGACCCAGAGGCAGCAGGCCAGCGTGACCAGGGCGACCCCGATGTTGCCGAGCACCTCCGGTGAGCTGGAACTGTGCGGCTCCGAGGTGATCAGCTGCGAGACGATGAAGGACGGGTCGTCGATCACCCGGGTGAGCACCGCCGCAGAGCCGTAGCCGAGCACCGCAGCTGCGACTCCGCCGCCGAGCATCCAGAGCCGGGTGGCCCGGGCACCCAGGTCAGCACGGGTGACGGCCACTCCCACCAGCAGGTAGGCGATCCACACCAGAGCCGGATAGTGCTCGCCGATCACCAGGTCGACCACCCCGGCACCGCCGGGCCCGGCCATCGTCGAGACCTGCAACCACATCCGGATCGGCGGGGCGATGAGTGCCACCACCGCCGCGCTGACCAGCAGTGCGGTCGATGAGGTTCGCAGCACGCAGGCGGCCACCGCGAACAGCACCGCATAGGTCGACAGGATCACCACCACCGGCGTGTTCATCAGAGCGAGCACGCCGCCGACACCCAGCAGCACGAACGCGCGGGCCAGGATCCGGATGCGGGACTGCACCAGGGGGACTCCGGTGCGGGGGAGGACGCCGCCGGACATCAGCGCGACGGACACTCCCGACAACACCACGAACAGAGCGGAGGGTCGGCCGTCCGCCACCTGGGTCAACGACCAGGGCAGCGGGCTGTCGGGGCCGCCAGGCGCGACATGGGCGGTGACCATGCCGAGCACCGCCAGTCCCCGGGCGAGGTCGATTCCGTCGATGCGCATCCGGTCACGGTAGTGAGGTGCTCTCACATCTCAGAAAGCAAGACAGCTGGTTCCGGACCCTGGGCGGCGGTTCTAGCGTGGCCCCGTGATCACCCCTGCATCCGAGGTCTACACCCACGGCCATCACGAGAGCGTGCTGCGTTCCCACCGCTGGCGGACCGCGGAGAACTCCGCCGCCTACCTCCTGCCTGCCCTCGAGTCCGGGCAGACGCTGCTCGACGTCGGCTGCGGACCGGGCACGCTGACCCTCGGCCTGGCTGCCCGGGTGGCACCGGGCCAGGTCGTCGGCATTGACCGCTCGGAGGCGGTGATTGCGCTGGCCCAGGACGAGGCTCGGCGAGCCGACGCCGGGAACGTGCGCTTCGTGGTCGGCGATGCCTACGCCCTGCCCGCCGAGGACGACAGTGTTGACGTGGCCCACGCGCACCAGCTGCTCCAACACCTCCAGGACCCAGTGGCCGCGCTGACCGAGCTGCGCCGGGTGGTCAAGCCCGGTGGGCTGGTTGCGGTGCGGGATGCCGACTACGCCGGCATGACCTGGTTCCCTCAACACCCGGCGCTGGACGAATGGTCGGCGCTCTACCACGAGGTCACCCAGGCCAACGGCGCGGAGGCCGATGCTGGACGACGACTGCACAGCTGGGTGTTGGAGGCCGGGTTCGACCCGGACTCGGTGGTCGCCACCGGTGGTGTCTGGTGCTACGCGTCGGACGAGGACCGGCGCTGGTGGTCCGGGCTGTGGGCGGAACGCTGCACCGCATCGGACTTCGCCCGGCAAGCCGTGGCACACGGTTTGGCCGACGAGGTCGGGCTGGAACAGCTCGCCGCGGGCTGGCGCGAATGGGGCGAGCAGCCGGGCGGGTGGTTCGCGGTGCTGCACGGCGAGGTACTGGCCCGGGTCTGACGTCTAGGCTTCCCGTCATGCGTATCGCGAGATTCACCACCGGAGACGACCCCCGCTACGCCATCGTCGAGGGTGAGCCCGGCGCCGAGCAGCTGGTGGTCATCACCGGCGACCCGATCTACACCCCGGTGCAGCCCACCGGTGAGCGCATCCCGCTGGGCGACGGTGTGCGGCTGCTGGCCCCGGTGATCCCGCGCTCCAAGATCGTCGGTGTCGGCCGTAACTACGCCGACCACGCCGCGGAGCTGGGCAATGAGGTGCCGGTCGCCCCGCTGCTGTTCTTCAAGCCGAACACCGCCGTCGTCGGCCCGGACGACCCGATCGTGCTGCCGGACTGGACCGAGGAGGTCTCCTACGAGGCCGAGCTGGCCGTGGTGATCGGCAAGGTCACCAAGGACGTCACCCCGGAGAACGCGCTGCACTACGTCTTCGGGTACACGGTCGCCAATGACATCACCGCCCGCGACGCCCAGCGCACTGACGCCCAGTGGGTCCGGGCCAAAGGATTCGACGGTTCCTGCCCGATCGGCCCGTGGGTCGTGCCCGGACTGGACGTCGAGGACCTGGCGGTGCGCGCGCGGGTGAACGGCGAGGCCAAGCAGGATGGCCGCACCTCCCAGATGATCTTCGACGTGCCGAACCTCATCGCATACATCTCCGAGGTGATGACCCTGCTGCCCGGCGACATCATCCTGACCGGCACCCCCGCCGGTGTCGGGCTGCTGGAGGACCGGGACGTGGTTGAGGTCGAGGTGGAGGAGATCGGCACGCTGCGCAACCCGGTGCTGCGTCGTTCCTGACCCGACCGTTAGGGTCTGCGGGTCCCGCACCCACCAGAACAGGAGCCAGGCGTGGATCTGCAGGCCGTGCTGGATCGGGTCACCGACACCCTCTACACCCACTGGTTGATCTACGTCCTGGTCGGCGTCGGTCTGTGGTTCACGGTGCGCACGGGTGCCGCGCAGATCCGGATGTTCCCGGCGATGCTGCGGCAGCTGGCGTCGTCGCGCTCCGGTGCCCAGGGCGGGATCTCCTCCTTCCAGGCCTTCGCTATCGGGCTGGCCTCGCGGGTCGGCACCGGCAACATCGCTGGTGTTGCCGTCGCGTTGACCCTGGGCGGCCCGGGCGCGGTGTTCTGGATGTGGGTGGTGGCGGCGGTCGGCATGGCCACGGCCCTGGTCGAGGCGACGCTGGCGCAGGTGTTCAAGGTGCGCGATCCGGACGGCTCCTACCGCGGTGGTCCGGCGTACTACATCGAGCGCGGCCTCGGCTCGCGCCGGTGGGGCATTGTCTTCGCGGTGCTGCTGGTCTTCACCTTCGGCTTCGCGTTCAACATGGTGCAGGCCAACACCATCGCCGGCACGCTCGGCTCAGCCCACGGGGTTCCGGTCGGCTGGACGGCGGTGCTGTTGGTCCTGCTCGCCGCCCCGGTGCTCTTCGGCGGCCTGCGCCGAGTCGCGCGCGTCGCCGAGGTGATGCTGCCACTGATGGCCGGTGCCTACCTGCTGCTGGCCGCGGTGATCGTCCTGCTGAATGTCACCTCCATCCCCGATGTGCTGGGGCAGATCGTGCGCGGGGCCTTCGGTCTGGACACCGCCCTGGCCGGGACGGCGGGTGGCATTCTCGCCGCGGTGCTGAACGGTGCGCGGCGCGGACTGTTCTCCAATGAGGCGGGCATGGGGTCGGCACCGAACACGGCCGCCACCGCCACCGTGACCCACCCGGTCAAGCAGGGGCTGGTGCAGTCCCTCGGTGTGTTCGTGGACACCATGCTGGTCTGCACCGCCACCGCGTTCATCGTGCTGTCCGCCGGTCCGGAGGTGTTCGTCCCCGGTCGCACGGAGCAGAGCGCTGGTGCAGTCCTGACCACCGACGCCGTGGTGCACGAGCTGGGCGGGTGGACCAGCGCGCTGATGACGGTGATCGTCTTCGTGTTCGCCTTCAGCTCGGTGCTGGGCAACTACGCCTACGCCGAGGTCAACCTGGTGTTCCTTCGGGTGCGCGGGCGGGGGCTGACGCTGGTGCGCGCCGGGGTGCTGATCGCTGTCGCCCTCGGCTCGCTGGCGGCGCTGAACACGGTGTGGGCCATCGCCGACATCGCGATGGCCCTGATGGCGACGGTGAACCTCGTCGCGATCCTGCTGCTGTCCCGGTGGGCGCTGGGCACGCTCGCGGACTACCGACGCAGTCGGGCGGCCGGTGGCGACGAGCGATTCATCGGGCACGGCAACCCCCTGCTGCCCGCGGATGTGCCCGGTGACATCTGGGCACCCGATGCACAGGACGGTCCACCCCGCACGGAGACGACAGGTCGGGCTCCGCGGGCTCGCTAGGCTGGCGGGCGTGACCTCCGACATCCGCGTTCGCTTCTGCCCGTCCCCGACCGGAACCCCGCATGTCGGGCTGATCCGGACCGCCCTGTTCAACTGGGCCTACGCCCGGCACGTCGGCGGGACGTTCGTGTTCCGGATCGAGGACACCGACCCGGCACGCGACTCTGAAGAGAGCTACCAGCAACTGCTGGACGCACTGCGGTGGCTCGGCCTGGACTGGGACGAGGGCGTCGAGGTCGGCGGTCCGCATGAGCCCTACCGCCAGTCGCAGCGGATGGATCTCTACCGTGACGTCGCCCGGCGTCTGCTGGAGGGCGGCTACGCCTACGAGTCCTTCACTACCCCGGAGGAGGTTGAGGCCCGGCACCGCGCGGCGGGGCGCGACCCCAAGCTGGGCTACGACGGGTACGACCGGCACCTGACCGAGGAGCAGAAGGCCGCCTACCGCGCGGAGGGCCGCGAGCCGGTGCTCCGCCTGCGGATGCCGGAGGAGGACATCACCTTCACCGACCTGGTCCGCGGCGAGGTCACCTTCAAGGCCGGGGCGGTACCGGACTACGTCATCGTCCGGGCGAACGGCCACCCGCTGTACACCCTGGTCAACCCCATCGACGACGCGCTGATGAACATCACGCACGTGCTGCGCGGCGAGGATCTGCTGTCCAGCACCCCGCGTCAGGTCGTGCTCTACCGGGCGCTGCTGGAACTCGGCGTGGCCAGTGTGATGCCCCAGTTTGGTCACCTGCCCTACGTGATGGGGGAGGGCAACAAGAAGCTGTCCAAGCGCGACCCGGAGTCGAACCTGTTCCTGCACCGGGAGCGCGGTTTCACCCCGGAGGGCCTGCTCAACTACCTGTCGCTGCTCGGCTGGTCCATCGGCCCGGACCGGGACATCTTCACCGTCCCGGAGCTGGTCGAGGCCTTCGACATCCACGACGTGAACCCGAACCCGGCGCGCTTCGACCTGAAGAAGGCCGAGGCGATCAACGCCGACCACATCCGAATGCTCGACGCCGAGGACTTCCGCGACCGCCTGGTGCCCTACCTGCACCGCGCCGGACTGGTCGCGGCGGACTCCTATGCCGACCTGGAGCCCGCGCACCGTCAGCTCCTGGACGCCGCGGCCCCGCTGATCCAGACCCGGATCAAGCTGCTCGGCGAGGCACCGGACATGCTGGGCTTCCTGTTCGTGTCCGACGCCGACCTGGTGATCGAGGACGACGCGAGGGCTGCGCTCAAGGGTGAGCCCGCGCAGGTGCTGGATGCCGCCGTCGCCGCGCTGGAGCCCCTCACCGACTTCGGCACCGCGACGGTGGAAGAGGCGCTGCAGAGCGCCCTGGTGGACGGGCTGGGCATCAAGCCCCGGTTCGCCTTCACCCCGTTGCGGGTGGCGGTCTCTGGTCGCCGGGTGTCGCCGCCGCTGTTCGAGTCGCTGGAGCTGCTGGGCAAGGAGTCGTCGCTGGCTCGGATCGCTGCCCTGCGCGCCACGCTCTGACGGACACCTGCCCTCACTGGCCCACGGTGTCACGGCCGGTGGGGGCGGTTCCGTGGTCGGTGCGGCCCTCGGCCGGGGGTGATCGGCGGCACATCGGAGCCGGTTTGGTCTGAGGGCCAGTGGTCCGGTAATGTTCCCGGTCGGTACGGCGTCCACTGCGCGCCGGTCCTCCTCTCCCTCGTGGCGCTGGTCGCCGCGATGGAAAGCGGCCGAACCAGGGGAAATGCCCGACCATTGGGGTATGGTGTAATTGGCAGCACGAGTGATTCTGGTTCACTTAGTCTAGGTTCGAGTCCTGGTACCCCAGCGCACGACCTGAGAGAGATGTCCGATCCGGGCGGATTTCACAGGGCGAGCAGGATGCTGTAGAGTAGTTCCCGGTCAAGCCCGCAAGGGACTGATCACTTAGGCCCCCATCGTCTAGCGGCCTAGGACGCCGCCCTCTCACGGCGGTAACAGGGGTTCAAATCCCCTTGGGGGTACAGAGGAAAGGCCCGATCACAGGAATGTGGTCGGGCCTTTCTGGTGTGTGCTTGGGGAATGCCGCAGTCGAGGTTCGACGATCCGGGTGTGACTTAGCGGTCCTGTCCCGGGGCCTCGGCCACGCGAACCTGGGGCACGCAAGCCTGGACCGTGCGTGCTCGGGCGGCATGTGCCTGGACCGCGCGAGCATGGAGCGCACGAGGTCGGACCGCGCGAGGCCGGACCGCACGAGGCCGGACTGCCCCGCAGGGCAGCCCGGCCTCGGATCGACTCGGGTCGGCTCAGTCCGCAGTGCGCCGTAGGACCTCGGTCAGCCGGTTCGCCGCCGACACCACCGCGGCGGCGTGCAGTCGACCGGGCTGACGGGACAGTCGCTCCACCGGTCCGGAGATCGACACGGCAGCCACGACGCGCCCGGACTGTCCGCGCACGGGGGCGGAGACCGAGGCCACGCCGACCTCACGTTCGGACACCGACTGTGCCCAGCCGCGGCGTCGCACCCCGGACAGGATGGTGGCGGTGAATTTGGAGCCTTGGAGCCCGCGGTGCAGCCGGTCCGGCTCCTCCCAGGCGAGCAGGATCTGTGCGGCGGATCCGGCGGTCATCGTCAACGTGGCGCCGACCGGGATCGAATCGCGCAAACCGATCGGGCGCTCGGCCGCGGCCACGCAGATCCGCTGATCGCCCTGTCGACGGTACAGCTGGGCGCTCTCGCCGGTGTGGTCGCGCAGGGCGGTCAGCACCGGGCCCGCGGCGGCCAGCAGGCGGTCCTCGCCCGCGGCGCTGGACAGTTCGCTCAGCCGGGGCCCGAGCACGAATCTGCCCTGCATGTCGCGGCCGACCAACCGGTGATGTTCCAGCGCCACGGCCAACCGGTGGGCAGTCGGCCGGGCCAGGTGGGTGGCGTTGACCAGCTGCGCGAGGGTGGCGGGGCCCGCCTCCAGAGCGTTGAGGACGGCCGCGGCCTTGTCCAGAACGCCGACTCCGCTAGAGTTGTCCATAGGTCGATATTGGCGTCTCATTCGCTGAGACGCAAGTGCGATACCGACATCAGCATCTCAGCGAGCCCCCACGCGAGAGGATCAGACATGGCCGGCACCCTGGCGGAGAAGGTGTGGGACGCCCACATCGTGCGACGAGGCACGGACGGCGCCCCAGACCTGCTCTACATCGACCTGCACCTGGTGCATGAGGTCACCAGCCCGCAGGCATTCGAGGGTCTGCGGCTAGCCGGACGTCCGGTACGCCGCCCGGATCTGACCCTGGCCACCGAGGACCACAACACCCCGACGCTGGATATCGACCTGCCCATCGCGGACGAGACCAGTCGCACCCAGATCGACACTCTGCGCAACAACGCGAAGGAGTTCGGCATCCGGCTGCACTCGCTGGGTGATGCGGACCAGGGGATCGTGCACCAGGTCGGTCCGCAGCTGGGGCTGACCATGCCGGGGCTGACCGTGGTCTGCGGTGACTCGCACACCTCCACCCACGGGGCCTTCGGTGCGCTGGCCTTCGGGATCGGCACCAGCGAGGTCGAGCACGTGCTCGCCACCCAGACCCTGCCGCTGGCCCCGTTCAAGACCATGGCGATCACGGTCAACGGGCAGCTGCCGCTGGGTGCTACTGCCAAGGACATCATCCTGGCCGTGATCGCCAAGATCGGTACCGGAGGCGGGCAGGGCTACGTGCTCGAGTACCGCGGCGAGGCCATCCGCTCCCTGTCGATGGAGGGCCGGATGACGATCTGCAACATGTCGATCGAGGCCGGAGCCCGTGCGGGGATGATCGCGCCGGACCAGACCACCTTCGACTACCTCAAGGGCCGCCCGCACGCCCCGGAAGGCGCGGACTGGGACGCCGCGGTGGAGTACTGGTCGACGCTGCGCAGCGACGACGACGCCACCTTCGACACCGAGGTGATCATCGAGGCCGCCGAGCTGGAGCCCTTCGTCACCTGGGGCACCAACCCGGGCCAGGGGCTGCCGCTGTCCGGCAACGTGCCGGTGCCGGAGCAGATCGCCGACGCGAACGAGCGGGTCGCCGCCGAGCGGGCCATCGAGTACATGGGACTGACGCCGGGTCAGCCGCTGCGGGAGATCGCGGTGGACACCGTGTTCATCGGGTCCTGCACCAACGGTCGGATCGAGGATCTGCGGGCCGCCGCCAAGCTGATGCGGGGTGCCAAGAAGGCTGACTCGGTGCGCGTCCTGGTCGTGCCGTCCTCGGCGCGGGTGCGGCTCCAGGCGGAGGAGGAGGGCCTGGACCGGATCTTCCTGGACTTCGGGGCCGAGTGGCGCAACGCCGGTTGCTCGATGTGCCTGGGCATGAACCCGGATCAGCTGGCACCGGGGGAGCGCTCGGCCTCCACCTCCAACCGCAACTTCGAGGGTCGGCAGGGCAAGGGCGGACGGACTCACCTGGTGTCCCCGCTGGTCGCCGCCGCCACCGCCATCCGCGGCACGCTGTCGTCGGTCGCCGACCTCGGTGAGGGCGTCGAGGTGCCGGACGGATCCCCGCTCACCGACCTGCAGCCCGCCTGATCCCGACGAATCGAATCGAGAACTGACGATGGAGAAGTTCACTCAGCACACCGGCGTCGGGGTCCCGCTGCGGCGCAGCAATGTCGACACCGACCAGATCATCCCGGCGGTGTACCTCAAGCGGGTCACCCGCACCGGGTTCGAGGACGCACTGTTCTCGGCCTGGCGCAATGACCCGGAGTTCGTGCTCAACCAGGACGCCTACCGTTCGGGGTCGGTGCTGGTGGCCGGTCCGGACTTCGGCACCGGGTCCTCGCGGGAGCACGCGGTGTGGGCGCTCAAGGACTACGGCTTCAAGGCCGTGCTGTCGGCCCGATTCGCGGACATCTTCCGCGGTAACTCCGGCAAGCAGGGTCTGTTGGCCGCCCAGGTCGCGCAGGAGGACATCGAGCTGATCTGGAAGGTGCTGGAGACTCACCCCGGTGCCGAGATCACCGTGGACCTGGCGACCCGCACGGCGACCTGCGAGGACGTCGTGGTGCCGTTCCACGTCGACGACTACACCCGCTGGCGGCTGATGGAGGGACTGGACGACATCGGTCTGACCCTCCAGCACGAGGAGGAGATCACCGCCTTCGAGCAGACCCGTGCCGCCTGGCGACCGAAGACGCTCCCGGCCAAGCACCTCCCGCCCGCCCCTGTTCGCCCGGCACGTCCCATCGAGCTCACCCTGGGCCGCCGCCCCGCCTGAGCCCCCGAACTCACCCCGGCCTCGCCTGAGCCCTCCGAACCTGCCCGGGCTCTGCCTGAGCCCTTCCCGAGCTCACTCTGGGCCCGTCGAGACTACGGAAACCGACGCTGAACGCTCTGTTCGGCGTCGGTTTCTGTCATCTCGACGCGGGACGGTCGCAGCGTGGTGCGCGGGCTGTGCGGGCACGGTGGGGGATGATGTGCGGCATGAGTGATCTGCTGTACGTGAACGGTGGGACTCCCTTGAGTGGGGAGATCACTGTGCGGGGGGCGAAGAACTTCGTCTCGAAGGCGATGGTGGCGGCCCTGCTGGGCGAGACGCCCTCCGAGCTGCGCAATGTGCCGCAGATCCGCGACGTCGGCGTGGTGACCGGGCTGCTGGAGCTGCACGGTGTCCGGGTCGAGGCCGACGCCGAGGCCGGTGTGCTCAAGCTCGACCCGTCGGCGGTTGAGTCGGCGCATGTGGCGGATATCGACGCCCATGCCGGGTCCAGCCGGATCCCGATCCTGTTCTGCGGCCCGCTGCTGCACCGGCTCGGTGAGGCCTTCATCCCCGACCTGGGCGGCTGCCGGATCGGCGACCGGCCGATCAACTACCACCTGGACATCCTGCGGCAGTTCGGCGCGGTGGTGGACAAGCGGGACAGCGGCATCCACATCCGGGCACCGCGTCGGCTCCAGGGCACCAAGATCGCGTTGCCGTACCCCAGTGTCGGGGCGACCGAGCAGCTGCTGCTGACCGCGGTCCGGGCCGAGGGCATCACCGAACTGTCCAACGCGGCCATCGAGCCCGAGATCATGGACCTGATCAACGTCCTGCAGAAGATGGGCGCGATCATCTCGGTCGACACCGACCGGGTGATCCGGATCGAGGGTGTGGACCGGCTGACCGGATTCCAGCACACCGCCCTGGCCGACCGGATTGAGGCGGCCTCCTGGGCGTCCGCGGCGCTGGCCACCGGCGGCGACATCTACGTGCGCGGGGCGACCCAGCCGGAGATGACCACCTTCCTCAACACCTTCCGCAAGGTCGGCGGCGAGTTCACCATCGACGATGACGGCATCCGGTTCTTCCACCCCGGCGGCGACCTGCGGTCCATCGTGCTGGAGACCGACGTGCACCCTGGGTTCATGACCGACTGGCAGCAGCCGCTGGTGGTGGCGCTGACCCAGGCCAAGGGGCTGTCCATCGTGCACGAGACCGTGTACGAGAACCGGTTCGGCTTCACCGATGCGCTGCGGGGGATGGGTGCCACCATCCAGGTCTACAAGGAGTGTCTGGGCGGGCGTCCCTGCCGGTTCGGGCAGCGGAACTTCTACCACTCCGCGGTGATCTCCGGCCCGACGCCGCTGTCCGCTGCCGACATCGAGGTGCCGGATCTGCGCGGTGGATTCAGCCATCTGATCGCGGCCCTGACCGCCAAGGGCACCTCCCGGGTGCGCGGGATCAGCCTGATCGACCGGGGCTACGAGCGGTTCATGGACAAGCTGACCGCGTTGGGTGCGGAGTTCGACCGGGACTGAACACCGCCCGGGTAGCATCGCTTCCCGTGCATCCTGCCCGATCGAACCGTGCCTATCGCAACGTCGCCCGTCTGCTGCGGCCGCTGCTCTACGCGATCCAGCGTCGTGACTGGCGAGGTCAGGAGCACCTGCCGACGGACAGCGGATTCATCGCCGCGGGGAACCACATCACCAACCTGGACCCGGTGACCTTCGCGCACTACCTGTACGACAGTGGGGTCGCGCCGAAGATCATGGCCAAGTCCTCGCTGTTCTCCGTCCCGGTGCTGGGCTGGGTGCTGCGGGTGACCGGGCAGATCCCGGTGTTCCGTGGCACCTCGGAGGCCGGACGGTCGTTGGAGGCGGCCGAGGTGGCGCTGGCTGACGGGGAGTGTGTCGCGGTCTTCCCGGAGGGCACGCTCACCCGTGATCCGGACCTGTGGCCGATGCTGGCGAAGACCGGTGTCGCACGCCTCGCATTGGACACCCGGGTGCCGGTGGTGCCGATCGCCCAGTGGGGTGCGCAGGATCTGCTCGCGCGCTACGGGAAGGTGTTCAAGCCGATCCCGCCCAAGAGGGTGACTGTGGTGGCCGGGCCTGCGGTGGACCTGTCCGACCTGTACGACCGACCCCGGGACGCGGCAGTCCTGCGGGAGGCCACCGCCCGCATCATGGCCGCGATCACCGCACAGCTGGCCGAGATCCGCGGTGAGGAGCCCCCGACCGAGGCCTTCGACATGCGGAAGAGCAAGGCATGACCCGGGCGACGGTGTTGGGCGCCGGGGCGTGGGGGACCACCTTTGCCGCGGTGCTGGCCGATGCGGGCTGTGAGGTCAGGGTCTGGGGCCGGGACGCCGCGGTCTGCGCCCAGATCACACAGGAGCGGCGCAATGAGCGCTACCTGCCCGGTGTCGAGCTGCCGGAAGGGGTCACCGGCGAGGCTGATCTGCTCCGCGCAGCGCAGGACGCACAGGTGGTGGCGGTGGCTGTTCCGGCCCAGTCCGCCCGTGCGGCCCTGGCCCCGTTGAGCGGCACCCTGGGGGAGCAGACCGTGGCGGTCTCCCTGATGAAGGGGGTCGAGCTGACCACCCACCGGCGGATGAGCCAGCTGCTGGCCGAGGCGCTGGATCTGCCCGAGCGGCGGGTGGCGGTGCTCTCCGGCCCGAACCTCGCCGACGAGATCGCCGTCCGGCAGCCCACCGCCACTGTGGTGGCTGCCAGCGATCCGTCCACCGCGGAGCTGGTCGCCCAGGCCTGCGCCAACCCGTACTTCCGGCCGTACACCAACGATGACGTGGTGGGTGTCGAGCTGTGCGGGGCGGTCAAGAACGTCATTGCGCTGGCGGTCGGCATTTCTCAGGGCCGGGGCTTCGGCTACAACACGATGGCCACCGTGATCACCCGCGGCCTGGTCGAGATCACCCGTCTGGGACTGGCGCTCGGTGCCCGGGCGGAGACCTTCGGCGGGTTGGCGGGGATGGGCGACCTGATGGCCACCTGCGCCTCACCGCAGTCGCGTAACCACCGGCTGGGCGTGCACATCGGTCAGGGTCTGAGCCTGGACGAGGCCATCGTGGCCACGGGGGGCACCGCAGAGGGCGTCAAGACCTCCCGCTCGGTGCTGGATCTGGCCGAGCGCGCTGGGGTGGAGATGCCGATCACCGCGGCGGTGGTGCGGGTGCTGGACGAGGAGCTGCCGGTGGACGCGCTGGCACCGCTGCTGTTGGAACGGCCGCGCAAGGCCGAAGGGCTCTGACCGTCACCGCCAGCCCGGGGACGGTCACCGTCCGCTCAGTGCCTGATCCAGGTCGCGCCAGAGGTCCTCGACGTCCTCGATGCCGACACTGAGCCGCAGCAGATCCTCCGGCACGGTCACCGACTCCGACGGCAGCCGGCGACGGCGCTCGATGGTCGACTCCACACCGCCCAGGCTGGTGGCAGGCACCCACAGCCCGAGCGCCGCCACGACCGCATCCGCCCCGTCTGCTCCGCCGGTGGGGCGAAGACCGATCACTGCGCCGTAGCCGGTCATCTGGGCGGTGGCCCGGGCGTGCCCCGGATCGTCGGGCAGCCCGGGGTGACGCACCTCGACCACCTCCGGGTGCGCGGACAGTCGACGGGCCAGCTCCAGTGCGTTGGACTGCGCCCGTTCCATCCGCAAGGCCAGGGTGCGCACGCCGCGCAGGGCCAGGAACACCTCCGCCGGACCCGCGATGGCCCCGTGCAGGGTGCGGTAGGTGAGAAGCCGGTCGTAGAGCTCGGCATCGTCGGTGAGAGCGGCACCCAGCACGACGTCGGAGTGCCCGGCCAGGTACTTGGTCACCGAGTGCACCACCACGTCGACGCCCAGGGCGAGCGGGCGCTGCACCAGCGGGGTGGCGAAGGTGTTGTCCACCACCGTCAGTGCCCCCACCTGCCGAGCGGCGGCGACCAACGCGGGCACGTCAGCGACCTCCAACATCGGATTGGTCGGCGACTCGATCCACACCATCGAGGTGCCCGGGGTGATGGCCGCGACCACCTGGTCGGTCTCGGCGATGTCGACGATCACCACCTCGACCCGAGAACGTTCGCTCAGATCGGCCAGGTACCCGTGCAACGCCTGGTACGCGTGCCGGGGCACCACCACCCGGCCACCGTGTGGGATCAGGGACAGCGCCGCCGCGATGGCTGCGAGCCCGGAGCCGTAGACCAGTCCGGGCTGTGTCGCACCCTCCAGCCGGGCCAGGGTGTCCTCGAAGGGCACCCAGGTCTCGGTCCCGCCGCGGGCGTACAGCAGCTCTGGCGGAGCACCGGGCACCCCCTGGGACACATAGGTGGAGGAGAACACCACCGGCGGATTCACCGGCGCCCCCTGCACCCGGGTCGGGCGACCGGCGGACACGGCCACCGTCGCGGGGGAGAGCTGGTCCAGATCATGGTTCTGCGGCACGGATCGCACACTAAACCCGCCGACCGCGCTGCGGGGAGCACGGTCCACGGATCGGTAGGCTCGGGGCCGATGTCCACTTCATCCGCACCCCGTCCCCGCGTCCTCGTGCTCTTCGGAGGGCGCTCCGGTGAACACGCCATCAGCTGCGCCACCGCGGGCGGGGTCCTGCGGGCCATCGACCGGGAGCGCTATGACGTGCTGCCGATCGGGATCACCCCGCAGGGCCGCTGGGTCCGGGTGGCCGACGACCCCGACCAGTGGGCGATCACCGACGGTCACCTGCCCGAGGTGGCCGAGGCGCCGGAGCGGGTGCTGCTGCCCCAGGAGGCGGGGGCCCGTGAGGTCCGGGTGATCGAGCCCGGTCTGCCCGCCGCCGACCTGGGCCCGGTCGACGTGGTGCTGCCGCTGCTGCACGGCCCCTACGGGGAGGACGGCACTCTGCAGGGCATGCTGGAACTCGCCGATGTGCGCTACGTCGGCGCTGGTGTGCTGGCCTCCGCGGTGGGCATGGACAAGCACTTCATGAAGGTGGCACTGGCTGCTGCCGGGCTGCCGGTCGGCCCCTTCGCCACCCTGCGCGGTGACGACTGGGACACCGACCACGGCGGCATCCGGGCCCGGGTACAGGCCCTTGGTATGCCGTTGTTCGTCAAGCCCGCCCGCGCCGGTTCCAGCCTGGGGATCACCCGGATCACTGACCTGACCGAGTTGCCCGCGGCCATCACCGAGGCGCAGCGACACGACCCCAAGGTGGTCATCGAAGCCGGGATCGTCGGCCGGGAGATCGAATGCGCGGTGCTGGGTGGTCGCGGTGGCGCCCGGGGGCGCGCGTCGCTGCCCGGCGAGATCGTGGTGACCGACGCCGAGCACACCTTCTACGACTTCGAGGCGAAGTACCTGGATGAGGCGGCGGTGTCGCTGCGCTGCCCGGCTGATCTGCCCGCGGAGGTGATCGCCCGGGTGCAGGACGTCGCGGTGCGGACCTTCGAGGCCATCGACTGTGAGGGCCTGGCCCGGGTGGATGTCTTTGTCACCGAGGACGGTGAGGTCATCGTCAATGAGATCAACACCATGCCCGGGTTCACCCCGTACTCGATGTACCCGCGGATGTGGCAGGAGTCCGGGCTGAGCTACCCCGACCTGCTCGACGAGCTGTTGCAGCTGGCGTTGGAGCGTCCGACCGGGCTGCGCTGAACCAGCGGCCACGCGCAGGGCGGGCTCAGACGCAGGACCGGTCCGCGGGCACCTGGGACACGGCCGGAACCAGAGCGTCCAGGAAGGTCGTCGACCGGTCACCGACCACAGCGGCCGGCACCTGCACCTCGATGGCCGGATCGCGCCCGTAGCTCAGGAACGTCCAGTCCGACCCGCCGGGGTCCGACGCCGGGTCCAGTGTCGCCGTCGGGCTCGGCGAGGTGCCGTCGGCGGGCAGTGACTCCGCGCGCACCAGCCAGTCCACGGTCGCGCCGGAGGCGGTCTCCATCGTGACGCACTGTTCGGTGGTCGGACCGGGGGGTTCGACCCCGCAGCGCAGCACTACTGCCTGGTCCGGTGTGCCCCAGGCGGCGGTGGCCTGACTCGTGGTGTCGAGCCGGTCCAGTCCGTCGCCGAGCGAATCGGGCAGTGCCAGGATCACCCGCGCGCACTCCGGGTCCTGCGCGTACTCGGCGGCGGGCACCCCGACCGTCTGGGCGCAGCCGGACAGGATCAGGACAACGCCCCCGAAGGCGACGGTGCGACGCAGGCTCATCGGGCCAGGCTAACCGGCAGCGCTCGGCTACCGTGACCGGCGTGAATGACGCCACACCCGCGCCCGTTCCCACCGGGATCACCGTCGCCGAGCTCGGCGAGGAACGCCTGCTGGCCCGGATCTTGCCGCTGCTGCCCACCGGCGACCACACCCTGATCGGGCCCGGTGACGACGCCGCAGTGGTTGCGACGCCGGACGGACGGTTCGTGGTGTCCACCGATGTCCTGGTCGAGGGCCGGCACTTCCGCTCGGACTGGTCGGACGGGCGTGCGGTGGGACGGCGCGCTGCGGCGCAGAACCTGGCGGATGTCGCGGCGATGGGTGCCCGGCCCACCGCGCTGGTGGTGTCATTGGTGATCCCCGGGACGTTGCCGGTGTCCTGGGTGGAGGGTCTGGCGCAGGGGCTGGCGGAGGTCGCTGGTCCGGTCGGGGCTGGGGTGGTCGGCGGAGACCTGTCGGGTGGTGACGCGGTGGTCGTGGCGGTCACGGTGCACGGGGACCTGGACGGACGTCCGCCGGTGCTCCGTTCGGGTGCGCAGCCGGGGGATGTGGTGGCGTTGGCCGGGACGGTGGGACGCTCCGCCGCGGGGCTGGCGCTGCTGTCCGCGGGTGAGGCCCGGGCCGAGGACGACGAGCTGGTCGACCGGTACCGCGCCCCGCGTCCGCCGCTCGCCGCGGGGCCGCTTGCCGCGCAGGCGGGGGCGACGGCGATGTTGGACGTGTCCGATGGTCTGCTGCGTGACGCGGGCCGGATCGCCCGGGCCTCCGGCGTGGTGCTGGATCTGGACCGTCCGGAGGAGGCGCTGGCGGAGGACCTCGAGGCGGTACGGTCCGCCGCGGACTCGGTGGGTGCGGACCCGGTGGCCTGGGTGCTGACCGGGGGAGAGGATCACGGACTGCTTGCGACCTTCCCCGGGCAGGTGCCCGCGGGATTCCGGGTGATCGGGCATGTGCGTGCTGGGGAGCCCACCGTCCTGGTGGCCGGGCGAGCGCCTGCGGTCGGAGGTCTGGGCTGGGATCACTTCGGCGGCTGATCACCGCGCGGAATCGGACGGCTCAGCCCCGGCGGTAGCGCACCTCGGACAGATCGGTGCCGCCGATCTGCTCGATCCGCTCGGTGCCGTCCGGGCTGAAACCGTGCCGCCGGTAGAAGTGACGGCCGCGCTCGTTCTCCGCCGCGGTCCACAGGGTGACGGTAGAGCGGGCCGGGACTTCGGCCAGGGCGGTCCGCATGAGGTCGCGGGCGATGCCGCTGCCGAACAGGGCCGGCTCCAGATAGACCGTGTAGATCTCCAGCGTGCGGGTGTCGGCGTCCTCGTCCCGGGACGGACCCAGCGAGAGGAAGCCGACAATGGCGTCCTCCTGCACGGCGACCCAGGTGGTGGCCCAGTCGGGGTGTTCCAGCAGATTGCGCCACCATCGACCGCGTTCGGCCAGGTCGAGGCCGTCCAGGTAGGAGTCGGGGAGCATGCCCCGGTACGCGCTCTGCCAGGACCGGATGTGGACCCCGGCGATGCCCTCGGCATCCGCGACCACGGCGGGGCGGATCAGGTGTTCGGCGCGCTGCTGCGACATACCGACCAGCGTGCCACAGCCCTCGGACAGCACGAAGGCCCGCACCGGAACGAATCCGGGCGGGCCTTCGCGGGGAACTGGGGTCAGATGGCGCGCTGCACCTTGCCGGCCTTGAGGCAGGAGGTGCAGACGTTCATCCGCTTGGGGGTACCCGCCACCACCACGCGCACGCGCTGGATGTTCGGGTTCCAGCGCCGCTTCGTGCGCACGTGCGAGTGCGAGATGCTGTGCCCGAAGGACGGGCCCTTGGCGCAGACTTCGCAGTTGGCAGCCACGGTCTTCTCCTGAATCGAATGATGCGTCCGCCCACGCGGGGCGACTCATGCTTGGTCGGATGGGGCGGCCCGCACCGCTGGCTCAGGGCCGGGGCGGAGCTGCCACCTGTGCCAAAACGCGAGACATCGCGGTCGGGCAACCGGGACAGATTAGCTCACGAGTCGGCTCGGACCCAAACCCACCCGGTACGGCACAGTAGTCCCCGGGACGTGAGGCGAGAGGAACTGTCGAGGAACGTGGCTGCGCGACTGTGGGACGGGCCGGTGCTGAGCCGGTGGCTGGTACGGGCGGTGGAGGGTCTGGCGCATGCCGGGCCCCGGATCGACGCGGTGAACGTCTTCCCGGTCGCCGATCAGGACACCGGGACCAACTGCCTGCTCACGTTGCGCGGTGCGCTCGATGAGGTCGGCGCGCTGGACCCGCAGGCCGACGGCCCGACGGTGCTCGCGGCTGCCGCCCGCGGGGCACTGCTGTCCGCCCGGGGTAACTCCGGGATGATCCTCAGCCACTGGTGGGCCGGGCTGGCCCGCGGTGCCGAACACGGGATGGCGGCGGCGCTGACCGGTGCGGCAACCTCGGCGCGCTCGGCGGTGATGCAGCCGGAGGCCGGGACGGTGCTCGACCTGGCCGACGAGTTCGCCCGCGCCGCCCAACAGGCATGGGACCCCGCGACGGATGACCCGGACCGTGTCGCGTTGGATGCCGCGCTGGCCGCCGGTCGCGACGCTCTGGACGCGATCAGCGCCCGGCACCCGGTGCTGCGCGACGCGCGGGTGCTGGACGCCGGGGCGTGCGCCCTGCTGGTGGTGCTCGGTGCCTGGACCCTCGATGACGCTCCGTCCGACCTGTCGTGGCTGCCCGAGTCCGCCCCCACGGCGCTGCCCGCCGCCGGGCTGTCCGGATTCGAGGTGATGGCCGTCCTGCCCGCCGGGGACGATGACGTGCTCCGGGCGGCGCTGGCTGCGGTCGGCGACTCGGTGGCGGTGGTGACTGAGCCCGCCGGCCCGGGACAGACCGGCAGCCGGATCGGGCGGGTGCGCCAGACCCATGTGCACACCCCCGACCCTGCCGCCGCCCTCCGGGTGCTGCGCTCGGCGGCAGGCGGCACGCCCCTGGCGGCGACGGTGCATGCGCTCGATGCGGCGGAGTGCGCGGCGGTGGCCGTGACCGGGTCGCCGGAGCGGGCGCAGGAACTGACCCGGGCCGGAGCCGTGGTGGTGGTCGTTTCGGATGATCCCTCCGCGTCGGCATGGGGTCACGCGCTGGGGCGGGCGGTCCACGACGCTCGCCGTGGAGGTCCGCATGCCCCCGTCGCCGCGGCGACCGTCGATCGGGACCCGCTCCCGGTGCTGCCGGGAGCCTGGGCGCGTGACTGCGCTGCGGTGCTGCCGCCGGACACAGTGCTGGTCGCTGAGGCCGATGACGACGACCGGGTGCTGGCTGTCCTGCGTGCGCTGACGGGGCAGGTGCAGGGATGACCGGCCGAGCGCAGGGCGGACAGTCCGGTGGTTCCGGCCCGGCCCCTGAGGATGCGGTGGTCCGTCCTGGTCCGCTGCTCGACCAACCGATCGGTGCGGTGCTTGGCAAGGCCACCGGGGAGAAACTCGCCAAACTCGGCCTGAACACGGTCGGTGAGCTGCTGCGGCACTACCCGCGCCGGTACGCGCACCTCGGGGAGATGACCGATCTGGCCTCGCTCACCCCCAAGGAGCATGTGACGGTGATGGCGCGGGTCGCCCAGGCCACCGTCCGCACCACGCGCACCGGCAGTGCGCTGATGAACGTCGAGATCACTGACGGGCGCAGCACGCTCGGCCTGGTGTTCTTCGCCAAGCACAAGGGCGCGCTCCGCTATCACGAGGGCCGGTTGAAGCCGGGGGTCGAGGGGCTGTTCTCCGGGGAGGTCGGCACCGACAAACTGAACGGTCGTCCCCAGTTGGCGCACCCCACCTACCGGCTGATCGGCATCGATGTGGCCGATGAGGCCGAGGGGCGGGAGGAGGCGCGACGGCCGATCCCGCTGTACCCGGCCAGTGCCGCGGTGCCGACCGAGCAGATCCAGAAGGCCATCGGCGCGCTCTTCCCGGTGCTCACCCCGGCGGATGTGCCCGATCCGCTGCCGACCGAGCTCCTGACCCGTCGTCGGATGCCCGAGCTGTTGGGGGCACTGCGCGAGCTGCACCGACCGGAGGACGATCAGGAGATCCGCCGGGCGCAGGACCGGTTGAAATTCGAGGAAGCCTTCGTCCTGCAGACCGAGCTCGCCCGGCGTCGAGCCCGGGTGGCACGGGAGGGCGCGGTGGCCCGTCCGCGCCGTCCGGGCGGGATCCTGGACGCCTTCGACGCGCGGCTGCCCTTCACCCTCACCGAGGGCCAGCTCCGGGTCGGGGCCGAGTTGGCGACCGAGATCGCGGGGGAACGGCCGATGCAACGGCTGCTCCAGGGGGACGTCGGCTCCGGTAAGACGGTGGTCGCACTGCGGGCGATGTTGCAGGTCGTCGACGCCGGGGGTCAGGCGGCGCTGCTCGCCCCCACGGAGGTGCTGGCCGCCCAACACGAGCGCACTCTGCGTGCTCTGCTCGGCGAGTTGGCCGAGGCGGGGATGCTCGGCGGCGCGCAGGACGCCACCCGGGTGGTGCTGCTCACCGGTTCCCAGTCGGCGGCGGCACGGCGGCGTGCGCTGGCTGAGGCTGCCTCCGGTGCGGCCGGGATCGTGGTGGGCACCCATGCGCTGTTGTCCGAGCAGGTGCAGTTCGCCGACCTCGGACTGGTGGTGGTGGACGAGCAGCACCGGTTCGGTGTCGAGCAGCGTGACACCCTGCGCGCCAAGGCCCGCAGCACTCCGCACCTGCTGGTGATGACCGCCACCCCGATCCCGCGCACGGTGGCGATGACCGTCTTCGGTGACCTGGAGACCTCGGTGTTGGACCAGATGCCCGCGGGCCGCGCCGAGGTGGTCACCCATGTGGTGCCCGCCGGAAACGACCGGTGGATGCAGCGCACCTGGGAGCGGGTGCGTGAGGAGGTCGCCGCCGGGGGACGGGCCTATGTCGTCTGTGCCCGGATCGACCCCGATGCCAAGGACGACGACGGTGCCGAGCTGATCGCCGACGACGGTCCGACCAAGCGGCCACTGCGCGCGGTGCTGGAGGTCGCCGAGGAGCTGAGCGCCTCCCCGGAGCTCGGCGGGGTCCCGGTCGGGGTGTTGCACGGCCGGATGACCCCGGAGGAGAAGGAGCGGGCGCTCGCGGACTTCGCCGCCGGGACCGTGCCCGTGCTGGTGTCCACCACCGTGGTCGAGGTCGGGGTGGATGTCCCCGATGCCACCGTGATGGTGGTGCTGGACGCAGACCGCTTCGGGGTGTCTCAGCTGCATCAGCTCCGCGGGCGGATCGGTCGTGGCAGCAAACCGGGCGTCTGTCTGCTGGTCGCCAGTGCGTTCCCGGGCAGCCCGGCCGAGACCCGGTTGATGTCGCTGGCCGAGACCCGGGACGGTTTCGCGCTGGCGGCGGTCGATCTGGAACTGCGACGCGAGGGCGATGTGCTGGGCGCGGCACAGTCCGGTGGGGCCACCTCACTGCGGCTGCTGCGGGTCACTCGGGACGCCGACGTGATCGATGAGGCGCGCACGGAGGCACGGGCAGTGATCCACGACGACCCGGAGCTCGTGGATCACCCGCAGCTGCTGGCGGCCATCGAGCTGCTGCTGGACGGGGAACGCGAGGAGTTCCTGGACCGGACGTAGGGCGTGTGGGGCGGCCCGGCGGCGTGCGTAGGCTGGCCCCCGTGTCGAAGCCGCCTGTCATCCGTGCCGTCGATCTGCGCGTCGGGTACGGCGGGGAGCCGGTGTGCGCCCCCGTGTCCTTCGCCCTGCCGCCCGGACGGGTGCTCGCCCTGGTGGGGGCCAACGGGTCGGGCAAATCCACTGTGCTGCGCGCGGTCCTCGGCCTGCTGGAGCCCGCGGGGGGCACGCTCCAGGTGTGGGGCCGCGATGTGGATGAGCGTGAGGTCGGCTTCCGCACCCGGGTGTCCAGCGTCCTGGACGACGACGCCTACTTCCCGGCGCTCACCGTTGCCGAACACCTGTACCTGACCGCCCGCGGGCACGGGGTGGCGGGTGCCGATGACGTGGTGCACGAGCTGTTGGCGGAGTTCGGGCTGGCCGATCACGCCGACTCGCTGCCGGTGGCGCTGTCCTCCGGGCAACGGCGTCGACTGCTGCTGGCCGCCGGTCTGGTGCGGCCACGTTCGCTGCTGGTGCTCGATGAGCCGGAGCAGCGCCTGGACGTGGCGATGCGCGACCGGCTGGCCGACCGCCTGATCGCGGAGAAGCAAGCCGGGGGCGCGGTGCTGCTGGCCACCCATGACCCTGACCTGCTGCGCGCCTGCGCGGATCGCGCCGTCCTGATCGCCGACGACGAGTGCCGCCTGCTCAGCCCAGATGCCGCCGCCGAGGCACTACGCCCGGGGGTGCTGTGACCACCGTCGACGCCCCGGTGCTGCGGCCCGGGGACGGTGTCGGGGCGATCCCCGGTCCGCGGTCGATCCGCCGGTTCACCGCCGCGGTCGCCCGCACTAAGGCCGGGGCCAGCCTGGGCTCGGTGCTGAACGACGCCTACTACGCGGCGATCATGCTGGCGATCGGCATGGGGGTCGCCCTCGGCATCGCGGGGCAGCTGCGTGCCTCGTTGCCGCCGCAGGACGATCAGTCGCTCGGCGAGGGGATCAGCCTGCCCACGGTGGTCGGCGTGGTCGCGGTGGCCCTGCTCGGTGCGGTGCTCTCCTTGGCCGGACGACTCGGCCCGGTCGGTGCGGAGGGTGCGGAGGCCGCCTGGTGGCTCGACCTGCCGGTGGACCGTCGTGGCCTGCTGCGTCCCGCCTCGCTGCGCATCCCGCTGCTGGCCGGTGTGGTCGGTGGCCTGCTGCTGGCCTTGCTCGACGGCGGACTGCTCGCCGATCACGGGTTGGGCCACGTGCTGCGGCTCGGGGTGCTGGCGGTGCTGGTGTGCGCGGCGGTGGTGTTGCTGGCCGGACTGGCGCAGACCGTGCAACTCCCGCGCCGGACGGTGGCGTTGATCGGTGATCTGGTGATCGCGGCGGCCCCGGTGCTGGCCCTGATCGCGGCCTTCACCGGGTGGCGGCTGTCCGCGCTGCCGGATCTGCCGGTGTGGGCGCTGGCCGCGCTCGCGGTGGCCACGGTGGCGCTGGGGTGGTGGCAGGACCGGCGACTGGGCCGGATCCGTGGCCGAGACCTGCGCGAGAGCGGATCGGTGGCCTCCCAGGCTGCCGGTGCGGTCGTCTCGCTGGATTCGCGCGAACTGGGTCAGGCGCTGTCGGAGGCCTCGGCCCGGCAGCGGCGACGCAGGTCCCAACGGATGCGGCTGGTGCGGGGTCCCAAATCCGCCATCGTGGTCGCCGATCTGACCGTGTTGCTGCGTTCCCCGCGACACCTGGTGCAGCTGGTGGTCTCGGCGCTGGTGCCGGTGCTGGTGGTGGTGACTCCGCGGTTGGCCGGGGCGTTGGGGGTCGGGCTGGCCGTGCTGGTCAGCGGCTATGTCGGCATGCTGGCCACCGCTGAGGGTGCCCGGCGGGCGGAAATGGCCCCGATTCTGGACCGGTTGCTGCCGATGTCCGCTCAGGCCACCCGCCGCACCCGTCTGCTGGTGCCCGCCCTGGCGATGTTGCTGTGGTCGCTGGTCGCGTTCAGTGCGGTGGGGTTGTGGCACGGTGACTTGCCCGGCTGGATCGCGCTGGGGGTGGCCTCCACGCCGGTGTGGGCCGGTGCCGCGCTGCGCGGGGCTTTCCGCCCGGCACCCAATTGGCAAGGTCCGCTGGTGTCCACCCCGGCCGGGGCGCTGCCCGGTGGGGTGCTGGCCGTGCTGGCCCGCGGCCCGGATGTCGCGGTGCTCGGACTGATCCCGGTGATCATCAGCGTGGCCCTGGGCAAGGTGCTGCTGCCGGTGCTGGCCGTGCAGCTGGTGTTCTCCCTGATTGCCTGGACCGTGGGGGCGAGTACCCAGACCAAGCCGCTGATGGAGCGTTTGATGGATACCCAGGAATCGTTGGAGAAGCGGTCGTGACCCGGATCGTCGCGGGGGAGTGGGGCGGCCGGGTGCTGGCGGTCCCACCTGCGGGCACCCGTCCGACATCCGAGCGGGTGCGGGAGGCGCTGTTCTCCCGGCTTGAGCACCTGGACGCGGTCGAGGGCGCGCGGGTGCTGGACGGCTATGCCGGCTCCGGGGCGCTCGGCTTGGAAGCCCTCAGTCGTGGTGCCGCGCAGGTGGTACTGGTGGAGCTGGGTCGGACCGCCGCCGAGGTGTGCCGCCGCAATGTGGCCGACCTCGGGCTGCGCGACCGGGCACAGGTGGTCAAGGACAAGGTCGAAACCTTCGTGACCCGCCCGGTGGCCGCACCCTGGGACCTGGTACTGCTCGACCCGCCCTACGACGTCTCGGTGACCACCGTCGACCGGATACTGACCGACCTGGTCCCGGCGCTCGCCCCGGAGGCGGTGGTGGTGGTGGAACGGTCCTCGCGCGGGGTCGCACCGACCTGGCCGGAGGGGTTGGCCGATCTGGGGACCAAGGCCTACGGCGAGACCGTGGTGCACCTGGCCGAGCGAGTTGCCGATGAGCCCGCGGACGAGCCCAGGTAGGTTGAGCCGGTGACCATCGCCGTCTGCCCCGGATCCTTCGACCCGGTCACTCTCGGGCACCTGGACGTGTTCCGGCGTGCCCGGTCGCTGGCCGACGAGCTCGTCGTCCTGGTGGCGCACAACTCGGCCAAGCAGGCCTTGCTGTCGGTCCAGGCCCGGGTCGAGCTGATCCGCTCCGCCACCGCCGAGCTGGACGGGGTGCGGGTGCAGGCCGTCTCCGGGCTGCTGGCTGACGCGCTGCGCGAGCTGGGTGCCGATCTGGTGGTCAAGGGCATCCGCGGTGGGGCGGACTTCGACGCGGAGCTGCCGATGGCACTGATGAACCGGCATCTGTCCGGGGTGGAGACCGTGTTCGTCCCCGGCGACCCGGCGCTGGCCCATGTCGCCTCCTCGCTGGTCAAGGACGTGGCCCGGCACGGCGGTCGGATCGAGGACCTGGTGCCCGCCGGGGTGGCCGAGGCGGTCCGGAGCGCACTGACGTCAGGAGAGAGCCGATGAGTGACCAGACCGACGGACTGAATGGGGTGCTCGACGCCCTGGAGCAGGCGGTGACCGGTGCCCGCCCGATGCCGATGTCGTCCTCGGTGCTGGTCAGTCGGGCCGAGTTGCTGGACCTGATCGCCCAGGCTCGTGATGCGCTGCCCACCCAGATCGCCGACGCCGCCCGGGTGCTTACCGAGGCCGACGCTGCCCGCGCCGCTGCCCGTGAGGAGGCCGAACGGATCGAGGCCGCCGCTCGTCGTCGTGCGGAGGAGCTGGTCAGCGAGCAGGCCGTGATCGAGCAGGCCGAGCAGCGGGCCGCCGAGATCGTGCGCGCGGCGCAGGAGCGCGCGGTGGAGCTGCGACGCGAGGCCGACGACTACTGCGATCGACGGTTGGCGGACTTCGAGATCGACCTCGGCAAGGTGCTCGCCCAGGTGCAGGCCGGACGCGCCAAACTCGCCCAGCGGCTCGACGACGGGGTGTGACCGAGTCGATTCGGTAACCGCGGTCTGGTGCCGTAGGATTGGTCGCTGGTCCTGCCGGTGATTCCACCTGTGGACGGGACCGAGAACCCTCAGCTAAGGAACCGTGGACCGTGGAGCGCGCGACTCACCTCGATCCCCGTTCGCCGTTCGTGCTCGATTCACACGAGCTCGGTCGGCGTCCTGGGTCGATGCGTCATGTGCAGCGCACGGTCGAGGCTCCGGAGGATCTCGGGACCGAGGTCATCGGCGTCCCCGTCGGCACGAATGTCGAGCTGGATCTCCGGCTCGAGGCCGTGATGGAGGGGGTGTTCGTCTCAGGTTCCGCCAAGGCCCGGGCGGTCGGGGAGTGCGTGCGCTGCTTGGATGAGGTTGTCGAGGACATCGACGTCGCCATCCAGGAGCTGTACGTCTATCCCGAGCGTGCCGCTGCTGCGTCGGAGGCCGGGGACGAGGAGGACGAGGACCTGCGCGAGCTGGACGGCGAGTTGATCGACGTCGAGCCCGCATTGCGGGATGCGGTGGTGGTTGCGCTACCGTTCCAGCCGTTGTGTCGGGACGACTGCCCGGGGCTGTGTTCCATCTGCGGAGCGCACCTGGCTGATGATCCCGAACACGGGCATGAGACCCTAGACCCTCGGTGGGCTGCGCTTGGCGGCCTGCAGAGCACGCTTGACGATCAGAAAGAGAGCTAGCCGTGGCTGTTCCGAAGCGCAAGATGTCGCGCAGCAACACCCGTGCGCGTCGGTCGCAGTGGAAGACCACTGCCACGACGACGAGCACCTGCCCCCGCTGCAACGCGGTGACGCGGCCCCACCAGGCCTGCCCCACGTGCGGCACCTACAAGG
The DNA here is from genome assembly GCF_040685135.1 of Cellulomonas sp. NPDC089187. Taxonomy (NCBI): domain Bacteria; kingdom Bacillati; phylum Actinomycetota; class Actinomycetes; order Micrococcales; family Cellulomonadaceae; genus Cellulomonas; species Cellulomonas sp. NPDC089187. The sequence continues at coordinate 802,593 of NZ_JBFBHI010000001.1, read as the reverse complement.
GCCGGGTGTACGCGGACGCGATGCGGTCCGAGCACGCGGGCTGATTGCCCCGTCGTTGGCCGTCCTCGGATGGTCGCCGGTCAGCATGAGCACCACCGCAGCACAGCTTGCCGAGCAGCTCGGGATCCATCTGGACCCCGAGCTGCTCGTGCTGTCACTGACCCATCGCTCGTTCGCCCACGAGGCGGGTGGCATCCCCACCAATGAGCGACTGGAGTTCCTCGGTGACACCGTCCTCGGACTGGTGGTCACCGAGGAGCTCTACCGCCGGTACCCGGATCTGTCCGAGGGTGAACTGGCGAAGATGCGCGCCGCCTCGGTGTCGCAGCGTGCCCTGGCCGCCGTCGCCCGGACCCTCGATCTGGGCGCGTACACCCTGCTCGGCAAGGGTGAGATCGCCACGGGCGGTCGGGAGAAGGACTCAATCCTCTCTGACACTCTGGAGGCCCTGTTCGGCGCGGTGTACCTGTCGCACGGCCTGGAGCCCTCCCGCGAGCTGGTACTCCGGCTGGTCGGCCCGACCCTGACCGCTGCCTCCCATCTGGGTGCCGGCCTCGATTGGAAGACCAGCCTGCAGGAGCTCACCGCCCAGCTCGCGTTGGGGGCACCCACCTATCAGGTGACCAGCGACGGCCCCGATCACGCCCGGGTGTTCTCCGCTGAGGTGGTGATCGCCGGGCAGGTGCGCGGCACCGGCACCGGATCGGCCAAGAAGCTCGCGGAGCAGCAGGCCGCCGAACACGCGTGGACCACGCTGTCCGCCGAGCAAGCCGCGTCGCAGAACGCCGTTGACGCCGGGTCCGAGGCGGACACCGCGCACGCCGCACTCGCCGACTGACCGACCGTGCCCGAACTGCCCGAGGTCGAGACCGTCCGCGACGGTCTGGAACGCCATGTGGTCGGCCGCCGGATCGCTGGGGTCGAGGTCCGTCGACCCGCGAGCATCCGTCGGCACCTGGGCGGTGCCGCTGATCTGACCGGGCGGCTGGCGGGTCGACGCTTCACCGCCGCCGTACGCCGCGGGAAGTTCCTCTGGTTGCCGCTGGGCGATCCGGAGTCGGATGACGCGCTGCTGGCCCACCTCGGGATGAGTGGGCAGCTGCTGGTGCGCTCCGACCCGAGTGAGGGCGGCGACCACCGCCACCTGCGGGTGCGGTTGCTGCTCGAGGATGGCGGCACACTGGACTTTGTCGACCAGCGGACCTTCGGGCACCTGGCTGTGGTCGACCTGGAACCGACGGTGGACGGTCGTCCGGGTGGGGCCGGGTCGACGGCGGCGCTGGTGCCCGCACCGGCCGCGCACATCGCCCGTGACCTGCTCGACCCTGCGCTGGACCGGGACGCGCTCACCCGGGCGCTGCGTCGCAAGCGCACGGTGGTCAAGCGGGCGCTGCTGGACCAGACGCTGGTGTCCGGGGTCGGCAACATCTACGCGGACGAGGGGCTCTGGCGTGCCCGGGTGCATCCCGAACAGCCGACCCCGGAGCTGTCCGTCGAGCAGGCACACCGGGTGTGGGACAGCGTGGCCGAGGTGATGCGTGAGGCGTTGCGGCAGGGCGGGACCAGTTTTGATGCGCTCTACGTCAACGTGAACGGTGCCAGTGGGTACTTCGACCGGTCGCTGGCGGTCTACGGCCAGGGTGGTCGCGCCTGCCCACGCTGCGGCGCTCCGGTGGTGCGGGAGAAGTTCATGAACCGCTCCTCGCACTTCTGCCCGGTCTGTCAGCCGCTCTAGCGCCGGACCTGGTTCCGCAGCGGCTCGCCCCGGTGGAATGCCGCGATGTTGTCCGACAGCAGCGTGTCCGCCCCGACCGGACGACCCCCGGCGGCATGCGGGGTGAGCAGCAGATTCGGCAGATCCCATAGTGGCGAGTCGGCCGGGAGCGGCTCGACGGCGGTGACGTCCAGGGCCGCCCCAGCCAGCCGCCCGTCCTGCAGGGCGTGCACCAGCGCGCCCTCATCCACCGTGGATCCTCGCCCGACGTTCACGAACACCGCGTGGGCTGGCAACCGCCGCAGCACGCCGTCGTCGATGATCCGCCGGGTCGCCGCGGTGGCCGGCAGGATGTCGATCAGCACGTCGGTGCGGGGGAGCAGATCCATCGCCTCCGCGGCGGTCACCACCGGGTAGCCGGCGCGCTCACCCGCGGTGGAGGCGATCCCCGCCACCTGCGCGCCCAGCAGGGTGAGCGCCGGGGCCAGCCGAGCCGCGATGGAGCCGAATCCCCAGATCAACACTCGGGCACCGCACAGCGAGGTGAAACCCGCCCCGTCCGATCCCGGGATCGGTTGCAGACCGCCCAGGTCGGTGGACCACTGGCGCCGTTGCCCCGCCCGCACCGCGTCGGGCAGCCGTCGGGCGAGGGCCAGGACCAGCGCCAGGGTGTGTTCGGCCACCGGGCCGTCGTGCAGCCCTCGCCCTGAGGTCACCTGCACCTGCGGGTCGAATCCCGCCGCCAACACCGCGTCCGGGCCGGCCGCGAGGGACTGCACCCAGCGCAGTCCGTGCAGGTTACGCGCCGCCTCAGCCAGGCGGTCTGTCGGATTGCCCCAGGCCACCAGGACCTCGGCGTCACGCCATTGCTCGGGGATGGGCTGGTGGACGTCGTACTGCGCTGTGCGCACCCCGTCGGGCAGGCGCGGGTCGAGCGTGATCGTGTCCGGGAGCAGCACGAGTGTCATGGGGGTGAGCGTGACGCACCCGGGGCCGCGCGCGCCAGCCCCGATGCGGGCTTGAGACCCAGGCAATCGCTAGGATGAGCGGGTGTCCGCGACGAATGCCACCCCTGAGCCCGCTCGCACCGCCCCGATCTCGGTCATGATCGTCGACGACCACGAGGTCGTCCGGCGAGGCATTGCCGAGGTCGTCGAACGCGCCGACGGCATGAAGGTCGTCGCCGAGGCGGGGTCAGTGGCCGATGGCGTGCGCCGGGCCGGTTTGGTGCACCCCCAGGTCCTGCTGGTGGACCTGCAACTGCCCGACGGCACCGGGATCGATCTGATGAACCAGATCCGGACCCTGCTGCCGGATGCCCGGGCGATCGTGCTGACGTCCTTCGACGACGATGACGCCTTGGCCGCCGCCCTGGAGGCCGGTGCCGCCGCCTACCTGCTCAAGAGCGTGCGCGGGGCGGAGATCACCGATGTGATCCGCGCGGTCGCTGCCGGTCGCACCCTGCTGGACGAGCGCACGGTCACCCGTCGCCGGGCCGGACACGAGGACCCGACCGAAAATCTCACCCCCAGCGAGCTCAAGGTCCTGGACCTGATCGGCGACGGCATGTCCAACCGCGAGATCGCCGAGAAGCTGGGTGTGGCGGAGAAGACGGTCAAGAACCACATCACCTCCTTGCTGTCCAAGATGGGCTTGCAGCGGCGGACCCAGGTGGCGGCGTGGGTGGCGGCCCGTCGGCACTCCAGCTGGCGCGCCGACAACAGCCAGCACTGATCACTGTCGGCCACCGTCAGGACAGGGCCGCTGCGCCGACACGGGGCGCAGCGTTGGCCATGACCGGTTGAGCAGCGTCCCCAGTGGTCTCCCGTGGGGACCGCAGCCGATCAGCCCAGCGGAACTTCCCAGCTGAGCAACGTGCCCGCACCCTCGGGTGCTGCCCCGAGGGAGAACGTCCCGCCGTGCTGGCGCGCGCGGGTGGCCAGGTTGCCGGTGCCGGACCGTCGGTCGCGCACGGCGGGCAACCCGATGCCGTCATCACGGACCTCCACCCGGACGGTGCCGGTCGGACCCTGACCGTCGACGCACACCCGCACCGACACCGAGGAGGCGTGTGCGTGTCGGGCAGCATTCGCCAGCCCTTCGCGGACCACCGCCACCACGTCATCGGTGCGGTCCTGCCCGATTCGCTCGTCCACCAGGTCGGCCACGATGTAGTCGCCGTCCGGCACGGTCTCGCCGTCCAGCTCCACGATCAGTGAGGGGGCGAAGCCGAGTCCGGTCCGGGCCAGGGACGCTTCCCGGCGCAGGCGCTCGATGATGCCGGTGGCTGCATCCGGGTCACGCAGGGCGTACACGATCTGCCGGATCTGGCGAACGGACTCGTCGACATTGTCCAGCGCCTCCTCCACGATGCTGGTCAGCTCCGCCGGGTCGACGCCACGGGCGGAGCGACGGCGCACCGTCTCCAACTGCATGCCGGTGGCGAACAGCTGCTGGATCGCCAGGTCGTGCAGATCCCGGGCGATGCGCTCGCGCTCGTCCAGCAGGGCCGCGACGTCCTGTGCATGCCGCGCCTCGGCCAGCACGAAGGCCAGTGCCGCCTGGGAGGCAAAGGACTCGGCGGTGGTCAGGTCGTGCGGCTGGAACACCGGGGCGCCTACCCGGCGCAGCAGGATCAGCACACCGACGCCACGCCCGGAGGTCTGCAACGGGGCGAAGATCGCCGATCCGAATGCGCGCATCGCGGGGATCTTCACCTGGCGGGAGGCGGAGATCGACTCCACCAGCATGCCGGAGCCCTCCTGCATCACCGCCCAGGAGCTGCCGTCCTGCGGGAGTGCGGAACCGATCAGGCTGTCCGCGTTGTACCCGTCGGCCAGCTCGATCAGGAGCTCGCCCCCCATCCCGGGCAGTGCCAGGGCCGCCGCGTCCGCCTCGGCCACATCACGGGCGGTCGCGGCGATGTGGGCGAGGGCATCCTCCTCATCGGCTCCGGACAGCAGCATGGTGGTGATCTCCTGGCCCGCGCGCAGCCAGTGTTCACGACGGGCGCCCTCGGAGAACAACTGGGCGTTGGCGACGGCCACACCGGCGGTCGCGGCCAAGGCGATCACGGTGGTGTCGTCCTGGTCGGTGAAACCACCCTTCTTGTCGGCCAGGTACAGGTAGCCGTAGACCTGCTCACGGACCCGCACCGCTGCGCCGAGGAACGAGCCCATCGGCGGGTGGTTGCTGGGCCAGCCCTCGAATGCCGGGTGCTGGGTGAGGTCGGCAAGGCGCAGGACGCCCTGGTCCGGGATCTCGCCCAGGACGCCGCGGGCGTGCGGCGGGTGGCCCATCATCGCGGCCAGCTGCGCGGAAACCCCGGCCTGAACGAAGGTGGTCGACTCGCCGTGGGAATCCAGTACGTTGATCGCGCCATAGGCCGCGCCGGTCAGCTCCACCGATACCCGGACGAACCGCTCCAGCACCGTGGGCAGCTCCAGATCGGACGCCACCGACAGCACGGCGTCCAACAGATCGTTGAGGTGATCGCCGGACTCGTTCTGCGCACCGATCTCGACCCGCGGTCGTCCGTCGGGGTCAGTGAGGTGGATCGTGGTGGTGACGCCGTGCCCGGGGTGCCGGTCGGTCAGTTGGTCGGCCATGCGTCGTTCCCACCCTCGTCGAGCTCTGCGGCGTGGGCCTCACGGTACTGGGCATTGGTCTCCAGCAGGTGGTGATGGGTCCCGCGCGCCGCCACTCGGCCCTCGTCCAGCAGCAGCACCTCATCGGCGGCGGCGAGCGGGGCCAGGCGGTGCGTCACGACCAACACACCACGATCTCCACCGGTGGCACGGGCCAGCAGATCGCCGACCAGGCGGTCCGCAGTGCCCGGGTCCAGGTGTTCGGCGGGCTCGTCGATCAGGAGGAGGGGAGCGGGGGACAGCAGCGCCCGGGCCAGCAGCAGCCGACGCCGCTCACCGCCGGAGACACTGCGGGCATCCGATCCGAGGGCGGTCTCGACACCGTCCGGAAGCCCAGCCAGCCACTCGCCCAGTCCGGCGGAGGTGAGCGCCTGGACGGCCTCGCCCTCGGTGGCATCCCCCCGGGCCACCCGCAGGTTCTCCAGCACAGTGGTCTCGAAGACGTGGGCGTCCTCGGTGGTCAGCGACAACCTGGCCAGACGTGCCCCGGCGTCGGTGTCGGTGATCGGAACCCCGTCCAGCAGCAGATCGCCACCGCGCGACGGCAGGAACCCGGCCAGTGTGAGCAGCAGGGTGGTCTTGCCGATGCCCGAGGGGCCGACCACGGTCAGCGCACGGCCCGGGCGCAGCTCCAGATCGAGTCCGGTCAGCACCGGTGGCCGTCCGGGCCAGCCCACCGCGAGGTCGCGGGCGGTGATCACCGGGCCGCAGGCGGGGATGTCGACCGGACGGGGAACGTCCGAGGTCACGGCAGCGGACTCGGCCGGGTGACCGTCCACGGGTGTGGCTGCACCGGACCCGACAGCCCCACCACCCACCGACCCACGTCCGGGCTCAAGCTCGTCCGCCGCGTCGATCAGCGCCATCAGTCGGGCCGCAGCGGACCGGGACCGGTGCACCTGGATCGCCGCCGCGGGCAACACGCTGGTCGCCTCGAATGCCGCCAGCGGTGTCAGCACGATCACGGCCAGTTCCACCGCAGCAATCTGCCCGTTGGCCAGGGCGGGGATGCCGGTCAGGAGTGCGCCGAGCACCGCGATGCCCACCGCGACGTTGCCCAGAGCGGCGGCCACCGCAGCGGGTCCCGCACCGGCGTCGGTCGCGTCGGCCAGATCGGCATCGGCACCGCGGAGTCGGTCCAACTCACTGTCCGTGCGTCCCTGCACGGCCAGCGGCCCGGCGTCATCCAGCAGCCCGAGGGCGGCCGACGCCATCCGTGCTCGGGCATCCGCAGCCCGAGCCTCCGTGGCCTTCGCCGCGCGCTGGGCCAGCCACGGTGCGACCACTCCGGCGAGCACCAGGCACAGCGCGAGAATCAGGCCGGCCACCGGGAGGAAGGCCGACATCGCCACGACGGTGCCGACACCGAGAGCCAGGGCCACGGTGGCCGGGAGCAGGCCGCGCACGACCACGTCACCGACCGCATCCACATCCGCACCGACCCGCGCGAGCAGATCACCGCGGCGGACCGCCAGCGTGGCCTCGGGACGACCGGTGGCCAGCCGCGTGTACAGCGTGGTCCGCAGCGTGGTCATCCCGCGCAGGGCGACATCGTGTGACACCAGGCGGTCCAGGTACCGGAACACCCCGCGACCGATACCGAAGGCCCGCACGCCCACGGTGGCGACCGACAGCTTCAGCACCGGTGGCATCTGGGCGGCCCGGGTGATCAACCAGGCGGAGACCGCCGCGAGGGCGACCGCACAGCCCAGGGCCAGCGTGCCGAGCAGGGCGGACAACGCGAAGCGCCGACGGTCGACATCGAGCAGCGCCACTGCCCGCCAGAGCGGGTCGCGTCGTCGACCCCGGGCGGTGAGGGTGCCGGGGGTCGCGTCGACGGTGGGCTGCTCCGAGCGCAGCGGAGTGGTCATCACAGGCTCCCGTTCGGTGCCGGGGCGGTGATCGTCTCGGCCCGGACCTGGACCACCTGGTCGGCCAGCGCGATCAGCGAGGGGCGGTGGGCCACCAGCAGCACCGTGCGGCCGTCCGCACGCATCCGTCGGACGGTGTCCAGGACGACCCGCTCACCTGCGGTGTCCAGGTGCGCGGTGGGCTCGTCCAGGATCACCAGAGGGGCGTCGGAGAGCAGGGCACGGGTCAGGGCGATGCGCTGGCGTTGGCCGACGCTCACCCCCGCTCCGCCGCGGCCGAGGTCGGTGTCCCACCCGGCGGGCAGCTCTGCGATCACCCGGTCCAGACCGGTCAGGGCAGCAGCCTCGTCCCGGCGGGCGGCATCGACGTCACCGACCAGCCGGCCGATGGTCGCTGGTTCCAGCACCGGACGCTGGGGGAGCCACGCCACCTGCGGCCAGTAGGTCCGGGAGTCGACCTCGGACAGCGGCAGCCCGACGTCGTCGGGGCCGATCACCTCGGCGGTGCCCGAGTCGGGGCGCAGCAGACCGAGCAGCAGCTCGATGGTGGTGGATTTGCCGGCCCCGCTGGGCCCGGTGACCGCCACGGTGCTGCCCGGCGTGATGGTCAGATCCAGGTGAGCCGGTGCGAGCTGGTCACGTCCGGGTGCCCGCACTGTGACGTCGGTGAGTCGCAGGCTGCTCTGGCGCAGGTCCGGAGCGGGCCGGGTCCCGGTGTCCGGCAGGGGAGTCTCCAGCACCTCGAAGACCTGCTCGGCTGCGGCAACCCCATCGGTGGAGGCGTGGAACTGCGCGCCCACCTGGCGCAGCGGCCAGTAGACCTCCGGTGCCAGGATCAGCACCGCGAGGCCGTCGACCAGCGTCATGTTCCCGTAGACCAGACGCAGGCCGATGCTCACCGCGACCAGGGCGACGGAGAGCGTGGTGAGCAACTCCAGCACCATGCCGGACAGGAAGGCGATCCGCAGTGTGCCCATCGTGGCCTTGCGATGCGCGTCACCGAGGGCCTGCACCCGACGCACCGGACCGCGCTCCCGGCCGAAGGCACGCAGCGTGGCGATCCCGGCGATCAGGTCGAGCACCTGCGAGCCGAGCCGTTGCATGACGGCCAGGCCACGTTCGGAGCGGCCCTGGGTGAGCTGTCCGACCAGGATCATGAAGATCGGGATCAGCGGGAGTGTGCCCGCTGCGATGGCTGCGCTGATCCAGTCCAGTCCGAGGATGACCACCAGCGTGGCGGGGGTCACCGTGGCCGAGAGCACCAGCTGCGGCAGGTACTTCACAAAGTACGCGTCGAGGGCGTCCAGTCCCCGGGTGGCCAGTGTGACCACGCGGGGACCGGCGCCCTCGGCCAGCCAGCGCGGGCCCAGGGCCGCGGCCCGGGCCACCACCTGTTCGCGCAGCTCGGCCACCGCACGGGTGGCGGAGCGGTGTGCGTAACGCTCCTGCACCCCGGTGGCCAGGGCGCGGGCAGCGATGACCACTGCGAGCCACCCGATCCGCGGCAGCAGGTCGGTCAACGGGACGCCGTCATGGGCCGCCGAGGCCAGCACCTGCGCGAGCAGGATGGCATGGGCGATGACGAGTCCGGCGGTGACCAGCCCGAGCGCCACTGTCAGGGCCAGATAGCCCCGGGCGGCACGGGCGTAACGCAGCAGTCGCGGATCGAGCGGCTTCACGCGGTCAGTGTCCCCCTCAGACCTGAGAGGGGGTGGAGTCCTTGCGCGCGGTGACCTGCGCGAAGGTGAGGCCGGCGTGCTCGGGGATGTGGTCGGCGGAGATCCGCTTGCGGAACACCCAGTAGGTCCAGCCCTGGTAGAGCAGCACCACCGGGGTCAGGATCACGGCCACCCAGGTCATCACCGTCAGGGTGTACGACGTGGAGGATGCCGCCTCGATGGACAGCGAGTTCGCCGGGTCGAGGGCGGGCATCACATTCGGGTACATCGACCCGAAGATCAGCACCACCGCGGCCACGATCACCACCGCCGAGCTGATGAAGGCCCAGCCCTCGCGCCGCATCCGGGTCGCGAACACCGTGCCCACCAGACCGAGGGCCGCGACGACCACGGCCGCCCAGGTCCACGCCACGGAGAAGGCCAGCTGAGCCCAGATCGCCCAGGCCGCGGCGACCACCAGGGTCACCACCGACAGGGTGGAGGCGAGCTTGCCCGCCTTCTCCTGGATCTGCCCGGAGGTCTTGAGCGCGAGGAAGATCGCACCGTGGGTGACGAAGATCATCGCGGTGGTCAGACCACCGAGCAGAGCGAAGGGGTTGAGCAGGGCGAAGAACCCGCCCACGTACTGGTAGTCGGCGTCCAGCTCGACACCGCGCACCAGGTTGGCGAAGGCCACACCCCACAGCACCGCCGGCACATAGGAGCCGAAGACGATGCCGCGGTCCAGCCAGGCCCGCCAGGTGTCCGAGTTGATCTTGCCGCGCCACTCGAAGGCGACGATGCGCACGATCAGCGCCATCAGGATCAGGAACAGGGCGAGGTAGAAGCCGGAGAACATCGACGCGTACCACTCGGGGAACGCGGCGAAGGTGGCACCACCAGCGGTGAGCAGCCACACCTCGTTGCCGTCCCAGACCGGGCCGATGGTGTTGATCATGACGCGGCGGTTCTTGTCGTCGCGGCCGAGGAACGGCAGCAGCATGCCCACGCCGAAGTCGAAGCCCTCGAGGACGAGGTACCCCGTCCACAGGACGGCGATCAGCAGGAACCAGAGGATCGAGAGGTCCATTGCGGTGACTCCTGCCTCAGTAGGCGAACGACAGCGGCCGGTCGGCGGACGCGGGGTCGTTCGGGTCGGGCTTGTTGTCCGGGTTGTCGGGGGAGACGTCCTTCTCCTTGTCGGCGACGCCTTCCACTGCGTAGCGCTTCATCAGGCGGAACCACACCACAGCGAGCACCCCGTAGAGCAGGGTGAACAGCACCATGGAGATGATCACCTCGGTGGGGCTGACCACCTCAGAGACGCCGCGCTCGGTGAGCAGACGAATCTGGTCGATGCCGCTCGGGTTCGGGGCCACCACCCAGGGCTGACGGCCCATCTCGGTGAAGATCCAGCCGAAGGCCGACGCCAGGAACGGGGTCGGGATGGCCCAGATAGCGAGCCGGCCCAGCCACTTGTTGCCCGGCACCTTGCCCTTGCGGGTCATCCACAGCGCGGCCAGGGCCAGGGCAGCCGATCCGAGTGCGAAGCCGATCATCAGGCGGAAGGACCAGTAGGTCACCGTCAGGTCGGGGATGTAGTTGACGTCGGTGGCACCGTCGCCGTAGCGCTCGGTGTACTCCTGCTGCAGGTCGTTGACCCCGCGCAGCTCGGAGGAGAAGTCGTTGTTGGCCAGGAAGGAGAGCAGTCCGGGGATCTGGAGGTAGTGGGTGACGCCCTCACAGTTGTTGGTGAGGTCGCCGACTGCCAGCAGGGAGAAGCTCGCGCCCTCCTCGGTCACACAGAGCGCCTCGGCTGCGGCCATCTTGGTGGGCTGCTGCTCGAACATCAGCTGGCCCTGGGCGTGGCCGGAGATGGCCAGGCCCACGCCCGCGATCAACATCGTGACCACACCCATCTGCACCGCCGGGCGGTACACGGTGCGCGCCTTCTCGGCCTGGCCCTTGCGGACCAGCCGCACCATCCACCAGGCGGCGATGCCGGCGACGAAGGTGCCCGCGGTCAGGAACGCCGCGGTGATGGTGTGGGGGAAGGCTGCCAGCAGCGTGTTGTTGGTCAGCACCGCCCAGATGTCGGTCATCTCGGCGCGACCGGTCTCGACGTTGAACTCCGCGCCGACCGGGTGCTGCATCCAGGAGTTGGCAGCCAGGATGAAGAAGGCCGAGAGGTTCGTGGCCAGCGCCACCGCCCAGATGCAGGCCAGGTGGATCTTCTTGGGCAGCTTGTCCCAGCCGAAGATCCACAGGCCGAGGAACGTCGACTCGACGAAGAACGCGGCCAGGGCCTCCATGGCCAGCGGTGCGCCGAAGACGTCACCGACGAACCGGGAGTACTCGGACCAGTTCATGCCGAACTGGAACTCCTGGACGATGCCAGTGGCCACGCCGATCGCGAAGTTGATCAGCAGCAGCTTGCCGAAGAACTTGGTCAGCTTCAGCCAGGTCTCGTTCTGGGTGCGCACCCAGATGGTCTGCATGATGGCGACCAGCGGAGACAGTCCGATGGTCAGCGGCACGAAGATGAAGTGGTAGACGGTGGTGATACCGAACTGCCAGCGTGCCAGGTCGAGGGCTTCCACAGGGGGCTCCGTCCGGGGTTACTGAGGGCGTCGTGGGGGCCGGATGCGGTCAGGTGACCGCGCTGTCGAAAGTATTGCGCCCGCGTTCACAAGCATAGGACGAAGGTCCCGCGATCTGACACCCTGTCGCTTCGTCGTGACGTGTCGCACACGCGTGATCTAGGGCACTGTGCGATACTCGCTCTCGGCAGCAGGGCCTCACACACCCTGTGCGCTGACTTTGCGAGTACGCCTCACCGGCGCGCCGAGTACGCCAGCCGCCGCTCCAGTGCCCCCGTCGAGATGACGGTGGGCCAGGGGCAGGCGATGGTGCCGAGCGCACGGTCGGGCGACCGACACCGACGACTTCCGTCGCCGCGGGGACGCGAGCGACGACCGAACCGCCCACGGAGCACCGGATGTGTGGCCGGGAATTCCGTGGCACTCAGGAGCACACGCACGTGACATCCGAGAACACCGACGCGACCACCGAGAACGCGTCCACCACCCCCACCAAGCGCCCCCGTCGGGCCACCCGCGCCGTGACGACTCCGGCCGCCGCCGCTGCCTCGGCTATCGATGTGACCCCCGCGAGCGAGCCGACCTCCGGCACCGCTGCCCCAGAGGTTGCGGCCGAGACTCCGGTGGCCCCCCGTCGCCGGACCCGCAAGGTCGCCGCTGCTGAGGTGTCCGCCACCCAGACGACCCCCGCATCCGAGCCGCCCGCCGCCGAGGGCTCTGCGGACCAGGTGCCGGTCAAGAAGGCCACCCGCACCCGGAAGAAGGCGGCTCCGGCGCAGGACACCGACGCGCAGGCGGGCTCCAGTGCCGCGTCGACACCCACTGCGGCACCGGTGTCGGACGCCGCCGCTGCGGAGCCGTCCGCGCCCAAGAAGCGCACCCCCCGCACCACCGCGAAGAAGGACGTCGACGAGGTTCCGGCTGCCGCGACCGCGGAGGGAACGGCCGAGTCCGAGGCACCTGCCGCGCCGAAGCGCCGTCGCGCGACCCGCACGGCTGCTGCCCCGGCTGAGGCGGGCGCCGCCGCTGCGGAGTCCGCTGCACCGGCCGCTGAGGGCACGCAGACGCCTGCCAGCCCGCAGCAGGAGAAGTCCGCGTCGACGCAGAAGTCCGCAACGGCCAAGAAGTCGACGGCGAAGAAGACGGCCGGGCGTGCGTCGCAGAAGGCCGCCGATCAGGACTCTGCCGCCCCGGCAGACATCGAGCTGGACGCGTCCGGGCAGCCCGCCGCGGACTCCGTCGAGGCAGACCAATCCGCCGCCGAGCAGGCAGCACCGGCCCGCCGCACCCGGTCGCGTCGCGCCACCCGGCCCGCCGCGGCGTCCACCGCAGTGGTGGAGCCGACGGTCGAGGCACCCTCCGAGGAGTCGGAGGAGGACGAGGAGACCACCGAGGAATCCCCGGCGCTGGACGTGCTGGCCGCGTTCTCCGGTGTCACGCCCGAGCCGGAGAAGCCGACCGCCACCTCCGGGCGTCTGGCGACCACCGCGGTGCTGTTCCAGGCACCGGAGACCCCCCGGCGTCGTCGCCGTGCGCAGGCCCCGGCCGGTTCCCCGGAAGAGATCGCCGCCGCCGCGCACGCTGCCGAGCAGGCCGCCGCCGAGCAGGCCACGGAGCAGTCGGAGACCGATTCGCAGTCCGACAACGGCCAGGACAGCACCGAGACCGGTGGCAGCGGGCGTCGCAGCCGCGGCCGCCGCGGTGGCCGCAAGCGCAACGGTGGGCAGTCCGCAGCGGAGACCGCCGAGGACACCACCGAGGAGTCCGCGCAGGAGCGCCCCGGCGCGCAGCAGCTGGTGGACAGCGACGAGGTCGAGGCCGACGAGACCACGGACAGCCAGCAGACGGACGAGGAGCGCGAGGACAGCGAGGACTCCGGTCCGCGCCGTCGCCGCCGTCGCGGGGGCCGCGGTCGTCGGTCCCGGGCCAAGTCCGAGGGTGAGGACGCCACCGACTCCGACGACGAGTCCGGTGAGGACGAGTCTGCCGATGACCAGTCGGATGCCGAGCAGGACGCGGACGGCGAGGAGGAGGGCACCGGTGGCAGCAGCCGTCGTCGTCGCCGTCGTCGTCGTTCCCGCGGTGGCGAGGGTGGCGAGTCCTCCTCGTCGTCCGGCAGCCGCAGCGGCCGGGATGAGGTGACTGCCCTGCGCGGGTCCACCCGCCTGGAGGCCAAGCGCCAGCGCCGCCGCGAGGGTCGGGACGCCGGTCGCCGCCGTCAGATCATCACCGAGGCCGAGTTCCTGGCCCGCCGGGAGGCCGTCGACCGCAGCATGATCGTGCGGGAGAAGGACGGTCGCACCCAGATCGCCGTGCTCGAGGACGGCGTGCTGGTCGAGCACTATGTCTCCAAGCAGGCCCAGGCCTCCATGGTGGGCAATGTCTACCTCGGCCGGGTGCAGAACGTGCTGCCCAGCATGGAGGCGGCCTTCGTTGACGTGGGCCGGGGGCGCAATGCCGTGCTCTACGCCGGTGAGGTCAACTGGGATGCCGCCGGGGTCGAGGGTGGCAAGTCCCGTCGGATCGAGCAGGCGCTCAAGTCCGGTGACTCGGTGCTGGTGCAGGTCACCAAGGACCCGATCGGTCACAAGGGTGCCCGCCTGACCTCGCAGGTCACGCTCGCCGGTCGCTACCTGGTCTACGTGCCCGGTGGTGGCATGACCGGGATCAGTCGCAAGCTGCCCGACAACGAGCGCAGCCGCCTGAAGAAGATCCTGCGCGAGGTGGTGCCGGACTCGGCGGGCGTGATCGTGCGCACCGCCGCAGAGGGTGCCTCGGAGGAGGAGCTGCGCGCGGATATCGCCCGACTGCAGTCGCAGTGGGAGGCAATCGAGAAGAAGTCGAAGACCGCGTCCGCGCCGTCGCTGCTGCAGGGTGAGCCGGATATGGCCATCCGCGTGGTCCGTGACATCTTCAACGACGACTTCAGCTCCCTGGTGATCCAGGGCGACGAGGCCTGGTCGACCATCTCCGGCTACATCGGCGAGCTGGCCCCCGACCTGGCCGAGAAGATGAGCAAGTACACCGGCACTGGCGATGTCTTCCATGACCACCGGGTGGACGAGCAGCTGGCCAAGGGCATGGACCGCAAGGTCTGGCTGCCTTCCGGCGGCTCGCTGGTGATCGACCGTACTGAGGCGATGACCGTCGTCGACGTGAACACCGGCAAGTTCACCGGCGCCGGTGGCACGCTGGAGGAGACGGTGACCCGCAACAACCTGGAGGCCGCGGAGGAGATCGTCCGCCAGCTCCGGTTGCGGGACATCGGCGGCATCATCGTGATCGACTTCATCGACATGGTGCTGGAGTCGAACCGGGATCTGGTGTTGCGCCGGTTGGTGGAGTGCCTGGGCCGGGACCGCACCAAGCACCAGGTGGCCGAGGTCACCTCGCTGGGTCTGGTCCAGATGACGCGCAAGCGTGTGGGGCAGGGCCTGGTGGAGGCGTTCTCCGAGACCTGTGAGCACTGCCATGGACGCGGATTCATCGTGCACTCCGAGCCGGTGGAGAAGTCCGGCGGCAACAACGGCGGACAGCAGCACCAGCACCAGCCGGAGAAGCCCGCTGCCGAGGGCGGCGAGTCCAAGCGGTCGCGGCGCAAGCGTGGTGGCAGCGCGGCTGCGGCGACGGTCGCTGCGGAGAAGGAGCAGGTCCCGGTATTGCCGGAGGCTCGCGAGCAGGTGAAGGCCACGCTGGCCACCATCGCGGCCGCCGCGGCGCATGCCCATCACGACGAGGAGCCCGCTGCAGGGGAGGCGCAGTCCGCCCCCGAGCAGAGCAAGCCGGTGCTCGACGTGATCGCGGCGTTGGGTGAGCTGGGGGAGCAGAGCTCGACCCCCGGTGACGAGCCTGCCGACGAGCCTGCGCTGGAGTTGACCGCCGTCGACCCGAGCCTGTTCGAGGACGGCGAGCCGATGCCAGAGGCACCGCTGGAGGAGTTGGCCGACGGCGCGGAGCAGCCCGAGGAATGAGTGTCGGATGCGCGGGCCGCACCGCGGTTTGACCCCTGCCGAGCGGCCCGCGTATCCTTGAACGTCGGTGCGCTCTGGCGCGTGCCTCATGGCGACATGAGGCAAGTCGGAGAGCGCCGTTCGTGTGTGAAGCCGCCAGAGTTCTCGATCCGCCGCCGATTGACCGGCGCGTGTGGGACGCGGGCGGGACACACGCCCCAGAACCTGTAGTTCGACGAGCAGAGATGAGCAGCAACGTGGTGTACGCGATCGTGAAGGCCGGCGGCCGTCAGGAGAAGGTCGCCGTTGGCGACGTCGTCGTGGTCGACCGCCTCGCGGCCGGTGCCGGTGCCACCGTCGAGCTGCCTGCGCTGCTGCTCGTCGACGGGGAGAAGGTGACCTCCGACGCCGCGGCGCTGGCCAAGGTCACCGTCACCGCGGAGGTCGTCCGGGACGAGAAGGGCCCGAAGATCGACATCCTGCGGTACAAGAACAAGACCGGCTACCGCCGTCGCCAGGGTCACCGTCAGGCGCTGACCCGTCTCAAGGTCACCGGCATCAAGTGACCTGCCGCGGATTCGTCCGCGTCATGAATTCCCGGATCTAGAAAGCAGGCCTTGAGATGGCACACAAGAAGGGCGCGAGCTCCTCGCGCAACGGTCGTGACTCGAACGCCCAGCGTCTGGGCGTCAAGCGCTTCGGCGGCCAGGTCGTCGGCGCGGGCGAGATCATCGTGCGGCAGCGTGGCACCCACTTCCACCCCGGCGTGAACGTCGGCCGTGGCGGGGACGACACCCTGTTCGCCCTGGCCCCGGGTGCGGTGCAGTTCGGCACCCGCCGCGGCCGCAAGGTCATCGACGTCGTCACGGCGGACTGACCACAGTCTTTCGGTCGAAGGGGCGTACCGCGTCGGCGGTGCGCCCCTTCGCCGTGTTTCAGTAGGGCCCGGACGGTGTGTTCGGGGAGCAGAGGAGTGAACCATGGCCGCCTTCGTCGATCGCGTGGTGCTGCACGCCAGTGGCGGTGACGGCGGCCACGGCTGTGCCTCGATCCGCCGGGAGAAGTTCAAGCCGCTGGCCGGGCCTGACGGCGGCAACGGCGGCAACGGTGGTTCCGTGGTCCTGGTGGTCGACCCGCAGGTGACCACGCTGTTGGATTACCACCACGCCCCGCACCGGCATGCCCCCTCCGGCACGCAGGGGATGGGCGACAACCGGTCGGGTTCCACCGGCGCGGATCTGGTGCTGCCGGTCCCGGACGGCACCGTGGTCAAGAGCCCGGACGGTGAGGTGCTGGCCGATCTGGTCGGCATTGGTGCGACCTATGTGGTGGCCGAGGGCGGTCATGGCGGACTGGGGAACGCGGCCCTGTCGTCGCAGCGCCGCAAGGCCCCCGGCTTCGCGCTGCTGGGCGAGCCCGGTGACAGCGCGGATGTGGTGCTGGAACTCAAGACCATCGCCGACGTCGCTCTGGTCGGTTACCCAAGCGCGGGCAAGTCGAGCCTAGTCGCCGCGATCTCCGCCGCACGCCCCAAGATCGCCGACTACCCGTTCACCACCCTGGTGCCGAACCTCGGGGTGGTGCAGGCCGGTGACGCCCGCTACACCGTCGCCGACGTGCCCGGCCTGATCCCGGGTGCCAGTGAGGGTCGCGGACTGGGGTTGGAGTTCTTGCGGCACATCGAGCGCTGCGCGGTGATCGTGCACGTGCTCGACTGCGCCACGCTGGAGTCCGATCGGGACCCGATTCGCGACCTGGACGTGATTGAGGCCGAGCTCGCCGCATACAGCGGGGACCTACAGATCGAGGGCGGTCGGGTGCCGCTGAACGAGCGCCCGCGCCTGGTCGTGCTGAATAAGATCGATGTGCCCGACGCCCGGGACATGGCCGAGATGGTGCGCCCGGAGCTGGAGGCGCGCGGACTGCGGGTCTTCGAGATCTCCACTGCCAGCCATGAGGGACTGCGCCCGTTGAGCTTCGCTCTGGCCGAGCTGGTCGAGCAGGCGCGCAAGGACGCGCCCGCGCCGGAGGTCGCCCGCGTGGTGCTGCGCCCCAAGGCGGTCGACTCCAGCGGGTTCACCGTCACCCGCCGTCAGGACGGCGATCACGAGTTCTTCCAGGTGCGCGGCAGCAAGCCCGAGCGCTGGGTGCGGCAGACCGACTTCACCAACGACGAGGCGGTCGGCTACCTCGCGGACCGGCTGGCCCGGCTCGGCGTGGAGGAGAAGCTGCTGAAGTCCGGTGCGGTGGCCGGCGCGGAGGTGGTGATCGGCGAGGGCGACAACGCCGTGGTCTTCGACTGGGAGCCGACGCTGATGACCGGCTCGGAGCTGCTCGGCGGTCCGCGCGGCACCGACCTGCGACTCGAGGACCACAGCCGTCCGACCCGCGGTGAGAAGCGCAAGGAGTACAAGGACCGGATGGACGCCAAGGCCGAGGCGCGTGAGGAGCTGTGGCAGGAGCGTCAGGCCGGGCACTGGGCTGACCCGGAGGCCTGATCTGCGGCGGATTCGTCCGCGGGCCGGATGTCAATGACGGGCGGACCCGTCGACGCGGGATGATGGTGCCTGTGAGCGCTGCACCCTTGACCGACCGCCGTCTACTGCCCGAGGTACACCGGGTGGTGGTCAAGGTCGGATCGTCGTCCCTGACCGACGCCGACGGGAAGCTCGACCCGCAGCGGCTGCGCGCCCTGGTGGATGTGCTGGCCGCGCGGGTGGCCTCCGGTCACCAAGTGGTACTGGTGTCCTCCGGTGCGATCGCCGCCGGGATGGACCCGCTCGGGCTGCCCCGTCGTCCGCGCGATCTGGCGACCCAACAGGCCGCGGCCTCGGTGGGGCAGGGGCTGTTGGTGGCGCACTACACCCGGGCGTTCGCCGACCACGGACTGCGGGTCGGGCAGGTGCTGCTCACCGCGGACGACACCATGCGCCGTGGCCAGTACCGCAACGCCCAGCGTGCCCTCGACCGGCTGCTCGACTTGGGCATCGTGCCGATCATCAACGAGAACGACACCGTCGCCACCGATGAGATCCGGTTCGGTGACAACGACCGGCTCGCCGCGCTGGTCTCCCACTTGGTGCACGCCGACGCGATGACCCTACTGACAGACGTCGACGGGCTCTACACCGGACCGCCCAGCCATCCCGGCTCGGAGCGGATCGCGCAGGTACGTGGTCCGGGCGATCTGGACGGCATCGACGTCAGCGCCAAGGGCAGCCGGGTCGGCACCGGAGGCATGGTGACCAAGCTGGAGTCGGTGGCCATCGCGACCGCCTCCGGCATCCCGGTGGTGTTGACTTCTGCGGCCCAGGTCGGCGCGGCGCTGGCCGGGCAGGATGTGGGCACCTGGTTCGCCGCCACCGGTCGACGCACCTCCACCCGTCTGCTCTGGTTGGCCTATGCCGCCCGGACCCGGGGCCGGTTGGTGTTGGACGAGGGTGCGGTGCGTGCCGTGGTCGAGCGGGGCAAGTCGCTGCTGCCGGCCGGTGTGACCGCCGCGGAGGGGGACTTCCATGCGGGCGACCCGGTGGAGCTGGTTGACGCGAATGGTGTGGTGATCGCCCGGGGGTTGGTGGCCTACTCCGCCGAGGAGGTGCCCGATCTGCTCGGGCACTCCACCTCCGACCTGCGCGCCGAGCTGGGCAAGGGCTACGACCGGGAACTGGTGCACCGCGACGACCTGGTGCTGGTCCGGCGTCGCCACTGAGACGGCGGTCGTCGGCTGACGACACCCGGACTACCCTGGTCCGATGACCACCACTGCTGCGCAGCCCGCCGCCGAGGTGAGCGAGCAGGTGCTCGCCGTGGCCCGTCGCGCCAAGGACGCCTCCCGCGCGCTGGCCGTCGCCACCCGGGGCACCAAGGACGCCGCCCTGCACGCACTGGCCGACGCGCTGATCGCCCAGGCCGACCGGATCGTCGTGGCCAACACCGACGACCTGGAGCGTGGCCGGGCGAACGGCACCTCCGCGGGGCTGCTCGACCGATTGGCGCTCACCCCCGAGCGGATCGGCTCCATCGCCGCCGCGTTGCGGGACCTGGCGGCACTGCCCGACCCGGTCGGCGAGGTGGTGCGCGGGTCGACCCTGCCGAACGGGCTGCGTCTACAGCAGGTGCGGGTCCCGATGGGTGTGGTCGGGATGATCTACGAGGCCCGACCGAATGTGACCGTCGATGCTGCCGGGCTCGCGCTCAAGAGCGGCAACGCGGTGATCCTGCGCGGCGGTTCCGCAGCGGCGAGCTCCAACGAGGTGATCGTCGATGTGCTGCGCGAGGCGCTGGAGGCCCAGGGCCTGCCCGCCGACCTGGTGCAGTCCATCGACGCCTGGGGTCGACCCGGGGGAGTGGCGCTGATGCACGCCCGAGGGCTGGTCGACGTGCTGGTGCCGCGCGGTGGTGCCGATCTGATCCGCACGGTGGTCCAGGAGGCGACGGTGCCGGTGATCGAGACCGGCGTCGGCAACTGCCATGTGTACGTGGACGCCACCGCCGACCCCGTAATGGCGCTACCCATCCTGCTGAACTCCAAGACCCAGCGCGTCGGTGTGTGCAACGCCGCCGAGACCCTGCTGGTACACCAGGACGCGGCCGCCGAGTTCCTGCCCTCCGCGCTGACCGCGCTGGCCGAGGCCGGGGTCACCGTGCACGCGGACAACATCACCGCCTCCCTTGCGCCGACCGGGGTCACCGTGGTCCCCGCCACCGACGAGGACTGGGCCACCGAGTACCTGTCGCTCGACATCGCCGTGCGGGTGGTCGACGATCTGGATGAGGCGATCACGCACATCCGGCGCTGGACCTCCGGGCACACCGAGGCCATCGTCACCCGCGACCTGGCGTCCTCCGAGCGGTTCGTCGCCGAGTTGGACTCCGCGGCGATCATGGTCAATGCGTCGACCCGGTTCACCGACGGTGGTGAGTTCGGGCTCGGTGCCGAGATCGGCATCTCTACTCAGAAGCTGCACGCCCGGGGCCCCATGGGACTCGCCGAACTGACCACCACCAAGTGGATCGTGCACGGCGAGGGCCAGATCCGCCCCTGATCGCTGCCCGGGCCGGTCCGGGCATGCGACACTGAACTGTTCCGACGACAACTCCCAGGAGGACCTGTGAACACGGTGCTGCGCGCCGCTGAGGCCGCTGCCGAGCACGGCAACGAGCTCCCCTTCTCGCCCGTGGTGTTCGGGCTGGCCGGATTCGGCGTCCTGATCGCGCTGCTGCTGGTCACCTACGCCTTCCGGAGCGTCGGCACCCGCCACTGAGGCAGGGGCACGGTATGACGCAGCGACGGACCCGACTGGGCGTGATGGGTGGCACCTTCGACCCCATCCACCACGGCCACCTGGTCGCCGCCAGTGAGGTGGCCGCCCGGTTCGACCTGGACGAGGTGGTCTTCGTCCCCACCGGGGCACCCTCGTTCAAGCAGTCCGTTGACGTCACACCGGCTGAGCACCGCTACCTGATGACCGTGATCGCCACGGCGTCGAATCCGCGCTTCACCGTCAGCCGGGTCGACATCGACCGGCCCGGTCTGACCTACACCGTGGACACCCTGCGCGACCTCGCGGCCGAGCGTCCGGATGCGGACCTGTACTTCATCACCGGGGCGGATGCCATCGCGCAGCTGCTCACCTGGAAGGATTCCGCGGAGCTCTTCGAGCTGGCGCAATTCGTCGCGGTGACCCGCCCCGGACACCAGCTCACCCTGGACGGCTTGCCCTCGCACCGGGTCAGCCAGTGGGAGATCCCCGCGCTGGCGATCTCCTCCACCGATGTGCGGGCCCGTGCCCGGGAGGGCCGACCCGTTTGGTACCTGGTGCCGGACGGTGTAGTCCAGTACATCTCGAAATACCGTCTGTACGAAGGTCTGGAGTCATGAGCACACCCGGCACCCCGCTGACCCGGCGGCAGCTGCGTGAACTTGAGGCGGCCCGGTTGGCCGCACAGGGCGGCGCAGCGACGGGCTCTGGCGAGGAAA
Organism: Cellulomonas sp. NPDC089187; assembly: GCF_040685135.1. Taxonomy (NCBI): domain Bacteria; kingdom Bacillati; phylum Actinomycetota; class Actinomycetes; order Micrococcales; family Cellulomonadaceae; genus Cellulomonas; species Cellulomonas sp. NPDC089187. Next base: position 781,173 of record NZ_JBFBHI010000001.1, on the reverse strand, counting down.
CGACGACGCGGCCGAGCGCGGGGGAGGGCGCCCCGGACGCTCGGTCTGCTGCTGGTCGGGAGGCTTCGGCCCCGACCACCACGGGGACGGCCCGAGTCGCTCCGGCGACTCCCGCTGCCGCTCCGGCGGCCGGGGCTGCTGCTCCGTCGACCGGGGCCGTCGACGCCGCGGCGACCTCGCGGCGGGCGCTGCGGAACCGTCCGGTAGCAGCGGTGGGTCCGGACGGGCAGACCGCAGGACAGGGGGGTGCGCCGTACCAGGTGCCGGGTCTCCACCCGGAGACGCCGGCCCGCACCCGCCGTTCGATCCGGTCGACCGACGACACCGCGGCGACGGGCTCGGCTCCGAACAGCGCAGGAACGGACGAGTCCGCTGTCGTCTCGGGTGCCGGTGCAGGCAGCCGTGCAGCAACACAGTCGACAACCGGGGCACTGGCGGGTGCTCGCTCGTGGAACCCGCTCGGCGCTGCCCCCTCCTCCGCCCCGCTCGCGCCCTCTGCGAGCACCGCCGGGCCGACAGGCGAGTCGGACGAGGCCACACCGCCCCGGGGAACTCCGGTGACGGCTCCGGCCACCGTTGCCGGGAACGGGGGTGCGTCGTCGGAGGACTCCGAGCAGGACGTGCCGGACTGGCGCTCGCTGCTCAAGGCGATGGCGCCCCCGCCGGGGCCCGCGCAGGAGGTCGCCGAGACCGGCAGCATCCCGGTGGTGTCCATCGATGAGGTCGATGCCGAGCCGGACGAGGTGCCCGAGCGCATCCGTCGCCCGCTGCCCTTCACCTGGTTGCAGTGGATCATCCTGATCCTGGTGTTCTTCGTGCTGGGCTTCCTGATCGTGCTGGTCGGCAAGACCGCCGCCGGGGCCGACGGCGACCTGGCACCCACGCTCGCCACCGCGGCCGCTCTGTGGCCCGCACCCCTGACCTGATCCACCCGACCACCCCGAGGAGACCCGTGTCGGCATCCGACCGCGCGATCGACCTGACCATCGCAGCCGCCCGTGCCGCCGCCGACCTGAAGGCGGAGGAGATCATCGCTCTGGACGTCAGCGAGCAGCTGGTGCTCACCGACGCCTTCCTGATCGCCTCCGGTAGCAACGAGCGCCAGGTGAACGCCATCGTCGACGCGGTGGAGGAGTCGCTGCACAAGCTGGGTGCCAAGCCGCTGCGTCGGGAGGGCCGTTCCGAGGGTCGCTGGGTGCTGCTCGACTTCGGCGATGTGGTGGTGCACGTGCAGCACGCCGAGGATCGGGTGTACTACGCCCTGGAGCGGCTGTGGAAGGACTGCCCGGTGATCGAGCTGCCCGCGGATGTGCAGGGTGGCGAGGGAGCCGAGGCGGCGGAGTGACCGCCGGGCGGGTCGTGCTCTGGCGGCACGGCCGGACCGCCTGGAACGCCGGTGCTCGATTGCAGGGCCAGTCGGACATCCCGCTGGACGAGGTCGGACTCTGGCAGGCCGCCACCGCCGCCCAGGCACTGGCCGGTCAACACCGGGTCACCCGAATCGTCAGCTCCGATCTGGGCCGCGCCTACGCGACCGCGCAGGCCCTGGGCGAGGTCACCGGGGTGAGCGTGCAGACCGACATTCGGTTGCGTGAGCGCTCCTTCGGTGACTGGGAAGGGCTGACCGGTGACGAGATCGCCACGGGGTGGCCGGAGCAACAGAAGATCTGGCGCGCCGGGGGACACCCGGAGGGCATCAACGCCGAGTCCCGTGCCACGGTGCAGGCGCGGATGACCCAGGCCGTGCACGCCTATGCCGCCGACCTGGACCGGGACGACGTGCTGGTCGTGGTCTCGCACGGGGCTGCCATCGGATCGTGCCTGACCGGGCTGTTGGGGTTGCCCGCTGAGTGGCGGGGGCTGTCCGGGATGTCCAACGCGCACTGGGCCGAGGTGGTGCCGACCCGACCGGGCACCGACCCGGCATGGACGGTGCAAGTGCTCAACTTCGGGCCGGTCTGGGCGTCCTCGGACTGGAACGCCGGTCCGGACACCGAGGCGCAATCGCTCGCCGAGGAGGTCCGCGATCCGGCGTGAGTCGGATCACCGGAGCCGATTGGCGTTTTGCCTCGTCGATCACCTATGCTCGTACACGCCCGCACGGCGGGTGATGGGGCAGGACCCTTCGGGATCGTGACTCATGGGGCTGTGGCGCAGCTGGTAGCGCACCTGCATGGCATGCAGGGGGTCAGGGGTTCGAGTCCCCTCAGCTCCACCCGTAAGACATGAACCCCCGACCTGGTCCAGGTCGGGGGTTCATGCGTTGTAGGGGGTGACGGGCCCTAGAGTCGTCCCATGCCCACACCTCCCTTCGTCCTCGCCCTGCGCGAGAAGATCGGCCATGACCTGCTCTGGATGCCGGGGGTGAGCGCCGTCGTCTTCCGGGCTGCCGAGCACAGTCCCACCGGGCGCGAGCAGGTGCTGCTGGTCAAGCGGGCGGACAACGGGGCGTGGACGCCGACCACCGGGATCATCGATCCGGGGGAGGAACCCGCGGTGGCCGGTGCCCGGGAGGTGCTGGAGGAGACCGAGGTCACGGCGCAGGCGGAGGCGCTGGTCTGGGTGCACACGTTGCCGCCGATGACCTACCTCAATGGCGACCGCTCGCAGTATCTGGACCTGACCTTCCGGTTCCGGTGGACCTCCGGTGAGCCAGGTCCCGGCGACGGGGAGAACTCCGACGCGCGCTGGTTCCACCTGGATGAGCTGCCGGAGATGTCGGCGGAGATGCTCGCCCGGATCGAGCACGCTCGCACTCCGGAGCTGGGCTGCCGGTTCACCGCGTGACCGGGGGTCGATCCGGCCAGCTCACCGTGATCGCCGCGCTGGTCGGTGCCACGCTGTTCTGGGCGGGGAACTATGTGGTCGGCGCGGCGGCGGTGGAGGAGCTCAGCCCGGTGTCGTTGACCGCGCTGCGATGGGCGCTCGCGGCGGTGCCGCTGCTGGTGATCGCGCAGGTGGTCGAGCGACCGGACTGGCGGGCGGCGTGGCGGGACTGGCGTCGACAGCTGGGGTTGGCGCTGCTCGGGATGGTCGGCTACGCGGTGCTGGTCTACAGCGCGCTGCAGCACACCAGCAGTGTGAACGCTTCGCTGGTGAACGCCCTGAACCCGGCGTTGATCGCGCTGCTGGCCGCCGCGCTGGCCCGTCGTGCGCCGAACCGGCGGTCAGTGGTGGGGATGCTGGTGGGGTTGGCCGGTGTGCTGGTGGTGTTGACCGGCGGACGGCTGGACCAGTTGCTCGGGCTGCGGTTCAACGTCGGGGATCTGCTCATGCTGGGTGCGATCCTGGTGTGGAGCCTGTACACGCTGGGCGGTCGGGGGAGTGCGGCACCGCCGATCACCGGCACCGCGATCCAGGCGACCCTGGCCGCCGCGGTGATGGTGCCCTTCGCGCTGGCCGGGCAGGTGCACTGGCCCTCCACCGGGTCCGGCACGGCGGCGCTGCTGTTCATCGCGGTCTTTCCCTCGGTGGGCTCGTACCTGCTGTGGAACTTTGCGCTGCGTCGGGTACCGGCCGGGTCGGCCGGGGTGTACCTCAACCTGATCACGGTGTTCACGGTGCTGATCAACGCGGTGCTGGGCTACCGGATCGGTGTCGCGCAGCTGGTCGGTGGCGGGCTGGTGCTCGGTGGGGTGCTGCTGGTGCATCGCGCGCCTCGGTAGGGTCCGGGCATGGAACTGCGTCGTTTCGCCCGCTGTGACCTGCCGGGGTTGTACCAGGTCTGCCTGCTCACCGGTGCCGCCGGACAGGACGCGACCGCCGACTACCGGGACCCCGATCTGCTCGGCCACCTCTACGCCGGGGCGTATCCAACCGCCGACCCGTCGCTGACCTGGGTGGTCCGGGACGAGCAGGGTGTGGCCGGGTATCTGGTGGCCACCGACGACTCCGCCGCCTTCGCCGCCTGGCAGGAGCAGCACTGGTGGCCGGAGCTGCGTGAGCGCTACCCGCTGCCCGGCACCGGCCTGCCGGCGGACCTGCGCGCGATCGAGACGATCCACGCCGGGCAGCCGCCGCGGGCCGAGTTGGTGGAGCGGTTCCCGGCACACCTGCACATCGACCTGCTGCCGCGCACCCAGGGGCGTGGGATGGGTCGACGGCTGATCGAGACCCTGGTGGGGGAGCTGCGCGCCCGGGGTGTGCCCGGTCTCCAGCTCGGGGTCGCGGAGACCAACACCGGTGCCATCGCGTTCTACGAGCGGGTCGGCTTCGACACGGCGTCACGCCACGACTGGGGCCGGATGCTGGTGATGGACCTGACCACCGCGTAGGTTGGCCGCGTCAGGGCAGGGAGGAAGCACATGAGCGACACCGGGTACGGCGACTTCGAGTTCGAGCGACGGTTCTTTGTCCGGGATCTGCCAGTGGAGTTGCTCGCCGAGCCTGATCCGGTGTTGATCGTGCAGAGCTACTTCCTGGCCGCCGACGGGTACGCGCTGCGGCTGCGGGTGCAGGCAGACAGCGTCCGGGTGCCGTTGGGCCCGGATGTCGATCCGCTGGACGTGCTGGACCAGATCGGTGACGGCTTCGACTTCTGCGCGGTCAGCCTCAAGGGGCCGATGAACACCGGCACCCGCTATGAGGCCGAGCGGGAGATCGACGTCACCGTCGGGATCGAGATGATCCGCCGTGGCGGGCAGCGTCTGGTGAAGAACCGGTACGCCACCTGGCTGGGCCAGGACGGGTGGGTGATCGACGTCTTCGGCGGTGCGAACGCCCCGCTGGTGATCGCCGAGTGTGAGCGCTCCGGACCGGTGACGGACCTCCAGATCCCGGCGTTCTGCCTGACCGAGGTCACGGACGACCCACGCTTTGCGAACGACGGACTCGCCGGTGCGCCCTACCGTGGCTGGGCAGGGGAGTTCGAGCAGGAGCTGGCCCGCACCGGTCCGCGATTCCTGGCCGGATTCGGCCGCAACGACATCCAGCGCTGATCAGCACTCGACGACGTTGACCGCCAGGCCCGCCTCACTAGTCTCCTTGTAGCGCGAGGACATGTCCGCGCCGGTCTGCCGCATGGTCTCGATCACGGTGTCCAGGCTGACCACGTGCTGCCCGTCGCCGAGCAGTGCGATCCGGGCGGCGGTCAACGCGGTCGCGGCGGCCACCGCATTGCGCTCGATGCACGGGATCTGGACCAGCCCACCCACCGGGTCGCAGGTCAGGCCCAGGTGGTGCTCCATCGCGATCTCGGCGGCGTTCTCCACCTGACGGGGGGTGCCACCCAGCACCGCGGTGGTGCCGGCCGCGGCCATGGCGCACGCCGATCCGACCTCACCCTGACAGCCCGCCTCCGCACCGGAGATGGAGGCGTTCGCCTTGACGATAGATCCGATGGCGGCGGCGGTGAGCAGGAAGGTGTGCACGGCGTCCCGGTCGGCCCCGTGCTCGTTGACCAGGTAGTGCAGCACGGCGGGGAGCACGCCAGCAGCGCCGTTGGTCGGAGCGGTGACCACTCGGCCACCGGCGGCGTTCTCCTCGTTGATCGCCATCGCCCAGACGGCCAGTCGCTCCTCGGCGGCGACCCGCTCGCCCCGGGCGACGCGCTCGTCCAGGGCCCGCTGCGCGGCGGCGGCCCGGCGTCGGACCCGCAAGCCGCCGGGCAGCACACCCTCGGTGCTGACCCCGGCAGCCACGCAAGCGCTCATCGCCGCCCAGATCGCGTCCAGACCGCGGGTGGCCTCAGCCTCACCGTGCAGCGCGACTTCATCGGCCCAGGCCACATCCGCGATCCGGCCGTTCTCACCGACCGCCTCCAGCAACTGGGTGGCGGTGCGGTACGTCGACGGCACCGGGGTCGGCTCCGGCGGACGCGCACCCGCCCGCAGGATGAAGCCGCCGCCGATGGACAGATAGCAGCTGGACCACAGCTCCTCACCGTCCCGGGTGGCGGCGAGGGTGAGCGCATTCGGGTGTCCGAGGTCCCGGGCGAAGGGCTCGAAGGCCACATCCTCGGCCCGCACCGTGATCCCCTCGACCTCCAGCGTGCCGCCGGCGGACAGCTCCGCCCAGCGGCCGTGCACCGCAGCGGGGTCGCAGGTCTCCGGCTCCATGCCGCGCAGCCCGGCCAGCACCGCATCGGGGGTGCCGTGGCCGATGCCGGTGGCCGCCAGCGAGCCGTGCAACCGGATGTGCAGCCGGTCCGCCTGACCGAGCAGACCGTGCTCGCGCAGCTCGGTGATGAAGGCGTGCGCCGCCCGCATCGGCCCGACGGTGTGTGAACTCGACGGGCCGATGCCGATGGAGAACAGCTCCAGCGCGGAGACGTAGACGCCGCTCACGGTGCTCCTAGTTCCAGATGGTCAGTGCCAGCTGCGCGACGGTCGAGGCCAGCAGGTAGGCGGAGGTGATCGAGACCAGGCCGACCGGGATGATCTTCCACCCGATGGCCTTCAGCATGGGCAGGTCCTTGCCCAGACTCAGGCCCGCGATGCTCAGCACCAGGGTACAAACCCCGAGGAAGTCGATCCCGTTCACCAGCTCCAGCAGTGGCTCCTGGATGGGTGACCAGGGAGTGGAGATCAGCGCACCGAGGGTGATGACGATAAACATCGCGCCGATCTTGCCCCGGGCGAGCTTGGCCAGACTGATCCCGACGGCGACCAGCGCAGCCAGCACGAGGAACCCGCCCAGCGCCTTCCAGTCCAGGTTCAGCTCCAAGCTGCGCGGCACCACGGAGTTCACCAGGAACCCGGCGAGCACCAGCACACCGAGGATGGTCCAGGTGGCGATGCTGACCGGCGGGGCCTGCACCATCGTGTGCACCGCGGAGGGCTTCTTCTCCACCACCGAGCCGCGCAGCTGCTGGCGACGGGTGAGTAGCTGGTAGTACTTCTCGGCCAGCGGCAGCGCCACGTACATGCCGACATAGACACCGAGCAGGCTGGTGATCACATTCGAGGTCGCGGCCAGGGCCAGCACGTCGTTGGCGAGCTCCGGGTGCGCGTTGGCCACCGCACCGGAGGCGGCTGCCATCATCGAGCCGGAACCGACGCCGGAGCCCATCGCCAGCGCCCGCGGGTCGAAGATGTCCAGCGCCGCCATCACCGAGGCGATGACCGTGATGATGATCGCGCCGAACAGGGTGCCGAAGGCGTACATGGACAGCACACCGCGGTACTGCGGAGAATCCGGGCCGTAGCGCTCGCTGACCATCGCGAACGCGCCCTCCCGGTCGATGGAGAAGGTTGCACCCACCGTGGCCGGCCCCATCTTGAGCAGCACGGCCAGCGGGAGTGCCAGTGCCAGGGTGCCGAACAGGTGCCCGACCTCCTGGAGCAGCAGCGCCGGACCCGCGTTGAACAGCATCTCGATGTTCGGGCCCATGGTGAAGGACAGTCGGGCGATCAGGAACAGCACCGCCACACCCATCACGGTGGAGGCAGTGGACTGCAGATCGAGCGGGAACTTCTTCCACGGCTGGGCGCTGATCGCGCCGCCGATGAGCAATCCGTACACCAGGGGCAGCACGGCGATGTCGGCGAAGCTCCCGACCGAGATCGTCCACTTGTCGATGAACTGGGCGGTGCCGGCGATCACGATCATCAGCACCACCACGATCCACAGCCGTGGCGAGCGCCACGAGTAGCGCAGCGGAGCTGGCGGGGCGGTGGCGAGGGGCTCGGATTGTTCGGTGCTGGCGGTGCTGGTCATGGGTGTCACATCTCTCGCGTCGTCGGGGGAGGGGTGGGACGCGGCTGAAGCGTGCGGTCAGGCCTGGAGGGTGGTGCGGGTGGCTCCGGCCGGGCGCTCGGCCTGGCGGCGGAGCAGGTCGGCTCGCACCGCGGGGTCGAGGGCGGCATCGATCACCGTCATCGCCAGTGCTGTGGCCCCGTCCAGCGCGGCCTGGTCCCCGGCGGGGGTGGCGGCAGCAGCGGCGAAGTCGGGGGTGTGCGGAGCGGCGGTGCTGCCCAGGATCGAGATGGTCGGGTGGATCGCCGGGACCACCTGCGAGACATTGCCCATATCCGTCGAGCCGCCGCGCAGGGCGGTGTTCGGGTCGATGGTGCGGCCCAGCTCGCCCAGGGCGACATTCCAGAACCGGCTCAGGTCCGGGTCGGAGTTGACCGGGGCGTAGGGGTGCTCGGTGGGCTCGACGGACCACTCGCAGCCAGTGGCGATGGCTGCCCCCTCAAAGCAGGCCAGCACGCGGCGGTAGGTCTCCCGCCAGACGTCGATGTCCGGGGAGCGCACCTCCAGCTGCACCACGGTGCGGGCCGGGATGATGTTGGTGACCTCGCCGCCGTGCTGGACGAAGGCGTTGACGCTGACCCCGGCCGGGAGGTGCTGGCGCAGCAGGCCGATGCCGGTCAGCGCCAGGGTTGCGGCGGCACCCGCGTTGATGCCGTGCTCAGGGGCGGCTGCGGCGTGCGAGGCGCGCCCGGTGAACACGATCTGCACCCGCTGCACCGCCTGGGCCGCGAAGGCCCCGCAGGGTGCGTCCAGCCCGGACATGCCATGCACCATCAGGGAGAGGGTGCTGTCCTCCCAGGCACCCGCCAGCAGCAGGTCGACCTTGCCGCCACCGTGCTCCTCGGCGGGGGTACCCAGCAGCTTGACCCGCAGGCCGGCCTCCGCGGCCAACGGTGCGAGGGCGATGGCCGCGCCGACGCCGGCGGTGGCAATGATGTTGTGCCCGCAGGCGTGCCCGATGCCGGGTAGGGCGTCGTACTCGGCGCAAACGGTGACGGTCATGTCGCCGGTGCCGTAGGTGGCCTCCACCGCGGTGTCGAGGCCGTAGGCGCCGACCGTGACGTCGAATCCGTGGCTGGTCAGCAGCTCACCGACCCGGGCGGCGGCCCGGTGCTCCTCGTAGGCCAGCTCGGGGTCCTGATGGATCGCGTGGCTGAAGGCCAGCAGCTGGTCGCGGTGCTGGTGAACGGCTGCGCTGATCCGGGTCTTCGCGTCGGCGGGAGAGAGAGTCATGGGGTCACTGTGGCCTGTGATTGAATTCACAGATGGTCAATCGCACGGATCACGCGGGAATCGACGTCTCAGCGCAGGAATATCAGCCTGATCGGGTCGATATGCGCATCCTGCATGCCTTGCAGGTGGAGCCGCGGGCGACCTGGGCCGAGCTGGCACCGGTGGTCGGCGCGGATGCCACGAATCTGTCGCGGCGCTGGGCGCGATTGCGCGACGCGGGGATCGCCTGGGTGACCGGGATGACGGACGGGGGTGATCGTTCCGGTGCGGCGCTGATCGAGATCGAGTGCGCCCCGGGTGATTTGCACGCCACGGCAGCCGCCCTGTCCCGCGATCCGGAGGTGGTGACCGTCGACTACACGGTCGGTGGCCGGGACCTGGTCGCGACGGTGATCACCGACAGTCCCCACCAGGTGGCTGACTATGCGCTGGGTCCGATGGCCCGGTTGTCCGGCATCCGCGCCGCCCGCACCCATCTGGTGACCGAACGGCTCCTGGACGCCCGTCGGTGGCGTCTGCGCGAGCTGAGCTCTGCCGACGTGGCCCGCATCCCGCGGTTTCGACCGCCGCGTAGTCGAGCGGCGCGTGCCATCGCCCCGGAGTTGCGGGCGGTGATCCGCCGGGAACTCGCCGCGGACGGTCGGGCCAGCGCGGCGGCGATTGCGGCGCGCAGCGGGTTCTCCGCGCAGCGGGTCACCGATGCCATTGCCACGCTGCGCACCAGCGGGGAGCTCTATCTGCGCACCGATCTGGCCCGCGATCTGTCGGACTGGCCGATCTACACCTGGTACTTCCTCCAGGTGCCGGCCCCGGCGATGGCGCAGGCCCGGATCACCCTGGCGCAGGTGCCGGAGGTGCGATTGGCGGTGCTGTGCGCCTCTCGCTACAACCTGGTGCTCGCCGTCTGGCTGCGCAGCATGCAGGACGTGCAGGCGTTCGAGGTGGCCCTGGCGCGGGCGCTCCCCGGGGCGGTCATCGCGGACCGGTCGGTGGTGGTGCGGATCGCCAAACACCTCGGGCATGTGTTGGGGGTGAACGGTCGGGCGACGGGGGAGGTGGTGCCGATGTCTCGGGAGACTTCGCCTTTGGTTGAACACTCAACTACCATGGAGCCATGACCACGACTCAGGACCGCCTCGCCGCCGACACCGCCATGGGTCCGGTGACCCTGTTGGTGGGGGATCTCGACCTCCAGCTGCGCTACTACCGCGATGTGCTCGGGCTGAGCGTCGTCGAGCGTCCGGATGAGCGAATCGAGGGAGTCGGACGACCGGATGTGGTGGTGCTCGGTCGGGGGAGCACGGCGTTGCTGGTGCTGCGGCACTTCCCGGACCTGCCCCCGACCAGTCGTTCCCAGGCCGGGTTGTTCCACACCGCGATCCTGTTCGACACCCGCGCGGCGTTGGCCGGTGCGCTGGCCTCGGTGGCCGCCCGTGCGCCGCAGACCTACATCGGCAGCGCGGACCACCTGGTCTCCGAGGCCTTCTACCTGACCGACCCGGAGGGCAACGGCGTCGAGCTGTACTGGGATCGGGCACGGGACACCTGGCAGTACGACGACTCCGGACATGTGGTGATGGACTCGCTGCTGCTCGACCCGAATGCGTTCATCGACCAGCACGGCGGACAGACGGTGCAGACCGGGGCGGGCCGCCCCGTGGTGGGGCATGTGCACCTTCAGGTCGGCGACGTGCCCAGTGCGCGGTCGTTCTACGTCGACGCGCTGGGCTTCGACGTGACCGCCGAGTGGCACGGGGCGCTGTTCGTCTCCGCCGGCGGCTACCACCACCACCTGGCGGTCAACACCTGGAACTCAGCCGGGGCGGGTCCGCGCGCATCATCCCTGGGCCTGGGCGAGGTCACCCTGGTGGTCCCGGGCACGGACGACATCGGCGCGTTGCGCGAGCGGTTGACCCACCACGGGGTCGGCGTGCAGGACGACGGCGGCACCGTCACCTTCACCGACCCGTGGCACAACGTGGTGCGAGTCCGCGCGGAGATCTGAACCTCAGCCGCGCATCGCCGAGGCGGTGTGCGCCGGATCCACCTGCTCACCTTCGCGCACCGGGCCGGGCGGGGTGCCGTCACCGAACGGGCGACCACCCAGCACCTCCCGTCCGTGCGGGGTGAGCCAGCCGCTCAGATCCGGTCCGGCGGGCACGATCCGGGTCGGGTTAATGTCCTCGTGCACCACGTAGTAGTGCCGCTTGATGTGGTCGAAGTCGATGGTGTCGCCGAACCCCGGGGTCTGGAACAGATCGCGGGCATAGGCCCACAGCACCGGCATCTCGGTCAGCTTGGACCGATTGCACTTGAAGTGCCCGTGGTAGACCGCGTCGAAGCGCACCAGCGTGGTGAACAGCCGGATGTCCGCCTCGGTGATCGTGTCCCCGACCAGGTAGCGCTGTCCGGACAGTCGCTCGCTCAACCAATCCAGACGACCGAACAGTCGGCGGTGGGCCCGGTCGTAGGACTCCTGCGACCCGGCGAACCCACAGCGGTACACCCCGTTGTTCACATCGGTGAAGACCGCCCGCGCCACCTGGTCGATCTCGTCCCGCAGCGGTTCCGGGTACAGGTCGGGCGCGCCAGCCCGGTGGTAGGCGGTCCACTGCGTCGACAGGTCGAGCGTCATCTGCGCGTAGTCGTTGGTCACCACCTGCCCGGTGGGCACGTCGACGAGTGCCGGGACCGTGATACCCCGGGGGTACTGCGGGTCCCGGGCGAAGTAGGCGTCCTGGATGCGGGGAATGCCGAGCACCGGATCGACCCCGCCCGGGTCGAGGTCGAAGGTCCACGAGCGCACATCGTGGGTCGGACCGCAGACCCCCATCGAGATCGCGTCCTCCAACCCGAGCAGCCGGCGCACGATGATCGCCCGGTTCGCCCATGGGCAGGCACGGGACACCACCAGCCGGTAGCGCCCGGCCTCCACCGGCCAGCCCTCGGCACCGTCCACCGTGATCCGGGTGGTCAGGTAGTTCTGGTCGCGGACGAACTCGCTGCCCTGGGTGACATAGGCGCCTGCCGTGCTGTGCTCGGTCATGGCCTCATCCTCACCCGCCGAGGTCGCCGGTGCCCAGCGGGCCGCGGCCCGGATGCCTACAGTGGAGAGACGTCCCGACTCCGACCCGGTGAGGATCGTGCCCGCCCTGACCCGCTCCCGCTTCGCCGTGTTCGGCGTGCTCGTCGCCGGTGGCCTGATCGCCACGGCCTGCACCGTCGACCCGACTCCCGTGCCCACCCCGGAACCTGTCGCTCTGACCGCCGCTGCCACCGACGCGTTCTCCGGGCCGGTGGTGGTCGATATTGCGGACCCCGTGTCGGCCTCGGTCCGGGTCAGCGAGGAGCTGTATTCGGCTGCGGACCTGGTCGTCCTGGCTGCGCCCGAGCAGGCCGACCTGGCGACCGCAGCGTCCCTGGCCGTGGCCGCCGGAGTGCCGTTGCTGAGGGATGGCCCGACCGGGGACGACGACCCGGTGGCCGACGAGTTGGAACGGTTGGGCGTCACCCACGTGCTCACGGTGGGTGACGTGCGCGAGCTGCCCGAACTGACCGTGACACCGGTCGACGGCGTGCAGACGACGGACGAGTTGGACGCGGCGGGGGTGGAGCTGGCGGAGCCGCAGACCGTACCCGCGGACGGTCTGGTCGACGCCGTCGCAGCGCTGGCACGGCCGGACACCCCGATGCTCACGCTCACCGCCGAGGACGCGACGGAGCCGACCGGAACCGATGACACTGTTCACACGGGCCGCCCGACACCGGGGGACGCCCCCTGGCAGGTGACGGCCGCCGAACCCCGTTCCGACCGCACCGCCCTGCTGATCGACCCTGCGGCCGACGACGACCCCACCAGCCTGCTCGCACCCCTGGCCACCGCCCGCGCTGCGGACCTTCCCGTTGTCCGCGTGCCCGGAGGCGACCCGCGCGTGACCACCGACACCGTGGGCGCGCTGACCGACGCCACCGGTGCGATCGCCCTCGGCGACAGCTTCGGCAGCGCCGACCGGCTCGCGCCCCGACTCGCCTCGGCGGCCACCGGCCAGCAGCTGCCCGGCGGCGGGCAGCTGGTCTTCCCCCGCCAGGAGGGCATCCCCGGCAAGCGGTACATCGCGCTCTACGGCACTCCTGGCACCCCCGCGCTCGGTGTCCTCGGCGAGCAGGACGTGCCCGCCACCATCGCCCGCGCCCAGCAGACCGCCGACGCCTACCGCGCGCTGACCGGCGACACAGTGGTCCCCACCCTGGAGATCATCGCCACCATCGCCTCCGCCGGACCGGAGGCAGACAACTCCTACTCCCGACCGCGCAGCGTCGACGAGCTGCGCCCCCTGATCGAGGCCGCCGCCGACGCGGACATGGCCGTCGTCATCGACCTGCAACCCGGCCGAACGGACTTTCTCACCCAAGCGAAGCAGTACGCCGAACTGCTCGAATACCCGCACGTCGGGCTGGCCCTCGACCCGGAATGGCGTCTCAAACCCGACCAGGTGCACCTGCGCCAGATCGGGTCGGTCTCCGTCGATGAGGTCAACCAGGTATCGGACTGGCTCGCCGGATTCGTCCGCGAACGGCAGCTGCCGCAGAAGATGTTCCTGCTGCACCAGTTCTCGCTGCGCATGATCACCAACCGGGAGCGGCTCAACGTCGACCACGACGAGCTCGCCACGATCATCCACGCCGACGGCCAGGGCACGCAGCCCGCCAAGACCGACACCTGGAACGCGCTACACCAGGGGGCACCGGCGGTGCACTGGGGGTGGAAGAACTTCTACGACGAGGACCAGCCGATGCTGACGCCGGAGCAGACGTACCAGGTGGTGCCGGTGCCGGATCTGGTGACGTACCAGTAGGTCACGCCACCGCAGTGCCTTCGGCGGCCACATCCTCCGCCCGCACGTACACCCGCTGGTGCCCGCTGATCGCCGCCAGCCGGAACGGCGAGCGGCTGGTCACCGGGATCGGGTGCTCACCGCCGTCCACCGGGTTGGCGGGGGCGACGATCCGCAGGTACTCCGCGTGGTCCACCCGGCGGCGGTCGTCTACCCGGCGCTGGTGCTCGGCGGTGCGCAAGTGGTCGCGGTAGCCGGGGACGACCAGGCCGGTGAAGAACTCGCCGACCGCGCCGGAGCCGTAGGAGAAGAAACCGATCCGGTTGCCGGACAGGTCCGCGGTGGCGTGGTCGAGCAGCGAGATCAGGCCGATGTACATCGACGCGGTGTAGCTGTTGCCGATCAGCTTGTTGTAGCGCAGCGAGTCGCCGATCTGCGCGTCCAGCACCTCCGGGTCGCGGGGGGCTCCGACGACCTTGGTCAGGTGCTGGTGCGCCTTGACGGCCATCTTGGTGAACGGCTGGTGGTAGCAGAAGGTGTCGATGTCGGCGAAGCCCGGACCGCCCTGCGCCTGCAGGTCCGCCCACGCGCCGGACAGCGAGTCGGTGTAGGCCCGCAGTGACAGTCGACCGTCGACCACCGCGGTGGTCCGGTAGTTCGGCCGCCAGAAGTCCATGACGTCGTTCGTGTTCAGCCCGGACAGCGGCTCAATTTCCACCAGTCGCGGGTCGGCGGATATCAACATCGCCACCGCGCCGGCGCCCTGGGTGGGCTCACCGGAGGAGCCGATGTCGTAGCGGGCGACATCGGAGCAGATGACCAGCACCTTCTGCTCCGGGTTCCGGGTGACCAGGGCCAGTGCCATCTGCACTGCGGAGGTACCGGCGTAGCAGGCCTGCTTGAGCTCGACGACCCGGCAGGCCGGGTTGAGCCCGAGCAGGTGGTGCACGTAGACCCCGGCCGACTTCGACTGGTCGATGCCGGACTCGGTGGCGAGCAGGACGGTGCGGATCGCGGCCCGGTCGGTCTCGTCCAGGTCGGCGACGATCGGCTGCGCGGCGGTGGCGGCCAGCGTGACCACGTCCTCGTCCGGGGCGGCGACGCTCATCCGCTCCTGGCCCAGACCCACGTAGTACTTCGCGGGCTCTACGCCGTGTACCGGTGCCAGGTCGGCGAGATCCAGGTACTGGTCCGCCGTGGCGAATGACAGGTCGTCGATGCCGAGCCGCATGGAGGGTCCTCAGGGTGTCGCAGACACCGACGGTCGAAGGAGGCCGCCGGTGACCCCCGCCGAGTATGTGCCGGTCGGGAGCCCGGACGACTGTAGTCCGCGTGCGAAGGGGCCACCAATGGCGCAGCGCACACCTTCACCACCCTCGCACGGGACGGTGACGGCGCCGTGATCCGGCCTCAGACGGCGTTGCTGCCGCGCTCCAGCTTCAGGTGCGCGGCCATCAGCTCGCCGGGGTTGGTCTGGGCCGCCATCAGCGACAGCTCCCCGCACAGGACGGTCGCCGCACACAGCACCGCCAGTCGTCGACCGTTCGCCCCCGGCTCGCGGTCCTCCCGGCAGCCCAGGCGTGCCAGGTTCTCCTCGACGAAGTCCAGGCCCTTGCCGTTGCCCACCGACCCGACGATCAGGTTCGGCAGCGTGCAGGAGAAGTACAGGTCGCCGTCCCGGACCTCCGCGTGGGTCAGACCCTGCGAGCCTTCGACGATGTTCGCCGCGTCCTGACCGGTGGCCAGGTAGAACGCCAGCAGCATGTTCGCGTAGTGCGCGTTCGCCGACCGCAGACCGCCGGCCAGCATGGTGCCGATCAGGTTCTTGCGGACGTTCAGCTGGGCGATGGCCTCCGGTGTGGTGTGCAGGAAGCGCTCGACGATCCGGCGCGGCAGCACGATCTCGGTCACCACGTTCTTGCCGCGCCCCAGGATCCCGTTGACCGCAGTGGCCTTCTTATCCGAGCAGAAGTTGCCCGAGATCGACCCGTACCGCAGCCCCGGCACCCGGGTCAGCACGTGGTCCATCAGCCGCTCGGAGGCGTGCGTGACCATGTTGTGGCCCGCCGCGTCCCCGGTGCTCAGCTCGAACCGCACGAACAGCAGGTTCCCCGCGATCTGGGTGTGCACGTCCAACAGCCGCGCGAACCGGCTGCTCCCGGCGACGACCTCCTCCAGTTCGGAGCGGTGCGCCGCCAACCACTGCACCCCGGCGAATGCCACTCCGGCGTCATCGGCCTCGAACAGCACCGACCGGGTCATTCGCTCATCCACCAGCGTCGCTCGGATGCCGCCCTCGACCATCGTCGACAGTCGGGCACCCCGCCGCACACTCGGCCACAGCGTCTGCTCGTAGGTGGCCATCGGCACCTCGGACTCGCCGGTCATCACATTCCCGCTGATCCGGACGGGTCCTACCCACTTCAGCGGGACGGCGGCGGCGGAGTCGGGGGTGATCGCGGTGGACATGGTGCCAGCGTAGGTGAACCGCGTCGCCGTCACTCCGGGGCGATCTCGGACACCGTGACCCCGGTCGCGAGCACGTCGAAAACGTCGTCATAGGACCACAGCCGGAAGTGCTCCACCGGAGCCCAGTCGGGACGGATCGGCAGCCGCTCCCGATAGCGCGACCCCTCGATGCGTTCCAGATCGCTCTGCGGGTCCGGGCCCACAGTGAAGGCACTCGCGGGAATGGCCTCGTAGGTGTCGAGCTCGGCGTGGAACATCGAGACGACGCCCGTGAACGTGATCGTGGCCTGGATGTCCTCGGCTGTCCCGGTGTAGCCGGTCAGATGTGACGTGTGAATGTCGCAGGTGAGGGTGATCGTGCGGCCCTCCCACTCCACCCGTTCGACGATGATGGTGTTCCGCCAGAACCCGAAGACACCCAGGTCGGTGGACACCGGCACGGCACGTTCGCTCATCGGCCCAGGCTAAAACCACCCTCTACGATGCCGCGATGGACATCCGTGCGTCGTTCGGCTGCGGGGGCGAGTCGGTGGTCATGGATCGACCTCTGCGACGGCCGCGCCAGAGTCGTAGCGTGGCCCCATGACCAACCCCCTGCGCATCGGAGTCCAGCTCCAGCCCCAGCACGCCGACTACGCCCAGATCCGCGACGCTGTCCGCCGTGCCGAGGACCTCGGGGTCGACATCATCTTCAACTGGGATCACTTCTTCCCGCTGTACGGCGATGAGGACGGCAAGCACTTCGAGTGCTGGACCATGCTCGGCGCCTGGGCGGAGCAGACGAGCCGGGTGCAGATCGGCGCGCTGGTCACCTGTAACAGCTATCGCAACCCGGAGCTGCTGGCGGATATGGCTCGGACGGTCGACCACATCAGCGGTGGGCGACTGATCCTCGGCATCGGCGCGGGCTGGTTCCAGAAGGATTACGACCAGTTCGGCTACGAGTTCGGCACCGCAGGGTCGCGGATCGCGGAGCTGGGGGCGGCGCTGCCGCGGATCAAGGCCCGGTTGGCTGCGGGCAATCCGGCACCGACCCGGGACATCCCGATCCTGATCGGTGGCGGTGGGGAGAAGAAGACGCTCCGGATCGTCGCCGAGCACGCGGATGTCTGGCACTCCTTCGGTGACTTGGAGACGCTGACCCGCAAGAGCGCGATTCTGGACGACCACGGTGAGGCGGTCGGTCGGGACACGGCGGCGCTGATCGAGCGCAGTGTCGGGGTGGGCGCACCGCCGAGCGAGGTCGGGCAGCAGCTGGTCGACGCCGGGGTCACCCTGTTCACGGTCGGGACCGGGGGACCGGACTACGACCTGTCCCTGGTGGAGGAGTGGGTGCGCTGGCGGGACGCGCAGGGCTGAGTCAGCCGACGCCCTGCCCGGGCACGGTGGGCAGGGTGAGCGTCTCGTCGATCAGCGTCTGTAGCTCGGCCATCTCCTCGTCGGTCCAGCCCTCGACCCGGGTGGCGTCCGCCCAGGCGGTCACGATCTGCGACGCGTAGTTGTGCCCGTGCCCATCCGGCACCGACACCCCGAAGAACTGGTCCACGGTCACCTGGAGGAAGGTGATCACCGGGAACCAGTGCACCCGACCGGAGACGTCGGGGCCACGCGGCTCGGCGAGCCAGTCGGGTTGACGGGTCAGCAGGTCCCAGCTCCACCACACCACCGGGTCGGAGGCGTGCTGGAGGTAGACGACCCGGGGTGACTCCCAGTCGGCGTCGGGCGCGTCCAGATCGCCCGGTGCGGCGGCGAAGCGGATGGTCTCCCCGTCATCGATCACCGGCTGGTACTCCGGGCTGCCCGGGTCGCGGCCGTCAACGACGGTGCGCCACAGACCGGTGAAGTTCGGGGTGCCGACGTAGAGCGCGCCGTCGGTGCGGGTGGTCAGGTCGCCGGCGGAACCGAAAGCTGACTGCGCGGCGTAGGAGCCGAGCGACAGTCCGTAGGAGATCAGCCGCGGTCGGTCGTCCTCGGGGAGTTCGGACCAGCGGGCGTGCACGGCGTCGAAGAGTTCTCGCCCGGCGTCGGCTGCCCGCTCAGCGTCGACCAAGAAGGACAGCCAGGACGGCAGGAACGAGTACTGGACGGTCGCAACAGCGGTGTCCCCGCCCCACAGGAACTCCAGGGCGGCGAGTTGCTGCGGTTCGGTCCACCCGGTCCCGGTGGCTCCGGCGACGACGAGCACACTGCGGTCGAAGGCACCGGTGCGTTCCAGCTCGGACACGACCAGCTCGGCACGAGCGCTCGCGGTGTCAGCAGAGTCCAGTCCTGCGTAGACCCGGATCGGCTCCAGCGCGGGCTCGCCGGTGACCTCGCGGATCTCCGGCGCGGAGGGGCCACCGGCAACGAAGGTCCGCCCGTAGCGGCCGAGCGACTCCCAGCTGACCGCCGACTGCGGCGACCCGGAGCGCAGCGCGGACTGTGGCTGGTGCACCCCCGGCTCGGTCTCGGCGTTGGTTCCGGCGTAGACGCTGTCCGACACGCTGATCACACCGCGGAACAGCACGCCGGCCGCCAGCCAATAGACGACGGCGGCGACCACGACGACACCCGCCAGTGAGGCCACCGGTGCGGGGACCCAGCGGCCCAGGACTCGGGCAACACGTCGAGCGGCCCGACGGAACGCCCGGCAGAGGGTCAGGACCAGAGCGAAGACGACCAGGGCGACCGTGCCCACCAGGATGCCGGAGGAACGGTGCCGTTCCTCGCCGACCAGCACGCGCACGTCGTCCTGCCAGTCCGCGCCCACACCCACGACCATGATCGCCAGCACCGGGCCGAACAGGGTCAGCAGCTGCCAGGCCTGCCGGCGCACACCGGGCCGGGGTTCGCGGACGCCGACCTTGCGCAGAATCCACGCGATCAGCACACCCCAGCCGTAACCGACTACCGCGCCGAGTCCGGCGATGGCCCCGAGGTACAGGGTCGGGCGGGGCAGCAGGGAGGGCGTCATCGCGGCGGCCAGGCCAAACAGTGCCCCGAGCATGCCGGCCCAGGGCAGCTCGCGACGCCGCAGCCACTGCCCGATCCCGATCAGAGTGGTGGCGACGGCGGTCCGCAGAGTGTCGGTGCGCACGGTGCGCTGTCTATCACGCGGCCGGATGTGCACGGAGGAACTCGCGCAGGCCGCGCTCGCCCCGGTTCATCGCATGGGTGTGGGCGAGGCGGAACATCGGGGCCAGCAGGGGCGCTGTCCGGATCATCCACGCCCGGGTGGTGCGGACCTGCCAGTCCAGCTCCAGGGTGCTGCCCTCGGCCGTCGGGGCGATGTGGACCAGGCCGGTGCCGACCAGATCGCCGGCGACCCGCAGGGTGGCGTGGCTCGGTGCATCGCGGTGTTCGATGGCGAGGGTGAACCGGAGCGCGTAGGCCCAGCGGCTGGGGCGCAGGGTGAAGCCGGCGCGATCCGGCGTGGACCAGTCGGCGATCAGGCCGGGCCACCAGCGCGGCCAGGTGAGGTCGGGATCGGCCAGCACAGCCCAGACCCGATCGGGTTCGGCGGGCAGCGTCCAGCGGGTGATCAGGCGGTAGTCGGGCGGGGTGGGCTGCGGCACGGCGGTCACGCTAGGGCGGAATGCCGTCAGCCGCGCCCCGTACCCTGATCCCCGTGAGCGAGACCAGTGAGCTGACCTCCGTGGCCCAGGACTACCTGAAGGTGATCTGGACCGCGGGGGAGTGGTCCGACCGCACCGTGACCACCAAGATGCTCGCCGACCGGTTGGGTGTGGGCCCGTCGACGGTGTCCGAGACGATCCGGCGCCTGGCCGACCAGGGTCTGGTGGAGCACGCTCGCTACGGGGCCATCGCGCTGACCGAGGAGGGCGCGCGGCACGCGGTGCAGGTGGTGCGTCGACACCGGCTGATCGAGACCTTCCTGGTCAGCGAGCTCGGCTACGGCTGGGACGAGGTGCACGACGAGGCCGAGGTGCTCGAACACGCGGTTTCCGACCTGATGGTGCAGCGGATCGACACCCGCCTCGGTCACCCCACTCGCGACCCGCACGGCGACCCGATCCCCGCGCCGGACGGGTCGGTTCCGACGCCCCCGGCGGACATGCTGTGGGATCTGAGCGCGGGTACCGGCACTGTGGCTCGGATCTCGGACGCCGACCCCGGTCTGCTGCGCTACCTCGCCGAGATCGGGGTGGTGCTGGACGCCCGGGTCGAGGTGGTCGAACGACGGGACTTCGCGGGGATGACCTCCGTGCGGCTGACCCCACCCGGTGCGCCGTCGCGCACAGCCGACCTCGGCGAACCTGCCGCCCGGGCGATCTGGGTGCTGCTGGACGATTCGCCACTTTAGGCTGGGTGCACTCCGGAACAGCGACGGCGCTCGACGGCAGGCACCCCGACCGCAGGAGCGCATCCGCATGACCGACGTCCTCGACCCGAATCCCATCGTCCGGCGTGCTCGGTTGCCCTTGCTCGCGCTGGCCCTGGGCGGGTTCAGCATCGGCACCACCGAATTCGCCACGATGGGTCTGCTTCCGCTGATCAGCGAGGACCTGGACGTGACGATCCCGCAGGCGGGACACGTGATCACCGCCTACGCGCTCGGCGTGGTCGTCGGTGCGCCGCTGCTCACTGCTGCCGCGGCCCGGATGGACCGCCGCCGGTTGCTGCTGGTGCTGATGGCGGCGTTCACGGTCGGCAACCTGCTGTCCGCGCTCGCGCCGTCCGCCGGGTGGCTGGTGGTGGCCCGATTCGTCGCTGGACTGCCGCACGGGGCGTTCTTCGGGGTCGGGGCGGTGATGGGCGCACATGTCGCCGGTCCGGGCCGTCGGGGGCAGGCGGTGGCGACGATGATGGCCGGTCTGACCATCGCCAACGTGGTCGGGGTGCCGCTGTCCACCGTGCTCGGACAACTGCTCGGCTGGCGGGTGGCCTTTGTTGCGGTGGGCGTACTCGGCGGCCTGACGCTGCTGGCGCTGTGGCGCTGGATCCCTGGACTGGCGGTGGCCGAGGGTGCCTCGGTGCGGGCGGAGGTCGGTGCCCTGCGCAACCCGCGACTGTGGGTGGCGGCCGGTGCGGGAGCCATCGGCTTCGGGGGAATGTTCGCGGTCTACTCCTATGTCTCCCCATTGCTCACCGAGGTCACCAGGCTGAGCGAGGCGACGGTGCCGATCGTGCTGGCGCTGTTCGGGGTCGGGATGACCGGGGGCACCCTGCTCGGCGGTCGCCTGGCGGACCGATCAGTGATCCGCACCGTGCTGGTCGGATTTCTGGCGACCATCGTGGCTCTGGTGCTGATCGGGTTGCTTGGTCAGTGGGTGGTGCCCGGGGTGCTGGCGGTGGTTGCGCTGGGGGTGGCCTCCCAGGTGCTCGGGCTGGCGTTGCAGTCCTGGTTGATGGATCTGTCCCCGGCCGCGCCCTCGCTCGGCGCGGCGCTCTGTCACTCGGCGCTGAACGCGGGTAACGCGTTCGGCGCGTGGTCCGGTGGGCTGGTGATCGCCGCGGGGTTGGGCTACCTGGCCCCTGCCTGGGTCGGCGCGGGGCTGGCGGTGGTCGGCTGCGTGATCGTGGCGGGGACGGTGGTCCTGAGCCGGAACCGGTCCTCGGCTCGCTAGACTCCAGCGGGTGACCTCGCCCGTTTCCCCCCGCAGCCCTGAGTCCAGCGCGCCCGCCGAGGTGCCCTTCCGCTACACCGCGGCCCTTGCGGAGCAGATCGAGCTCAAGTGGCAGCAGGAGTGGGTCGAGCGCGGGACGTTCTTCGCGGCGAACCCTGATGGTGACTTGACCGACGGTGACGGCGCGCACGCGAAGGCCGGTGCCAAGCCGTTCTTCGTGATGGACATGTTCCCGTACCCCTCGGGGGCAGGCCTGCACGTCGGACACCCGCTGGGCTACATCGCCACCGATGTGGTCGCCCGGCATCGCCGCATGCAGGGCGACAACGTGCTGCACGCGCTGGGCTACGACGCCTTTGGCCTGCCCGCCGAGCAGTTCGCGGTGCAGACCGGTGCCCACCCGCGCACCACCACCGAGGCCAATATCGAGATCATGGCCCGGCAGCTGCGTCGACTGGGCGTCGCGCATGACCCGCGTCGGTCTTTCGCCACCATCGACCCCGGCTACGTGCGCTGGACACAGTGGATCTTCCTGCAGATCTTCGAGTCCTGGTACGACGAGGACGCGGTCCGCCCCGACGGTGGCCGTGGTGCCGCCCGCCCGGTGTCGACGTTGGTCGAGGCCTATGAGAACGGTCGCCCGCTGCCGGACGGTGGCTCCTGGGCTGAGCTGGACGAGGTCGCCCGCCGCAAGGTGATCGACTCCCAGCGCCTGGCCTATGTGTCCGAGACCCCGGTCAACTGGTGCCCGGGCTTGGGCACCGTGCTGGCCAATGAGGAGGTCACCAGTGAGGGGCGCTCCGAGCGCGGCAACTTCCCGGTGTTCCAGCGCACGCTGCGGCAGTGGAACATGCGGATCACCGCCTACGCCGACCGCCTGGCCGACGACCTGGCGCTGATCGACTGGCCGGAGAAGGTCTCCGCGATGCAGCGGAACTGGATCGGTCGTTCCGAGGGCGCGCATGTGCACTTTGAGGTGACCGACGCGGATGAGCCGCTGACCGTCTTCACCACCCGCCCGGACACCCTGTTCGGCGCGACCTATGTGGTGTTGGCCCCGGAACACCCGCTGGTCGACCAGATCGTCGCCGGTGCGGACGAGGCCTGGGGGGATGACATTCCGCAGGTGTGGCGCGGTGGGGCGTCGACTCCGGCCGAGGCGGTCGCCGCCTACCGTCGCGAGGCTGCCGCCAAGACCGCCGTCGAGCGTCAGGCCGATGCGGGTCGTAAGACCGGTGTCTTCACCGGGGGCTACGCGCTGAACCCGGTCAACGGTGAGTCGCTGCCGGTGTTCATCGCCGACTACGTGCTGATGGGTTACGGCACCGGCGCGATCATGGCGGTGCCCGGTGGTGACGCCCGTGACTTCGCCTTCGCGCAGGCCTTCGAGCTGCCGATCGTCTACACGGTGCAGACCCCGGAGGGCTTCGCCGGGGACGCCGCCTGGACCGGCGACGGCGCGGTGGTCAACTCCGCGAACGAGACGCTGGACCTCAACGGTCTGACGGTGGCCGAGGCCAAGACCCGGATGATCGACTGGCTGGAGGCGGAGGGTGCCGGCGAGCGCACCATCACCTACCGGCTGCGCGACTGGCTGTTCAGCCGGCAGCGCTACTGGGGTGAGCCGTTCCCCATCGTCTACGACGAGAACGACCTGCCGGTGGCGCTGCCTGACGACCTGCTGCCGGTCAACCTGCCGGAGGTCCCGGACTACGCCCCGCGCACCTTCGACCCGGAGGACGCGGACTCCTCGCCGGAGGCCCCGCTGAGTCGGAACACCGACTGGGTGGAGCTGACGCTGGACCTGGGTGACGGCCCGAAGACCTACCGCCGCGACACCAACACCATGCCCAACTGGGCCGGCTCCTGCTGGTACTACCTGCACTACTTGGACCCGGAGCACCGCAGCGGGCAGGTCGTCGACCCGGAGCTGGAGCAGTACTGGATGGGCCCGGGCCACAACCCGGGCGACACCCATGGCGTCGGCGGCGTCGACCTGTACGTCGGCGGGGTCGAGCACGCGGTCCTGCACCTGCTGTACGCCCGGTTCTGGCACAAGGTGCTCTACGACCTGGGGCACGTCGCCAGCCGTGAGCCGTTCTACAAGCTGTTCAACCAGGGCTACATCCAGGCACACGCCTACACCGACGCCCGCGGCAGCTACGTGCCCGCCGCCGAGGTGGTCGAGAGCGAGGACGGCTTTACCTGGAACGGCGAGCAGGTGTTCCAGGAGTACGGGAAGATCGGCAAGTCGCTGAAGAACGTGGTCTCCCCGGACGAGATGTACGCGGCCTACGGTGCGGACACCCTGCGGGTCTACGAGATGTCGATGGGTCCGCTGGATCTGTCCCGCCCGTGGGAGACCCGTGCGGTGGTGGGTGCCCAGCGCTTCCTGCAGCGGGTGTGGCGCAATGTCGTCTCCGAGGAGACCGGTGAGGTCACCGTCACCGACGAGGCACCTGCCTTGGAGACCCTGCGCCTGCTGCACCGCACGATCGCCGGCGTTGCCGAGGACATGGCGGAGATGCGGATCAACACCGCGATCGCCAAGCTCATCGTGCTGAACAACCACCTGACCTCGCTACCCGCCGTGCCCCGTGCGGTGGCCGAGCCGCTGGTGTTGATGGTCGCGCCGATCGCCCCCCACCTGGCCGAGGAGCTGTGGCAGCGCCTGGGTCACGAGCGGTCGTTGGGTCACGAGCCCTACCCGGCCCTGGACGAGCAGTACCTGGTCGAGGACACGGTCACCTGCGTGTTCCAGGTGCAGGGCAAGGTCCGTGGCCGCGCCGAGGTCAGCCCGGACATCACCGAGGAGGCGCTGCGTGAGGCCGCCCTGGCCGACGCGAATGTGCAGCGCGCACTTGACGGCCGCGGGGTGCGCACCGTGATCGTGCGCGCGCCCAAGCTGGTCAACGTGGTGCCGGCCTGAGCAGCATGCCCAGCTGGATCGGGCGGCTGCGACTGCCACGGCGGTCGCAGCCTGCCCCGGTCCTGCCCCGGGTCGCTGTGGTCACTGACTCCACGTCGGCACTTGACCCGGAGCAGGCCGCGGAGTGGGGGATCACGGTCGTCCCCCTGGACGTGGCCGCCGGGCAGGAGCGGTTCCGCGACGGCGTCGACCTCGGCCCCGCGGAGCTGATCGATCTGCTGGACCACGGCACCCGGGTCACGACCTCCCAACCTGCCCCGGCGGTCTTCGCGGAGGCCTACCAGCGATTGGCCGACGAGGGTGCGCAGGAGGTCGTCTCGGTACATCTGTCCGGTGCGCTGTCCGGCACGGTGCGCGCCGCGGGCCTGGCTGCCCAACTCGCCCCGTTGCCGGTGCACGTGGTGGATTCGCTGAGCGCCGGGCTCGGTCTGGGCTTCGCGGCCCGTGCGGCTGCCCGCACGGAGGGCGACGGCAGCCGGGTCGCCGCGGAGGCCGAGCGGGTGGGGCGCTCCACCTCCGCCTGGTTCGTGGTGGACTCCCTGGATCACCTGCGCCGGGGCGGACGGATCAGCGGCCCCGCGGCTGCGCTCGGCACCGTGCTCGGCCTGCGCCCGGTGCTCGCCCTACGGGAGGGCCGGATCGACGTGGTCGAACGCGTGCGCACCCGCCCTGCCGCCCGGGACCGGCTGGTGCAGCTGGTGCGTGAGGAGTCCGCACGCCGGGACGGACCGGTGCGGATCGCCGTCCACCACCTTGGCCGCGCGGAGGTCGCCGAGTCCCTGGCGGAGCGACTGCACGAGGTGGACGGAGCGGCGGAGATCCGGGTGGCGGAACTGGGCGCGGTGCTCGGTGGACACCTGGGGCCGGGGGCGCTGGCGGTAGTGGTCGTCGACGACTGACCGGTCTTCGGCTGTCCACAGTGGCGGCACCGGTGGCCGCGTCCCCAACGCAGAATGTGCGGCCTCCGGCCGGTGGCAGCTGTCTCTCTAGCGTGCCGGGATGGACGGGGAGACGACGGGGGAGCGGCAGGTGGGCGCGGGCACCCTCGCCGCGGCGCTGCGGGCGGTGGGTGGTGAGCGATGGCCCGCCGTGCCCGTTGCCGACGAGCAGGCTGCCAGCAGGGCGCATACCGGCGAACAACCACCCGGAGCCCGCAATCGACTCAGAGCAGCGACCGTGGCCGACGGTGATCGGTCGGATCGACCCGGTGTGGAGCTCCCCGGCCTGACGACCCGAGCGCAGCTGTCCGCCGCAGCAGCCGTGGCGCCACCTCAGCTCGACCTCATCCCGGCGCGGCCCCGACCGCGCGCGCGGTGGTCGATCCCACCCCGGACGGCTCTGCTGGCCCTCCTGGCGCTGGCCCTGGTGGCCGGAGCCGCGATCCTGCGCAGTGTGTCCGCTGCCTCCGGCACACCGGTCGACCTCGCCGAACCGCGAGCCACACTGTCGGCATCGGCACCGACTCCCGCGGCGTCCTCGACGCCGGTGTTGGTGCATGTGGTGGGGCAGGTCGCGAACCCGGGTGTGGTGGAGCTGCCTGCGCAGGCCCGAGTGTCGGAGGCACTGAATGCCGCCGGTGGCCCCCTGCCCGACGCGGACCTGTCCGCCCTCAACCTTGCCGCCGTCGTTCAGGACGGTGCCCAGATCGTGGTGCCTGCACCCGGTGAGGCCGCCCCCGCCGCCCCGAGCGCCGCCGGTGCTGCCACGTCTGGACTCATCGACCTCAACCGTGCCTCGGCCACCGAGCTGGAAGAGTTGCCCGGTGTCGGCCCGGTCCTGGCCGAGCGCATCGTCGCGGACCGCGAGTCGCAGGGCCCCTTCTCCTCCGTGGACGACCTCGACCGGGTGTCTGGGATCGGCCCTGCCGTGCTGGCGAATCTGCGGGATCGGGCCACGGTGTGAGCAGCGCGGCCGCGGTGACCACCCCCACGCACCGTGATCCCCCCGACCGGAGCATGCTGGACCTGCGGCTGGCACCGGCGGCGCTCGCGGTGTGGGTTGTCGCGCTGGCCCTGGTCCGTGCCCCCGCATGGTGTGCGGTGGCGACTGCTGGCGCGGCGGCGGTCGCCCTGGTGCTGTTGCGTGCCCTGGGCACCTCCACCAGCCGGCTCTCGCTCACCTTGCTGTGCGGTGCCGTCGTGCTCGTCGCGCTCAGCACCGGCGGCCGCGTCGCCGCGCGCGAATCCGGTGGACTGCGTGAAGCAGCCCGGGATGGTGCCACGGTCGAGCTCCGTGGCACCGTGCGATCGGTCACGGCCCTGGCCTCCGGCGCACCCGGCACTGCACGGGTGGTGGTCGCCTTGGACGCCACCCGTGCTGACGGCGATGACCCATGGACCGCCACCGGCGCGGCGGTGCAGATGTTCATTCCTGACGCACCCGCCCTGGGCAGCCGGATCGAGCTCACCGCGCGCCTGGCACCCAGCCGCAGCGCCTCCGACCGTGCTTTGGCCACCGCCCGGCCACTCGGGGAGATCCGCGTGCGCGCCGGTCCTGATCCGGTCACCGCCTTGCTCGCTGATCGACGGGTCGCGCTGGTCGACATCGCGGCCGCTCTGCCCGGGGACGCGGGTGCGCTCATCCCGGCGGTGGCAGTGGGAGACATGTCGGCCGTGGGGGAGCTGGACGCAATCATGCGAGCGTCCGGACTGGCACACCTCACGGCGGTGTCCGGTGCCCACTTCAGCATGGTCGGGGTCGTCGTCTTGGCGCTGTCCTCGTGGTGCGGTGTGCCCCGGCGGTGGCGGTGGTCGCCGGTTGTCATCGTCAGCGTCGGGTTCGTGATGCTGGTCGGGCCCGGGCCCACGGTGGTTCGGGCGGCGTTGATGGGTGGCGTCGGTGTGCTCGGGGTGGGGGTCGGGCGGCCTTCGCGTGCCGTTCCGGCGCTGTGCGCGAGCGTCCTCACCCTGCTGGTCGCCGACCCCTGGCTGTGCGCTGACCTCGGGTTCCTGCTCTCCGTCGTCGCCACGGCGGGCATCACCCTGCTGGCGGGGCCGTTGGCCGGACGACTGGGCAGTGCCTTGCCGCGGACGGTAGCGATGGCGCTCGCGGTGCCCGTGGCCGCGCAGGCAGCGTGCGCGCCGGTGATCCTCCTGATCGACCCGGCGGTGCCGCTGTACGCGATCCCCGCCAACATCGTCGTCGCCCCGGCGGTGGGCCCGGCCACCATCGGCGGGCTGTGTGCCGCAATGCTCGCCGGGTGGTGTCCCTGGGCGGCGGACTGGGCCGCGGCGGTGGCAGGGACCGGATGCTGGTGGATCGGTGCGGTCGCCCGGGTGGCGGTGGCACTGCCCGGGGCCCGGGTGTCCTGGTTGGCGGGTTGGCCGGGTCTGCTCACCCTGGCCACGGCGACCGGCACCGGCCTGGCGCTGCTGCTGCGTTGTCGCCGGGCCATGGCACCCTAGGGGCGTGCCCGCACCCACCGCAGCCCGCCGCCCCGCCGCCCGTGGTGGGTCCCGTGGCGCGCCCGCCGGCATCGCCTGGGACGAGGTCGAGCTCGCCCCGCTCATCCTGGTCAGCGGCCCGGAGAGCCTGCTGGCCGAACGGGCAGTCGACCGGCTGATCGGCCTCGCCCGGGAGCAGGAGCCCGGGGTGGAGATCTCCCGCATCGACGGTTCCGCCTACGCCGCCGGAGAACTGCTGCTGGCCACCAGCCCGTCGCTGTTCGCCGAGGACCGCGTCATCGTGATCGAGAACGTGGAGAAGGGCACCGACGAGCTGATCCGCGACGCCATCGCCTACGTCACCACCCCCGCCGACGACGTCGTGGTCATCCTGCGGCACGGCGGCGGACAGCGTGGCAAGAAGCTGCTCGACACCGTCAAACAGGCGGGATGCCCGGTCGTCTCCTGCGAGGCGATGAAGCGCGACGCCGACAAGGCCACCTTCGTCACCCAGGAGCTGCGCCGTGCCGGACGGCGGATGGATGCCCGCGCGGTGCGTGCCCTGGTCGACGCGGTCGGCTCCGACCTGCGCGAGTTGGCCTCGGCCTGCACCCAGCTGATCTCGGACACCACCGGGGTCATCGGGGTCGAGGTGGTCGAGCGGTACTACGGCGGTCGGATCGAGGCCACCGGCTTCCGGGTCGCCGACGCCGCCGTCGCGGGATCCTCGGGGGAGGCGGTCGCGCTGCTGCGCCATGCGCTCGCCACCGGTGTCGATCCCGTGCCGCTGGTCGCCGCCCTGGCTGCCCGGGTGCGCACCCTTGCCAAGGTCTCCGCCGTGCGTGGACGAGGGTCCGCTGCGGAGAAGGATCTGGGCCTGGCCCCCTGGCAGATCGACCGCTCCCGCAAAGAGCTGGCGCACTGGTCACCGGAGGGCCTCGCCGACGCCATCACCGCCATCGCCCAGGCCGACGCCGAGGTCAAGGGCGCGAGCCGCGACCCCCAGTTCGCCGTGGAGCGTGCGGTCCTCCGGATCAGCCGTGCCGCGCAGCGCGGCTGACCCCACGCCTCAGATCAAACGCCCGATACTGTCGTGATCCGGCCCCATCAGCGGGGCCGCACTGCGATCCACCACCAAGCACCGCTCCAGCAGATTGCCCTGGTACAGGTCGAAGCCCAGCTGCCGTGACCCGCGCAGCTCCGCGCTCGACTCCACGAACTCGGCGACCAGCAGCGCGCCGTGCGAGCGGGCCAACTCGACCACGGGTTCGCCCTCGACATCGAGATCCCGGGCGTCGATCTTCACGAAGTCCGCCTGCGGCAGCAGCATCCGCTGATCCTGCCGCGACACGAACCCGGACATCGCCACCCGGTAGCCGCGCTCCCGCAATCGCCGCACCCCACCCAGGATCTCCTGGTCGATCCGCGTCGTCCCCGCGATCTCTACCACCAGCCGATCCGTCCGCGTCGGCAACGGCAACGCCCCCACCAGGAACGCCCGCGGGCACCGCACGAACAACCATCGTCCGTGCCCCACTTCATCGACATCCGCCCGACCGAACGTTGCCCGCAGCACCGCACTCGTCGCACGCTCGTGCTGCAGCTCGCTCCACCCCGCGGCATCGATCCCGGCCGACGACTCCGGCGTCCGGAACGCCAACTCGTACCCGAAGGGGTGCAGCCTGGGGGAGAAGATTCCCTGCCGCCCGATCACCGTGCGCTCCGCTGAGACATGCGCGTTCCACTGCTCACGCAGCCGTGCCGGGAACGCGGACTCCACATCAGCGGCGAGGAGCCGGCCGGGCAGACCCTCGGGTCGTGTCATGGTGGTCATGACAACACACGGGGTGCAGATGTGACATCCCGTGGCCCGCGCATTCGCGTCAAATTGCCGAGCGATTGAGGTGATTTCACCCGGACGGCGGAGGAGATGGCCTGTCGTGGTTCCCACGCCGTCTCAGCGTGCGGTGCGTGCCAGCGGCCACCCGAAGGAGGTACCGTCCGCCAGTAGGGGAAATGCGCATCGAAGGGGAATGACGGTGTCCAGGTTGGGCGAGCGTGTCCGGCGAGCCCGGGAACTCGCTGGCCTATCCCAGGCCGACCTGGCGCGCGGTGCGATGTCCGCCAGCCTCGTGTCCCGCATTGAGTCTGGAACTCGACAACCATCCGAGCGCGCCCTCACTCACCTAGCCGCTCGCCTGGAGGTGTCGCCCGAGTGGCTGCGGCGAGGTCCAGCCGAGGCGGAGTCGACATGTGACGCGCTGTGCCGGATGGCGGAGAGTGACCTCGCCTCCGGCGACACGCACTCGGCCCAAGCTCGGCTAGACATGGCCAGCCCCCTCGCCCGCTCGGCGGTCGACCACACGCGCGTCGCGCTGCTGCGCAGTCGGGTGCGGGCGCGGTGCGGTGACCTGGACTCAGCCGTCGCTGAGCTGATGCCGGAATGGCAGCGGGCCCTTGGAGAGGGGGACACCACTAACCTTTTGACCCTGACCCGTGCACTGCTCTACCCCTGCGTTGCAGGCGGGCACAGTCGTCAGGCTGTCGGGCTGGGAACCCGAGCACTCCACGCGTTCGAGGGTCACGACCTCGACGCGGATGAGGTGCAACGAGTGGGGGCAACCGTCGTTTGGGCGCGCGTCGAGTCCGGTGATCACAAGTACGCCCGCTACCAGGGAGAGACGCTGCTGGCTCGGGCCCGAACGTCGGGTGGGCACACGGGGCGGGCCGCGGTGTTGTGGAACCTCGCTCACGTCGAGAGCACCGCAGGGCGGCACGACTGGGCGATCCGCTACGGGGAGTCCACACTCGCTGTGTTGGGTGACCGAGCTGGCGCGCGCGACGCCGACTTCTTCCGCGCGCGCCACAGTATGGGGTGGTTGCTGTTACGAGCACGCCGCTTCGGTGATGCCCTGCGGTATTTCCAGATCGCGAGGTCCAGTCTGGTGATTTTGGGGGACCCTGACGAACTGTTGTGCTTGGACGTCCACCAATCGGCGGCGCATCTGAGTCGGGGTGAGCTGCGTGACGCCAGGCGCTGTGCTGAGGGGGCGGTAGAGCGGATGGCAGACGAGCCTCGGTGTGACCAGGCAGAAGCCGCGATCGTCCTTGCCGATATTCACATGGCGCGGCGTCGACGTCGTTCGGCGGTCGACCTGTGTCGACGTGCCGCCACTCTCGTCGCGGATGCACCCACCGGAGTGCGGACGGCGGCGCTTTGGCGGGGAATCGGTCAACGTTTTCTGGCTCAGGGCGAGTCTGAGGAGGCGTGCCGCGCGTTCACGCGAGCGCTTGCTGATGCAGGTCTGCGGCCTTCCCGTGCTGCCGTTGAAGACGTGGCCGGAGGGGGTCGTCCGTGACCTCGCTGGGCGACCGGCTGCGGGCTGCACGGCGTGATGCAGGCATGACGCAAGTTGCCCTGGCCGGGAGGGATGCCTCGCCGAGTCTGATCTCCCGGATCGAGTCCGGAGACCGAGAGCCCGGGCCGGAACTGTTGACCACTCTTGCCCAGCGGCTCGGCGTCAGCGCGAGGTGGTTGCACGACGGCGAGTCAGAACCTACCGATGTGTCGATTTCTCTGGTGCTGGCTGCAGCCGAGGTCGATCTCGACGCGGGCCGACCTGAGGGTGCCCGCCAGCGATTGCGCTCGCTCGACCTCGACCAGGTGCGGTCCGCTGATCGCGTTTCCGTCGCGATCCTCGTGGCGCTAGCGGAGGAGCGCTGCGGAAACTATGAGGCTTGCTGCGCGCCGCTCGAGCCCTTATGGGATGCCGCCATGAAGGAACGCAACGCCGACGACGTGCTGACACTCAGCCGCGGGCTGGCGCATCGATACATCGTGCTGGGACGAAGCGACCAGGCGCTTCGTCTCGGCGGGGAGGCCGCCACGCTGTTCGCGGACCATCCTGTCGACCCAGACGAGGCGGCCAAACTCGGTTCGACCATGATCTGGGCTCGAGTGGAACAGGGCGAACTGGTTCGTGCCAGGAGCGAGGCACACGCCCTCCTCAACGAGGCGATCACGAACGGGAGTGTGCTTGGGCGATCCGTGGTGCTCTGGAATCTCTCGCTGGTCGAACGTCACCTCGGCCACTTCGAGTGGGCCGCGCGATACGCCCGGGCTGCGGTGTCGCTGCACGAACGGGCGGGTGGAGCAGAGGATGCCAACTTCTTCCGGTTGCACCACCATCTCGCTACTCAGCTGCTGGTCGGCGACTCCGCGAATGTGGACGAAGCCATGGAGCACTTGCGCGTGGCGCGTTCCGGTCTCAGCCGGCTAGCCACTCCCGTCGATATCGTCAACCTGGACGTCGACCAGTCGAAAGCACACCTCCTCAGCGGGGAGTACGGCCTGGCGCAACGTTGGGCGGAGTCGGCTGTGGAACACAGGGGAGCGCCGACACCGCTGTGCTGGGCTGAGGCGGCGCTCATGCTCGCCGATTCGTTGATCGCGCAACGGAAGAGATCGCAGGCGGTCGAGTGGTTGCATGTCGCAGCCGAGTTCCTGACCGAGTGCCCCGAGGGACGAGAAGTGGCGCTCCTGTGGCGTCAGCTAGGGACGCGTTTGGCGGACTGCGGTGCGTCGGGCCCAGCGGCCCACGCGTGGCGTAGCGCACTGACCAACCTCGGGCTAGTCGCCGGGGTGCGGGTTCCTTCCCGTTCGGGCCGATCGGCGAAGACAGGGCAAAGTCAGGGTCTGCCGTGACTTGAAGTCGTGCCTTCAGGTGACTTGCGTGTCCAGGTGACCTGCGTCGTCATGCCTCTCCGTGCTAGCGCCGACGACGGATTTCACCCGTAAAGGGGTGAAACGTCGAGGGGCGGTCCAGGTGTTTGGCGGGACGGCGGAGGTCTTGTCATGATGGTCCTGACAGGAAGTCATAGTACTTGTGAAGGGGCTTGACATGCGACAGTTCAAGAACGTCCTCGCGGTCACTATCGTGACCGTGCTGCTCTCGCTCGGAGTTGCCAGCGGTGCCACCGCGGCACCGGTCGCCACAGCGGCGGTGTGCTGCCGACAGATGCAGTGATGCGGCTGGGCGGTCTATCTCGAATGTGCGGCGCTCTCGCTGGATGGGCCTGTAACAGCTACTCTGACAACCATGACGACTATCGGTGACCGCGTCCGCCAGGCGCGGGTAGCGTCAGGGCTGTCTCAGACGGCTTTGGCTGGTGGCAGCTTGTCGCCCAGCTACGTATCGCTCATCGAGTCCGGTCGTCGAGAGCCGACCGACTCAGCTCTCGCCCTGCTCGCCGAACGATTGGGGCTGACAGTCGAGTACTTGAAGTTCGGTGATCAGGGACCTGTGGAGGCGCGAGCACGGCTCGCGCTCGACTACGCGCAGCTCGATCTGGTGTCGGGGGAGTTCGCGGCTGCTCGCGATCGCGTGCTCGCGATGGATACGTCAATCGTGACGCGGTCGGTCCGGATCAAGGCGCAGTTGACGCTGGCGAGTGCACACGAGAAGTTGGGCGACCTGGACTCCTCTGTCGCGATCCTAGAGCCGCTGGTGCAAGAGCTCAGCGAATCGGGGGACATGATCGATCTCGCCCTGGCGGCTACCGCTCTGGTGGGTGATTATATGGAGAGTGGTGACTTCGGTCGAGCCAAGGAGATCGGGGAGAGCACACTGTCGGCGCTCGACGGAAGCGGGTTGACCGGGACCGATGAGTACCTGCGGCTTGGCGCGACCGTCCTGTGGGTGTACTTCGCTCGTGGTGATCTGGTGTTCGCGACACACCGCGCTGCGGAGTTGGTCCGCGAGGCGGATCGTCTAGGTACCCCCCGGGGTCGGGGATCGGTGTATTGGAATGCTGCTGTCATCGCCGAGCAGCGACACGACTACTCGCTGGCCAAGCGTTATACAGAGCGAGCGCTCGCGCTCCTCGACGATGGAGAGATCAGCCGCGATCTACCTCGTCTTCGAATGCACTTTGCCACTCTGCTCTTGCGGGGCGATTCGCCAGAGCCGGGTTCCGCTTTGGAACAGCTCGATCTGGCCGAGCCAGAGATCAGATTGCTCGGATCGCAGGTCGACCTTGCCGAGATCGATACCGAACGCGCCCGTGCCCATGTGCTCCTTGGTGACGCGTTCACAGCGGTGACTCACGCGCGCTCTGCGCTTGACCGACTGGCGGGGGAGACGCGTCTGGAAGGTGCCGACGCTCAAGTCGTCCTCGGCGACGCCCTTTACGCCCTCGGCGACAAGGACGCCGCCGCCCGCGCCTACAGCTGGGCTGCCGAGATGCTCAGCATGATGACCGCGTCCCGCCAGTCCGCCGCGGTGTGGCGTGACCTCGGTGACCGCTTCTACGGCAGCGGCGAGGTGTCCCGTGCCGCTGTTGCCTACGACCGAGCGCTGCGCGAGGCGGGCTACCCGGCGAATGTGCCGACCCCGGTACGCGAGCTCTGGGCGAGCACCACCGGCTGAACACGCCGGTCCCACAATCTCGAGGGCGCCATCCTGCAGGGGGGATGACGCCCTCGAACCATGTTCGGGCATGAAGAAGGGGCGCCACCCCGACCGGGATGGCGCCCCTTCTCAGCGTTCGAGTCGCGTCAGAGCGCGTGAACCGCCTTGGCCAGCGCCGACTTCTTGTTGGCGGCCTGGTTGGCGTGGATGACACCCTTGGACACGGCCTTGTCGAGCTTCTTCGACGCGGCGGTCAGGGCGGTCGCGGCGGCGTCCTTGTCGCCACCGGCGACAGCCTCGCGCACGCGGCGGATGTACGTCTTGAGCTCGGACTTCACGGCCTTGTTGCGCAGCCGGGCCGCCTCGTTGGTACGGATCCGCTTGATCTGGGACTTGATGTTGGCCACGTTGGACTTCCTCGTGTGTTCGCCGGAGCGATGGACAGGTCGTAGAGGGCGCGTCCGATGCCGGGACTGGGGCGTGGGGACACCCGCGGAGAGGAATCGAACTAGTGCCCGCCGACCTGGGCGGACACGCGACTGACGAGACTACCAGGCAGACGCCGTTCCTCCCTAGTCGCGGTCGGACCGTGAGGCGTGGGCTCGATCACCGGCTGGCATGGGACGATGGTGGCAGTCCGTGTCCCGTGAAGCCGAGAGTGATCGTGTCCCCGATTCCGACGCCTGCCCAGTCCCAGCGCATCGCGCCCGCCGCGACCCCGCCGGAGCTGCTGCGCAACTTCTGCATCATCGCGCACATCGACCATGGCAAGTCCACCCTTGCCGACCGGATGCTCCAGCTCACCGGGGTGGTCGAGGCGCGGGCGATGCGTGCGCAGTACCTGGACCGGATGGACATCGAGCGTGAGCGCGGCATCACGATCAA
The DNA here is from genome assembly GCF_040685135.1 of Cellulomonas sp. NPDC089187. NCBI lineage: Bacteria > Bacillati > Actinomycetota > Actinomycetes > Micrococcales > Cellulomonadaceae > Cellulomonas > Cellulomonas sp. NPDC089187. Next base: position 745,767 of record NZ_JBFBHI010000001.1, on the reverse strand, counting down.
GTCGCAGGCGGTCCGGATGCCGTGGGCGGTGGATGACACGCCGTACGCGTTGAACATGATCGACACCCCGGGGCACGTCGACTTCACCTATGAGGTCTCCCGGTCGCTGGCGGCGTGCGAGGGCGCGGTGCTGCTGGTCGACGCGGCGCAGGGGATCGAGGCGCAGACGCTGGCGAATCTGTACCTGGCGCTGGAGAACAACCTCCAGATCATCCCGGTGCTGAACAAGATCGACCTGCCTGCCGCGCAGCCGGAGAAGTACGCCGAGGAGTTGGCGAACCTGATCGGCGGTGACCCGGCGGACTGCCTGAAGGTCTCGGGCAAGACCGGTGAGGGCGTCGAGGCGCTGCTGGACCGGATCGTGCAGTTGGTGCCGGCGCCGGTGGGCAATGCGGACGCCGAGGCACGGGCGATGATCTTCGACTCGGTGTACGACACCTACCGGGGCGTGGTGACCTACGTCCGGGTGGTCGACGGTGAGCTGAGCCCGCGCGAGCGGATCACGATGATGTCGACCAAGGCCTCGCACGAGCTGTTGGAGATCGGCGTGATCTCCCCGGAGCCGGTGCCGACCAAGGGGCTGGGTGTCGGTGAGGTCGGGTATCTGATCACCGGGGTGAAGGACGTCCGGCAGTCGAAGGTCGGTGACACGGTCACCAACCAGCATCGTCCGGCAGCGGAGGCGCTGGGTGGCTACTCGGACCCCAAGCCGATGGTGTTCTCCGGTCTGTATCCGATCGACGGCTCGGACTACCCGGCATTGCGGGACGCGCTGGACAAGTTGAAGCTGAACGACGCGGCGCTGAACTACGAGCCGGAGACCTCGGTGGCGCTGGGCTTCGGGTTCCGGGTCGGGTTCCTTGGCCTGCTGCACCTGGAGATCATCCGTGAGCGGCTGGAACGGGAGTTCGGGCTGGACCTGATCTCGACCGCGCCGAACGTGATCTACGAGGTCACGATGGAGGACCGCACGGAGGTGTTGGTCACCAACCCGAGCGAGTTCCCGGGCGGCAAGATCCGTGAGGTCCGCGAGCCGGTGGTCAAGGCGACGATCCTGGCACCCACCGAGTTCGTGGGCGCGATCATGGAGCTGTGTCAGTCGCGGCGCGGTGACATGCAGGGGATGGACTATCTGTCCGAGGACCGGGTGGAGATGCGGTACACCCTGCCGCTAGCGGAGATCGTCTTCGACTTCTTCGACCAGTTGAAGTCCAAGACCCGCGGGTACGCCTCGCTGGACTACGAGCCCATCGGCGACCAGGCGGCCGATCTGGTGAAGGTCGACATTCTGTTGCAGGGCGAGCAGGTCGACGCCTTCAGCGCCATCGTGCACAAAGAGAAGGCCTACGCCTACGGCGTGATGATGGCCGGCAAGCTCAAGGACCTGATCCCGCGCCAGCAGTTCGAGGTGCCGATCCAGGCGGCCATCGGGTCGCGGATCATCGCCCGCGAGACCATCCGGGCGATGCGCAAGGACGTGCTGGCCAAGTGCTACGGCGGTGACATCACCCGTAAGCGCAAGCTGCTGGAGAAGCAGAAGGAGGGCAAGAAGCGGATGAAGACCATCGGTCGGGTCGACGTCCCGCAGGAGGCCTTCATCGCGGCGCTGTCCTCCGATGCCGCACCGGCGAAGGACGCGAAGGACGCCAAGAAGAAGTGACGGTCGAGGGGGCACGTCGCAGGTTCGCCGAGCTGCACGCACGGCCGGGTGTCTGGGCGCTGCCGAATGCGTGGGACCTCGGATCGGCGCGGCTGCTGGCCGCGTCGGGGTTCGAGGCGGTGGCGAGCACCAGCTCCGGGTTGGCCTGGTCGATGGGCATGCAGGATCAGCATCTGACTCGTGACCAGGTGCTTGCTCACGTGCGCGCGGTGGCCCCGGCGCTCGACATCCCGTTCGCAGTGGACGCGGAGGATGGCTACGCGCCGGATGCGGCCGGAGTCGCCGAGACGGTGGCGTTGGTCGACGATGCCGGTGCGGCCGGGGTGTCGATCGAGGACTATGACGCGCGGACCGCGACGGTGCGGGCACTGGATGTGGCGGTCGAGCGGGTGGCGGCAGCGGTGCAGGCTGCACATGCCCGGGCCACGCCGATGGTGGTGACGGCGCGCTGCGAGAACCCGCTGTACGGCATCGCCGATCTGGACGACACCATCACCCGGTTGCGGGCCTACGCCGCCGCGGGTGCGGACTGTGTGTACGCACCGGGACTGCGCAGCCTGGACGAGGTGGCGACGGTGGTGCGCGCCGTTCCGGTTCCGGTCAACGTGTTGGCGTGGGCGGATGGTCCGACAGTGGCCGAGCTCGGGTCGGTCGGGGTGCGGCGGGTCTCGGTGGGGGGCGTGCTCGCCTCGGCGGCATACGGAGCGCTGTTGCGGGCGGCCGATGAGCTGGCTGAGCGTGGCACGACGACCTTCCGGGCCGGTGGGCTGACCGAGTCCGACCGCGCGGCCTTCGACCGGTGATGGCTCCGGCGCTGCCCGAGGGCGACCCGGCACCGCAGGACGGTCAACTGCCGCAAACCGTGCGGGACGGGGCGGAGGGTCGCGGGTTCGGGGTGTACCTGCATGTGCCGTTCTGCACGGTGCGGTGCGGGTACTGCGACTTCAATACCTACACCGCCACAGAGTTGGGCGGTGGGGCCAGCCAGTCGTCCTATGCGGATACCGCGCTGCGTGAGCTGGCCCTGGCCCGTGATGTGGTCGCGGCTGCCGGGCTGCCGGAGCGCTCAGTGCAGACCGTCTTTGTCGGGGGCGGCACTCCGACGGTGCTGCCCGCGCGTGACCTGGGCCGAATGCTCGACGGGGTGCGCGATGCCTGGGGCCTGGCGTCCGATGCGGAGGTCACCACGGAGGCGAACCCGGACTCGGTGACACCGCAGTCGTTGGCGGAGTTGGCGGCTGCGGGCTTCACCCGGGTGTCGTTCGGGATGCAGTCGGCGGTGCCACGGGTGTTGGCGACCCTGGACCGCACGCACGATCCCCGACGCATTCCGGATGTGGTGCGGTGGGCGCGGGAGGCCGGTCTGGCGGTGTCCTTGGATCTGATCTACGGCACGCCGGGGGAGAGCCTGGACGACTGGCGGGCCAGTGTGGAGTCGGCGCTGGCGACCGGGGTCGACCACATCTCCGCCTACGCGCTGGTGATCGAGCAGGGCACCCGGATGGCAGTGCAGGTCCGGCGCGGAGAGCTGCCGCTGCCGGAGGAGGACGACCAGGCGGCCAAGTACGAGCTGGCCGATGACCTGTTCACCGCCGCTGGACTCGGCTGGTACGAGGTGAGCAACTGGGCCCGCACCCCGGATGACGCCTGTCGGCACAACCTGGCCTACTGGCGCAATGACGACTGGTGGGGGATCGGTCCAGGTGCGCACAGTCACATCGGCGGGGTGCGCTGGTGGAATGTGAAGCATCCCCGGGCGTATGCGGACCGACTGTCCACCGGCGCGAGTCCGGCGGCCGGGCGGGAGCTGATCGAGCCGGAGAGCGCTCAGTTGGAGCGGGTCATGCTGGGCGTGCGACTGCGGGAAGGCTTGCCGTTGACCGCGCTGTCCGCGGCGGCGCGGACCCGGGTGGCGGCGTTGGTGGCGGATGGTCTGGTCGACGGGATGGCGGCGCTCGGGCGGGGTGTCGACCAGCCGCGGGTGTGTCTGACCCGTCGCGGTCGGCTGCTGGCGGACGCGGTGGTGCGGGAGCTCACCGACTGACTCGAGCGACATGTCGCCATGGCGGGGAACCCGGGTTTGACCTGGGTGAATGCTGTGCGCTGAAGTCGCGGCGTGAGCCTCACTCAAGCCCTCGGCCCGGCGTTTCGCTTCGCCTGGGAGACCTTTGCCGCGCGATGGGGTCGGCTGGTGGGGATCTACGCGATCATCTGCGGCGTCGTCTTCGTGCCGATCTTTGTGCTCTGGGCGGCGATGGTCATTCACCTCACCCGGTGGGGGATGTTCGAGGCAGATCCGCGACTGGGTTCGCCGGCTCCGGAGGCACCTCCGGCGTGGCTGTTCGTCGGCTTCGGCGTCGTGTTCGTGACGATGTTGCTGCTCGGACTCTTCGGCTGGGTGTGGACGGCGCGGCTGGGCCTGGACGCGACAGCGGGACGTGAGTTGAATCTGCGCCGGTTCTTCACCCTGCGAGGCACGGGGAAGGTACTCGGCGCCACCGTCCTGTTGAGTCTGGCGACCGCGGTCGGCTGTCTGCTGTGCTATGTCCCCGGGCTGGCTATCGCGGTCTTGACCATGTTCGTGGTCCCGTTGATGCTCGATCGGGGGATGGGCTTCGGTGAGGCCGTCGCGGCGAGTGGACGGCTGGTGCGGGAGAACCTGGGAGGCTGTCTGCTGTGGGGGATCGTCGGGGGTGGCCTGATCACGGTCTCGGAGCTGACCGTGATCGGCATTCTGGTGGCGCTGCCGATCGCGGCGATCCTCAACGGCTGTCTCTATCGCGAGGTGGTCAGTCGTGGTGCGCGCACCTGAGTGGTGCCGCGTGCCGTCTTGACACCGGGAATCGGACTTCGGTTCGCTGAGCCGGTTCGGGCGATACGCGCCTGACACGAGGAGGCCTGTGATGACCGACCCCACCGGCGCGAATCCGCCGCGCGACGACGACCCGAACGGAGCGCAGCCTGACGGTCAGCAGCCGACTGCGCCGTCGTACGGCCAGGAGCCGCCCGCCCAGCCGTACGGCCAGGAGCCGCCCGCCCAGCCGTACGGCCAGGAGCCGCCCGCCCAGCCGTACGGCCAGGAGCCCGCGGGTCAGCCCTATGGCCAGGAGCCTCCTGCCCAGCCTTATGGCCAGCAGCCTCCCGCTCAGCCCTACGGCCAGCAGCCTCCGGCGGAGCCCTACGGTCAGCAGCCCCCCGCCCAGCAGCCGTACGGCCAGCCGACGGGTCAGCCCTACGGCCAGCCGACGGGTCAGCCCTACGGCCAGCCGACCGGGCAGCCTTATGGCCAGCCGACGGGTCAGCCCTACGACGCTCAGCAGCCCTACGCCACCGGTGGCTACCAGGCTCCGGTGTCCGCAGGATCGGCCATCGGCGACGGTTTCTCCTGGGCCTGGAACAAGTTCACCCGGAACGCCGGTCCCTTGATCGGCGGACTGGCTGTCTACGGTGCGGCGCTGGTCGTGCTCTCGCTGATCCTCTTCGGGCTGATCATCGGCGGCACCGTGGCGGCCACCGACCAGTACGGGAACCTCCGACCGGGTGCGGCGGGTGCCGCCCTGACCGGGTGGCTGTTCTTCATCGCCCTGGTGCTGCTGTTCTCGGTGTTCGTGCAGGCGGCGGTCGTCCGGGTCACCACCGAGATCATGCAGACCGGACGCACCACCTTCGCCAGCTTCTTCCGGATCGAGCGCTTCGGCACCGTGCTGCTCGCGGCGCTCCTGGTCGGCATCGGCACCTCGATCGGGTCCCTGCTGTTCTACGTCGGCGCGATCGTGTTCGGGTTCTTCGCGCAGTTCACGCTGTTCTACGTGATCGACAAGGGCCTGGGCGCCATCGACGCGATCAAGGCGAGCTTCCAGCTGGCCGCCCGCAACTTCGGCACTGCCGCGCTGCTGTACCTGGTGGTGCTGGTCGCCGGTTCCATCGGTGGCGCGCTGTGCGGCATCGGTGCGTTGGTCACCACGCCGCTGGCGATGCTGATCTCCGGCTTCGTCTTCCGCCGACTGCACGGTGAGGCCGTCGCCGCCTGATCGGCCCCGCACAGTGCGCAGCGCCGTCATCCCCTGCGGATGGCGGCGCTGCGTCGTGTCAGGCGGTGACGAAGTCGATCAGCTCCTCCACCCGGCCGAGCAGCGAGGGCTCCAGGTCCGCGTAGGTCCGCACACTGCGCAGAATGCGCTGCCAGGCCCGGGCGACATCCGCCTGCTCGTCGGCGGGCCAGCCCAGCTCGCGCAGAATGCCGCGCTTCCACTCGGTGCCGCGCTCGATCACCGGCCAGCGGTCCAAACCAATCCGCTGCGGGCGCACCGCCTGCCACACGTCGACGTAAGGGTGGCCGAGCACCATGACCGTGCCGGGCCGCACGGTGCGCAGCGCGGCGTCGGTGATCCGCTGCTCCTTGGACCCAGGCACCAGGTGATCGACCAGGACGCCCACCTTGCGGTCGGCGGTGGGGGAGAAGTCCCGCAGGGCGTCCTCCAGGTTGTCGACGCCCTGGAGCAACTCGACCACGACGCCCTCGGCGCGCAGATCGTCGCCCCAGACCTTCTCCACCAACTCGGCGTCGTGTTTGCCCTCGACCCAGATCCGCGAACCCCGTGCGACCCGGGCGCGCTGGTCGGGGGCGGCCAAGGAGCCGGAGGCGGTGCGCTTCGGGCCGGTGGGAGCGTCGGGGCGGTGTGGCACCAGCTCGACCGGTTTGCCGTCGATCCAGAACCCCGGACCGAGCCGGAAGGTGCGGGTGCGACCCCGCCTGTCCTCCAGGACGACCACGTGTTCACCACCGGACTTCTCCACCCGGGTGATCGCCCCGACCCAGCCGGTGGTGACCTCCTCCACCACCAGGCCACGCTCGGCGGGCACGGGCCGCGAGGTGGGTCGCCGATGTGCGGAGGGGGTGCCGGAGGACAGGACGTCGGAGCCGTAACGGTCGATCACGTCGGGCAGCGTAGGTGTGCACGTCGGTCCACCGTGGTAAGACACGTCGGTGACATCCCCTGCCGCCCCTGCCCCGGACCCGAACCGCTGGCGCGCCCTCGGTGTGTGTCTGGCGATCGGGTTCATCACCATGCTGGACGTCTCCATCGTCAACGTGGCGCTGCCGTCCATCGAGGACTCGTTGCAGGCCTCGGCCAGCCAGCTCCAATTGATCGTGGCGGGGTACACCCTCGCCTTCGGGCTGGTGTTGGTCCCTGCCGGGCGGATCGGGGATGCCCGGGGACGCCGCACGCTGTTCCTGATCGGGCTGGTCGGGTTCGCGTTGACCAGCCTGGGTGCGGGATTCGCGCCCTCGGACGAGGCCCTGGCGGTGTTGCGGCTGTTGCAGGGTGCCAGCGCGGGCATGCTCAACCCGCAGGTGGTTGGCACGATCCAGCAGCTGTTCTCCGGCTACGAGCGTGGTCGGGCCTTCGGGTACTTCGGGGCGACCATCGGGGTGTCCACCGCCATCGGCCCGCTGCTGGGTGGATTGATCATCCAGGCTTTCGGGGCGGAGCACGGGTGGCGCTGGGTGTTCTTCGTCAATGTGCCGGTGGTCGCGGTGGTGCTGCCGCTGGCCCTGCGCTGGTTGCCGAAGACGCCCGCCCGCCCCGGTGCGGCCCTGACTGCCCATGGCCGACCGCGGCTGGACATCCCCGGTCTGGCGCTGATCGCCGTCGCCTCGACCGCGGTGATGCTGCCCTTCGTCACGACCACGGGCAGCGGGGACGACCCGACCCGGTGGTGGTGGCTGGCGGTCGGTCTGACTTTCGCGGTCGGCACTGTGCTCTGGGAGCGGCGGTACCAGCGTCGGACCGGGGCTGCGGTGCTCGACCCGCGGGTGATCGGTGACCCGGCGTTCCGCAACGGCGCATTGTTGGGGATGGCGTACTTTGCCGGGTTCACCTCGGTGTTCCTGGTGGTGACGATCTTCTTGCAACAGGTCTCCGGGTACACCCCGTTGCAGGCCGGTCTGGTGGGGATGCCGTTTGCGATCGGGTCGGCGGTGGCGGCACAGCGCTCGGGCACCTTGGTGGCGCAGCACGGTCGGTCGCTGGTGGTGATCGGCCTGGTGTTGGTGCTGCTCGGCCTGGCCGGGACCGACCTGGTGATCCGGTGGGTCGATCCGCCCGCGGTGGCTTGGGCGGTGGCGGCGACGCAGTTGGTGGCCGGGGTCGGCTCCGGTCTGGTGATCTCCCCGAATCAGACCCTGACGTTGGCGAATGTGCCGGTGGAACGGGCTGGGGTCGCTGGGTCGATGTTGCAGGTCGGACAGCGGATCGGCTCGGCGCTGGGTGTCGCGGTGGTGCTGTCGACCTTCTACTCCGGGCTGTCGGCCGGGCTGCCCGGTGGCGAGTCGGCCAGCCGTGCGCTGTTGGTGACGGTGGGGTTGGTCGCGGTGGCCCTGGTGGTCGGTGTGCTCGATCTGGTGGGCCGTCGACGGGACCGGGAGGGCGTGGACACCGAGGCGTAGGATTGGCACTCGGTGTCCGAGAGTGCTACCCGACGGATCAGGGAGGTGGGGAACCGTGGCCGAGGACCGCAGGCTCGACGTGCTGCGCGCCATCGTCGAGGACTACGTCTCCACCAAGGAACCGGTCGGCTCGCGTGCGCTGGTCGAACGGCACGCCCTCGGGGTCTCCCCGGCGACGATCCGCAATGACATGGCGGCGCTGGAGGAAGCCGGGCTGATCGTCCAGCCGCACACTTCCGCCGGGCGGGTGCCCACCGACAAGGGCTACCGGCTGTTCGTTGACCGACTGGCCACGATCAAGCCGCTGTCCACCCCGGAACGCCGGGCCATCGAGACCTTCATGCAGGACGCGGTCGACCTGGACGACGTGGTGGACCGGGCGGTGCGGCTGCTCGCGCAGCTGACCCACCAGGTCGCTGTGGTGCAGTACCCGTCGCTGCGCCGCACGGCGCTGCGGCACGTCGAGCTGGTCCCGGTCTCCGAACGGCACCTGCTGGTGGTGATCATCACCGAGCACGGCCGGGTGGAGCAGCGCACGTTGGAGCTGGCCGACCCGTTGGACCTGGCGACGGTGGCCCGGCTGCGGATGCTGCTGAACGTCGCCGCCACCGGTCGTCGGCTGGCGGATCTGGACGCGGCGCTGGCCGGGGTCGCCGATGAGGTGGAGCCGGAGTCCTCGGCGCTGCTGCGCGCGGTGATCGGTGTCATCGAGGACACCCTGGCCGGGGAGAGCGAGGAGCGGGTCGTCGTGGCCGGCACCGCTAACCTGGTCCGGGGCAATACCGATGTGGCCCGTTCGCTGAGCCCGGTGTTGGAGGCCCTGGAGGAGCAGGTCGTGCTGCTCCGCCTGCTGACCGACGCCGCGGAGGACGAGGGCGTGTCGGTGCGGATCGGGCGTGAGACCCGGCACGAGGGACTGGTGGACGCCAGCCTGGTGAGCTCCGGCTACGGCGCGGACACCGACACCGGTGGCCCCGCGGTGGCCCGGATCGCCTCCCTCGGCCCCCTCCGGATGGACTATCCGGGCACCATCGCGTCGGTGCGGGCGGTCGCCCGGTACCTGTCGCGCATCCTGGCCAACTGAGCACCGTCAACCCCGAGGAATCCACTCTGTGAACGACTACTACGAGGTTCTCGGCGTCCCGCGTGACGCCGCCCCGGAGCAGATCAAGAAGGCCTACCGCCGACTCGCCCGCGAGCTGCACCCGGATGTGGCCGGTGCGGATGCGGCCTCCGAGGAGCGGTTCAAGGACGTGCAGCGTGCCTATGAGGTGCTCTCCAACCCGGAGAAGCGCCAGATGTACGACCTGGGCCAGGACCCGACCGCGCCCGGCGGTGGCGGCGGTCAGGGTGGCGGCTTCGGGTTCCAGGACATCTTCGAGACGTTCTTCGGGGCGGCGGCCGGGGGTGGCCAGCGTGGCCCGATCCCGCGCGCCCGTCGCGGCCAGGACGCGCTGATCCGACTGGACATCGACCTGTCCGAGGCGACCTTCGGCACGCATCGTCAGGTTCCCATCGACACCGCGGTGGTCTGCCCGACCTGCTCCGGTTCCTGCTGCCGACCGGGCACCTCGCCGCGCACCTGCGAGGTCTGCGGCGGGCAGGGCACGGTGCAGCGGGTCGCCCGGTCGTTCCTCGGCCAGGTGATGACCACTCAGCCCTGTGCGGCTTGCCACGGCTTCGGCACCGTCATCCCCGAGCCCTGCACCGAGTGCGCGGGCGAGGGCCGGGTCCGCTCGCGCCGGACGCTGGAGGTCGACGTGCCCGCGGGTGTGGACACCGGCACCCGGATCAAGCTCACCGCTCAGGGCGAGGTCGGTCCGGCGGGTGGCCCTGCCGGGGACATCTACCTGGAGGTGCGCGAGCATCGGCACGAGACCTTCCTGCGTGAGGGCGACGATCTGCACTGCACGCTCCAGGTGCCGATGACCGCCGCTGCGCTGGGCACCGTGCTGACCCTGGACACCCTGGACGGTCCGCAGGAGGTCGACCTGCGCCCGGGCACTCAGCCGCAGCAGGTGGTCACACTGAAGAACCTCGGCGTCGGACACCTGCACGCCGGGGGTCGTGGCGATCTGCATGTGCACGTCGACGTGCAGGTACCCACCGGTCTGGACGAGGAGCAGTCCGCCCTGCTGCGGCAGCTGTCCACCCTGCGCGGGGAGGAGCGTCCGGAGGCCCGGTTGCAGGCCGCCAGCACGGGAGTCTTCGCCAAACTGCGCGACAAGCTCGCGGGTCGCTGATGACGGCGCCGGTCTTCCTGACCGACCCCGGCACGCTGGACGGGTACCAGGTCGACGATCTGTTCGTGCTCGGCGGGGCCGAGGGTCGGCACGCCGGTGTGGTCCAGCGCCGCTCCGCCGGGGAGCGGATCGACGTCGCCGACGGGGCCGGGCTGCGCCTGATCGGCGAGATCGAGTCGGTCGGGCCCGAGGGTGTGCAGCTGCGGGTCCGCGAGCGGGTGCAGGAGGAACGCTCCGCCCCGCGTCTGGTGCTGGTGCAGGCCCTCGCCAAAGGTGACCGGGACGAGATGGCCATCGAGGCAGCCACCGAGGTCGGCGTCGACGTGGTGATCCCGTGGCAGGCCGAGCGGTCCATCGTGATCTGGCGTGGCGACCGCGCGGCCAAGTCCCGCGCCCGCTGGCTGGCCACCGTGCGGGCCGCAGCCAAGCAGTCCCGACGCTCCTGGGTGCCCGAGGTCGAGCACGCGGCGGACCGGCGCGCCCTGGTCGAGCGCACCCGGCAGGTGGTCGCCGCCGGAGGTGCGGTGCTGGTGCTGCACGAGGAGGCGCACGCGCCGCTGTCCGGCCCCGAGATCGCGGTGCCGGTGGACGGTACCGATGCCGAGGTGCTGATCGTGGTCGGGCCGGAGGGTGGCATCTCCGAGCAGGAGACCGCCGCGCTGGTCGAGGCGGGGGCGCAGACGGTGCGGCTGGGACCGCATGTGCTGCGGACCTCGACGGCGGGGACGGTGGCGCTGACCCTGCTGGCGGCGCGCCTGGGGCGCTGGCACTGACCTGACTGAGGGCTGGCGGGCCGGGCGACGGCACCCGGGCCTCGGACGCAGGCCCGGCGGTCACGCGGCTGCGTGACCGCCGATATCCACGGGCGGCCTGTCATCGCCTGCCGGTAAACTGACACTCACTGTCCACACCACCGAGGGAGCGCGACGGCGCAAGCCGAGCACATGGCTGAATCCACACCGGAGCCGCAGGCCTCCGTATCGTTGCCCGCCGCGCGGGTCGAGCACCGGATCACCGTCCCCGCACGGGTGTCGATGGTCGAGCTGCTCGGGTTCCAGGACCAGGTGCTCCGGGCGGTGGAACAGGGTTTCCGCACGGTCGACCTGCACGTGCGCGGCAATGAGATCCGGATGGCCGGGCCTGCCGGTGACGTGGCCCTGGCCGCGAGACTGGTGGATGAGCTGGTCGAGATGGCCGCTGCCGGGACACCGTTGACCCCGGACGTGGTGACCCGCTCGGTGGCGATGCTGACTGCCGGCACCGACACCCGGCCCGCCGACGTGCTGACCTTCAACATCCTGTCCGGTCGCGGTCGCACCATCCGGCCCAAGACCACCGGGCAGAAGGCCTACGTCGACGCCATCGACCGCAACACCATCACCTTCGGCATCGGCCCGGCGGGGACGGGCAAGACCTACCTGGCGATGGCCAAGGCGGTGCAGGCGCTCCAGGCGCGGGAGATCCATCGGATCGTGCTGACCCGCCCGGCGGTGGAGGCCGGTGAGCGGCTCGGATTCCTGCCCGGCGGACTGTCCGAGAAGATCGATCCCTACCTGCGCCCGCTGTACGACGCCCTGCACGACATGGTGGACCCCGACTCGATCCCGCGCCTGATGGAGGCCGGCACCATCGAGGTCGCCCCGCTGGCGTACATGCGCGGGCGGACGCTCAACGACTCCTTCATCATCCTGGACGAGGCGCAGAACACCTCGGCTGAGCAGATGAAGATGTTCCTCACCCGGCTCGGATACGGCTCCAAGGTCGTCGTCACCGGCGATGTGACACAGGTGGACCTGCCCTCGGGCACCCAGTCCGGCCTGCGGGTGGTGGAATCGATCCTGGCGGATGTCGACGATGTCGCGTTCTGCCGGATGTCCTCCTCGGATGTCGTCCGCCACCGGTTGGTGAGCGACATCATCGACGCCTACGCACGCTGGGATCACAACAAGTGAGCATCGAAGTCAACAACGAGTCCGGCCACGAGGTCGACGAGGCGGAGTTCGCCGCACTGGCCCGGTTCGTCCTGGACCAGATGCACGTGCACCCGCAGACGGACCTGTCGATCCTGTTCGTGGACACCGCCGTGATGACCGACCTGCACATCAAGTGGATGGACGAGCCCGGCCCCACTGACGTGCTGTCCTTCCCCATGGATGAGCTGCGCCCCGGCCGCGCGGATGAGCCGACCCCGCCCGGACTGCTGGGTGACGTGGTGCTCTGCCCGGACGTCGCAGCCGAGCAGGCCCGCACCGCCGGGCACTCCACGGTGGAGGAGATGCTGCTGCTCACCACGCACGGCATCCTGCACCTGCTCGGGTACGACCACGCCGAGCCCGAGGAGGAGAAGGAGATGTTCGCGCTGCAGCGACATCTGCTGCTGACCTTCCTCGCCGGTCGGTGACGCAGGCGATGAACGAGGTCCCGATCGGCCTGCTGGTCGCGCTCGCGGTGCTGGCACTGCTGATCGCCGCCGTGCTGTCCGCCGGGGAGGCCGCGATCCTGCGGGTCTCCCGGAGCCAGGTGGCGGATCTGGCGGCGGCCAAGCATCCCGCCGCCGGTCGGATCGAGCGGCTGTGCGAGGACCGGGCCCGTGTGGCGTCCTCGGCGGGCACGCTGCGGCTGCTGTGCGAGATGGTCGCGGCGGTGTGCATCACCCTGGCCATTGCCGCCAGCACGTTGACCTGGTCGGTGGAGCTGGTGATCGCGGTGATCGCCTGTGCGTTCCTCACCGTGGTGTTGGCCCGGCTGAGCCCGCGGTCGGTGGGTCAGCGGCGCGCGGTCCCGGTGCTGCGGTTGACCTCCGGGCTGCTGTCCGGGGTGCGTCGGGTGATCGGCCCGCTGCTGCGGATCGCCGAGCCCTCGGGTGATCTGGACGAGCGTGAGCTGCGCGAGATGGTCGAGCGGGACGGTCGGGAGACCATCGACGACGAGGAGCGCGAGATGCTGCGCTCCGTGCTCGGTCTGGGGGAGACCCTGACCCGTGAGGTGATGGTGCCCCGCACCGACATGATCACCACCGGCGAGCAGACCCCGTTGCGCAAGGTGCTGTCCCTGCTGCTGCGCTCCGGGTACTCCCGGGTGCCAGTGGTGGGCGACCAGGTCGATGACCTGCGCGGGGTGCTCTACCTCAAGGACCTGGTCCGGCGGATGGAGGAGGACCCGGCGGCGGTGGACGCTCCGGCAGTCTCCGTCGTCCGCCCGGCGGTGTTCGTCCCGGAGTCCAAGCCGGTGGACGAGCTGCTGCGCGAACTGCAAGCCGGTGCCTCGCACATCGCGATGGTGGTGGACGAGTACGGCGGGATCGCCGGGCTGGTCACCATCGAGGACGCGCTGGAGGAGATCGTCGGCGAGCTGACCGATGAGCACGACCCTTCTGCTCCGCAGGTTGAGGACCTGGGCGGTGGGACGTTCCTGGTGCCGGCACGGCTGGGACGGGACGAGCTCGGTGAGCTCTTCGACATGGAGGTTGAGGACGACGAGGTCGACACGGTCGGCGGTTTGCTGGCCAAGGCGCTGGGCAAGGTGCCGATCCCGGGTTCTGCCGGGGAGATCCACGGCCTGCGTCTGGTAGCGCAGGGCACTGAGGGCCGCCGCAAGCGAGTGGCTAGGGTGCTGGTCAGCCGGGTCCCGGAGCGGGAGCCCGCACACGAGTCTGACGCGGAGCACGCGTCGGTCAGCAACATCGAGGAAAGGCCCTGAGGTGACCCATCGTTCCGGCTTCGCCTGCCTGGTCGGACGGCCGAACGCCGGCAAGTCCACCCTGACCAACGCCCTGGTGGGGCAGAAGGTGGCGATCACCTCCGGCCGTCCGCAGACCACCCGGCACACCATCCGTGGCATCGTGCACCGCGAGGACGCCCAGCTGGTGCTGGTCGACACCCCGGGGCTGCACCGCCCGCGCACCCTGCTGGGTGAGCGGCTGAACGAGCTGGTCCGGGACACCCTGACCGAGGTCGACGTCATCGGCTTCTGCCTGCCCGCGGATCAGAAGGTCGGTCCCGGGGACCGGTTCATCGCCGAGCAGCTGGCCGAGCTCAGTCGCGGGCGACGGGGCACCCCGGTGATCGCCATCGCCACCAAGGCCGATCTGGTCAGCAAGCAGCGTCTGGCCGAGCACCTGCTGATGATCTCTGAACTGGGCGATTGGGCCGAGATCATCCCGGTTTCCGCGAAGGACGGGTACCAGGTGGCCGAGCTGGAGTCCCTGCTGACCGGCTACCTGCCGGAGGGGCCCGCGCTGTACCCGGAGGGTGAGCTGACCGACGAGCCCGAGGCCGTGATGGTCGCCGAGCTGGTCCGGGAGGCCGCTCTGGAGGGCGTGCGCGACGAGCTGCCGCACTCGCTGGCCGTCCAGGTGGAGGAGATCGTCCCCCGTGAGGTCGGTGCCGGTGAGCAGCCGATGGTCGACGTGCGGGTGAACCTGTTCGTCGAGCGCGACTCCCAGAAGGCCATCATCATCGGACGGGCCGGCTCCCGGCTGCGGCAGGTCGGCACCGACGCGCGCCGTGGCATCGAGGCGCTGCTCGGCACCCGGGTGTACCTGGACCTGCACGTCAAGGTGGCCAAGGACTGGCAGCGCGACCCCAAGCAGCTCGGTCGCCTGGGCTTCTGATGACCGAAGTCGACGACACCGCCCCGCGCTCGGGCGAGAGCGCATCCCGGCACCGTCGCCGACTGGCCCGGGACGCCGAGCGCGCTGCTGGTGCGCACCGTCCGCGGTCGCCTCGCCGTGATGCGCTCTACCGGCTGATCGGCGGTGTCCTGGCCGGGGCGATCCTGCTCGCGGTGATCGGCGCGCTGATGGGACCTGACTGGCGTCCGCTGCCGGTGACCGACCCGCTGACCGTGCAGTCCGCGTCCACAGCCGTCGGTGACGCTCCGGAGCTGGGCAGCTACGACGTCGAGACCCGGGTGGTGGAGGTGCCGCTGGATGGGGCGGTGGTCCAAGCCCGCATCCTGACCCCGGTGGACGCCCCCGCACCGGTGCCGGCGGTGCTGTTCGTGCACGGTGCCGGGACTGGGAAGTTCGAGGACGCTTTTGTCGACCAGGCCTATGCGCTGGCCGAGGCCGGGGTGGCCACGATGGTGCCGGATAAGCGCCTGGACACCTACTCCATGCGGCACCGCGACTACGTGGCGATGGCGCAGGACTACCTGGTGTCCTTCGATCTGCTGCGCGGTCTGCCCGAGGTCGACTCCAGCCGGGTCGGCATCTACGGGGAGAGTGAGGGCGCCTGGATCGCACCGGTGATGGCCGCCGAGCGCGCCGCGGTGGACTTTGTGGTGCTGGCCTCTGCGCCGGTGGTGCCGCCCCGGCAACAGGCCGCCTTCGCCGTCGACCAGTACCTGCGGAACACCGGGGTGCCCGATCAGGTGTTCCGGGCCATCCCGCGCGCGGTCGGGATGTCGCTGCCCGGTGGCGGGTTCGAGTACGTGGACTTTGACGTCGCGCAGTACCAGCGGCAGATGACCCAGCCGGTGCTGATGGTCTACGGCACCGCGGACCAGTCGATGCCGATCATCCAAGGCCCGGAACAGGTGATCCGGGATATCGCGATCGCCGGGAACAGCGACTACACGCTGCGGTACTACGGCGGTGCCGATCACGGCATCCGGGTCGACGGCGAGGTGTCGGTGACCTTCCTGCGTGACCTGTGTGGGTGGGTGCTCGGCCTGCCGGAGACCGCCGACGCTGCGCCCCGGATCGCCGGCGCGCAGCCCGAGCAGCTGTACCTGGCCCAGCCGGTGCCGCAGCCGCGCTGGCTCGGCGACGGGGACGTGTTGCTGGTGCTGATCCTCGGTGCGATCGGGGTAGCGGTGCTGCTGCCCGGGACGCGCTGGGCGATGGTCGGGTGGCGAAGGCTGCGACACCAGCCGCCCCACGACGGGCGGGATGTACCCCTCACTCAACGGCTCACACTGCTTTCTCTGGCCACGATCACCACTGTGATCGCCCTGGTCTGGTACCTGTTGTCGGTCGCCAGACTCGCGTTGGACTACGAACGCAACGGTTGGGTGGTGCAGGGTGGGTGGCTCGGTGTGCGATTGCTCGGCCTGGCCGCAGTGGTCGCCGCCGTGCTCGTGATCGATCGGATGCGGACACTACGTCGCATGCGTCGCCCACTCGCCCACGGAGTGATCGGACATGTGGCGTTGTGGGGCACGAGTGTCGCCTGCGCCACCCTGCTTGTGGTGCTCGCCTACTGGGGCGTGTACCAGCTCGGGATCTGACCGGCGTCGGCCGGGAACGGGGGAGAGATGCGGACGACCTGGGGTTCGGCCACCGACCGCGGACGGGTGCGCGCACTCAACGAGGACTCGTTGCTCGCCCACCCGCCGGTGTTCCTGGTCGCCGACGGCATGGGCGGACACGAGGCCGGTGACGTCGCCAGCCGACTGGCGGTGGAGGAGTTCGCGCAGACCGCCGGGCTGACCACCGTGGAACCCGCGGACCTGCAAGGCTGCTTCCAGCGGGCGGCGGCCCGAATTCGCAGCACCTTCGAGCGGCGCGAGGGCGGGACCACTGTCGCGGGGGTCGGCCTGGCCGAACAGGACGGCGCCGCGCACTGGCTGGTGTTCAACGTCGGCGACTCCCGGGTGTACCGCTGGTCCGACCAGGACCGTGAACTCGGTCAGCTCAGCGTGGACCACTCGGTGGTCCAGGAGCTGATCGACGCCGGACAGCTCACTCGCTCCGCAGCCGAGCAGCACCCCGAACGGCATGTGCTCACCCGGGCGCTGGGCACCGGCACCGATCCCGACCCCGACTACTGGCTGGTCCCCGCGCACCCCGGTGACCGGCTGCTGCTGTGCTCAGACGGCCTGACCAACGAGCTGACCGCCGAGCAGATCGCGACCGTGCTGGCTGACGGTGCCGACCCGAACGAGACCGCAGCGGCGTTGGTCCGGCTCGCGGTGCAGGCCGGCGGACATGACAACACCACCGCGGTGGTGGTGGACGCCCACGCCGGACCGGAGAATGCGCCGGGATGGCTCGCCTTCAACGGCATTCCGGCCGATGGGACGTGGGACGAGAGTGTGGACGGCGCGACGATCCCGCGCCCCCGGACCCAGGTGGAGGACCAGTGAGCGTGCCCGAGTACAGCCCCGGTGAGTGGTACGGGGTGATCGTCGCGGACACGGCTGTGCTGCTCGACCCGCGCACCCCCGCCCCCGTGGTCCGCGAGGTGTGGACCACCCTGCGCGAGCGTGCCGGACTCAACCGTCCGCTGGAGGCGCTGCTGGTCGACGGGATCAGCGGGCTGCGCCCCTTCGCCGCCGTACGCGTGGTCCCGGACGGACTGCACACCGCGCTACGCGGCGAGGCCAGCATCGTCACCACCCGCTCCGGCACCGAGCAGCGTCGTACCGCCCCGCAGGTAGTGCTGTGGACGGAGGACAGCGAGGCCGCCGCCGACCGGGTCGAGTTGCGCGCCACCGGCACCGACGGGTCGGGGGAGACCCTGCCCGTGACCGAAGGCGTGGTGCGCGCGTCGCGGATCGTGTTGGACGGGGTGACCCCTGCCCGGACGGATCGTGGCGCGGGCTCGGCCGATGCGGCAGAGCAGCGGTCGGCGACGGCTGCGTCCTCCGGCGCGTCTGGTCCGGCCTCCGGGTCGAAGCCCAGCGCCGCATCGAAGCCGAGCCCCGGGCCGAAGCCGGCCCCCGCGATGGGTTCGGGTCCGGCGGGAACGGAGAGTCCCGCCGCAGCCCCGCGCGCGACTGCCGCGTCGTCGGACTCCGGTGTATCGGGTGCGGGGGTGCGTCCTGCCTCCGCGACGGCATCAGGGGCACCGGCCCCCGCCACGGCAGCGCCCGCACGTGTCGTGCCTGCGCCTGTTGCGACGTCGTCGACGGGGGCCGCGGCAACGGGGGAGGCAGCGCCGTCCCCGGTCGCTGCTCAGGCCGCATCGGCTGCACCCGCACCGGCCTCCGCTCCTGCCGCGACGGAGGCCCCGACCGCGTCTGCCGGGGTCACGCCGAAGGCCCCCGCCGCGCCCGCCTCGCCCGCCGCGCCTAGCTCTGCTGCACCGAAGGCCCCGTTTGCCCCGGTCGCACCGAAGGCTCCCGCCGCCCCCGCCACGCCGCAGTCGCCTGCCGCCGCTCCGCAGTCGGCACCCGGCGCATCTCCGGTGGGCGCACCGTCTCCGGCACCCGCGCCGTCCCTGACCCCCGCGTCGTCCACGCCCGCAGCTCCGAGCCCGGCTGCACCATCCGCCCCGACCGCCTCGCCCGCACCGTCGGCACCGGTGTTCCCGGCCCCCGTCACCACCGCCGCGGCACCTGTCCTGCCCGGCCCGGCGTCTGAGGACGACCACGACGGCATGACCATCCTCAGCGGCGAGCTAGCCAGCATCCGTCAGAACCTGCCGTCCTGGGCGGTGTCCCAGTCCGGTCAGTTCCCCTCCACCGGTGCCACGCCCGCGCCCGCCCCGGCACCGGGACCGTCGGCAGCCGGTGCGACGCCGCTGGCCGCTCCGGCCCCGGCACCCGATTCCTTCCCGCGGGTGGCACTGTCCACCGGGGTGGTCGTGCCGGTCGACGGCGTGCTGCTGATCGGCCGCGCACCGCAGGCGGCCCGGGCGCCGGAGGGCGTCCGTACCCGCACGGTGGCTGTGCCCAGCCCCACGCAGGACATTTCCCGCACCCACGCCGAGGTCCGGGTGGAGAGCGGCCGTGTGCTGGTCACCGACCTGTTCTCCACCAATGGGATCACGGTGTCCTCCGGTGGCCTGCCGCCCCGCAAAATCGCTGCGGGTGAGGCCGTGGCGGTGCAGCCGGGCGAGGTCGTCGATCTGGGCGATGGAGTCACCTTCACCGTGGAGCCGCCTGCATGAGTCCCCGCGAGGCCGCGCCGGCACCGCGACTTCCCGGCTACACGTTCCAGAGCGTGCTCGGCGGCGGGGGCGCGGCCGACGTCTACGTCTACGAGCAGCAGCTGCCCCGTCGTGCCGTGGCGGTCAAGGTTCTGCTGCCTACCGTCGGTGATGCGGAGAAGTCCGCATTCGAGCGTGAGGCGGACCTGACCGCTCGGGTCTCCGGGCACCCGTCCATCGTCACCGTCTACCAGGCGGGTGTCACCGAGGACGGCCGCGAGTTCCTGGTGATGGAGTTCTGCTCCCGCCCGAATCTGGGCCAGCGCTACCGCACGGAGCGGATCGGCGTGGCCGAGGTGCTGCAGATCGGGGTGCGCTTGGCCTGTGCGGTGGAGACCATGCACCGGGCCGGCATCGTGCACCGGGACATCAAGCCCGCGAATGTCCTGGCCAACGATCTGGGCCGACCGATCCTGAGCGACTTCGGGATCGCCGCGCCCGTGGACGACCCGCAGCCCGCGCAGGGGATGTCCATTCCGTGGGCGGCACCGGAGCTGCTGGCCGCTGTGCCGCAGGCCGGTCCCCGTGCGGATGTGTACTCCTTGGCGGCCACGCTGTACTCCGCGTTGGCGGGCCGTTCGCCCTTCGAGCGTCCTGGTGGGCAGAACGACGCGGCGGATCTGGTCGGTCGGATCGAGCGTGGGATCCCGACGCCGTTCACCCGGGATGACGTTCCGGCCCGGTTGCGCACGGTGCTGGCCCGTGCGATGGCCGCCGACCCCTCGCGTCGGCATGCGCAGGCTGTCGAGCTCGCGATGGATCTGCGCGCGGTGGAGGCGGACCTCGGCTTGCCCCTGACCCCGCTGGACCTCGGTGAGGAATCGGGTGCCCTGACCGTTGGCGGACAGCCTGGTGTCGGGGTCGGCGACCCGGATGCGACACGCGCACGCGGGGTGCACCAGGTCGAGGCCCAGCCGCGGACCGCGGTCGATGCGGACGCCACCCGGGCCCGGACGGTCACCCAGGTGTCGCCGGTCGCCCCTGGTGCTCCGGCCTTCTCAGGGGCACCGGTGCCCGCGTTGGACGACGACTCCACCCGGATGCGCCCGGTCCGCTCGGTGCCCCCGGGTCAGGCCCCGCTGGTTGACCCGACGCAGGGGGTGGACATTCGGGTCTCGGTGGACCCGGAGCCACGTCAGCGCCGGATCGGTCGTCTGGTGGCCGGCATCGTCTCCGCCGTGGTGCTGGTGGCGGCGGTCGCCGTCGTCGTCCTCGTGACCAGGAACCCGGATCGCGCCGAGAACCTGGACAACGACCAGATGACCGCCCCCGCACCCACGGTGGGGCTGACGGTGCCCACTCCGGTCGGGCTGACCGGTGTGTGGCAGGCCGATGGCAGCGTGGTGTTCACCTGGACCAACCCCGATCCGCAGGACGGCGACAGCTACCTGTGGGGCGTGCGGTCGGCGACCGGACTGACCCAGTTGCAGCCGGTGGAGGAGGAACAGGTCACGATCCGCCCCGAGGATCTGGACGACCTGGCCGGTCAGGTGTGTGTGGAGGTGTCCGTGGTGCGCGCCGACCGTCGTGCCTCCACCACCCCCGCGGAGGGATGTACCCCGTGAAGTGGCCCTGGGATCGCAAGCGGACAGCCTCGACGGCGGCGGTGGTCACCGTCCCGGCGGTATTGGCGACCCTTGCGGTGGTCAACCCGGGGTTCCCGCTGGCCCAGGTCGATCTGAACGACGGAGCGGTCTGGTTGACCGCCACCAGCACGCTGCAACTCGGCCGCTACAACGCCCAGGTCGAGGAGCTGAACGCCGGGCTGGTCGCCAAGAGTGGCGAC
The DNA here is from genome assembly GCF_040685135.1 of Cellulomonas sp. NPDC089187. Taxonomy (NCBI): domain Bacteria; kingdom Bacillati; phylum Actinomycetota; class Actinomycetes; order Micrococcales; family Cellulomonadaceae; genus Cellulomonas; species Cellulomonas sp. NPDC089187. Next base: position 724,751 of record NZ_JBFBHI010000001.1, on the reverse strand, counting down.
TTCGATGTGCAGCAGGAGGCCGCGGACGTCCTGCTGGTGGAGCCGGGCGCGCTGACCCTGGTCGACCCGGCGTCGGTGGCGGCAGCGGCCGAGGTGGCGGTGCCCGCCGGTGCCCAGGTGTCGATGCAGGCCGGCACCGTGGCCGTGCTGGACGCCGAGGGGCAAGTCTGGGTCCGCACCCTCGCTGACCTGCCGGCATTGCAGACCTCCACCGATCCGGCCGACGCCACCGTGGACGGCGACGCGCGTGTGGTGGTGGGCAGCTCCGGAGACGCGTTCCTGGTCGCCACGGACACCGGTGCGGTGACCCGATTGACCCCGCGCAGCGGCGGCGCTGCGACCACCACCGAGGAGTCCAGCCTGGACGGCGGCGTCGACGCGGTGACCGCGGTGGGTGACACCGTGATCGGGTTGGACGGCGACACTCTGCGCACCCAGGGCGGCTCGGCCTCACTCGGCCTGAGCTCGCCGGTGCTGCAACAGCCCGGACCGCAGGCCGATGTGGTGTTGGTCGCGGGCAGCTCCGGGCTGGTCGAAGCCTCCATCGCCGACGGCTCGGTCGTGGCCGCGCACGACGGTGGTGGCGGTGGCACTCCGGCTGCCCCGGTCCGGGTCGGTGACTGCGGTCATGCCGCGTGGCCGTCGGTGAAGGACAACTACCTCCTGCTGTGCGACGGGCAGTCTGAGCAGCTGGTCACCCTGGACGGCATGACCTCCGGTGCGACGCTGAAGTTCCGGGTGAACCGGTCGGTGGTGGCGCTGAACGAGACCACCGACGGTCGACTCTGGTTGCCCCTGGAGGACACCGAGCTGCGCGAGCCGGACTGGTCCCAGGTGATCCCGGAGGAGGAGACCGAGGACGAGAACGAGGAGGCCGAGGGCGACCGCACCACCCACCAGCTGGTGGCGGAGTGCTCGACCAACAGCGCCACCCCCACCGCGGTCGATAACGACTTCGGAGTGCGCCCGGGCCGCTCGGCGATCCTGTCGGTGATCGACAACGACACCTCCTCGGACTGCGGCATCCTCGCGATCACCGAGTACGACCCGCTGCCGGAGGCCTTCGGCACCCTGGAACCGGTCTACGGTGGCCGCGCGATGCAGGTGCGGGTGAACCCCGAGGCCAGCGGCAGCGTCAGCTTCACCTACTCGATCAGCGACGGGCGCGGCACCAGCTCCCCGTCCACCGCCACGGTGACGCTCACCGTCCGGGACAGCCAGGACGAGCCCCCGGTGCAGGACCGCACCGGCAGCATCCTGATCGAACAGCAGGCCACCGCGACCTACCCGGTGCTCGCGGACTTTTCCGATCCGGACGGCGATGAGCTGACCCTGGTCGGGGCCACCGCGGAGAAGGGCACCGCCCGGTTCCGCCAGGACGGCACGCTCACCTACGTCGCCGATGGCGGCGACCTGGGGCCGACCACGGTGCACCTGCTGGTCTCGGACGGCACCCACACCACGGAGGGCACCGTCGACGTCGACGTCCGGGCTGCCGGCACACTCGACCTGCAACTGGACCCGGTGCACGCGGAGACCTACGTCGATCGCAAGGTCACCCTGCTACCGCTGGAGGCAGTGCGCACCCACGGTGCGGAGACCCCGCGCCTGGCGGGGGTGGATCAGGTCTCCGGCACCACGATCACCCCAGATCTGGACCAGGGGACGATCCAGTTCTCCGCGCCCCGGGCCGGGACCTACTACGTCTCCTTCACCGTGGCTGCCGCCCCGCAGCAGGCCACCGGTCTGGCCCGGATCGACGTGGTGGACCCGCCGGAGGTGCCGGACCCCCCGGTGGCCGTGCTGGATCGTGCCTGGCTTCCCACCGGTGGGGACGTCACCGTCGCACCGCTCGCCAATGACGTCGACCCCGCCGGCGGGGTGCTGGTCTTGCAGTCGGTGGGCTCCAACGACGAGCTCAAGGTGGCGGTCCGGGGCCACGAGCTGATCGAGATCTCCGCCGTCGGGGCGCTCGCCGAGCCGGTGTTGCTCGAGTACGTGGTGTCCAACGGCAGTGCGGTCGCCACCGGGCAGATTCTGGTGCAGCCCGTGCCACCGGCGACCACCTCGCAGCCCCCGGTGGTGCCGAACGCCGTGGTCGAGGTCCGCACCGGGGGTGTGGTGACAATCCCGGTGCTGGAGGACGCCTACGACCCCGATGGCGACACCATCGCGCTGTCCACCCAGTTCGCTGAGCCGTTGGGCGAGGGCCAGGGGCTGATGTTCGTCTCCGGTGACGTGCTGCGCTATCAGGCACCGGACACTGCCATGACCGTGCGGGCCACCTTTGTGGTGACCGACAGCGCCGGGAACCAGACCGCGGCGACCGCGACCGTCCGAGTGCACGAATCCGATCCGGCGACCAAGGTCCCGCCGCGGCCGAAGGAGGTGGTCGGCCGGGTGTTCGCCGGTGACACCGTCCGACTGGCGATCCCCCTGGTGGGCATCGACGTTGACGGCGACGGTGTGACCCTGCTCGGCGTTGACACGGCGGGCACCAAGGGCCGGGTCACCGCGGTCGGCGCGGACTGGATCGAGTACGAGGCGCTGCCGGGGGAGTCCGGCACCGACGACTTCACCTACGCGGTCGAGGACTGGACCGGGCAGCGCGCGGTCGGCACGGTCCGGGTCGGCATCGTGGACCGTCCGGAGGACAGCAACCGCGTCGTCGCCCGTGATGACGAGGTCACCGTCCGACCAGGCCAGCGGGTCGAGGTCCGCGTGCTGGACAACGATGTGGATCTGGCCGGTGGCGATCTGTCCCTGGACGAGGATCTGGAGGTTCCCGCCGAACTCGTCGCCGAGGTGGACGGTTCGCGCATCGTCGTCGACGCGCCGGGTGGTGAAGGCGCGTACACCATCGGCTACTCGGCCTCCAACGAGCGGGGTGCCCGCTCCGGTGCGGTGCTGACCGTGCGAGTGGACCCGAATGCGACCCTGCTGCCCCCGGTGGCCAAGGACGTGGTGGTGCCGCCCGCCGACACCATCGACAAGACCTCGGTCGACGTGAATGTGCTGGAGGTCGCGCAGAACCCCAGTGGCCCGATGTCCGACCTGGCGGTGTCGGTTCCGGCCAGCGCGCAGGATGTCGCCACCGTGCGGGCGGACGGCACCGTGCGGATCACCTTGACCGAGACCGCGCAGACCCTGCCCTACCAGCTGACCAACACCGCCGATGAGACCGGCACGGCAACCGCCTACGCCTTCATCACGGTGCCCGCGCTCGGCTTCTTCCCGCCGCAGCTGCGCCCCAAGGCAGATGAGCTGCGGGTGGCCAGTGGTGAGACGTTGACGATCTCCCTCGGTGCCCAGGTCCAGGTCGCACCCGGGCGGAGCGCGCAGATCGCGGACGCCACCGCCGTCACCGCCACCCGGTCCAACGGTGCCGAGTTGGTGGTGGACGCCACCACGTTGCAGTTCACCTCCGAGGCGGACTACGTGGGTCCGGCGTCGATCACGGTGCCGGTCACCGATGCCACCGGCCCCGATGACCTGAATGCCCGCACCCGCACCCTCACGCTGCCGATCACGGTCTTCACCGAGGACGACTACCCGCCGACTTTCTCGCCCAGCAGGATCGAGGTCGCTCCCGGTGAGGCGCCGGTGATGGTCGATCTGAAGAACTTCACCCAGGGCGTCGAGGGCGCGGACGGTGACCAGACCTATGGCTTCCGCCTGACGTCGGGCGCACCCGCCGGGTTCTCCGCGTCTCTGGACGGCAGCCGACTGAGTGTCTCCGCGGCCACCACCACCATGAAGGGCTCGGCCGGGACCGTCCAGTTGCAGCTCACCTACGGCCGCGCCGGGGTGATGGACGTGCAGGTCGAGGTGCGGGCCATCGCCAGTACCCGTCGCCTGGCCAGCGTGCCCGACCGGATGATCAACGACGGTGTGCAGGGCCAGGAGATGCTGGTGGACATCCTCTCCGGTGCCTACAACCCGTTCCCGGATCAGCCGTTGACCCTGGTGGGGGCGAGCGTGCAGACCCCCGGCACCGGCACCGCGTCGGTCTCCGGCAGCTCTGTGGCGATCCGACCGGATGCCGACCTCACCGGCCAGATGGTGGTGCAGGTCCGGGTCCGGGACGCCACGGATGACGCCAGCCGCGAGGTCGCCGCCACCATCACCCTGCGGGTGCGTGGCAAGCCGGCCGTGCCCAAGGCCCCACGGATCGGCGATGTCAGTGACGCGACCGTGGTGCTGAGCTGGGATGCGCCGGATGCCCGTGGCGAGCCGATCCAGGGCTACCGGGTCACTGTCAGTCCGGGTGGGGAGCAGCGGGCCTGCGCCTCGACCACGTGCACGATCAACGGGCTGACCAACAACGTCGAGTACACCTTCACGGTCGCCGCACAGAATGCCGTCGGCTGGTCCGACCCGAGCCCGGCCTCCGCCAAGGCCCGGCCCGATGCGATCCCGGATGCACCGGGTGCACCCAGCACCGAGTGGGGTGACGGGTGGATTTCGGCCAGCTGGAATGTGCCGCACACCAACGGGTCGCCGGTCAGCTCGTATACCGCGGTCATCTCACCCGCGCCGCCGGGTGGCCAGGCCAGCAAGACGGTCACCTCGCCGCAGGTGCGCTGGGACGGGTTGGTCAACGGCACCGCGTACACCGTGCAGGTGCGTGCACACAGCGCCGCCGAGTCGCCGAGCGCGTTCAGCCCGTCCTCCTCCCCGCAGATCCCGGCGGGCAAGCCGGACGCGCCGACGGTGAGCGCCAACCGGGAGAACACCCCGGCCGGTGGTCAGATCAACGTGAACTGGACACCAGGTGCCACCAATGGTGCCGAGATCGTCGAGTACCAGCTGGTCATCTCCGGCGGGAGCCCCATCTCCCTGGGCGGTGGCACGACCTCCTACGTGTTCAACGGTGCCCGCAACGGCACGACTTACACCTTTGAGGTCAGTGCGCGGAACAAGGCGGGATTCGGTGCCGCGGGACGTGCGGAGGCCAAGACCTACGGCGTGCCCGGTCAGGTGCAGAACCTCCGCCTGACCCCGTCGACGTCCGGTCCGGCCGGTTCCGGGTCGGTGGCGGCGAGCTGGTCGCCGGTGACCGACACCAACGGCTCCGACCTGCGCTACTACGAGATCGCCATCGACGGCGGCGGGTGGCAGAGCGTGGGCCTGGCGACGTCCTACACCGTGACCGGTCGCCCGGCCGGTCAGGAGGTGGCGATCAAGGTCCGAGCCGTCAACGAGGGCGGCTCCGGTGCGGAATCCGAGACCAAGCGCGCCACCCCGCAGACTCTGCCCTCACAGCCCGGATCGATTACCGCCACACCGCTGGCCGGCGGTGGCCAGACACCGGTGACGCAGGCCCGGATCACCTGGTCCGCGCCGGACAGCGGCGGTTCGACCGTGACCTTCCGGCTGCGGATCACGGCTGCGGACGGTGAGTTCACCTCCGGACAGACCACCGCGAGCTCGCTGGACATGGCTGTGCCCGCCACTGTGGGCCAGGACGGCTGGGTCCAGGTCACCGTGACCGCCGTCAACGCGGTGGGGGAGGCCATCGGCACCTGGTCCGGGAATCCGTTCCCCTGGACGCCGCCCGACCCCGACCCCGGCGACGGAGGGTCCGACGGATGACCCGCGCCACCCCGACCCGCCCGCACCACCCGACAGGAGCACTGCCCCGATGACCCCCGACGAGTCCGCCTGGTTCTCCCACACCTTCGGTGCCCTGACCCGCAATGTCTCGCAGGCGGTGCTGGGTGCCGATGGCCCGGTCCGCCTGGTACTCACGGCGATGGTGGCCGAGGGACACGTGCTGCTGGAGGACGCCCCCGGTACCGGGAAGACCTCGCTGGCCAAGGCGATCGCCGCCTCGGTGCGTGGCGATCATCAGCGCATTCAGTTCACCCCGGACCTGCTGCCCAGCGATGTCACCGGCGTGACGATCTGGGATCAGGGCACCGGCCGGTTTGTCTTCCACGAGGGCCCGGTGTTCACCTCCGTGCTGCTCGCGGACGAGATCAACCGTGCCTCGCCCAAGACGCAGTCCGCGCTGCTGGAGGTGATGGAGGAGGGCCACGTCACCGTCGATAAGGACACCCGTCCGGTGGGTCGCCCGTTCATCGTGATCGCCACGCAGAACCCGATCGAGCAGGCCGGTACCTACCGGCTGCCGGAGGCGCAGCTGGACCGGTTCCTGGTGCGCACCTCCCTCGGCTACCCGGACCGCACCGCCACGGTGGAGATCTTGTCAGGGCAGCGCGACCGCACCGCCGCCTTGCCCGCGGCGATCGGCACCGAGGACGTGGTGCGGATGGCGGACCTGGCCCAGGGCGTGCACATCGACGGTGCCGTGCTGGAGTACGTTGCTCGGCTGCTTGAGGCCACCCGTGAGGACCCGCAGACGTCCTTGGGTGCCAGCGTCCGTGGTGGCCTGGCCCTGGTGCGCTGCGCCCGGGTGGTGGCCGCCGCGGCCGGTCGGGCCTATGTGATCCCCGATGACATCAAGGAGCTGGCGATCCCGGTGTTGGCCCACCGTCTGGTGATGGACCCGGAGGCGGACTTCCTCGGGGCGACCAGCACCGATGTGGTGCAGCGCGCGCTGGACAGCACCCCGCCGCCGGTCGCCCGGGCGTGAGTCGATGACCGGACGTTCGCACACCCGGCTGTCGCCGGTCGGGTGGGGCGCGCTCGCGCTCGGCCTGCCCGCGCTGGTGGCAGGGCTGTGGCTGGGCTGGGCCGAGCTGACCGCGCTGGGTGCGGTGGCGGTGGTCGCGGTGCTGGTCGCGCTGGCGAGCACCCTGGGCCGGTTGCCGCACCGGGTGCGCCTGGACCTCGCCGATCGGCGGGTGCGGGTGGGGGAGCGTGCCTTCGGTGGTGTGGTGGTCACCGCCCCGCAGCGGCGCACCCGCCCCATTGGTCTGGAACTCCAGGTCGGGCAGGGCCGCGCCGAGTTGGACGTCCCGGCGCTGGCACCCGGCGGTGTACACGAGGAGCTGTTCGCGGTGCCGACCCACCGGCGTGCGGTGGTCACGGTCGGGCCCGTGCGTGCAGTGCGCGCCGATCCGCTCGGACTGGCCGTCCGCCACGCCACCACCACCGGTGCCGAGGACCTGTACGTCCACCCCCGGATCGTGATGCTGACCGGCGCGGACTCCGGGCTGCTGCGTGATCTGGAGGGTGGCTCCACCCGCGACCTGTCCGACTCCGACCTGGCGTTCCACGCCCTGCGCGACTACGTGGTCGGCGACGACCGGCGCTCGATCCACTGGCGCACCACGGCCCGTCGCGGCGTGCTCACGGTCAAGCAGTACGAGGACACGCGGCGTACCCAGACCGCGGTGGCGCTGTCCACCGACCCCCGGGACTACAGCCGCGACGAGGAGGACCTGGAACTGGCCGTCAGCGTGCTGGCCTCCCTCGGCGTCCAGGTGATGGCCGAGGAACACCCGCTGGCCGTACTGGCGGGCAGCACCCGGGTCCGCACCACCACCCGTCGCCCGTTCCTGGACGACTGCTCGGCGCTGGCCTGTACCCCCGATGGCGCGCCGTCCTCGATGCTCGGACGTCGGGTGGCCCGGGAGGTCCCCGATGTCACGCTGGCCTTTCTGGTGACCGGATCGCAGCCGAGCGACGCTGATCTGCGCGCGGCTGCCCGGCACGTCCCGGAGGGCACCCGCACCGTGGCGATCGGCTGTCGGCCCGGTGCCGAGGTGCAGGTGCGCACCCAGCGCGGCCTGAGCCTGGTACAGCTCGGTGCTCTGGAGGACCTGCCCCGGGCCCTGCGACTGGCGGCCCGGTCATGAGCGCCCCCGCCACCGCCCCGGCACCGACCCGGACCCGGCGGCGCTCCACCACCCCGCGCACCCCCGCGCGTTCCGGTGCCGCCCGGGTATTGGACGTGATCGTGCCGCTGGTGGCGGTGCTGCTCGCGTTGACCCCCCTGCTGCCGGTCTACGGCGGGACGACCCTGCTGCGGCCCGCGGTCGGTGGTGCCGTGCTCGGCACCCTGTTGGCGCTGGTGATGATCCGCTGGCGGTGGAACGGCCTGGTCGCCACCGCCATCACCCTGGCGGTGGCGGCCATCGTCGGTGGTCCGCTGGCGACCCCGGAGACCACCATTGCCTCGGTGGTGCCCACCCCCGCCTCCCTCGCCCAGGTGGTGCGGGGTGCCGCGCTGGGCTGGAAGGACTCGCTGACCCTGCAACCCCCGCTCGGCGACACGGGGTGGCTGATGGTGCCGCCGTACCTGCTCGCCCTGGTCGGAGCGCTGGCCGGGGTGCGGTTGGCCGCAGCGGACCGGCGTTGGGCACCGCTGGCCGCCGTACCCGCGCCGCTGGTGCTGGCCGGTGCGGTGGTGCTCGGTGCTCGGGACACGGTGCTGCCCGCCGTGGTCGGTGGGGTGCTCGCCCTAGGACTGCTGCTGTGGGCCTCCTGGCGCGGTGGCCGGTTGCGGCTGCGACGCCCGGCCGTGCTGGCGCTCCTGGTGGTCGCCTCGCTCGGTACCGGGATTGGCGGGGGTGCGGCGGTTCAGGCGAACGACGACCGGTTCGTGTTGCGCGAACAGCTGATCCCGCCCTTCGACCCCTACGACTATCCGAGCCCGCTGTCGGCCTTCCGTTCCTATGTCAAGGACGACGACACCGTCGACCTGTTCACCGTGACCGGTCTGCCGCAGGGCGGTCGGATTCGCCTGGCCACCTTCGACCGGTTCGACGGGGTGGTGTGGAACGTGGCGGGTGATGGCAGCTCGCGGTCCTCCGGTCAGTTCCGCCGGGTCGGCAGCACCGTGGACGAGGACGGCCCGACCGCCGCGGGGGAGCGCGCCGAGGTCGAGTTCACCATCGACGGCCTGTCCGGGGTGTGGCTGCCCACCGTCGGCGAGGCCGCCGCGATCACCTTCGACGACAGCACCGCACAGTCCGAGCTGCGCTACAACGACGCGACCGGCTCCGCGGTGGTGACCGGTGGCATCGGCTCCGGCACGCACTACACCGTCGACACCGTCGTGCCCACCGAGCCCGAGGACGAGCAGATCGGCGATGCCGCCGCAGCCAGCACCGATTTGCCGGAGTCCAGCGGGGTGCCCGATGCCGTCATCACCGCCGCGGGCGACGCCGCACGCGATGCCGAGACCTCGTTGCAGGTGGCCCGCGCCCTTGAGCAGGAGCTGTCCGAGGGCGGCTACTTCTCGCACGGACTCACCGCTGCCGGGGACTACCCGTCGCTGTCCGGGCACGGTGCGGACCGGTTGACCAGCCTGCTCGGCGGGGACCTGATGGTCGGCGACGACGAGCAGTACGCCGCGGCGATGGCCCTGATGGCCCGGCAGATGGGGTTGCCCGCCCGAGTGGTGATGGGCTTCATCCCCGGCATGGAGGAGGACGGCAGCATCGCCGCCCGGGATGCCGACGAGCCGATCACCGTCACCGGTGCCGATGTGCACGCGTGGGTCGAGATCCAGTTCGCTGGGTACGGCTGGATCACCTTCGACCCGACCCCACCGGAGTCGCAGACCCCGCAGGAGGACGACGAGACCAGTCCGTCCGAGCCCGAACCCCAGGTCGCCCAGCCGCCGCCTCCGCCCGCCGACCCGGTCGACCCGCCGAATGACGACGCCGAGGACCCGCAGACCGACGACCAGGACGATGCGGGCGCGCTCGCGGTCTGGCAGAAGGTGCTGGTCGGTGTGGCCGCCGGCTCTGGTCTGCTGCTCCTGATCGCCGCTCCGTTCCTGGTGATCATGGCGCTCAAGGCGCGTCGTCGGTTCAAGCGACGCTCCGATCCCGAGCCGGTGCGCCGGGTGATCGGCGGCTGGCAGGAGGTGCTCGACCTCGCCACCGACCTGCGGCTGAGCACCGACCCGCTGGCCACCCGTCGGGAGACCGCCGCCGGACTCGGTGCCGCCTTCACCTCCGGGGGAGCGATGGCCGCGGCCACCCCCGACCGTCGCAGTCGCCGACGCCGTCGCTCCGGCCCCGCCGCCGACGATCCCGCGGTCGCCCCCGCCGTCCGCGACCTGGCCGCACACGCCGACCAGGTCGTCTTCGGCCCGGTCGACCCCTCCGTCGACCAAGCCCGCCGGTTCTGGGCCGACGTCGACAGCACCCTGGCCCGGATGCGGGCCGCCCTTCCCCGTCGGGCACGATGGCGGGGACGGATCACCACCCGGTCACTGCGCACCCGCGCGGCCGCGCGCCGCCAGCGCCGGGCGATCAGAACAAGGAGACAGCAACGATGAGCACCGCCGCCGTGATCGGCGCACCGCCCGCACCCCTGGGGCGACGCATCCTGGCCGTCGTGATCGACGGGGTCGGCACCTCGTTGTGCGCCCTGCCGATCTGGCTGTCGGCGCTGCTGTCCGGTCTGGGCACCAACGGCACCGGTGCGCGGCCCACGCTGGCGCTGCTGCCCACACTGATCGGCGGTGCGCTGCTGCTGGTGTGGGGGATCGTCCAGTGGGTGCTGCACGGCACCCAGGGCTGGACGATCGGACGTCGATTGGTCGGGCTGCGGGTGGTCGATGTGCTCACCGGTCGACCGATCGGCATGGGCCGGGCGCTCATCCGCGGGCTGATCGTCTCCCTCGGCACTCTCGCCTGCGGGGTCGGCCAGTGGGTGGTGTATGCCTCGGTGTTCTGGGACCCCAGTGGCCGTCGCCGTGGTTGGCACGACCGGGTTGCCGAGGCCATCGTGGTCGATGTGTGGGCCCGGCCCGCCTCCGCCCGTCTGGATCAGCACCGGGTTGGTGTGGACGACCGCACCGGATTGGCCGCGGAGTCCGCTGGTTCGCCCGTCGCGAGTGCGCCGCAGGGCGCGCCGGACGCCGGTCAACCCTTCGGCACTGTCCCCGGGGCACCCTCCGGCCCTGACACGACGCGGGCCACGGGCGGGCCATCCGCTGCCGCGCCGGAACTCGGCACACTGTCGAGTTCGCCAGAGTTCAGCCCGCTGTCCGGGGCGGTGCCCACCGTCGCGCCCCGCCCCGGTGACCCGCCGGTGCCCGAGCACACCCGGTGGGCGGGCATGATCGCCAGCGGCCAGCCCGTGCAGGGTCCCGAGTTGGTGCTGCCGCCGCTGCCGGCATCCGAGCGGCCCACGGACCGCGACACCCGCGCGATCCCGCTCGGTGACCGGCTGCCCGGCTGGGTGAACGGTGCACCGGGTGCCGAGCCGGTCAACCCGCCACACTCCGACGCCCCGGTAGCCGCACGGACCGAGCCGTTGCCGCCCGCGAGCCCGGTGACGTCCGGTGGCCCGTCGCAGCCTGGAGCCCCGGTAGCCCCTGGAACCCCGGTGCCCTCCGGAACCCCGGTAGCGCCCGAAGCGTCGTTGCCACCCGGTGGTCCATCGCAGCCGAGACTCCCGCTGCCACCGTCGCGAGCCTCGGTGTCGCAGGCGACGGCGGGTGGTGCCATGCACGACACCACCCAGCTGCCGCCGGTTCCCGCCGATCCGCGGCCAGTCCCGGGGACGCCGGGTCATGCCCCGCAGACGCCCCGCGATGCGGTCGTGCCGCCGATGGACTCGTTCTGGTCCGACCCCGCGGCGACATCCGGCCCATCCAGCCAGTCCGGTGCGGGGCAGGGTCTCGCCGATCTGCTCGGCCCGGCCCCGTCGTTGGCCGGATCGCCCGCTGTGACCACTCCGGAGGGTCGCCCCCCGCAGCCCGGCGAGGTCGCCGCCTCCCGACGACCCGGGGAGAGCCGCGACGCCTCGTCGGCTGGCCGGCAGGACTCCGCATCCGGTCCCGAGCGTCAGCCCGGTCCGGCTGGGTGGGCCGCGCGGCTGCCGGACGGCACGCTGGTCGATCTGGACGGGGGTCCGGTGCTGATCGGACGCAATCCGGCCCCGCTGGTCGGCCTGCGCGCGGTGGCGGTGCAGGACCCGGGCATGTCGGTGTCCAAGACCCACCTGGTGTTGGGCGCGGATGTCGCCGGTGCCTGGGTGATGGACCGCGGGTCGACCAACGGCACGCTGGTCACGCTGCCGGACGGCCAGCGGATCGTCTGTTTGCCGGACCAGCGGGTGCGCGTCGCCCCGGGCTCCGTGGTGTTCTTCGGCGACCTGTCGTTGACCATCGGGCAGCGAGGCGCGGAAGACCTGCCCGGATGACGGACAGCGCTGGCAGCGGCACCCGGCCGGAGTATGGTGGCCGGGTGCTCACGAGCGGCAGCCTCCTCCTTCGCCGCCGCGGCGGGGTCCACTAAGCCGGGTCCCTCGTCGCGGCGTTCGGCATGCCCGGCTCACCCGTAGCGACGATGAGGGACCGACCGATGAGCAAGTACAGCGAGGCCACCGCCCAGCGCCCGTCCGGGATGCCGGTGCACAAGTACCGCCCGTTCGCCGACCAGATCCGGGTCGAGCTGCCGGACCGCACCTGGCCGACCAAGCAGATCACCACCGCCCCCCGTTGGTGCGCCGTGGACCTGCGGGACGGCAACCAGGCGCTGATCGAGCCGATGAACGCCGCGCGCAAGCTCGCGATGTTCGAGCTTCTGGTGCAGATGGGCTACAAGGAGATCGAGGTGGGCTTCCCGTCCGCCTCGCAGACGGACTTCGACTTCGTGCGGATGCTGATCGAGGAGGATCGCATCCCGGACGACGTGGTCATCCAGGTGCTGACCCAGGCCCGGGAGCACCTGATCGAGCGCACCTATGAGGCGATCGCCGGGGCCAAGCGCGCCATCGTCCACCTGTACAACTCCACGTCGGTGCTGCAACGCGAGGTGGTGTTCCGCAGCGATGAGGACGGCATTGTCGACATCGCGGTGCAGGGCGCGCACCTGTGCAAGAAGTACGAGGAGACGATCCCGGACACCGAGGTGTTCTATGAGTACTCCCCGGAGTCGTACACCGGCACTGAGCTGGAGTTCGCGGTCCGGATCTGCAACGCCGTGATGGACGTCTTCCAGCCCACCGCGGAGCGCCCGGTGATCATCAACCTGCCCGCCACGGTGGAGATGGCCACCCCGAATGTGTACGCCGACTCCATCGAGTGGATGAGCCGGCACCTGCACTACCGCGAGCACGTGGTGCTGTCCCTGCACCCGCACAACGACCGGGGCACCGCGGTGGCCGCCGCCGAGCTGGGCTACCTGGCTGGGGCGGACCGGATCGAGGGCTGCCTGTTCGGCAACGGTGAGCGCACCGGCAACGTCTGCCTGGTGACGCTGGGGATGAACCTGTTCAGCCAGGGCGTCGACCCGCAGATCGACTTCAGCGACATCGACCACATCCGGCGCACCGTGGAGCACTGCAACCAGATGCCGGTGCCCGAGCGGCACCCCTACGGCGGGGACCTGGTGTTCACCGCGTTCTCCGGCTCGCACCAGGACGCGATCAAGAAGGGTCTGGACGCGATGGAGGTCCGCGCCGCCGCCGAGGACAAGACGGTGGACGAGATCACCTGGGCGGTGCCGTACCTGCCGATCGACCCCAAGGACCTGGGCCGCAACTACGAGGCGATCATTCGGGTCAACTCGCAGTCCGGCAAGGGCGGCATCAGCTACCTGATGAAGTCCGAGAAGGATCTGGACCTGCCCCGTCGTCTGCAAATCGAGTTCTCCCAGGTGGTGCAGCGGCACACCGATGCCAGCGGCGCGGAGGTCACCGCGGACGCGCTGTGGCGGATCTTCACCGACGAGTACCTGCCGGTGGACGCCGAGTCCGACCTGGCACCGTGGGGCCGGTTCGCGCTGCGCGGCACCCAGGTGACCACCACCGAGGACGGTCGTGCGGACCTGACGGTGGATCTGGTGGACGGTGGGTCCGACCGGACGGTGCACGCGGCGGGCAATGGACCCATCGCGGCCTTCGTGGAGGCGCTGGCCGAGGTCGGGCTCCGAGTGCAGGTGCTGGACTACGCCGAGCATGCACTGTCCGCCGGTGGGGATGCGACCGCGGCGGCCTACGTCGAGTGCGCGGTGGGCGACCAGACGCTGTGGGGGGTCGGCATCGACCCGTCGATCACCACCGCCTCGCTCAAGGCCATCGTCTCCGCGGTGAACCGCGCGCTGCGCTGACAAGGCACTGCTGACGTCCGGGGTGCTAGCACCCGGGCCCCGGACGTCAGCGGGTGATTCCGACCGGCGTCCGGGTGAAAGCCCCGGTCGCAGCGTCCGCGGCGACCTGACGTGGTCAATCCTCGACGCCACAGCACACGCGGCCGAGGGGAGGGGCCATGGGCGTCGAGCTCGCGGTGGTACCCGAGTTCGGGCCGCTGCACGCCTTGGCTGAGCGGGGCTTCGCCGCGCTGCAGCACGGGGACGCGGATGCTGCGGTCCGACAGTCCCGGCTGGTGGCCGTGCTGGCCGCCGCTGCCGGAGACGAACCCACCTGGCGGTACGCGCACTATGTGCTGGGTCGGGCGCTGATCGCCCAACAGCTGCCGTGGGAGGCACTGACCGTCATCGACGCGCTGATCGCCGCCACCCGGACCGATCCGCAGCCGTACTGGCGGGCCAAGGCGTTGGGTGCTCGGGCGGTGGCCCTGCGCGGCACCGGCGCGGAGCACGAGGTGATCGACGTGCTGGCCGAGGTCTGGGTGCTCACCGACGCCGCGGACGGCCGGATCTACAACCAGGTCTCCGCCACGGTGATGCTGGCGAATGCGCTGCGCACCGTCGAGCTCTACGAGCAGGCCGACCGGCTGCTGTCCGGGCTGTGGCGCGTGGTGGAGGCGGGGATTCGGCCGCTGGTGGTGCTGGACGGTGCCCGGGCCCTTGCGGAGTGGACGCTGCACCTGGCCCTGGTCGGTGATCGGCGTCGTGGCGCAGCCGAGCAGCGCCTCGCCTCGCGCGCGCACCTGCTGTGCCGAGTCGCACCGCGGGATGCGGAGCTGCACATGGCCGCGACGGTGTACGAGGCGCTCGCGGCCTACGGCCTGGGCGACCTGCACGGTGCGGCGGCGCTGATCACCCAGGTCAGGCACGAGGGCTGGCCGCGACGGGGCAGCGTGGAGTGGGAGGCCGCCACCTACGTCTCCGGGATGCTGGCCGGGGCGGAGGGCCGGTTCGTGGAGGCGACCGAGGACCTGGGTGATCTGCGCGAGGTGGCCACCGAACACGGTCAGGATCTGTGGACGGTGGTCGCCGAGGAGGGCCTGGTCCGGGTGTCCACCGAGCGCTTCGGTCCGCACCCGGCGCTCGGGCACGCGCGGAACATGTTCCGGCGGGCGGTGTCCCGATGGTCGGCGCAACAGGCGGACCGGTTCGAGGCGGTGCGGACCCGGATCCGCTTGCACGAGCTGCTCCGGGAACACGATGCGATCGCCCGCCTCACCCGGGTCGACCCGCTGACCGGAGTCGGCAATCGACGGGCGTTGCAGGACCGGTTGGACGGGTCGGGGCCGGTGAGCGCGATCTTTGTCGACGTGGACGACTTCAAGCAGGTCAATGAGCGGTTCTCCCACGTCATCGGGGATGCGGCGCTGGTCGAACTCGTTTGTGTGCTGCGGTCATCGGCGGGTCCGGGGGAGGTGGTGGCCCGGTACGGCGGCGACGAGTTCGTGCTGGTGCTGCCGGGCCGGGAGGCGGATGTCACCGAGTTGGACCGCCGCGGTGCCGAACTGGTCCGGCTGGTCCGGGAACACGACTGGTCCGATGTCGCACCCGGGTTGGGGCTGACCGTCTCGGTCGGGGTGGCGGTCGCGGTGGAGGCGGCGTTGGTGTTGGCCGAGGCGAGTATGGCGGTGCTGTCCGCCAAGCGGTCGGGTCGGGACCGGGTGACGGTGGCCGGGCTCGGTGTGTGAGCGTTCCGCGTGCGTTCGGCGCGCTGGTGCGCAGCCCGTGGGTGGCATGGCGGAGAATGGTCCAGTGAGCCTCTATCGCGATGAGGCGATCGTGCTCCGCACCCACAAGTTGGGGGAGGCGGACCGGATCGTCACGCTGCTGACCCGCGGCAACGGCAAAGTCCGTGCCGTCGGCAAGGGGGTGCGGCGTACCACCAGCCGGATCGGTTCCCGGCTCGAACCGTTCATGCACGTCGACCTGCAACTGAACACCGGCCGCAACCTGGATGTGGTGACGCAGGCGGAGACGCTGGGCCCCTACGGTCGCCGGATCAGCGAGGACTACGCGCTGTACACAGTGGGCACGGTGATGCTGGAGACCGCCGAGCGCCTGGTCGAGGCCGAACACGAGCCCGCCCTGCCGCAGTACTGGTTGCTGGTCGGTGCGGTGCGCTCACTGGCCACCCGCGAGCACGCCCCCGGGCTGATCCTCGACTCCTACCTGTTGCGGGCGCTGGCCATCGCGGGGTGGGCACCGAGCTTTACCGACTGTGCGCGCTGCGGTCGACCGGGGCCGCACCACGCCTTCAACGTCGCCGCGGGTGGCGCGGTGTGCTCGACCTGCCGTCCGCCCGGATCGCCCGCTCCGGCACCGGAGACCTTCACGCTGCTCGCCGCCTTGATGACCGGTGACTGGGCCACAGCCGACGCCTCCGCGGAACGGCACCGCCGGGAGGGCAACGGTTTGGTCTCCGCGTACTCCCAGTTCCACCTGGAGCGCCAGCTGCGCTCACTGCCCCTGGTCGAGAGGATCTGATGAGCCCGCAGTTGCCACCGCCGCACCCCAGTGGTGCCCGTCCGCCGTCGATCCCGCCGGCCCTGGTGCCCAGGCACGTCGCCATCGTGATGGACGGCAACGGTCGGTGGGCGAATGCGCGGGGCCTGCCGCGCACCGAAGGCCACAAGGCGGGGGAGGCGGCGCTGCTGGATGTGGTGGCCGGTGCCATCGACCTGGGCATCACGCATATCTCCGCCTACGCCTTCTCCACCGAGAACTGGTCTCGGTCGCCGGAGGAAGTGCGGTTCCTGATGGGCTTCAACCGGGACGTGCTGCGTCGTCGACGGGACATCATGCACTCCTGGGGGGTGCGGGTCCGGTGGGCTGGGCGTCGACCGCGGCTGTGGCGGTCGGTGATCGCCGAGTTGGAGGAGGCCGAACGGCTGACCGTCGACAACACCGCCTGCACGCTGACCATGTGCGTGAACTACGGTGGTCGGGCCGAGATCGCCGATGCCGCACAGGCCATCGCCCGGGATGTCGCCGCCGGGAAGCTCAAGGCCGACCGGGTGTCGGAGAAGACGGTCGCCCGCTACCTGGACGAGCCGGATCTGCCCGATGTGGACATGCTCTGGCGCACTGGTGGGGAGCAGCGCACCTCCAACTTCTTGATCTGGCAGGCCGCCTACGCGGAGATGGTCTTCACCCCGGAGCCCTGGCCGGAGGTCGACCGTCGGGCGCTGTGGCGCGCCGCAGAGACCTACGCACGACGGGATCGGCGCTACGGCGGAGCTATCGACCAGCCGGAGGTCGCGGGCTGAACACGGGGATGTCCGCCCGTGTCGATACCGTGCCGACATGAGCACAGCCCAGCCCAGTACCCGTGAGTCCGGTTCCGACGCGCCCCGCGCGACGATGGCGATGATCACCGTCGATGCTCTCGACGCCACGGCGCTCGCGCACTGGTGGGCCCGACGCTTCGACACCGAGGCGGTCGACCACAGTGGTGGAACTGGTCAGTTCCTCGCGGTGACGATTCCGTCCGCGCCCACCCTCGGGTTCCAGAAGGTGGCAGACCCGACGCCGGGCAAGAATCGCCTGCACCTGGACGTCACGGTTCCCGACCGGGCGGCTGGGGTCGCCGACCTCGTCGCTGACGGTGCCACCGTGATCGCGGAGCACAATCTTGCCGACCTGGGCGGAGCTGACTTCGCGTGGACAGTGCTGACCGACCCGGAGGGCAATCATTTCTGCGTCTCGGACGCGGCCGGTTCCTGAGCCCGCTGTCGCCGACGACGGACCACCACCGCCGCTGTGATCACCGCGACGAGCAGGACCAGCACGCCCGCTAGTGCCCACGGCGAGGCCAGCGACAGCCGGACCACCGCCCACACTGCGCCCAGCCCGACGGTGCCCCAGATGAACGCCCAGGCGATCGAGCCCGGGATCGACGCGAGCACGAACCGCGGGTACGGCATCCGCAGCAGCCCGGAGCCAACGAAGACCGCGGTCTGCACGCCGACGGTGACATAGGCGAAGGTCACGGCCAGCGGCCCCCACCGGTGCACCAGGTCCAGACCCCGCCGTGCGGTGGGGGTGCGCATCAGCCGTTGGGCGTGGTCGCGCCAGATCTGCCACCGGCTGTCGACGCTGGGCTGGTCGCCGCGCTCATCCACCCGCTCGGCCAGCCGCCCGGCACCGGAGAACACCCCACGGCCCAGCCAGTAGAACAGGTGCGAGCGGCCCATCACGATCACGAACAGCGCCCCGATCACGGCCCAGAACGGCCACCCGGCCATCCCGTACGCGGCCGCCACATCGGTCATGCGGTCAGTCTACGAGTGCGTGGTTCAGGCATGATCGGCCGGTCGGCGACGGTCACCGGGCCGCACCGAGGTCGACGTCGTCCGGCAGTTCCGGGTGCGGATCGCGGGCCAGGGCGGCACCGCGGCGTCGGGTGAACAGCGGCCGCAGCACCGCCGTGCCCGCGTAGAGAGCGATGGCCAGCAACACGATGGTGGCACCGGGCGGGTAGTCCTCCCAGTAGGTGATCGACAGCCCGACCACACTGACCGCGATGCCGATCCCGCTGGCGACGCCCATGGTGCGCGTGAACGACCCGGCGAACAGCTGGGCCACCGCCACCGGCACGATCATCAGCGCGGACACCAGCAACAGTCCGACCACCCGCATCGCGACAGTCACGGTCAGCGCGGACATCACCGCCACGATCATGTTGAGGAAGGTCACCGGCAGACCCGATCCGCGGGCGAACTCCTCGTCGTGACTGACCGCGAACAGCGCGTGCCGCAGCCCGAGTCCGACCAGCAGCACCCCCACCGCCAGGCCGACGGTCCACCACAGGTCCTGGGTGCTCACGGTGGCGATGGACCCGAAGAGGTAGCTCATCAGGTTGGCGTTGGTGCCCCCGGCGACCTTGATCAGCAGCACACCCCCGGCGATGCCGCCGTAGAACAGCAGAGCCAGCGCGAGATCCCCGGAGGTTCGGCCCCGGGCGCGGACCCACTCGATGATGACCGAGCCGATCACCGCGGCGATCACTGCGCCCGGGATGGCCAGGGTGTCGGCGGGGGTGAGGTTGGCCCAGGTGCCGACCAGCCAGCCCATCGCCACACCGGTCAGTGCCACGTGGCCGATGCCGTCGCCCATCAGCGCCAGTCGTCGCTGGACCAGGAAGGTGCCCACTACCGGTGCGGCAGCACCGACCAGCACGGCGGCGATCAGGGCGCGCTGCATGAGCGGCGAGCTGAGCATGGTGCCGAGAGTGTCCAGCCAGGTCATGGCAGCACCTCCATGGCCAGGCCGGTTCCGGACTCCGGCGGGGTGTCGGCATGCGGGTGGGTGTGGTCGTGCTCGGGGTCGGCGTGCTCGCCGCGCGGGGTCGGGGGCGGTCCGTCGTGCACCACCCGGCCGTGCCGGAGCACCACCGCCCGGTCGATCAGGGTCTGGAAGGACCCGATCTCGTGCAGGATCACCAGCACCGCGCTGCCGCCGTCGTGCAGTCGCCGGACGGTGTCGACGAACGTCTCCTGGGTGGGCAGGTCGATGCCGGAGGTCGGCTCGTCCAGCACCAGCAGTTCGGGGTCGCGGATCAGCGCGCGGGCGATCAGCACCCGCTGCTGCTGACCGCCGGACATCTCCAGCACCGAACGCTTGGCGAGGGCGGCCATGCCGACCTCTTCCAGTGCGGCCATCGCCTGACGGTGGGCACCGCGGGGCGGCCGCAGCCGACGACCGTGCACCAGCCCGGAGGTGACGACCTCCAGTGCGGTGGCCGGGACGCCGCCGCCGGCCGGGAGTCGCTGGGGGACGTAGCCGACCCGGGCCCAGGGCACCTTGGGGCCGAGCGGCGCGCCGAGCAGGTCGACCCGCCCCGCGGTGTGGGCGGTGATGCCCAACACCGTGCGAACCAGGGTGGACTTGCCCGAGCCATTCGCGCCGAGCAGCGCGACGACCTCACCCGGGCCGACAGTCAGGTCGACGCCGAACAAGATCTGCTGGCCGCCCAGATGGACGTCGACGCCCTGGGCGCGGACGGCGGGTGCGCGCACCACGTCGGCGGATTCGCAGTTCACGAGCACGACAATGCCGTGCGGAGCGCCTCAAGGTTCGCATCCGCGACCGACAGGTAGTCCTGCGTGTCGTCGGTCAGGCCCTCCAGCGGGTCGAGCACGGCGGTCTGCACGCCCAGCTCGGAGGCAAGGGTCTCGGCGACCTTCGGGCTGGCCAGCGTCTCGAAGAAGATCGTGCTGACCCCCTCGGACTCCACCAGGTCGGAGATCTCACGCAGCCGGGCGGGGGAGGGCTCAGCCTCCGGGTCGACACCGGAGATGCCCACCTGGGTCAGGTCGTACTGCTCGGCCAGGTAGCTGAAGGCCTCGTGCGTGGTGACGATGGTGCGGTCGGTGCAGGTGGCCAGCCCCTCGGTGTAGCGCTGGTCGAGGTCGGTCATCGAGTCGGCGAAGGTCGTGGCATTCGCGGTGAACTCCTGCGCGTGCTCCGGGTCGATCTCACCCAGAGCGGCGGCCACGTCGTCGGCGACGCTCGGCAGCAGGGTGGGGTTCAGCCAGAAGTGCGGGTCGGCGGAGCCGTGGTCGTGCTCCTCCTCGTCCTCCTCCTCGGCGTGATCGTCGTGGTCGGCGGCGTGCAGGGTGACGTCCTTGGCGGCGTCCACCACCTGCGACGGCGGATTGGCGTCCACCGCCTGGTCGACGCTGGCCTGGAAGTCGGAGAGGTACACCACCAGATCGGCGCTGCCCAGCTGGTCCACTTGGGAAGGCGAGAGCTCCAGATCGTGCGGCTCGGCACCCGGCGGGGTCAGGGAGGAGACGCTGACGTACTCGCCGCCGACCTGCTCGGCGATGTACTGCAACGGGTAGAACGAGGCGAGAACCGTCAGCCCGTCGCTGTCGCTGCCTCCGGGGGACGTCGAGGAGCAGGCGGACAGGGCCAGACCGGAGGTGGTCAGGGCCGCGGTGAGCAGGAGGGCGCGGCGGGGGGTTCTCATGACATTGATTCTCAACTAGATGAGAACCAGTGTCAAAACGCCTGGCCCCGCACCCGGGTAGCCTGGGCGGAATCTCCCCGGGTCAGCCAGACGCGGGGTCCTCGGCCCTCCAGGAGAGCAGTCACTGTGGCAGCACCGTCCCGTCTCGATTCCGTCATCTCCCTCGCCAAGCGCCGGGGCTTCGTGTTCCAGAGCGGAGAGATCTACGGCGGATCCCGCTCGGCCTGGGACTACGGGCCGCTGGGCGTGGAGCTCAAGGAGAACATCAAGCGCCAGTGGTGGAAGACCTTGGTGCAGGCCCGCGACGACGTGGTCGGCCTGGACTCCGCCGTCATCCTGCCGCGCAAGGTGTGGGAGGCCTCCGGTCACGTCGGGGTGTTCACCGACCCGCTGACCGAGTGCCTGTCCTGCCACAAGCGGTTCCGCGAGGACCAGATGATCGAGGAGTTCGAGGAGAAGAAGGGCCGCGCCCCCGAGGGTGGCCTGGCGGAGATCGTCTGCCCGAACTGCGGCACCCGTGGTCAGTGGACCGAGCCGCGTGACTTCAACATGATGCTCAAGACTTACCTCGGCCCGGTCGAGGACGAGTCCGGTCTGCACTACCTGCGGCCCGAGACAGCGCAGGGCATCTTCGTGAACTTCAACAACGTACTGACCACCGCGCGCAAGAAGCCGCCGTTCGGCATCGGCCAGATCGGCAAGTCCTTCCGCAATGAGATCACCCCGGGCAACTTCATCTTCCGCACCCGCGAGTTCGAGCAGATGGAGATGGAGTTCTTCGTCGAGCCGGGCACGGACGAGACCTGGCACCAGTACTGGATCGACGCCCGCACTGACTGGTACGTCGACCTCGGCCTGTCCCGGGAGAACCTCCGGCACTACGAGCACCCGGCGGAGAAGCTGTCGCACTACTCCAAGCGCACCGTCGACATCGAGTACCGCTTCGGGTTCAGCGGCTCCGAGTGGGGTGAGCTGGAGGGCATCGCCAACCGGACTGACTTCGACCTGAGCACGCACGCGAAGCACTCCGGTCAGGACCTGTCCTACTTCGACCAGAACAAGAACGAGCGCTGGGTGCCCTACGTCATCGAGCCGGCCGCCGGTCTGACCCGGTCGCTGATGGCGTTCCTGATCGAGGCCTACCACGAGGACGAGGCCCCGAACGCCAAGGGCGGCGTCGACAAGCGCGTGGTCCTGCGCCTCGACCCGCGGCTCGCCCCGGTCAAGGCCGCGGTGCTGCCGCTGTCCCGCAATGAGCAGCTGTCCCCGGTTGCCCGGGAGCTGGCCGCCGAGCTGCGCAAGAACTGGAACGTCGACTTCGATGACGCGGGTGCGATCGGTCGCCGCTACCGCCGCCAGGACGAGATCGGCACCCCGTTCTGCATCACGGTGGACTTCGACTCCCTTGAGGACAAGGCCGTCACCATCCGGCACCGGGACGACATGACGCAGGAGCGTGTCCCGCTGGACGAGGTGGTCGGCTACCTTGCGGCGCGGCTGATCGGGGCCTGACCCTGGCACGGTTCTGGCGGTCCGGCCCCCGGGAGGAATCCCCGGAGGCCGGGCCGTCGGCGACTGTCCCGCCCGCGTCGCAGGACCGGGACCTGTCGGCACGCACACCGGTGCACACGCACACGCACGGTGCCGGCCTGCCCCCGGTGGCGATCGGCACTCGACCGCGGGCGGTGGTCTACGGCCTGCTGGTCGCGGCGCTCCTGGTGACCGTCCTCGGGCTGGTGCTGCTGTGGCCGCGCGGCGAGTTGCCGGTGTTGCAGACCGCGCCGGACGGGGCGAGCTACCAACAGATGACGGTGACCGCGGTCGACCCGGACAGCACTGAGCCGACCATCACCGCCGAGGATGCCGCCGGGGATCCGGTGAGTGTGCAAATCGCCCCGGAGTACCTGGAGGTCATTGAGGACGGTGACGCCATCCGGGTGCTGGTGCTCGACGCGTCCCTGACCGGCGGGGTGCCCACCGCGGTGTTCGTCGACCTGGTGCGTGGTCCGCCGATGCTGTTGATGGCCGTGCTGCTCGGGGTGCTGGTGCTGGTGGTGGCGCGCTGGCGGGGGATCGGTGCGCTGCTCGGACTCGCTGTGTCCGTCGCGGGCGTGTTGTGGTTCACCGTCCCGGCGCTGGCCGAGGGGCGACCGGCGCTCGGGGTGGCGTTGGTGACCAGCTCGGCGCTGATGTTCGCGCTGCTCTACCTCGCGCATGGGTTCTCGCTGCGCACCTCCACCGCTCTGCTCGGCACCCTGGGCGGGCTGCTCGCCACCGGTCTGCTCGCAGCCTGGGCCACCGGTGCCACCCAGTTGACCGGGCTCAACGGGGAGAACGCCCTCGACCTGCGCCAACTCGCACCGGAGGCGAATCTGCGCGGCATCCTGCTGTGCGGCATCGTGCTGGCCGGGCTCGGCGTGCTGAACGACGTGACCATCACCCAGGCGTCCTCCGTGTGGGAGATGCGGGCGCTGTCGCCCACCGCCGGACGCTGGGAGCTGTTCCGCGGTGGCATGCGGGTGGGCCGCGACCACATCGCCTCCACGGTCTACACCGTGGCCTTCGCGTACCTCGGTGCCGCGCTGCCGCTGGTGATGCTGGTGGCGATGTCCGACCGGACGCTGTTGGACAGTCTGACCAGCGGGGAGATCGCCGAGGAGGTGGTCCGCACCCTGGTCGGGTCCATCGGACTGGTGTTGGCGATCCCGCTGACCACGGCGGTGGCGGCGCTGCTGGTGCCCGGGCCGGCATTGCTGAGCGGGGCTGAGGCCGATCCTGAGCCCGCGCCCACGGCCTGAGGGAGGGACTGCTGGCGCGTGCCGGCGGGGTGCGGCCATCCCTGGTGTCCGGCGTGGCGGCCCCTGGCGTCGGGGTGTGGCGACTGCTCGCGTCGGGGTGCGGTGCGGCTACTGCTCGCGTCGGGTTGCGGCTACTGCTCGGGGCGGGGTGCTCAGATGTCCCGCGCGCCGTCGCGGCGCCAGCTGGCGAGCAGCCGGCCGGCCAGCGCGGTGACATGGTCGGCGTCCAGCGGCTCACCGAGCACGGCCACCCGGTAGAGCACTGCGCCAATGGCGGCGTCCACCAGATCGGCGGGTTGTGCGGCGGCGGACAGCAGGCCGCGGTCGATCGCGGACTGCACCAGGGTGATGGCCGGCTCGCGGACCGGGTCGATGATCCGCTGGCGGTAGGCGGAGCGCAGCTCGGGATCGGCCTGGCGGTGAATGTCCTGGGCGATGGCGACCAGTGAGGCACCATTCGCGGCCAATCCGGCGACCGCCGTGGTCACCAGGCGCTCCAGATCGGCGAGGGGATCGCCGGTCGGGGCGGTGGTCCGATCACCGAGGGCGCGCTCCACGGCTGCGACCGCCAGGTGCGCCAAGCTCGGCCAGCGGCGGTAGATCGTGGTCTTGGCCACCCCGGCAGCGTCGGCGACGTCGTTGATCCGCAGCCCGGTGTACCCGTGGGTGGCGAGCAGGTCGAGCGTTGCAGCCAGCACTGTCTCATCGACTCCGGCGCGGCGTGGGCGACCCGTGGAGGCAGACATGGGCGCGATCCTGCCATGCCTCTAATTACGCTACTATTGGTAGCGTAATGCCGTGAGAGGACGATGATGGACGAGCTGACCCGGACCTGCGGCGGCCTGCTGGGAGCGTGGCTGGTGCATGACGCTGAGGAGTGGCTCACCATGGGCCCCACCTCCGCCGAGTTGCTGGCAGCGGTGCCGCAGTGGGTGCCCCTGCCGGAGAATCTGCGCTGCCATGGGCTGTCCGACCACCACGTGCGGCTCAGCATCACACTGACCGGCGTGCTGGTCGCGGTCGCCGCAGCAGACGGGGTGCGCACCCGAGGCACGTCGACGCTGTTCCGTGGCGCGCTGCTGCTCTTCGGAGCCCACGGCGTCACTCACCAGCTCGCGTCGGTCACCCGCCGTGGGTACACCACCGGGGTAGTCACTGCCCCGCTGGTCGTGGTGCCGCACTGGTGGCGCGCCCGGCGGGTTCTGCGCCGCCATGGCGTGCGAGACCTCGATCGGCGTTCGGTGCTGGCCGCGGTCGCGATGACGCCGCTGTTGCTCGGAGCGCACCTGCTCAGCTACGCGATCCTGGGGGAGCGGTCGATCCGGCCGGTTGGGTCTGCCCGCGGCCAGGGGTGACAATTGTGCGGTGACTGCCTCGACCGCCACCCCGGTGCTGCCCCCGCTGCGGATCGGCCCGCTGACCATCGACGTGCCGGTGGAGCTGGCCCCGATGGCCGGGGTGACCAATGCGGCGTTCCGCCGGCTGTGCCGGGAAGCCGGCTCCGGGCTGTATGTCGCGGAGATGGTCACCAGCCGGGCCCTGGTGGAGCGGACACCGGAGTCGATGCGGATCATCGAGCACGACCCCACGGAGACCCCGCGGTCGGTACAGGTCTACGGCGTTGACCCGGTGACAGTCGGGGCCGCCGTGCACTTGATCGCCTCGGAGGACCGCGCCGACCACATCGACCTGAACTTCGGCTGCCCGGCACCCAAGGTCACCCGACGTGGCGGTGGCGCGGTGCTGCCCTGGAAGAGCGAACTGTTCCGCAGCATCCTCACCGCTGCGGTGCGCGCCGCCGAGCCCTACGGCGTGCCGGTGACCATGAAGATGCGCAAGGGCATCGACGACGACCACCTGACCTACCTGGAGGCAGGCAAGGTGGCGCAGGACCTCGGGGTGGCCGCGGTCGCGCTGCACGGTCGGACCGCCGCCCAGCACTACTCCGGTCAGGCCGACTGGGAGGCGATTGCCCGGCTCAAGGAGGCGGTCACCGACATCCCGGTGCTGGGCAACGGTGACATTTGGTCCGCCGAGGACGCGCTGGAGATGGTCCGGCAGACCGGCTGCGACGGGGTGGTCGTCGGGCGGGGCTGCCAGGGTCGGCCATGGCTGTTCGCCGACCTGCAGGCGGCGTTCACCGGGTCTGACGTGCGGGTGCGTCCCGGTCTGCGCGAGGTCGCGGCGACGATCCGGCGGCACGGTGAGCTGATGATCGAGCACTTCGGCGAGGAGCTGAAGGCGATGCGGGAGCTGCGCAAGCACATGGCCTGGTACCTCAAGGGGTACCCGGTCGGTGGGACGCAGCGGCAAGCCCTGGCCCTGGTGTCCTCGATGGCCGAGCTGGATGACCGGTTGGCCGCCCTCGACCTGGACCAGCCGTACCCCGGCGAGGCCGCGGAGGGTCAGCGCGGCCGGGCAGGATCACCCAAGCGCCCGGTGCTGCCCGAAGGATGGTTGGACTCCCGCGAGCTGTCCGAGGACTTCCGCCGCCAGCTCCACGAGGCCGAGCTGTCCATCTCCGGCGGCTGACCCCGCCACCCCTCGCCCCCACGCCCTGCCCTCGCGCCCGTCGCCCCGCGCCCCGCCACCCCAACGCTCTGCCTCCTCGCCTCCTCGCCTCCTCGCCCTCGCGCCCCGCGAGTTCGAGGCGTCGGCGTCGAGGTCGGTGCGCGCGCATCCGAACTCGGCGCGGCATGTCCGAACTCGGCGTGCGCGGGCCGGTGTGCTCGTGCGGCAGGGCCGAACTCGGGGTCGAGGGTCAGACCCGGCGCGCCGTGGTGGTGGTGCGACGTAGGGTCGCGCGGTCCAGCGTCGGTGCGCCGAGGTCGGGGGTCGAGACGGCTGCGGCACCGGCGGTCGATGCCCAGGCCAGCGCCGTCGGGATGTCTGCGCCGTCCAGCAGCCCGGTCAGGAGCCCGGCGAAGAACGCATCCCCGGCACCGTTGCTGTCCACCGCGGACGCCGGGGTCGGGTCGACCTCCCAGAACCCCGTGGCATCGCAGGCCAGCGCACCGGCCTCACCTCGGGTGCACACCGCCAGCCGGGTGCCACGGTCGACTGCGGCGCGGAGGTAGGCAACCGGGTCGGTGAGTCGATCGGCGCTGACCTGGAGCACGTCGGCGACCTCCACCCAGGGGCGGTGGAATGCCGCGACGCCGTCGTCATCGTGCACGTCACAGCACAGCAGGGTGCCGGTCGCCCGGGCGACGGCGAGCAACGGTGGCGTCCACGCAGCCAGGTCGACCACCAGGGCATCCGCGGCGGCCACTTGCTCCGGAGTGGGACCAGCGTCCGGCGGGGCCTGCGGTACCTCCAGGTAGACGGACAGCCGGCCACCGTCGTCGGCCATCAGGTTCAGGTGCTGCTCGCTGTGACCGTCGACTGCGGGCCACACGGTCAGGTCGACCCCGGTCAGGGCGGCGCGGATCTGCGCGGCCTCGGCGTCGTCGGCGAGCACCGTGTGCAGCTGGGTGCGCACGCCCAGCGCTGCCAACGTGACCGCCTTCCCCGCTGACGTCCCACCCAGTCCGGCGCGGCGTCCGGTGGCGACCAGGGTCTGCGCGCCACCGCGGGGCAGCTGCGGCACCCGGATCAGGGTGTTCCACGACGCGGGGCCGGCGACGATCACGTCACCGGCCCCGCGCTTGACGCTGCTTGTGCTCACCGCACCCGCAGCCACACGGTGGTGTCGCCGGGTAGATCGGTCGCCGGTGTGGGGTCGCCGGGCAAGCCGGAGGCCAGCACCAGTTCCGCGCCGGTCGGCAGTGGCACCGGGGTCGAGCCCAGGTTGGCCACCACGAGCAGGTCACGGTTGCGGAAGGCGATCACCTGGTCAGTGTCCGCGTACTCCTCGGCCCAGGTCAGCCCGCCCAGACCCAGTCCGAGCTCACGGCGCAGACGCAGGGTCTCGCGGTACAGCTCCAGCGTGGAGCCCTCCTGCCCGGCCTGGACGTCTGCGGCATACGCCTTCCAGGACTCGGGCTGCGGCAGCCAGGCCTTGCCGGTGGGGGAGTAGCCCATCGCGGGGGCGTCGGCCTCCCACGGCAGGGGCACCCGGCAACCGTCACGACCACGCTCGGCACCGTTGGTCCGGAAGAACGCCGGGTCCTGGCGCAGCTCGTCGTCCAGCGCGGTGTGCTCGGGCAGGCCCAGCTCTTCGCCCTGGTACAGGTATGCCGATCCGGGCAGGCCGAGCAGCAGCAGACTGGCCGCCCGTCCGCGCCGCAGTCCGAGCACCTCATCCGGCTGCGGGTCGCCATGGCCGATGCCGTTCGGACGGTCGCCCGGGGTGGGCAGTCCGAGCCGCGAGGGATGGCGGACCACATCGTGGTTGGACAGCACCCAGGTGGTCGGTGCGCCCACCGAATCGTTGACCTGGTAAGAGGCGGCGATGATCTGGCGCAGCGCGGGTGCGTCCCACCCGGTGGCGAGGAAGGCGAAGTTGAACGCCTGGTGCATCTCATCCGGGCGCACGTAGCGGGCCAGTCGGGACAGCGGGTCGACCCAGGCCTCGGCCACCAGCATCCGGTCACCGTCGTACTGGTCCAGGATCTTCCGCCACGCGCGGTAGATCTCGTGCACGCCGTCCTGGTCGAACATCGGGCCCTGGTTGCCGCCGCCACCGCTGGCGTCGGCGTCGGTGCCCTCGATCATCGACACGTGGCCGTCCCAGTCGGGCAGACCCTCGGCCTTGACCATGCCGTGCGCGACGTCGATCCGGAACCCGTCCACCCCGCGGTCCAGCCAGAAGCGCAGCACCGATTCGAACTCGGCCCGCACCTCCGGGTTGGTCCAGTCCAGGTCGGGCTGCTTGGAGTCGAACATGTGCAGGTACCACTGGCCGTCCGGCACCCGGGTCCAAGCCGGTCCGCCGAAGATCGACTCCCAGTTGTTCGGCGGCTGCGACCCGTCGGTGCCCTTGCCCTCACGGAACAGGTAGCGCGCCCGCTCCGGCGATCCGGGCGCGGCAGCGAGCGCCTGCTGGAACCACACGTGCTCGTCGGAGCTGTGGTTCGGCACCATGTCGACCACGACCTTCAGGCCGAGTCCGTGCGCCCGCTCCAACAGTGCGTCGAAGTCCGCCAGCGTCCCGAACAGCGGGTCAACATCCCGGTAGTCCGACACGTCATACCCGGCGTCGGCCTGCGGGGAACGGTAGAACGGGGACAGCCAGACCGCGTCGACCCCGAGGGCGGCCAGGTGGTCCAGGCGGGCGGTGATGCCGGGCAGGTCGCCGATCCCGTCGCCATTCGCGTCGGCGAAGGAGCGCGGGTAGACCTGGTAGATCACCGCGTCGCGCCACCACTCGCCGTGGTCCGGTCCGGGGGCGTGGACGAGCTGGGTGCGGGAGTCGAGCGTGGTCACAGGGGAGTGCCTTCCGGGTGCGAGGGGGGTGCCGAGCCGGTCGACCCACGGACGATCAGCTCGGGATGGAACAGGAGTTCGGTGCGTGAGGCGGGGGTGCCGGCGATCTCGCTCATCAAGGCGGCGACCGCGGCGCGGCCCATCGCCTGCACTGGCTGGCGCACGGTGGTCAGCGGCGGGTCGGTGAAGCCGATCAGCACGGAGTCGTCGAAGCCCACGACGGACAGATCATCAGGTACCTGGAGCCCACGCTGTCGGGCGGCGCGGATCACGCCGAGCGCCATCAGGTCGGAGCCGCAGATGATCGCGGTGTGCCCGCTGTCCAGCAGCTCGTGCGCGGCGGTGGCCCCGCCCTCGACGGTGAACAGGGTGGAGACCACGTGGGCGCTGTCGTCCTCGACGCCGAGTCGTTCGCGCAGGGCCTGTGCGAAGGCCTGGCGCTTGCGCTGGGCGGGGACAAAACGTTCGGGGCCGATGGCCAGACCGATCCGTCGGTGCCCCAGCGAGAGCAGGTGGCGCATGGCCAGGTCGATGGCCACCGAGTCGTCCGCCGCCACGGTGGGGGCGTCGATGCCCGGGGCCGCGCCGTTGACCAGCACGATGGGCAGCCCGCGTCCGCGCAGCGCCTGGTAGCGGTCCACCGGTTGGTGGGTGTCGGCGTGCAGCCCGGACAAGAAGATGATCCCGGCCACATCGTGGTCGAGCAGGATCTCCACGTACTGGTCCTCGGTCGTACCGCCGGGTTGCTGTGCGCACAGCAACGGGGTGTAGCCGCGCTGGGTCAGCACCGACTCGATCACCTGGGCGTAGGCCGGGAAGACCGGGTTGGACAGCTCGGGCACCACCAGGCCGACCAGTCCGGTGGACCGCGGCCGGAGTCGGTCCGGGCGCTCGTAGCCGAGCAGGTCCATTGCGGTGATCACTGCCTGCCGCGCCTGGGCAGAGACGCCCGACTTGCCATTCAGCACACGGGAGACGGTGGCGGTGGAGACCCCAGCCTGTTCCGCCAGGTCAGTGAGTCGAGTACGCACGGTGGGGAGCGTAGAAGACATGGGCTCCTCCTCGTCGTCATCGTCCGTGAGCCGGTGCGGTTGCAAGCCGTTGCAACCGATGCCTGAAAGTTACCGTAACGGGTTGCAAGATTCGTCGCAACGACGTTAACGTCCCGTTTCACCGAGCCAGCGTGGGCACAGATCCGCCATCGCTGGACCCCCGTCAACACTTGGGAGACTCACGATGCGACGGAGCATCTCCGCCGTGGCCGTCATGGCCGGCCTGGCGCTCACCCTCACTGCGTGCTCCTCCGGCGACGACACGTCGTCGGACGACTCCTCGACCGCTGCCGCTGCCGGCGACGGCTCGACTCTGACCATCTGGGTCGACGAGACCCGCCAGGCGGCCGTCGAGGCCGCCGCCGAGGACTTCACCGCCGAGACTGGCACCGCGGTCGAGACCGTGCTGAAGAACTACGACGACATCCGCACCGACTTCATCTCCCAGGTGCCGACGGGCAAGGGCCCGGACATCACCGTGGGTGCCCACGACTGGCTGGGTGAGCTGACCAAGAACGGTGTGGTCGCCCCGATCGAGCTCGGCGACCTGGCCGACGACTTCGAGCCGGTCTCCGTCGAGGCCTTCACCCAGGACGGCCAGGTCTATGGCCTGCCTTACGCGGTGGAGAACATCGGTCTGATCCGCAACACCGCACTCGCCGCGGACGC
Source organism: Cellulomonas sp. NPDC089187 (assembly GCF_040685135.1). Lineage (NCBI taxonomy): Bacteria > Bacillati > Actinomycetota > Actinomycetes > Micrococcales > Cellulomonadaceae > Cellulomonas > Cellulomonas sp. NPDC089187. The sequence goes on along the minus strand of NZ_JBFBHI010000001.1, from coordinate 693,868 downwards.
GCCGACCACCTGGGACGACATGATCGCCGCCGGGCAGGCCGCAGGCACCCAGTACCCGGTGCTGATCCAGACCGGGGAGGAGGGTGACCCGTACACCTACTACCCGTTGCAGACCTCCTTCGGGGCCCCGGTGTTCGAGCAGAACGAGGACGGCTCCTACAACTCGACCCTGGCGCTGGGCGGCGCGAACGGTGAGGCCTTCGCCGCATGGTTGGCCGCGCAGGGTGCTGCGGGCACGCTGGACACCGCGATCACCTACGACATCGCACTGGAGGCCTTCAAGAACGGCGAGTCGCCGTTCATCATCGGCGGCCCCTGGATGCTGGAGAACTTCAGTGACCTGGACCTGGCCGTCTCGGCCATCCCGTCCGCCGGTGGCCAGGAGGCGCAGCCCTTCGCCGGTGTGCAGGGCTTCTACGTCTCCGCGCAGAGCGAGAACGCGCTGCTCGCCAACGACTTCCTGCTGAACTACATGTCCACCGAGGACGCCCAGCTGGCCCTGTACGAGGCTGGCAACCGGGTGCCCGCGCTGACCGCCGCCGCCGACACCGCCTCGCAGGACCCGGTGACCGCCGGCTTCCGTGAGGTCGGAGCCGACGCCGTGCCGATGCCCTCCATCCCGGAGATGGCCTCGGTGTGGACCTTCTGGGGCGTGACCGAGGCGGCGATCCTCACCGGCGCGCAGGAGCCCACCGCCGCCTGGCAGAAGATGGTCTCGGACATCCAGGGCGCCATCGGCGGCTGATCCGCCATCCACGCGGCCGGTGCGGGGGAGCGATCCTCCGCACCGGCCGCGCCAGCTCCACCCCGACAGTCGTAGAACCGCCCGGAGGCACCGATGCCCACCCCCGAAGCTCGCGTGGTCGAGCCTGACGCCGACCCCGCGGCGCCGTCCGCGCGCCGCCGCGGTCGCAACGCGGACAGCTCCCACGCCCGCGACTTCCGCCCCGGCTTCATCGTCAAGCTGGTGCTGATCGCCCTGATCGACGCCTTCGGGGTGTACGGCATCCTCGCCGCCTGGGGTCAGGAGGCCTGGGGCATCCTCACCTCGATGGTGGTGCTGCTGCTCATCGCCAACTGGGTGTACTTCGCCAAGAAGGCGCTGCCGCTGAAGTACATCCTGCCCGGCCTGGTGTTCCTCTTCGTCTACCAGGTCTACGTGATGGCCTACACGGGCTACGTCGCGTTCACCAACTACGGCGACGGCCACAACTCCACCAAGGGTCAGGCCATCGAGGCGTTGCTGGCGCAGAACGAGCGCCGAGTGGACGGCACCGAGACCTACCCACTCACCGTGGTCACCGCCGGGGATGAGCTCGGCTTCGCGGTGCTGGACTCCGACGGCGACGTCCGGGTGGGCACCGCCGAGGACCCGCTGAACGAGGTCGACGCCACCGTCGACTCCGGCATCGTCACCGCGGTGCCCGGCTACGACGTGCTGGACCGCACCGCCGTGCTCGAGCGTCAGGACGAGGTGACCAGCCTGCGGGTGCCGGTCTCCGACGACCCGAACGACGGTTCGATCCGCACCCAGGACGCCCGCACCGGGTATGTCGCCGAGTCGACGCTGCACTACGACGCCGACGCGGACACCATGACCGACTCCACCACCGGGACCGTCTACACCCCGAACGACCGCGGACAGTTCGAGGCCGAGGACGGCAGCACCCTGGCCGTCGGCTGGCGCGTGTTCGTCGGCGGGGAGAACTTCACCACCGCCTTCACCGACAGCCGCTACGCCGGACCGTTCTGGAAGATCCTCGCCTGGACCTTCGCCTTCGCCATCGGCTCAGTGGCCACCACGTTCCTGCTCGGATTGTTCCTGGCGATCGTCTTCAACGACACCCGCCTGCGCGGCCGCAAGATCTACCGGACGCTGCTGATCCTCCCGTACGCCATCCCCGGGTTCCTCGGGGCGCTGCTGTGGGCCGGCATGCTGAACCGGAAGTTCGGCTTCATCAACGAGGTGATCCTCGGTGGGGCCAACATCGGCTGGCTGACCGATCCGGTGCTGGCCAAACTCGCGGTGCTGGGCGTGAACCTCTGGCTCGGCTTCCCGTACATGTTCCTGATCTGCACCGGCGCTCTTCAGTCGCTGCCCGGCGATGTGATGGAGGCAGCCAAGATCGACGGTGCCAGTCCGTGGCGGGCCTTCCGATCGGTCACCATGCCGCTGCTGCTGGTGTCCACCACGCCGCTGCTGATCAGCAGCTTCGCCTTCAACTTCAACAACTTCACGTTGATCTACATGCTGACCGGCGGCGGGCCACGGTTCGCCGACGCTTCCGTGCCCCTGGGCCATACCGACATCCTGATCTCGATGGTCTACAACATCGCCGGAGTAGACGGCAGCGGCGCGAGGAACTACGGCCTGGCCAGCGCGCTGTCGATCATGATCTTCGTGATCGTCGGTGGGATCTCGGCCCTGGCCTTCCGCAAGACCCGTCAGCTGGAGGAGATCAACTGATGTCCGCGACGACTGCTTCTGACCACACCCGGATGTCCTTCGGTCGGTGGACCCGTGAGCTGGGCTGGCGCCACCTGATCGGCGTGATCTTCGTGATCTACGCGGCGTTCCCGCTGGTGTACCTGGTGTCGGCCTCGCTGTCCTCCGGCGGCACGCTGACCGGATCGAATGCGTTGTTCTCCGAGGTGTCCGGCAGCAACTTCGAGTCCCTGAACGCCACCAAGTTCTGGACCTGGCTGGGCAACTCGTTGGTCATCTCCATTACTGCCTCGGTGGGCGCGATGCTGCTGGGAGCCGCCGCGGCCTACGCCTTCAGCCGGTTCCGCTTCAGCGGGCGGCGCGCCTCGCTGACCGGGCTGCTGATCATCCAGATGTTCCCGCAGATGCTCGCCTTCGTCGCGATCTTCCTGCTGGTGCTCGGCCTGGGCGAGGTCTTCCCCGCGCTGGGGCTGAACGGCAAGCTCGGGCTGATCGCGGTGTACCTCGGTGGGGCGCTGGGGTCGAACACCTTCTTGATGTACGGCTTCTTCAACACCATCCCGCGCGAGCTGGACGAGGCCGCCAAGATCGACGGTGCCAGCCACGCACAGATCTACTGGACGATCATCCTGCGCCTGGTCGCACCGATCCTGGCCGTGGTGACGCTGCTGGCCTTCATCAGCACCTTCGGCGAGTTCATCGTGGCCCGAATCCTGCTGCCCGCCGAGTCCAGTTGGACCGTGGCGGTCGGGCTGTACTCGATGGTCTCCGACCAGCTGGCCGCCAACTGGGGTGTGTTCGCCGCCGGTGCGGTGATCGCCGCGCTGCCGGTGCTGCTGCTGTTCCTCTTCCTGCAGAAGTACATCGTCGGCGGCCTGACCGCCGGTTCTGTGAAGGGGTGATCCGTGCTCCAGCCGCATCACGACGGGTCCGCGCTGTACGTCCCGGCGGGCACGCCGCGGCTGGGCGACATCGTGCCGGTCCGACTCCGGGTTCCTGGCCATGCCCCGGAGTCGGTGTGGCTGCGGGTGGTCGAGGACGGCGAACCGCGGGTGTACCCCGCCCGGCACGACGGGCAGACCCACGGCGAGCACTGGTTCACCGCCGACCTCCCGATGACCAATCCCGTCACGCAGTACCGGTTCCTGCTGGTCGGCCCCCAGTACGACGGCGGACAGGCCTGGCTGAACGGTGAGGGCCTGATCGCCCGCGATGTCACCGACGCCGCCGACTTCCGACTCTCCACCACGGAGCCGGGACCGCAGTGGGCGCGCGATGCCGTGGTCTACCAGGTCTTCCCCGACCGGTTCGCCCGCTCGGCCGGTGCCGACCACCGTCCGACCCCCGACTGGGCGCTGCCCGCCGCCTGGGGCGACGAGCCCATCGGCGGCGGACCGGGCACCGGCACCCAGTTCTACGGCGGTGACCTGACCGGGATCGAGGAGCACCTCGACCATCTGGAACGCCTCGGCGTCACCACCCTGTACCTGACGCCGTCCTTCCCGGGCCGTTCGAACCACCGCTACGACGCCTCGACCTTCGACATGATCGACCCGCTGCTCGGCGGCGACGAAGCACTGGTCTCACTCTCGGCTGCGGTGCACCGGCGTGGGATGCGGATCGTCGGGGACCTCACCACCAATCACACCGGTGCCGCCCACGACTGGTTCCTGCGCGCGCAGGCACACCCGGACGCCCCGGAGCGATCCTTCTACTACTGGACCGACACCGCCCCCGGGTACGTCGGCTGGCTCGGGCACGCCTCACTGCCCAAGCTCAACCACAACGCCCCGGCGTTGACGACCCGGATGGCCGAGGTGGTCACCCGCTACCTGGCCGATCCGATGGGCCTGGACGGGTGGCGGATCGACGTCGCCAACATGACCGGACGCCAGGGTGCGGACGACCTCACCCACCAGGTGTCCCGCGAGCTGCGCGCCACCATCGAGGCGACCCGGCCGGACGGGGTGCTGATCGCTGAGCACTTTCACGATGCCGGTGCCGACCTGGTGGCCGGTGGCTGGCACGGCACCATGAACTACTCCGGCTTCACCCGCCCGATCTGGAGCTGGCTGGCGGGCGAGGCCCCCGGTGTCCGCTACGTCGAGCTGCCCACCCCGATCCCGCACCGGCGCGGACCCGAGGTCGTCGCCGCCATGCGGGCCTTCGGCGCGGCGGTGCCGTGGAGCGTGACCACCCGGCAGTGGAACCTGCTCGGCTCCCACGACACCGCGCGCATCCGGACCATCCTGGGCGGTCGGGCGAAGGTCGAGGTCGCCGCCGGGCTGCTGTTCACCTACCCGGGAACGCCGGTGGTCTTCGCTGGGGACGAGGGTGGCGCGGTCGGCACCAACGGCGAGCACGCCCGGGTCACCATGCCCTGGGAGCAGATCGCCGCCGGTGACGGCCCGGACTGGGACGGCGACACCTTCGCGCTCTACCAGCGGCTGATCGCGTTGCGCGCCGGACACCGGGCACTGCGCGAGGGCGGACTGCGCTGGGTGCTGGTCGAGGACGACGCGCTGGGTTACCTGCGGGAGACCGCGGAGGAGCGGCTGTTGATCCTGGCGACCCGCGGGCCGTGGTCCGGGCGCGTGCTGCCGCAGTCGATGGGTCAGCCCACGAACGTCTACGGCAACGCTGTTCTGGGCGCGGACCTGACGGTGACGACACCGGGCCCGAGCGTCCAGGTCTGGCGGCTGGGCTGAGCTGGCCGAACCCTCACTCTCCGCCCCCTCGTGCCTGCCCAGCCCCTCTTCATCGTCGAGGAGTCACTTTCTGATGCTGAATTCGCTCGAATCGTCTCAAGAACTGCCCCCTCGGCGCGGGGCGGCCCACGGGTGAGCACGGGGGTGGGGGAGCGTGTTGATTAGGCTGGGCCTGTGAGCAGCAGCGACCTTCCCGACGGCTACACCGAGGCCGACCGGGAACGGTGGGTCCCGGAGGCTCCGAAGTCGCGTGCCCGCAGCCCCTTCGAGCGTGATCGCGGGCGTCTGGTGCACTCCTCGGCGCTGCGCCGACTCGGTGCCAAGACCCAGGTGCTCGGCCCCAGCTCCGACGACTTCATCCGGACCCGGCTCACCCACACCCTGGAGGTCGCCCAGGTCGGCCGTGAGATCGGCAAGGCCCTCGGCTGCGACCCGGATGTGGTCGACACTGCTTGCCTGGCGCACGACCTCGGCCACCCGCCGTTCGGGCACAACGGAGAGCGCGCACTGGCACACCTGGCCCGAGACATCGGCGGGTTCGAGGGCAATGCTCAGACACTGCGCCTGCTGACCCGGCTCGAGCCCAAGGTGATCGCCGACGATGGCCGCACTGCCGGACTCAACCTGACCCGAGCCAGCTTGGACGCCTCGGTGAAGTACCCCTGGGCGGCCGGCGACGGCCCGATCAGCGCCACCAGTGGCAGGCCCACCCACAAATTCGGGGTCTATGCCGACGACCAGCCGGTCTTCGACTGGTTGCGCGGTGATGCTCCGGCGGGTCGCAAGTGTCTGGAAGCTCAGGTGATGGACCTGGCCGATGACATCTCCTACTCGGTGCACGACGTCGAGGACGCGGTGGTCGGCGGCCGGTTCGACCTCGGGGTGCTGTCCCAGCCGGAGGAGCGGGCCCGGCTGATCGACGCGATCCACACCTGGTACGGCGACGCCATCGACGCCGCCGGTCTGGAGGCGGCGATGGACCGCCTGGTGCATGCCGAGTTGTGGCGGACCGGATTCGACGGCAGTCGCCCGGCGCTCGCGGCGCTGAAGAACACCACCAGCCAGCTGATCGGCCGCTTCGCCCGGGCCGCACAGCTCGCCACTCGCGAGGTCTACGGCCCCGGACCGCTGACCCGCTACGCCGCCGACCTGATCGTGCCCACCGCCACCACCGCGGAGATCCTGGTGCTCAAGGGGCTCGCCGTCGCCTATGTGATGGCCCCGCGCGAGTTGGAGCCGCTCTACCAGCGCCAGCGGGAGATCCTGGCCGATCTGGTGCACGTGCTCGCCGACCGCGCCCCGGTCAGCCTCGAACCACCCTTCGCCGCCGACTGGCGTGCCGCTGCCGACGATGACGCTCGCCTGCGCGTGGTCATCGATCAGGTGGCCTCACTCACTGATGTCTCCGCCGCGGCCTGGCACGCCCGCCTGGCCCCGCCGCCCCGGTACTGAGGTTCGCCCTCGAATCGCCCTAGTCGACTGTGATCTGGGACTCAGATCGGCGGATGAGTCACGGTCCGGGCACGAAGTCCCATGCGCCAGCGCGTTCCACCGGCTGAAATGGGTAAAAGCGGACACCCCGCGCAACCGAGAACCTTCGGAGGAACCATGAGCACGATGAAGGCAGCTGTCGTTCGTGAGCTCGCAAAGCCGCTGAGCATCGACGAGATCCCCGTGCCGACCCCCGGTCCGAACGAGGCCCTGGTCAAGGTCCGCTACACCGGTGTGTGCCACACCGACCTGCACGCCGCCCACGGCGACTGGCCGGTCAAGCCCACTGCTCCGTTCGTTCCCGGTCACGAGGGCGTCGGCGAGGTCGTGGCCGTTGGCGACCAGGTCACCCGCGTCAAGGTCGGCGACATGGTCGGCAACGCCTGGCTGTGGAGCGCGTGCGGCGAGTGCGAGTACTGCGAGACCGGCTGGGAGACCCTCTGTCCCAAGCAGGAGAACGGCGGCTACTCGGTCGACGGTTCCTTCGGCCAGTACATGCTGGTCGACGCCCGCTACGCCCCGCTGATCCCGGAGGGTGTCGACCTGGCCGCGGTCGCCCCGATCCTGTGCGCCGGCGTCACCGTCTACAAGGGCCTGAAGCAGACCGACACCAAGCCCGGTGAGTGGGTGCTGATCTCCGGCATCGGTGGTCTCGGCCACATCGCCGTGCAGTACGCGGTCGCCATGGGCCGTCGCGTCGCCGCCGTGGACGTCGACGACGAGAAGCTGGCCCTGGCCCGCAAGCACGGCGCCGAGGTCACCGTGAACGCCCGGACCTCCGCCGACCCGGCTGCCGAGCTCCAGGAGCTCACCGGCGGTGGCGTGCACGGTGCGCTGGTCACGGCGGTCAACGCCCACGCCTTCCCGCAGGCCGTCGGCGCGCTGCGTCGGGGTGGCACCGTCTCCCTGGTGGGCCTGCCCCCGGAGAAGTTCCCGCTGGACATCTTCACCACGGTGCTCTTCGGTCTGACCGTCCGCGGCTCGATCGTCGGCACCCGCAAGGACATGGCCGAGGCGGTGGAGTTCTTCGCCCGGGGCAAGATCAACCCGACCTACACGGTCCGCCCGCTGGCCGACATCAACGACATCTTCACCGAGATGGAGCAGGGCAAGATCGACGGCCGGATCGTCATGGACATGGAGTCCTGACCTCCCGCTGAGCTCGGCATCGACGGCCGTCGTCCCCCGGTGGGGCGGCGGCCGTCGTGTGCGTCATGGGGGCGGTCCCCAGTGGGTTGATCGTCGGTCCTGGACGGCCTGGCGACGGCCTAGGATCAACCCGTGGCAGGACGGATCCGGCGGGAGGACGTGGAGACAGTCCGCGAGCGTGCCCGGATCGAGGACATCGTCGGCGAGCAGGTCACGCTGAAGACCGCCGGCGTCGGCTCCATGAAAGGCCTGTGCCCGTTCCACGACGAGCGCACCCCCTCCTTCCACGTCCGCCCCCAGGTCGGGCTGTACCACTGCTTCGGCTGTGGTGAGGGCGGCGACGTCATCGACTTCGTGCAGAAGGTCGACGGACTGCCCTTCGCCGAAGCCGTCGAGTATCTGGCCGGACGGGTCGGAGTGCAGCTGCGCTACGAGGAGGGCGGAGGCCCGCGGCCCGGTATAGAGCCCGGCACCCGTCAGCGCCTGCTGGAGGCCCACCGGGTGTCGGCGGAGTACTTCGCCGAGCAACTGCTCACCCCCGGCGCTGCGGTGGCCCGGGACTTCCTGGCCGGACGCGGGTTCGACCGTTCCGCCGCCGAACAGTTCGGGATCGGCTACGCCCCGCAGGGCTGGGACCACCTGCTCCGCCACCTGCGCGGTCGCGGGTTCACCGACAAGGAACTCATCGCCAGTGGCCTGATGAGCCAGGGCGGTCGCGGGATCTACGACCGGTTCCGCGGTCGACTGATCTGGCCGATCCGTGAGGTCACCGGCGACACCGTGGGATTCGGCGCGCGGCGGCTCTACGACGAGGACCAGGGCCCCAAGTACCTCAACACCCCTGAGACCGTCCTCTACAAGAAATCCCACGTGCTCTACGGCATCGACCTCGCCAAGCGGGAGATCGCCAAGACCAAGAAGGTCGTGGTGGTCGAGGGCTACACCGATGTGATGGCCATGCACCTGTCCGGCGTCGGCACCGCCATCGCCACCTGCGGCACCGCCTTCGGCTCGGAGCACGCCCGGATCGTCCGACGTCTGATGGGCGATGTCGGGGACAAGGGCGCGGTGGTCTTCACCTTCGACGGTGACGAGGCCGGTCAGAAGGCCGCGATGAAGGCACATGAGCAGCAGGGTGTGCTCGGTGTTCCCGCCTACGTCGCCGTCGCCGACGAGGGCATGGACCCCTGCGACCTGCGCCAACGTAAGGGTCCGGACGCCGTGCGAGCCCTGGTGGACGCGCCACCGCCGCTGTTCCGGTTTGTCATGCGCCGACAGCTCGCCGATTACGACCTGAGCACGGTCGAGGGTCGGGCCGGTGCGCTGCGGGAGACCGCCCCCACGGTGGCCGGCATCCCGCGGTCCGACCTGCGTGAGGGCTACACCCGGGAGTTGGCCGGCTGGTTGGGGATGGAGCTGCGACCGGTGCAGCAGGCGGTGCGTGCTGCGGCCGCCCGCTCCGCCGCCGACCGTCGACCCGGTGGCCCTGGTCAGCGTCCGGGGCCCGCTGGTGGCGAGAGCGGTCGACCTGGTGCCATGGACGAGGGCCGTAGCCCGAACCAGACGGCCGCCATCCCGGTGGCCCAGATGCCGATGCCCGACCCGCGCGACCCGGTGGCCACCACCGAACGGCGCGCCCTCGAGGTCGTGTTGCAGCTGCCCGAGCTGGTCCCGGTCGAGTTCGACCACCTGGAACCGGAGACCTTCAGCGCCCCCGCGTACCGCGCGGTGCACACCGCCATCCGTGCAGCCGGGGGAGCCGCACAGGCGAAGGTGCTCGCCGGTCAGCACGGGCCGGCCGCCTGGGTCGAGGCGGTGCGGGAGCAGGCGGCCGGACCGGTGCACTCGCTCATCACCCGCCTGGCTGTCGAGCCCATCCCGGAGGACCGCCCGGACAAGCTCCCGGAGTACGCCCGGGGCCTGGTGATGGCCCTGGTGGAGCTGGCGTTGACCCGACACATCGCGGACCTGCGCGGACGGTTACAGCGGATGGACGCGGTGGCAGAGCCGGATGCGCAGCGGGAGTTGTTCCAGCAGTTGTTGGCGGCGGAGGACCGGCGCCGGATGCTGCGGGAGAGCGCCTGACACCACCGTGGAATCGGTGGCCATGGCCGTTCAGTCCTGAGCTTGGCCGAATGGTCGGCGACACCATGCTGGGTGCGGCACACGCCGCACCCAGCAGACAGCTCAGGCGAAGCGACGGGCGAGGTGCACCCCACCCGAGCGGCCAGGCAGTGCTCGGTGGTGCCGGTGGCGAACACTCAGCGTCACCACACCGGTGATCAGCGCCGCCAATGTGGTGGCCAGCAGCGCGGGCAGCGCCGTTCCCGTCGTGGCCAGGGCCCCAAACGGCGTGGCCGGGGGAGCGTCCGCCACCGTGAGGGTCTCCGCCGGATCGCCGCACTCGCCGGTGCTGAGCACGGTGCCGTCCGGGCCCCGGGTCGTCTCCACGAAGCCGTAGGTGCCGGGCTCGGTGGTGCGGAACCGGTCGGTGTCGGCGCTGCCGCGGCTGTCCTGGATGGGCAGCTCCGCTGAGGTCCAGATCAGGGTGTCCGGTGTGCAGGTCAGGGCCTGTCCCTCCGGAACGCGGAACAGCTCCGCGGAGGTGCTGGAACCGGTGGGGATGTCCCCGCGCCAGGCGATGGTGTCCCAGAGCTCGTCGCCGACGGTCGGGCTGTCGGAGCTGGCGTGGGCGGTGGTCTCCACCTCGGGGAGGGCTGGGACGCGGATGGTCTCGGTGCTGGCCCCGCACTCGCCGCGATGGACGAGCCTGCCCTCAGACGTGCGGACCGTCTCGGCGTAGCCGTAGAAGACACCGGGCTCGGCCGTGATCGCGACCGGTGTTGAAAGGTACTGGCCCGCCGCGGTGACGGTGATCGGGTCACTGCTGGCGATCAGGGTCTCGGGGGAACACAGCGCGGTCTCTCCGGTCCAGCGGTACAGCTCGTTGGTGAGCAGGAGTCCGCCCTCCGGCACCGTGCCGGTGACCTCGGTGGCGTCCTGGAGGTGCAGATCAGCACCAGGGGCGACCTCGGCGTCGGGTTGGATCGCGGTGCTGACCGCCAGCGGGACGGATTCCGGCGCTGGGGTCAGGACGGTGACCTGCTCGGTGGGGTCGGTGACCGAGGTGGTGAACGGTCGGGTGCGGTCGTCGCCGCTGAACTGGGTGCGGGCAGCCACGATGCCGGGTAGGGGGTCGAGCACGCCGTCAGCGTCGGCGTCCACGTCACTCTGCGGCCAAGCAAGGTCCGGTGTGGACAGGGACTGGTAGCCGTTCACCGGGTCGCGGCGCACTGAGCCGATCAGGGTGCCGTGAGATTCCAGGTCCTGGTCGGTGGGTGTCGTGCCCTCGGGGAAGAACCAGAGTTCGGTGACCTCGTCCGGGTGGTCCCCACCGAAGCCCGAACCGCCGGTGAACTCACCGTGGTCATCGGGGTAGCCCTCGGCCCAGAGCTCATCGACCAGGCGCAGTCCGCCGGCGGTGGTGCGGACGCTGAGGCTGGTCACCACCTCCGGGGTGTGCCGCCGCGAGCTGGTCTCCGCCGCGAGCCCGAAAGTGTCCTGCCACTCCTCCAACAGCAGCGGCCTCAGATCGTCGGGCATGGCGTCACTGTCGGTGCGCCACTGCCAGGTGAGCATCGCCGGGTCCACGTCGGTGTCGGCGCAGGCCCGGTATGTGCCGGGTCCGGTGGCCTGCACCGGAATCTCGGCGAGGACGGTGGCGGTGTCCGGGGTTGTCTCAGTCGGGGTGACCGGCTGTGTGCCGACCTGCCAGAGCGTCGCCACCAGCGGCACGGTGACGGGTGCTCCGCCGACGGGGAGCCAGGTGGTGTCCGGTGTGGCGGCGAGTGTGAGCTGGTCACAGGCCTGGTCGCCCTCATCGAGGATTTTCGCCTCGACCTGGGACACGCCGGTCACTCGGAAGCCGTCCGCGACGGGGAACTCCTCGGTCTCACCGGTGCGCTCGGTGGGGTCGCCGGGCAGCCCGGGGGACAGCGACAGGTTGTCCTGCTTCTTGCCGTCCATGCCGTAGTACGCCAGCTTCATCGTGCGCAGGCCATCGAATCGGGCCCGGGCTACCACGTCCCCGATCCCGGTCGCGACGTAGTGCAGGGTCAGCGGGCCCTCCGGGGTCGTCCCGGTCCAAGTGTTGGTCTCGCCGGGGTCGGCCTTGTCGTTGTCGTTGAGGTCGAAGACCGCGCGGTCCGTCGGGATCAACGTGCCCGCGTCATCGCGTTCCATCAGCTCGACCGTGCCATTCAGGCCGGGCACCCACCCGCCATTCGCCCCGGTGACGCCCAGGTTCGTGATCGTGCCGAAACGCAGATCGCTGGCATCCACCGTCGGCGTTGGGTCGGCATACGGCCCGGCCTGGGCGGTCGCGGTGGCCACCATCTGGGCGGACAGGTCACGCACCTCAGCCGGGGTGGCGTCGGCGAGCAGTTGCTTGGCGCGCTCGACGTCCCCGTTCGCGACCACCCCGGGCACCTCCGCGCGCTGATGCACGGTGTAGGCGATCGCGGCCTGAGCCAGCCGGTCATTCGGGTCGGCATAGGTCTCGATCAGCCAGGCCAGGACCGGGTCGTCATGGGCATCCACGGTCAGCGGTGGTGCGCCCACCCCGGGTGCCACCCACATCTGGATGCACCAGGACATAGCCCCGTCAGCTCCGGTGGGCACCTCGAACGCGCCCAACCAGGACTCGCCGTAGCCGGGGATCGGCACGTGGATGCCCTGCCCCACAGTGCCCTGCGTGGCCGCAGCGACCGGCATGGCGGCCGGCGACGTGAGCGCGAAGCCAGTACAGGCCAGCGTCGCGCCGATCAGGATGGTGGTCAGGGCTCTGCCCGGTGTGTGGGCATGCCACGATGTTCTCGCTCGCATGAATGCTCGTCCTCTGTCGGGGGATCGGTGTCGGCGTGCTGAGGGGTCCGGCGTTGCCGCGCCGGGCCCCTCGTCTTCGGGTAGCTCGGATCGGTGGTCAGCACCACCAGGCGTTGCCGTGCTCGTCCACACAGGCGGTGAGGTCGGTCTCCTCCTCGACCACCCAGCCACCGTCGCCGGTGGTGTCGGCCGGTGGGTCGGCGGCGGGTGGTGGCGTGCTGGTCGGTCCTGACGGGTTCCTGTCCGCGCCGGGGGTGGGGTGTCGCGGGCGGTCACCGCTCTCGGACGATTCTGGGGTGGATGCCTCGGCGGCGATCCGGTCCTGTTCGGCCTGCCAGGCGGCGACATCGGCCGTGACTGCCTCGACAGCGGACGAGAGCGCCCCGGCGGCGGCGGACAGCGCGTCGATGTGCCCGGTCAGCGCTTCGATCGCTGGTCCGTGCTCGATCCCGGTGGCCGTGGGCGCGTCCTCGATCGCCTGTTCTGCCGTGGTGATGGCGTCGGCGAGGACGATCCGGTTGGCATCATCGAGCACGCGTCCCTCGGAATCGGCGAGCAGGGTCCGCGCGGACTCGAGCTGCGTCCGGAGATTCTGGAGCGCAGTGCTCTGGTCAGCGGTGACGCGGGCGAGCTGGCGCTCCTGGTAGTTGGTGCGCAATGAGCTGGCAGCCTCCTCGACCTCGGACTGGATCGCGGTCGCGGTGGTGGCGCGTTCATGCAGAGCGCGAGTACGTGCCTGGCGCGAACTGGTCGTCTGCACTGCGGTGCCGAGCAGGTCTCCGGCGTCGACCAGTGCGGCGTCCAGGTCGCTGGTGTCGAGCTCCATGTCCTGGTCGGAAATCTCGGCCAGCAATTCGTCGGCGTCATCGACTGCCGCGCGGAGATCGGTGGAAGCGGAGTCCCACGCATCCTGTGCCGTGGCCAGATCGGATGACATCCGGTGATCGATGACGACGACGGTGGCGGTGAGCGCCAACGCCACACCCGCAGCCGTGGCCAGCAGCGGACCGCGCCGACGAAACCACGGGCGAGACGTCGACGGGGGAGAGGTCGGAGAAGGAGGATCGACGGTGCTCATGTGCTGCCCCTGCGGTCGGTGGTGGCGGGCCGGGGCGGCTGATCCCACGGTCACCGTAGTGCCGGGCAAGGCGGTGGCGGGGGCGAATGCGGTGGTCATCATGAGTCGTCTCTCCGAGTGGGGCTGTCGGAGACGAGTCAGCCAGAGGGACGCCCTCGGGGCGGAGTCGAACCCGGCACGGCTGGGGACGACGTGGAGTGCAGTGGGGATGTGGACAGTGCGAGGCACCGCGCGCCAGAGACGGGAGAACCCCCGCCAGGATCACCTGACGGGGGTTCGGATGCTCCCTCGACTGGACTCGAACCAGTAACCGTCCGATTAACAGTCGGATGCTCTGCCAATTGAGCTACGAGGGATCGTGCGGGGAAAACTCTAGCAGCACTCCGCACGTGCTCCTGCACACCCGCCGGTCAGCCGCGCAGCCCGGCGGCAGCCCGCACGTCGCGCTCGGCTGCGTCCACCACTGCCAGTGTGCCCGGATCGGTCAGATCGACCTGCGGGGAGCCGATCACCTGGGTCAGCAGCTTCCCGTCCGCCCCGCGTCGCAGCGCCACCTGGACGGTGCCCGCGCCGGGGATCTGGACCTTCTGCACGTGCACCACCGAGGACTGCACACGCTCGCGGAACGTCTGGGCGAACTTCACCGGGGTCGGTGGCGCGAGGGGGTAGTTGTCGCTGTCACCGGTGACCCAGTGCACGGTGATCGCCGGGGCCTCGGGGTCGAAGGTGCCGCGGTCGATGTCGGCCCACGGGCGGGTCAGTCGCTCGCCGGTCGAGGGCAGGACGTGCAGTGCGTGACGGGTGGCGACCAGCCATCCGTCGTCGGCCAGCTGCGCGGTGGCGAGGATCTTGTCGTCCGACGGCAAATCGAGGCTGCGGCGCAGCGGGTCGGGCAGGGCGGGGCGACGGGTGAAGAGCGGCACGGGGTCCACCGTAAAGGGCTTTGCTGACGAGCTCGTGGGACCGGGCAGCGTGTCCCCTGTGCGTGACCTGGGAGGATGGCCGCTGCGGGGGTGCGACGGGCACGTCCGGTTGTAGAGAAGGGAAGGCCTGTGCGTCGATCGGTTGTGCTGGGGGTCGTCGTGGTGGCTGCGCTGGGATTGAGTGGCTGCGGTGGGGATGAGGGGAATGTCGAGGCCTCGGCGTCTGCCAGTTCGACTCCCACGACGTCACAGTCGCCGTCCCCGACGGTCGAACCGGAAACGGAGGTGACCGAGCCGGAGCCGGTCAGTGGAACGGTGGAGGAGCTGGACGCGGCGGTGCGAGCCTATTCGGCGGCGTTCTTCGGCGCGGATGCCACGACGATCTACGGCATGCTCTCTGCCCGGTGTGCGGCGTCCACGGATGTGTCGACGATGACCGGCAATCTGATGGCGGTGCAGTCGATCTACGGCGCAGGCCCGGAGCTGCTGACTGTCGACGCAAGCGTGGACGGGCCGGTGGGGCGCGCGACCTACACGTACTCGGAAGCCTCGCTCAATGTGACGGACCAGCCGTGGGTGTTCGAGGGCGGGTCCTGGCGCTACGACGAGTGCTGAGTGCGGTGGTAGGCCAGGTGGGGCTTGAACCCACGACCGACGGATTATGAGTCCGCTGCTCTAACCGGCTGAGCTACTGGCCCGCGTCGCCGGTCAGGGTAGCCGACCAGGGCACCCGCACAGGCGCGGATGCCCTGGTCGGCGTGGTTCAGGAGGCAGTGCGCGGGTATCCGGCGAAGACCTGCACGCCGTAGAACCGCCCGTTGTACTGGACGACCCCGATGCCGATGTCGGTGAAGGAGGAGTTCACCATGTTGGCGCGGTGCCCGGGGCTGTTCTCCCACTGGGTGTACAGGGCGACCGGGTCGTAGCTGTTCCAGGCGATGTTCTCCCCGGCGGAGCGCCATCCGGCGGGGATCTGGGTGGCGTAGTTCGGGTTGTGCGCGAACTGGCCGGTGGTGGCCATGTGGGTGGCCCAGGCGGCGGCGACGGCGTCCATCGCGCTGTTGCGGACCAGTGCGGGTTTGCTCTCGGTGGCGCGCAGGGCGTTGGTGCGTTGGAGGATGGTGGCCTCGGCGGTGTCCTGGTCGATCACGGCGGCGGGGGCCACGGTGGCCGTTGGTGTGACCGGGGCGGCTGTGGTGCCGGCGGTGGCCGGGACGGCGGTGGCGAGGGCCAGGGTGGCGAGGGCGATGGTCGTGCCTGCTGCGATGCGCTTCATCGCTCGACTCCTTCGCGGGTGTCAGCGGCCGGGACGGTCCCGGCGCCGTCGTGCTCCGCACCGTGTTCCAGCGGACACCACATCGTTCCGGCGCGCATCTGGGAAAGCGCTCACCAGCCCGGACGCCATCAGCTGCCGAGTACCTCCCGCAGCCAGGAGGCCTGGCGCTGCCAGTGGTGCCCGCCGCCACCCTCGTGCTGGTTGTAGGGGTAGACCTCGATGGTCGACGGACCGGCCCAGGCGTGGTGGGTGGCGAAGACGGTCGAGGGCGGGCAGACCATGTCCTGGAGCGCCACGGAGAACAGCGATGGGGCGGTGGCGCGGGCAGCGTGGTGCAGGCCGTCGACGTAGGCGAGGGTGTTGAAGACCTGGTCCACCTGGTCGCGGTGCACGGCGAGGTAGCGGGTGATCTCGCTGTAGGGGTCGGTGTCGGAGACCTCGACGCCGCGGGCGATGTGGCACAGGAAGGGCACGTCGGGCATGGCGGCGGCGAGCCCGTCGACGAGTCCGGCCACGGCGATGGTCAGGCCCCCGCCCTGGGAGCCTCCGGCGGCGACGACCCGGTCCGGGTCGATGCCGTCCAGGGTGCGCACCGCGTCGACGGCACGGACGCAGTCGGTGATGAGTCGGCGGAAGTAGTGCTGCTCCGGGTCGAGGATGCCGCGGGTGAGGAATCCCGGCCCGGCGGGTCCGGAACCGTGCGGGTCGGGGGTGTCGCCGCCACTGCCCCAACCGGAGCCCTGACCACGCGAGTCGACGAACAGGTGCGCGTATCCGGCGGTGGGCCAGGCCAGACGCTCGTGCGGCAGCCCGCGGCCACCGTTGTAGCCGTTGAACTCCACGATCACTGGCAGCCGGTTCTCGACGCCGGCGGGGCGGACCAGCCAGGCGCGGATCGGGTCGCCGGCGAATCCGGGGAAGGTGACGTCGTCCACGTCGACCAGCCGCAACGGGGAGTCGACCCGGCGTCGGAGGACCGGCGTCTGGTGGCGGCGGGCCTCGGCGAGGGTGCGGGCCCAGAACTCGTCGAAGTCCGCGGGTGCGGACACCTCGGGGCGGTACTCGCGCAGGGCGGACAGGGGCAGGTCGATCTGCGTCATGCGGTGATTCCAGCATCATCGGCGACCCGCACCAAGCCTCCGGGGATGGCGGGGCCATCGGCGATCAGCGGTGGGGCGGTGGTGGTGGGGACGGTGCGCAGCTCATTGGCGGTGCGCAGGACGGGGGAGCGGGTGAGATCGGCGGGGTCGAGGGCGGCGGTGGTGCGGACCAGGAAGCTCGCCGTGCCGCCCGCGGGCAGGTCGACCAGGGCCTCGTCCACCACGGCGTCGGGGGCCAGCCGGTCGGGCAGCAGGGTGACGGCCAGGGCGGTGGAGTGGGCGGTGACGTCGACCCGGTAGCCGCCGTCGACTGAGTGCGCTGAGGCGGTCAGCGGGGCGGGGTCGAGGGCGGAGTCGATGTCCTCGACGAAGGCGTGCAGGTGGCGCACGTCGCCCAGCTCGATGGCCAGCACCTGCGCGGCGGGTTCGGCCGGGGTGCCCAGGTCGGACAGCGGGGTGCGGGTGACCGCACGGGGCGGCACCTGCACGGGCACTGTGGCGTGGGCGAGGACCTGACCGTCGTGCCGCTGGCGGCGCAGGACCAGCTCACCTGCCCACGGGTGGTCGGTGTCGTTGACCAGCACGGCCTGCCCGTCGAGGACCGTGATCAGTCGCTCCGCCCCGGCGTTGCGTAGCGCGTACCAGAGTGGCTTCGGGCGTTCCTCGGAGTCGACGGCGGCCCAGGAGGTGACGGGCCAGCAGTCGTTGAGCTGCCAGACGATCCACCCGGCGGTGCGGGGCCACCAGCCGCGGTAGTGCTCGACGGCGTGCTGGACGGCCCGGGCCTGGTTGAGCTGGGTGGCCCAGTGCCAATCCGGGAAGTCCACCGGCACACCGAGGTGCGGGGCCAGGCCGCGGTCGAGTTTGCCGTTGCCGTCGTCGGCCTTCTGGTGGATCAAGAACACCGGGTCGGTCTTGGGGTCCTCGCCGGTGTGCACCCAGTCGGTGAGGGTGCGCCAGGTGGGCGGTCCCTGGAAGCCGAACTCGGAGCAGAACCGGGGGATCTCGGAGCGGTACTCGGTGTAATCGATCCGGTTCCAGACCTCCCACTGGTGGTGGCTGCCGTGGTCCGGGTCGTTCGGGTGCAGCTCTGGACGGCCCGGGGTGTACGGCGAGTTGTCGGTGTAGGGCCGGGTCGGGTCGAGCTCGGCGACGACGGAGCGGAACAGGTCGACGGCGTAGCGCTCACCCCAGGTTGCATCGCCGAGCTGCTGCTTCCAGCCCCAGTCCTCGTGGCCCCAGAGGTTCTCATTGCCGCCGTTCCAGATCACCAGCGACGGGTGCGGGGTCAGGCGCGCGACGTTCTCCCGGGCCTCGGCCTCGAACTCGTCGAACAGCGGCTGCTCCTCGGGGTAGGCGGCGCAGGCCAGCAGGAAGTCCTGCCAGACCAGCAGACCGCGCTCGTCGCAGGCGGTGTAGAAGTCCTCGGACTCGTAGATGCCGCCGCCCCAGATCCGCAGCAGGTTCAGCCGGGCACCCAGGGCCTGGTCAAGTCGACGGTCCAGGCGCTCGCGGGTGATCCGGGTGAGGAAGTGGTCGTCCGGGATCCAGTTCGCACCGCGCACGGCGATGGGTCGGTGGTTGACCAGTAGCTCGAAGGAGGTGCCGTGCTCGTCGTCGGCGATCCGGAGCTCGACGGTGCGGAAACCGATCCGGCGGGTCCACCGGTCCAGGTCATCGCCGAGGGTGACAGTCAGGTCGTGCAGCGGGTGGTCGCCGTAGCCGACCGGCCACCAGAGCGGGGCGTCCGGGACGGTCAGGTGCAGGACGGTGCGGTCGTCGGTGATCGTGTCCTCGACGCGGTGGCCCAGGATCTCGGCGGTGATCGGCAGGGGGGCGGCGTCGACCAGACCGGAGCGCTCGACGGTGACGTGCAGCTCGATCCGGCCGGTGCCGTCGTCGTCGACGGTGATCAGCGGGCGGACCTCGGCCAGCCGGGCGGTGTGCCAGCGCTCGACCCGGACGCCGCGCCAGATGCCGACGGTGCGCAGGTCCGGGCCCCAGTCCCAGCCGAAGGAACAGGCCATCTTGCGGATGAAGTTGAACGGCACTGGGTGGTAGGCGGACGGGCGGTCGCCGAGCAGGTCGCGCAGCTCCTCGGCGTAGGCGGTGGCCGAGCGCAGGTCGACCGTGAGCGGGTGGGCGGTGCCGTCGGCCAGTTCTCGGACGTCAGCCCGGTAGCTGCGGTGCATGTTGGCGGTGCGCAGCAGCTCGGTGCCCGCGTAGTCGACGGTGGCGACGGTGTCCAAACCGTCGAAGGCCAGGTCGATCCGCTCTCCGGGGGCGGGCGGGTCGAGCACCAGGTCACGGGTGTAGCGCCAGTCGGTGTGGTGGAACCAGCGCAGGTCGGTCTCGTGCGCGTCCAGGAACGGGTCCGGGATCAGGTCCGCGGCCAGCAGGTCGACGTGCACGCTGCCCGGCACGGTGGCGGGAAGCGGTGCGGCGGCGATGATCGCGGCGGGCACGGGACCGCCGGTGGGGGCGATGGTCCAGCCGTCGGTGAGCGGGGTGTGGTGCATGGGTCGGGCTCCTAGGCGTGGTGGTGGCGGCCGAGGTCGGTGCTCCGGTGCCGAGTACGGATGCGGGGCTCACGAACTCGACGCGTCAGCACCGAACTCGGGCCAGGGCCGGGGCGGGTGAGGCCAGGGCCGCGGGGCTAGTGGCCGAGTTCGGCGAGGCGGCGGTCGGGGTCGGGGGCGGCGCTGGCCAGCAGGCGGGTGTACTCGTGCTGGGGGCGCAGGATCACGTCGTCGGCGGGCCCACGTTCGACCACCTCGCCGCGGTAGAGCACCAGGATCTCGTCGGAGAAGTGCCGGGCGGTGGCCAGGTCGTGGGTGATGTAGAGGACGCCGAGGTTCTCTTCGCGCTGCAACCGGGACAGCAGGTTGAGCACGCCGAGCCGGATCGACACGTCCAGCATGGAGACCGGCTCGTCGGCGACCAGGATTCCCGGCTCCGGGGCGAGCGCCCGGGCGATGGCCACCCGCTGGCGTTGACCACCGGAGAGCTCATGCGGTCGTCGCCGGGCGAAGTCCGGGTCGAGCCGCACCCGCCGCAGCAGATCGCGCACCCGCTCCTCGACCTGGGCACCGCTGAACTCGGGGTGGTGCAGCGCCACCGGGCGGGCCAGGTGGTGACCGATGGAGTGGTACGGGTTCAGCGAGGCGAAGGGGTCCTGGAAGACCATCTGCACCTGGTTGCGGTAGGTCCGCAGGCCTCGGCCACGGCGGGCGACCGGCTGGCCGTCCACCAGGATCTGCCCGGAGGTGGGCCGTTCCAGCTGCATCAGCAGTTTGGCGATGGTCGACTTGCCGGAGCCGGACTGGCCGACCAGGGCGATGGTTCGGCCGGGTTCCAGGGTGAGGCTGACCCGGTCGACGGCGCGCAGCGGGCGACGGCCAACCCGGTACTCCTTGACCACATCGCGCAGTTCCAGGGTGGTCATGCCACCACCTCCTCATCGGTGGAGCCGGTGCGCAGGAAGTCGCCGCGCTCGCCGGTCAGGCTGGGGAAGGAGTCGAGCAGGGTGCGGGTGTACTCGTGCTGCGGGGCGGTGTAGAGGGTGACCGCGTCGGCGAGTTCGACCACCTCACCGGCCCGCATCACTGCGATCCGGTCGCTGATCTCCAGCAGCAGCGGCAGGTCGTGGGTGATGAACACCACCGCGAAGCCCAGTTCGGCCCGCAGCCGGGTGATCTCGCGCAGGATCTCGCGCTGCACCACCACGTCCAGGGCGGTGGTCGGCTCGTCCATGATCAGCACCTGCGGTTCCAGTGCCAGGGCCATCGCGATCATCACCCGCTGCCGCATCCCGCCGGAGAGCTCGTGCGGGTAGGAGCGCAGCCGGTCGGCGTCGACGCCCACGCTCTCCAGCAACTCCGCGCAGCGACGTCGCCGGTCGGCCTTGGACATCTGCGGGCGATGGGTGCTGAGCACATCCTCCAACTGGGTCTGAATCCGCAGCACCGGATTGAGCGAGTTCATCGCCCCCTGGAAGACCATCGCCACCTTGTCCCAGCGGAAGGCGCGCAGGTCCTCGCCGTCCAGGGTGGACAGGTCGATGGTGTAGCCCTCCCGGGAGTGGAAGGCCACGGTGCCGCCGGTAATCGACGCCGGGGGCTTGAGCAGCCGGGTGATCGCGTAGGCCAGGGTCGACTTGCCGCAGCCCGACTCCCCGGCCAGGCCGAGGATCTCGCCCCGGAACAGATCCAGGGTGACGTTCTTGACCGCGTGCACCGGCGGGTCGACCAGGTAGTCGACGCTGACGTCCTCGATGGAGAGGACCGGATGGGCGCTCATACCGTCGCCTCCTCGGCCGCTGCGAGCTGGGACCGGGACATCCGCCACTTCTTGCGGGTGGCCCGGGTCTGGGCGCGCAGCTTGGGGTTGATGATCTCGTCGATGGAGAAGTTGATCAGCGACAGCGCAGCACCGAACACCGCCAGCAGCAGACCCGGCGGCACGAACCACCACCAGGCACCCAGTCGCAGTGCCAGACCGTTCTGGGCGTAGAACAGCATGGTTCCCCAGGTGAAGGAGCCGGTGGCACCGAGTCCGAGGAAGGACAACCCCGCCTCGCCGAGGATCGCCGCGATGATCGCCAGCACCACCTGGGAGGCCAGCAGCGGGATCAGGTTCGGCAGGATCTCCACCGCCAGGATTCGCCAGCGCTTCTCCCCGGCGACCCGGGCGGCCAGCACGTAGTCCCGGTTGCGCAGGCTGAGCGTGTATCCGCGCAGCACCCGGGCCGATCCGGCCCAGCTGGTGATCGCCAGCACCACGGCGATCAGCCAGATGGACTTATCCGGCACGTAGGAGCTGATCACGATCACCAGCGGCAGGCCGGGGATCACCAGCATGACGTTGCTGAACAGACTGAAACCCTCGTCCCACCAGCCCCCGGCAAAGGTGCCGACGATGCCGAAGAACGCGCTCAACACCAGGGTCAGCACCCCGACCACCAGGCCGATGGTCAACGATCCGCGGGTGGCGTGCGCGAGCTGGGCGAAGACGTCTTGCCCGGTCTGGGTGGTGCCGAGCAGATGCTCGCCGGAGGGTCCGGAGAGCCCGACATCGCGGACGGTGGACGGGTTGCCGACCAGCAGCGGACCGAGGATGCCGAAGAGCACGATGGCTCCGGCGAGCACCAGTCCGGTGATCAGCTTGGGGGTGACGCGCAGGTGGAACCGTCGCGGTGGGGAGGCGGCGACGGTGGCCGTGGGCGCTTCCTGGGTGATGGTGGCCATGGAGTCCTCCTCAGGCGCGCGCACGGGTGCGCGGGTCGATCAGGCCGTAGAGCAGGTCGACGATCAGGTTCGCGCCGAGCACGGAGAGCGTGATCACCAGGAACACGCCCTGCATCAGCGCGTAGTCGTTGCTGTTCACCGCCATCAGCAGCGCCGAGCCGACCCCGGGGTAGCTGAACACCGCCTCGGTGACGATGGAGCCGGCGACGACGAAGCCCAGCGAGATGGCGAATCCGGAGACCGAGGGCAGCACCGCGTTGCGGGCGGCGTAGGCCATCCTGATCCGGCGCGGACGCAGGCCCTTGGCCTCGGCGGTGACGATGTAGTCCTCGGACAGCGTGGACACCATCATGTTGCGCATCCCGAGCATCCAGCCGCCGATCGAGCTGATCACGATGGTCAGCGCGGGCAGCGTGCCGTGTTCGATCACCGAGCCGAAGAAGCCCCAGCTCAGCTCCGGACCGGCGTAGGTCCACACGTCGTAGCCGCCGTTCAGCGGGAAGACCTGCCAGATGCTGCCGAAGAGGAACAACAGCAGCAGGGCCAGCCAGAAGTACGGCACCGACTGGAGCATGGTGGTGAACGGGATCAGGTTGTCCAGCCAGGAGCCGCGCTTCCAGCCCGCGAAGGTGCCGAGCCCGACGCCGATCACAAAGGACAGCACTGTCGACAGCCCGATGAGGCCGACTGTCCAAGGCAGGGTCTGGCCGATGATCTCGCCCACCCCGGCGGGAAAGTACGCCACCGAGGTGCCGAGGTCACCGCTGAACAGCGCCCCGAGGTAGTCGACGTACTGCTGCCACCAGGAGGCGGAGGAGTCGGTGCCGAGCAGCGCCTCCACCGCCTCCCGGGTGGCCGGGCTGACGGGTCCCTTCGTCGCGAGCTTGGACAACATGATGTCCACCGGATTGCCGGGCATCAGCCGCGGGATGACGAAGTTGATCGTCAGCGCCGCCCACAGTGCCACGGCGTAGAAGCCGAGTTTCTGCAGGAAGTAGCGCACTGTCTCACCCCACCGGTGTGATGGTCTTCAGCACCTGGCCGTTGTCCCACGACTTCCAGGACGCCGGCATGGCGTAGGTGTCCTCGGCGGTCGGCCAGCCGGTGGCCCGGGAGGTGTTGAACTCCGTCAGCATGGAGTTGACGTAGATCGGGATGTACGGGAACTGCTCGGTGATCACGTCCTGGATCTGGGCGTAGGCCTCGGCCTGCACCGCCTCGTCGGAGGTGGAGCGGGCGGTCTCCAGAGCGGCGTCCACCGTCGGGTCGGAGAACCGGGCGGCGTTGCCCGCGGAGGCGGACTCACCGACCGGCACCGTGTTGTCCGTGGCGTAGAACTTGTTGTAGGTGAAGTACGGGTTGCTGGACGCGCCCAGACCGATGGAGTCGAGGCTGAGCTGGAAGTTCCCGCCGGTCTGCGCGGCGTTCCACTCGTTCCAGGACACCTGGGTGGGCTTGAGCTCGATGCCGACCTCGGCCAGCTGCTGGGTCATCGCGTCGTTGAGCGAGATGTAGTCCGACCAGCCGGTGACGGTCTGGACGGTCAGGGACAGGCGCTCGCCGTCCTTGCTGCGAATCCCGTCGGAACCGGCGACCCAGCCGGCGTCCTCCAGGATCTGCTCGGCGGTGGCGGTGTCCGCGGACTGCGGGATCTCGGCCTGGTCCGGGTCAGCGATCCACTTCTGGTCCCGCTCCGGCAGCAGCATGGTGGGGGAGGCCACGCCGGCGAATCCGCCACCGGCCAGGTTGTTCAGCTGGTCGCGGTTGAGTGCGTGGTAGATCGCCTGGCGGACGGCCGGGTCGGTCTGCGGTCCGGAGCAGCCCAGTTCGGCGTTGGAGCAGGAGACCATCACGGTGGTCAGGGCCGGGGTGTTCACATAGGAGATGTCCTGGTTGCCCTTGATGATGTCCTCCAGCCCGGGCAGGAAGGCGCTCATCCAGTCGACGTCACCGGCGACCAGCGAGGCGCTGGCGGAGTCGGCGTTCTCCAGCGAGATGTAGCGGACCTGCTTGACCTTCGGCTCGCCGCCCCAGTAGTCCGGGTTGGACTTCAGCACGTAGGACTGCGCGGAGAAGGTGTCGACGGCGAAGGCTCCGGTGCCCACCGGGTCGGAGTTGACCTCGGTGGTGGGGTCGGCGACGTCCTTCCAGATGTGCTCCGGGACGATGGCCTGGTTGCCGAGCACCTGGGGCTCCTGCATGAAGGAGGTCTCCGGGAAGGTCAGCACGGCGGTGTGCTCGTCGGTGGCCTCGGCGGTGGCGGCGATGCCACCGGTGTTCAGCGCCGGGGTCTCGTGGATGAGGTTGAAGGTGAAGGCCACGTCCTCGGCGGTGAAGGGCTCGCCATCGGACCAGCTCACGTTGTCCCGGGTGGTGATGGTCAGCTGCGTGCCGTCCTCGTTCCAGGCGAAGTCGGTGGCCAGCAGCGGCTCCGGGTCCACGTCGGCGGCGAGGTTGTAGTAGTACAGCGGCTCGAAGATCACGCCCAGAGTGGGCTGTAGCGCGGTGGTGGAGAACGGGTTGAAGTTCTCCGTGATGGTGCCCGTGGCGCCGTTGAAGATGGTGATCGATCCGTCACCGCCCCCGGTGGAGCCGCCGCCCCCTCCGTCTCCGCCACCGCCACAGGCGGACAGGGCGAGTGCGGTGGCGGCGAGTGCGGCGGTGGCCGTGACGGCCCTGGCTGAACGACTGCGCGACCTCAGGAACATCGTTGGTCCTCTCCCGGCTCGGGACCTCACCGGCTCTGGTGAGGTGGAAGAGATTCTTGCCCTACTAAATTTAGTACGTCAAGATACTCGCCATGTCACCGACGACACGGGCCCGGGTGCTCGACCTGCTGCGCACCTCCGGCACGCTTAGCCGGGTGGAGTTGGCGGACCGGACTGGGCTGACCCCCGCCACCATCACCCACGCCGTGCGGGACCTGATCGGCGACGGGCTGGTGCACGAGGTGGGCCGTGCCCGGTCGAACGGGGGCTCACCGCGGCGGCTGCTGGAGCTGGTCGCGGACGCTCGCTACGCGGTCGGTGTGCAGCTGGACCGATGCCGGACCACGGTGGTGGTGACCGACTTCCTCGGGCGGCGGCTGGCCGGGACGGTGTTGCCCGGCGTGGGGCGCGGCGACCCGGGCACCACCCTGGCGGCGCTGGCCACCGAGGTGGAGTCGGTGCTCGCCGAGGCCGCCGTGCCACGCGACCGGGTGCTCGGCGTCGGACTGGTGACCCACGGCCCCCAGGACCGCGCCCGTGGGGTGATCCGCACCGCGCAACCCACCCCGGCCTGGCAGGACTTCCCGCTGACCAGCACGTTGTCCGCGCTGTTGGGGCTGCCCGTGCTGTTGGAGAACGACGCCACCGCCGCCGCCGTGGGGGAGCAGTGGGCCGGGGACGCCGGCACCGACACCTTCGGGGTGCTCTACATGGCTAGCGGCATCGGCGGCGGCGTGATCCTGGGCGGTGACGTGTACGGCGACGAGGTCGCGAATGTCGTCGAGGTCGGGCACATCCCGCTGGACCCGACCTGGCCCGGGGTCTGCGCCTGCGGCAATGTCGGCTGCACCGAGCAACTGGCCGGGCCGGCGGCGGTGGTGCGCGAGGCCACGCTGATGCCCGGGGTGGCCGAGCGGCTGGGCCTGCACAGTGACCGCGACCGGTTGCTGGACGACCTGGACGTGCTGGCCCGGGCCGCCGACGACGGGGACACCACGGTGCGGGCGCTCTTCGACCGGGCAGCCGCGCACCTCGGGGCAGCGGCGGTGACCTTGATGAACCTCTTTGACCTGGACACCGTGGTGCTGGCCGGGCCCGGATTCGCGGTGGCCGGGCCGGTGGTGCTGGCCGGGGCGCGGCCGGTGGTGGAGCGCGGTGCGCTGGCCCGATTGCTGCGCCCGGTGCAGCTGCGGATGTCCGCCGACCCGCAGTCGGTTGCCGCCGTCGGTGGGGCGCTGGTGGTGCTCCGCGGTGGCATCGAATCGGTGGCCCCGGAGAGCGCCCGGACCTGGGCCGAGAGTGGCCTGACCGCATGACCGTCGACGACAGGAGACCAGCCGTGACCGACCCCGTTCTGCTCCGCCGCGACGGCGTGGCCCTGCTGCTCGACCCCCAGCCGACCGGGCTGCCCGCCGTGCTGCACTGGGGCGCGGACCCCGGTGCGCTGACCGGCACCGACCTGCTGGCCTGGCGGGACGCCGTGGGTCGACAGACCCCACCGGCGACCCTGGATGCGGCCTGGCAGGCGAACCTGCTGGCCCAGGAGACCGACGGCTGGTCCGGTCGACCCGGCGCGCAGCTCACCCGGGGCGGGCTGCCGCTCGACCTCGACTGGACGGTGCGTGCCCTCGACATTGAGCCCAACCGTGCGGTGGTGCACGCGCACGCCTCGGGCCTGGAGCTGACCGTGGAGATCGCGCTGTCCGAGGGCGGGTTGCTGGGGCTACGGCACCGGATGACCGTCGTGGCCGGTCCGGACGTCCAGGTCGACTGGCTGGAGCCGACCCTGCCGGTGCCGTCCCGCGCGGAGCGGTTCACCACCTTCACCGGTCGCTGGACCCGGGAGAAGGCACCGGTCACCGGCACGCTGCCGCCCGGTGCGATGCTCCGCCAGAGTCGGCGCGGACGACCCGGCCACGACCAGCCCTGGCTGCTGGCTCTCACCGCCGACCAGCCCCGCAACCGCAGCGGCGAGGTCTGGGCCGTGCACCTGGGCTGGCCCGCCGACACCAGCTACCGCACCGACCGCGGCCCGGAGTTCCCCACCCTGCTCGGTGCCGGTGAGCTGCTGCGCCCCGGCGAGGTCATGCTCACGGCGGGGGAGTCCTACACCACCCCCACCGCGTGGTTCGGCTACTCCGACCGCGGGCTCGACGGTCTCACCGCACGGTTCCACCGCCACCTGCGCGCCCGTCCACAGCACCCGCGCCGTGCTCGACCCCTGGTGCTCAACACCTGGGAGGCGGTCTACTTCGACCACGACCCGGCGACCGTGCTGCGACTGGCGGACCGGGCGGCTGAGATCGGTGTGGAACGGTTCGTGCTGGACGACGGCTGGTTCCCGGCCCGCCGCGACGACACCCGTGGACTCGGCGACTGGGTGGTCGACCGCACGGTCTGGTCGGAGGGGCTGCTGCCGTTGGCCGAGCATGTGCGCGGCCTGGGCATGGAGTTCGGGCTGTGGGTCGAGCCGGAGATGGTCAACCTGGACTCCGACCTGGCGCGCACCCACCCAGACTGGCTGCTGCACGACCCGGCACGGGTGCCAGGACCGGACGGTCTGTCCTGGCGCACCCAGTGGGTGCTGGATGTCGAGCGGGCCTACGACTACCTCCTGGAGCAACTGTCCGCCCTGGTGACGGAGCTGGGGATCGCGTTCCTCAAGTGGGACCACAACCGGGATCTGGTCGACGCCCGCCACCACGGACGCCCCGGTGTGCACACCCAGACTGCCGCCGTGCTGCGCCTGATGGCCGAGCTGAAGCGTCGTCATCCCGGGTTGGAGATCGAGTCCTGCTCCTCCGGCGGTGCCCGGTCCGACCTCGGCATCCTGGAGGTCACCGACCGGGTGTGGGCGTCGGACTCCAACGACGCCGTCGAACGCCAGGACATCCAGCGGTGGACCGGGCTCCTGCTCCCGCCGGAACTGGTCGGCAGCCACGTCGGGCCACCCACTGCGCACTCCTCGGGCCGCACCGTCGACCTGTCCTACCGCCTGGCCACCGCGTTGATCGGTTCGGCGGGATTCGAGTGGGACATCACCGCCTGCCCGCCGGAGGAGGTCGACACCCTGCGGGCCTTCGGGGCGCTGTACCGGGAACTGCGCACGGTGATCCAGACCGGCGAGGCGGTGCACGGCGACCTGCGTGACCCGGCCTGGCGGTTGACCGGTGCGGTGCTGCCGGATCAGGCCGTCTATGTCCTGGCCACGGTGGCGACCCTCGCCGACTCCCGCCCGGAACTGATCCGGCTGCCCGGTCTGGACCCGGACCGCCACTACCGGCTGCGCATCCGCGATGAGATCGGGCGCGCTCGGTGGACGCCAGGCACCCCGCCGTGGGTGGCGGCGGGGGAGGTCACGCTGCCCGGGCGGATGCTGACCGAGGTCGGGGTGCAGGTGCCGTGTCTGTGGCCGGTGCAGGCGCTGGTGCTGCATACCGTGGCCGTGTGACCTTCGACGTCTTCGACCGCTATCGCGCATTGGTGCTGCCCGACTCCGTGGTGGGCATCCGTCCGGAGGCGCAGAGCAGCGACTATCAGGCAGGGCTGGCCGCCATTGACGGGGAGGACTGGCGCATCCGCACCGCTCGGGTCACCCCGACCAAACCCGGCGCCTTCGTCGCGGTGTGGCGTCGTGCTGCGGACGGCGGGACCGAGCCCTTCCCGGCATCCGACCCGGTGGCAGGTCTGCTGGTGCTGGTCGAGGACGACGACCGGTTCGGCGCGTTTCGGTTCACCGCATCGCATCTGGCATCGCTCGGGGTCACCAGCGGACCGGGCCGTCCGGGGCTTCGAGGGTTCCGGGTCTATCCGTCCTGGTGCGAGGGACTGAATCCGCAGGCGACCCGGACGCAGGCCGCGCAGGCCCCCGCATGGACCCGATTGATCTGACCCAGCCTCAGGCCGGAACCGTCTGACCCGACCGCGGACGGGGCGCCGGCCCAGTCGACCCACGCCCCACCACCCGCACCTGTGCCGACCTGCCCGGTGTGGTGCTCCGGCCCGAGGCGGTGTCCAGCAGCACCGCTGCGGTGGCCGCCCCGAGGTCGTGCACATCTCGACTGACCACGGACAGCGCTGGGTCGGCCAGGCGGCACTGATCCGAGTCGTCCCAGGCCAGCAGGGACAGGTCATCCGGCACCCGCATGCCCCGCTCCTGGGCGACGACCAACCCGGCTACCGCCATCACATCGTTGTCGTAGACGATGGCGGTGGGCGGCTGGTCCAGATCGAGCAGCGTGCGGGTGGCGTCCGCACCACTCGCCGCTCCATAGTCACCGGCCACCGTCGTGCCGACCGCTCCGGCCGCCGCCGTCGCCTCGGTGAAACTCGCTGTCCGGGCACGACTGTGCAGGAACCGCTCCGGTCCGCTGACCCGCCCGATCCTGCTGTGTCCCAGCTCCACCAGGTGCTCCACCGCGATCCGCATCGCCGCGCCATTGTCGTAGTCGTCGACGACCGGCAGTCCCCAGGCGGGGTCACCGCCGAGCAGCACCACCGGCAACCCCTCGCGGGCGCACACCGCCGCGCGGTCGTCGCCATCGGTCAGGTCGGTCACCACCACCGCGTCCACCAGGTGCTGGCGCGCCCATCGGCGGTAGAGGGCCAGCTCGGCTGCGCGGTCCTCGGCAGTCACCAGCAGCACCGCGGCCCCGCGCGGGTCCAGGTGCTCCTCCACCCCGGCCAGCAGGTCGCGGTAGAAGGGCGTCAACGGGCCGTCCCCCGGACCGTCGGTCAGCACCAGGCCGAACCGCAGACGGTCGCCATCGCTCGTCATACGGGCGAGTATGGCGCGCCCAGCCCGATCCCGACAGAGGCACGGCCATACTGTTCCCCATGTCCGTGCAGGCCTCCCGGCGTTCCACGCCCTCCCGGGGGCGGGTGCTCGACCTGGTACGGACCCGCGCGCCGATCAGCCGGGTCGAGTTGGCCGAACTCACCGGCCTGACCCAGGCCGCCATCTCTCACGCCGTGCGGGCCCTGATCGACGACGGCCTGCTGGTGGAGACCGACCAGCGCACCTACACCGGTGGTAAACCCCGCGTCCTGCTCAGCCTCAACCCGCGCGCCCGCTGCGGACTCGGCGTGCAACTCGGTGCGGACTGGATCGTGCTGGTGCTCGCCGACGCCGCCGGAGCCGTGGTCGCCCGCTCCCGGCTGCGCGGTGCCCGTGATCGCGACCCCGCCGACGTGGTCGCCGACATCGCCACCGAACTCGACCTGCTGCTGCGCGCCGCCGCTGTCTCCGCGTCCGCCGTCGTTGGCATCGGCCTGGTCGCACCCGGGGCCCTCGACCTGGCCCAGGGCGCGATCCTCGCCTCCCGGAGCATGACCCGCTGGCAGGGCTATCCACTGCGGGACGCGCTCACCCGCGCCACCGGCCTGCCCGTGCTGCTCGACAACGACGCCACCGCCGCCGCCATCGGCGAATACTGGTCCGGGCGGATCGCCGGTTCGGTGGCGCACTGCACCCTGTACATGGGTGCCAGCATCGGTGCCGGGATCGTGATCGGTGGATCGGTCTACCGCGGTGCCAGCTCCAACACCGGACCACTCGGCCGGATGCGCCTGCACGGCCCGGACCACGGCACGGTCGAGGACCTGGCCGGGCCGCACGCCGTCGCCGCCCGCGCCCGCACCGCCCTCGACACCGGCCGCCCCTCGACCATCCGACTCAGCCCCGACGCTGACCCGTTCCTCGACTTCACCGCCGTCGCCACCGCCGCCGTGCACGGCGATGACCTGGCCCACCGCCTGATCGAAGAATCCGCGAACTACCTGGCCGACGCTGCGCTCACCGTCGCCAACCTGCTGGATCTGGACTCCCTGGTGCTCGCCGGGCCGTCCTTCACCACCGCCGGGGCGCTCTACCTGCGGGCGGTGCGCGACCGGATCGACGCGGAGTTCTTCCCCGCGGCGCGGCACGGGGTGCGGGTGATGCTCTCCGGGCAGGTGGCGGATGCGGCGGCAGTGGGGGCGGCGGCGCTGGTGTTGCAGGAGGAGTTGGCGCCGCGGCATCTGGTGGGGGAGCTGTAGGCGGGGGTACTCGGGTGTTGAGCTGTGGCACTCACGCGCGGACGCTGCACTACTGGTCGATACTCAGAAAACCCACAGGAAGTACCTGGTCTGCTCATTGACGAGCAGCTCACGCCCCTTTTCACGAGTGATGACCACTAGGAATGCCCGCAGTGTGCGGGCATTGCAGAGGGCCGCCCGCCGTTCAAGGGGAGCCCCGTGCGTCGTCGTTCCTGGACCCGGTCCATCGCTGTGCTCATCACCGCCGCCGCCTGCTGGGGCATCGCGCCCGCAGCATTCGCGGCACCACCGGCTCCAGCAGAGATGCCGGATCTGCGCTGCGACCCCGGTGACCGCAGCTGCGACACGGACAACGACCGCATCCCCGATGCCGTCGAGCAGGTGGTCTGCGGCTCGGCGACCTGTGCCACCGGGACCGAAGACGTGGATGGCGACGGGGTGCCCGACTGGGTCGAGTACCTGGCTTCCGGGGCCACGGACGGTGTCGACCCGGCAGCTGATCGGGACAAAGACGGGATGCCCGACTACACCGAGCGCCTGACCTGCGGCACGGACACCTGCGCCACCGGTCGCGAGGACGTCGACGGTGACGGCGTCCGGGACTGGGCCGAGATTGTCATCTGCGGCGACACCACCTGTGCCACCGGCGATGAGGACTACGACGGCGACGGCGTGGCCGATCACCAGCAGCTTCAGGCGTGTGTGGTGTACGACCGCAGCTCGTGGTGGGACCAAGTCAACCGGTTGGCCACGACCGGCTGGGGCGGCTGGTTGCTTGCCCTGATCGCCGCAGCGCTGGTGGGCGGGGGTTACTGGGTGGCCCGACGCGCTCGCGCCATCCGTGCGGCCAAGCTGGCGGAGAACGAGTCGGCGGACGACCTGGTCGACGCGTCGGGTAGCCAGGCATGAGCGCCCGGCTGACCGGCGGCCGCGCTGCGGTCGCCGGCATCGTTGTCGCCGCGCTCATGTTCACGACCGCGGGACCCGCTCAGGCGAGCGGACAGAGCACGCTGCTGTCGCGGGCCGAGGTACTCGCACTGGCCGAGCGGATGGCCGCGGAGGCAACCGGTGACTCCGGTGAGGACTCGGCGGCTGCTCCAACCGCACCGTCGTCGACGAGCCCGAGCGGGGGCGACCCGGTGGACGCCGCGGACAATGGCGACCCGACGAGCCAGGTGATGTCGCAGCTCACCGACCCGTTGCGGATGATCGCGCAGACGGCGCAGGAGCCGGATGGCACGCTCACGGCGGGCACCTCCACCACCATCACGGCGGCTGACCTCGGTATCGATGTCACCTTCTCCGGCCATGAGGTGACCGCTGATCTGTCGGTGCGGATCGATGATCTGCCCGGTGCGACGACCGGAGCTCCCGGTGCCCGGGTGGCGCGTGCGGCCAAGTCGACCTCCGCAGCGACCGGGCTGCCGGATGACGCGATCGTGCTGGTCGAACCGTTCGAGGTCGTGGCACGCGATGCCGAAGGCAATGAGGTCACCTCATTCCCGACGCAGTCCGTTCAGGTTCCCCGCGATGGTGAGGACATTCCGGTCACGGACACCGACTTCGTGCCGGGCGTCGTCCTCAACGTTCCCGTCGATGGGGCGAGGACCACAGAGGTGGATACCGGATCGGTGCGCCTCTATACCCGGGAGACCGATGCCGACCAGTGGGAGGAGGTTGCGTCCTACCTGGACTCGGAGTCCGGCGCGGTCTACGGCGAGCTGGATCACTTGTCGCAGTTTGTGGTGATCGGCTCGCCCTTCGTTCCCGATCCGACCCCGAGGATCGTCCTCGACCCCGACAACGACATCGCCAACACCGTGTCGCCGTCCGGGAAGGTCACGGAGCTGCCGTTCAACATCCAGTTGGCCACCCAGACGTCGCTGCTGTTCGGCGAGCGCTGTCACGCCGATGTGCTCGTGACGCGGTCGAACCCCGCTCAGACGACGCTGTCTCAAGCGGTGCGCGCCGGGATGGCAGCCGCGTGGAACCCTGACTTGACCGTGACGCTGGCATTCGATGCCGTCAAGGGACACCCGTGGGGCACCGAGGGCGATGGCGGCTCGAAGATCTACCCAGGCGATGGCCCACACGCGCTCGCCGCAGCTGACTCGCTGAACAACCAGCTGCCTGGCTACACCGGACGCCCGTCCAAGCTCATCGGTTCGGCGGTTCTGCCCTATGACGACTTCCGTCCACTGCCGGGCGCGGTGGTGCACCTCGAGACCCTCAACCTGGACCACAACTACGACTGGCCGGTGATCCAGAACGGGATGCAATACATCGCCAACGGTGTGTTCACCGGATTGGGGATGTACTTGGAATCGCAGGGCTTCAACTGCAACGACCCGAAGCTCGGTGGCTGGCCGGATCGACCGAGCCAGGAGGAGCTGGACCGCTGGCGGAACCTCGGTCACCACAACTTCCAGACCTACGGCGCTGACCCGGTCTCGTTCTCCACCGGAAACCTGATCGAGGACGAGCCGCTGTTCACCTTGTCCGGCCCAGGCGGCTCTGAGACCGATCTGACCTTGACCTACAACTCCCAGGATGGCCGTCTGACCCGCACCGGAGCCGGATGGAGCTTCGACCTCGGTGGACGAGCTCAGCGATTCGCCGACGGTGGCGTGATGGTCGTCCGCGGTGATGGAGCCTCCTTCATGTATGAGCCGGACGGTGCGGGTGGATTCACCGCCGATCCGGGCAACACCTCACGTCTGCACGACCTTGGCGATGGTCGGGTCGAGCAGATCGACGCCGATGGAACCCGCCGGGTGTATGACACCTCGGACATCGAGGGGATCGGCGAGTTGGTGTCCGTCACCGACCGGCAGGGTCACACCACCACGCTCGGCTACGGGGCAGCGGATGCAGACGACCAGTTCCTCCCGCTGACCTCCATCACGGATGCGGCCGGCCAGACGATCCAGGTGCACGGGGATGCACTTGGCCGGGTCGGCGCCTTCGTTCTGCCCGATGGCCGTGCCTGGTCGCTGGGCTATGACGGGGCGGGCAACCTCGTTCAGATCACGAATCCCGATGGCCGGACTCGCACCTTCACCTACGACGACGCCCACCGGATGACCAGTGCCACCGACGCGCTCGGAGTCACCTACCTGCGGAACGCCTTCGACGCTGCCGGTCGGGTCGTCGAACAGTGGGATGCCGATGGCAACCGCCGCACGTGGCAGTTCTCCGACGAAGGCGACAGTCGCGGTCTGCGCTCGGTGGTCTACACCGACAACGAAGGCCGGAAGTCGACGTACCGCTACGACCAGCGATACCGCATCGTTGAGGTCGTGGATGCCGCCGGACGCACTCAGACATATGAGTACGACCAGGCGGACCGGATCACTCGCAAGGTTGACGAGAATGGCCGGGCCACCGGCTACACCTATGACGCGGCCGGCAATGTGCTCACCGAAACCGCGGCCGACGGCAGCGTCCAGTCCTGGACCTACGACGCCCACGGTGAAGTGACCTCGCACACGGACAGCGGTGGGCAGGAGGACGCCGATCGGACCACAGCGTGGGGCCTGTCGGATCGAGGCCTGACCGAGTCGGTCGCCTGGGCCGACGGCACCACTGCCACCGCCGGATATGACGCCCAGGGCAACCTGACCTCGGTCACCGACGCCGCTGGGCAGATCACGCGCTACGAGTACGACGCGCGTGGCAATCAGATCGCAGAGGTCGATCCGCTCGGTGCCCGCACCACCTTCGAGTACGACGCATCCAACCGGATGACCGCCATGGTCGAAGCGAACGGTGCCCGCACCGAGTACCGATGGGACGCCGGCGACCGGCTGGTGGAAGAGATCGACGCGCTCGGTGGCGTGAGCCGGATCAGCTATGACGGCAACGACCACCCGGTGTCCATCACCGACGCCAACGGTGCCACGACGAGCCTGACGTGGGACAACCTGTTCCGGATCACCTCCGTGACGGATGCGACCGGTGCCACGACGAGCTACGAGTACACCGCCGAGGACGAGCTCGTCTCGGTCACCGATCCGATGGGTGCGGTCGTCCGCTACGAGCTCGACGACGCCGACCGGGTCACCGCGGTGACCGACCCCAACGGTGGGGTCTGGACGCAGACCTACGACGAGGCGGGCAATGTGGTCGCCCAGACCAGCCCGTCCGGGGCCGTCACCGAGTACACCTATGACGAACTCGGGCGTGAGCTCTCGGTCACGGATCCCACGGGTGGAACCTGGGCGAAGGGCTACGACACGGTGGGCCGGGTTGTCGCGGAGGTCGATCCCACCGGTGGTGTCACTCAGTTCCATTACGACCTCAACGACCAGGTGGTCCGGATCACGGATCCGCTCGGCCACACGATCGAGTACGGCTACGACGCGGTCGGCAACCAGATCAGCAGAACCGACCGTCGCGGGCAGACCTGGTCCAGCAGCTACGACGCGAACGGTCGGCTCATCTCCGAGACTGACCCGCTGGGGGTCGTCACGAGCTACGCCTACGACCTCGTGGGCAACCTGACCTCCATCACCGACGCCCTCGATGCCGTCACCAGTTACGGCTACGACCTGCTCGGCCGTGCGGTGAGCGAGACCGACCCACTCGGCGGGGTTCGGACCGCCGAGTACGACGCCGTCGGTCAGCCGACCCGTTCGGTTGACGCCACCGGCGCGGCCACCAGCTATGCCTACGACCCGGTGGGACGGGTCACCTCGATCACCGACGGAGTCGAGGCGCTCACCTCCTACGCCTACGACGCCGCTGGACGCCAGATCTCCACCACTGACCCCAACGGGACAGTGACCGCGTACGCCTACGACGCGGCGGGCCAGCTCACCGGAGTGACCGAGGCGGCCGAAGGCACCGTGCAGAACGCAGCCGATGTCGGACCCGTCGAGACCACGTACAGCTATGACGAGGACGGTCGGCTGCTCTCGATCCTCAACGGCCGGGACTTCGCGACCACCTTCGGGTACGACGCCGCAGGACGGGTCACCAGTGAGACCGACGCGACCGGGCGCACCTGGTCCTACCGCTACGACCTGGCAGGCAGGCTCACCACCGAGACCGACGCCGCCGGACGCCACACGAACTACGCCTACGACGATGCCGGCAACCTGACCCGACGCTCGGTCGCTGGGCAGCACATCGAGTACGCCTACGACAACGAGCAACAGCTCATCTCCATGGACGACGGACTCGGCGTCACCGCGTGGGGCTACGACGAACTCGGCCGGATGACACAGCAGGTTGACACCGAGGGCGCCACGCTGAACTACAGCTACGACGCCCTCGGGCAGGTGACCGAACTCGGACTCCCGGCTGGCGACACCATCGCGGCCACCTTCGACGCGGCCGGACGCATGACCGGGCAGACGACGCCCTGGGGCGAACTCGCCTACACCTGGGATGCCGAACATCGCCTGCTGAGCACCGAGCGGACCGAAGCGGACGGTGCCGAGGGCGTCACGACCACCGTCGCCTACGACGCAGTCGGACGGGTCGCCACCGTCGCGCACCTCACACCGGGTCTACCCTCGGCCGAGACGGCCGATGCCGACTCCGTCGAAGGGACAACATCTGTGGTGGACACCAGCACGACGCTTCCGTGGCGTGCTGAGGTCACCCCAACCGTCGGCTCCGCCGATGCGGATGCCAGCAGCGGAACGGCGACCTGCACCAGCTCCGGGTCCTACCTCACGACGAGGACGGTCCCGGAGGGCGGAGCCGGAACTCGGTGCCACGCGGCCAC
Organism: Cellulomonas sp. NPDC089187; assembly: GCF_040685135.1. Classification (NCBI taxonomy): domain Bacteria; kingdom Bacillati; phylum Actinomycetota; class Actinomycetes; order Micrococcales; family Cellulomonadaceae; genus Cellulomonas; species Cellulomonas sp. NPDC089187. Next base: position 657,089 of record NZ_JBFBHI010000001.1, on the reverse strand, counting down.
CGACTATCTCGCAGCGCGTGAGGTGCCCACCGCCGAACCGGTAGCCGACAACGGTCGCGGGGTCCGCTACGACTACACCTACGACGCAGCTGACAACGTCACCTCCGAAGCCGCGAGCATCGGACAGGTGCCGGCCGCTGGTGTCGCGCTGGACGACGAGGCAGCTCCGCTGGGCCCGCTGTCGACCGTGACCACCACGCACGCGTATGACGCGCTGTCCCGACTCCGCGAGTCGAGCAGCACCGCGGGCGAGGTCTCGCAGTACACCTACGACGAGACGAACAACCTGACCTCCTGGTCGACGACCACCGATCAGTCGCAGACCACCTGGGAGTCGCACTTCGATGGCGCCAACCGGCTGACGTCGGCATCGGTCCGTGACGGCGAGCGTGCCGCGGAGGTCTCGTACAGCCTGGACGCGAACGGTTCCCGTGTCGCGGGACGGGTCTCCGGTGACCCGCTGTTGACCAATGGGCTGTCCATGTCGGCCACTTACGGTGCGGACGGCAAGATCGCCAGCTACACGGCGAACGGTGCCACCACGTCGTACGAGTACGACGGTTTGGGTCGTGCGGTGTCGACGGCGACCACGGAGAGTTCGGGCACGGTCGAGACATCCTGGGCCTTCGACGGGTTGAACCCTGTCGCCGGGTCGACGAGCACCGGTGCGGATGTGGCCCTGGTCCGTGACTCGCTGGGTGCGCTCGCCTTGCAGTCGGATCAGCAGCTTGCTGGGACACAGGGTGGGTCCGAGCGGTGGGCGTTGGTCGACGCGCTCGGGTCGGTGGTCGCGCAGGCGTCTGCCGCGTCGGGTGCGGCCTCGATCAACGAGCTCACGATGTACGACGACTACGGGGTGGCGGATCAGGCCACATCGGGGTGGGGTGCGTCGCTGGGGTACTCCGGGCAGATGGTGGACCTGTCCACGGGCGGTATCGCGTACTACCAGCGGATGTATGACCCGCTGTCGGGGACGTGGACGGCGCAGGATGCGTGGAGTGGGTTGCTGGAAGTGCCCGGTAGCTTGAACGGGTTCGCGTTCCTGTATGGGAACCCGACGTCGATGATTGACGTCTTGGGCTTCGCCGGCATGCTGATCGATGGGCAATGGGGGAGTCCGGGCGCATTCGCAGCAGCAAAGAAGTCCCGGCAGCCCCAATTCCCGATCCTGGAGCCAATCCCGGCCTTCAGTGACGCCATTGACGAATTGAATGGAAGCCGCAAAACCGTCAAAACCATCCACAAGGGAGTCACGAAGACCCTGAAATCAGCCCCAAAGGTACGTGACTCCGAAAGTGCGCGCCACGGTGGTTTTTGGAACTCGATCGGCGGGTGGTGGTCCGACACCTGGCAAGGAGCTAATCGCTGGTGGAGTGACCACGGCGATGTCGTGCTGGCTGGGGTGGGAATTGTGCTAGGGATTGCCTGCATAGTTCCGGCCGTTGGTCTCGCATGCGCAGTAGCGGGTGGAGTGATGGCCGGTGTCAATTTTGTCGACGGTTTGGTCTACCGTGACGCTAGTCCCGGCGAGGCTTTTGGGCAGCTCGGACTCGATCTGACTCTCCTCGGCTTTGGGGCAGGCGTGTCCAGGGGCCTCGGGTGGGCAGCTGCGCAAAGCGGGGAAGAGGTTTCGCGCGGAGTCGAGATATATGGCAACATTCAAACATCACTGCCCGGATTAGCGCATTCTGGTGGCGCTCTGATCAATACGGGGGGACAATAGTTGATGTCTGCATGGTCTAAAGTGCTCACAAAAAAAGGGCGGGCGCGTCGTCGCTGGTTTAACACGGCATACCTGGTCGTTGCGGTGTGTGCGGGTCTCGGTGTAGCTGTTTTCCTTGCCTCGCAGGGCGCTGCTGATAGCCGAGAGACGGCGAGGGAGCTCCTCCGCAATGGGTGTGCGACTGAGGCCGAGGTCACCCGGAAGTATGTTCGAAATACCTCGAAATACTATGCTTCTTTCGAATTTGAGGGATATGTCGCTTTCGAGCGAATTACCGGATCGACCGCAGGATTGAATCCGGATGGAGGCACGATGATTGTGCTCCACCCGTGCGACGAGCCAGCGCCGGTCATGGTCGAATCGAGGGCCAGGGCGATAGTGCACGCGCCAAACACGGCGGCGCCACTGATATCTCTCATTTGCGGGCTCGCGCCAATGATAATCACGATTGCAGTCTGCGGCGCTCGCCGCCGACCGTGGTGGAATGCGCTCGGAATCGGCGCCTCACCCTGTCGCTCGTGCTACCACTACAAGAGTGACCATGATGAACGCGGAAACTGCAAGAAGCGTCGATGTGTCTGCTCTGGTTACCTGAAAATGACGGCAGCTTCTCCAGTGTCGACGAAAGGTTAGTCTATCAACGAGGTCTCACACTGGGGCTCCAGGGCTGGCGGCCAGAAGCTGGCCCTAGCTGGTCATTCTCATCCCGATTGCATCGATGGTACCTGGTGTCGTCTCTCGATCCTGGTAGAAGCGGCCACTATCGATGGGGAATTGCGACTCTCCTGGGAGTTTTGTGCACGCCAGGGTGAGGAGGTTCGGGCGGTATATGCTTCGCCAAGCTCCGTGCAGGGGCTACGCTGGTCGCGACGGAAATTCTGGAGTGAGCAGATGGATGATCAATGCGATTTGCCCAAGCGGCATTAGCTGCTCTGGTCGGCGTGGTCGTTGCGCCCCTGACTGGCTGTGATCCGGGTCCACTTTCCTCGAACATCGCATTTGGAACCGTGGGTGGCCGCCATGTTGTCGTCGTGAAGACCTGCGGTTGGGTGTCGCCAGCGTTGCGTTCCGAGATGGTGGCGATCGAAACTCGCGCATTGTCGACACAGTGCTGATCGGTCAGGACGCTGGGCCGGATGTGGTCTACGTCGACGTCACCAACGTGCCACTGGTGCGCGACTCTGGGAATGCGGGCGAGGGTCCATTGTTCGTGATCGACGCGTATCGCGATGGTCGCTGGGTTGGGGATCAAATCATCCACTCGATTCCGGGCGATGGTCACGTGACGTTTGTCGGTGATGACATCGTGGTCGAGCCAGTGGAGAGCTTCCTCGCTCGACCGGCGGGATGCGGCCCCTCGTCGTCGCCGAACTGACCGAGCGACCCGAGGTGTGATCGCGAACTTGACCGTTTCTCGCGTACTTGACCGTTTCTGAGAAAAGGTGAAAATGCGGGCGTTCGGCGGGCTGGTGTCAGCAGTGACCCTCGTCTCGGTTCTGCGCGCGTGCGATCCGCCATTGCTCTCAGAGAACATCGCGGTCGTGCGAGGGTGATCGGATCGTGGTCTTGGTCAAGTCGTGTGGGGGCCCGGTGACACGGGTCGAGCTGCGCGACGGCGGCCGCCGGAATGGGCGAGCGAACTCGGAGCTGGCGGTCTCTGCGACAGCCGATGCGCTCGTGCGGATCGACGCGACGCACGAGCGTGTGATGCGGGATTGGGCGTAGGGCGACGTGGACGGGCCACTGGTAGTGGGTGCGTACGACACCGACGGCTGGTTCGGCGACCAGCTGGCCGATGAGGTTCCGGACGAGGGCTTTGTGGTCGATCGCTCGTCCGTTCAGGTCGACGTCGACCTGTGGAGCGAGAGCCCAGTTGCCTGTTCGTCGTAGCGGGCGGGCACTGACATGTCGCCGGGTCCGGATATCGCGCTCGATGCGGCTGGAGGGTCGTCGCCCCCGCGTACCTCACTCACTGTCACCCCCACACAGCGCCGGACCTGCGGCAGCGCTACTCAATTCAGCCGATCCACCCCCGACCAGGGGGTACACCTGGACCTCACACGCCGACCGGGGGAGAACGCATGCTGCAGGAGTTCACGATCGAGCGTGAGTCGGCCCGGGTGGCGCTGCGCCGCGATACTCGCCATGACCTCCGCCTGGTGATCGCCCTGCTGCTCCCGCTGGTGATCCTGGTGTTCGGCCTGGTGAACCGCTGGTGCCTGCTGGCCGCCGTCGTCCTGTGTGGCATCGGGATCGTCCGCCCGCTGCGCGATCTGCCCCGTCAGCTACGCACCGCGTGGTCCATCGCCGCCGATCAGGCTCTGCCTCTGACGATGATCGCCGCGACCAGCGCACTGTTCCTGGTCGCTGCTTGCCTCGGGATCGTGATGACGGTCGCTGCTGACCCGTCGCTGGAGATGGTGGCTGCGGTGTGTGTGACACCGCTGTTCAGCGCGCTGTGGGGCCGGGTTGCGGGTATCGCCGTCAGGGGTGTGTGAGTAGGGGCCGCGTGCCCGTATGGAATCCGTGAGGACGCTCGCCCCGCGCCCAGCGTCGGGAGTCTGATCGACCTGTGCCGCGATGTCGGCACCCGGGTGGCAGCCGCCCCCGGTCGTCGATTCATCGGGAGTCCTCGTGCTCGACCTGGTCTTCGTGCTGGGCGTCCTCGTCCTCTTCGCTCTGGTGAGCGTTGTCGCGGTGGGGGTCGAGAAGCTGTGATCGTCCTCGACCTGGTCGCGGCCGCACTGGGGGTGGCCGCGGTGGCCTACCTGGTGTGGGCGCTGGTGAAGCCGGAGCGATTCTGATGTGGGCCGCGGTCGCGCAGGTGGCGACGGTGGTGATCGTGCTGGCGGCGATGCATCGACCGCTGGGCGACTACCTGGCGCATGTGTACACCTCCGGCAAGGACTGGCGGGTGGAGCGCGGGCTGTACCGGCTGTTCGGGGTGGACCCGACGGCTGAGCAGTCCTGGCGCACCTATCTGCGCGGGCTGCTGGCGTTCTCCCTGCTGGGGGTGCTGCTGCTGTATCTGCTGCAGCGGGTGCAGAGCTGGTTGCCGGCGAGTCTGGGGTTGGGGGCGCCGTCGCCGCATCTGAGCTTCAACACGGCGATCTCGTTCATGACCAACACCAACTGGCAGTCCTATGCGCCGGAGTCGACGCTGGGGCACACGGTGCAGGCGACCGGGCTGGCGGTGCAGAACTTTGTGTCGGCGGCGGTCGGCATGGCCGTCGCGGTGGCGCTGGTGCGGGGGTTCGCCCGGCGGCGCGCGGGCACCATCGGGAACTTCTGGGTGGATCTGACCCGGAGCGTGACGCGGGTGCTGCTGCCATTGAGCGTGCTGGCGGCGCTGGTGCTGGTGGCCGGTGGGGTGATCCAGAACTGGCACGGCTTCACCGAAGTGACGACGGTGGTGGGGGACACCCAGTCGATCCCGGGCGGTCCGGTGGCCTCGCAGGAGGCGATCAAGCTGCTCGGCACCAACGGCGGCGGGTTCTTCAACGCGAACTCCGCGCACCCGTTCGAGAATCCCTCGGCGTGGACCTCGCTGGTGGAAGTGATCCTCATGCTGGCGATCCCGTTCAGCCTGCCGCGCACCTTCGGCCGGATGGTCGGCAGTGTGAAGCAGGGCTACGCGATCCTCGGGGCGATGGCGGCACTGTTCCTGGTGTCGCTAACCGTGCTGACCGCGCTGGAGCTCAGTGGCGGATCGATGGAGGGCAAGGAGCAGCGCTTCGGCATCGCCGGGACGACGCTGTTCGGTGCGACCAGCACGCTGACCTCCACCGGCGCGGTGAACGGCATGCACGACAGTTTCAGCGCCCTGGGCGGGATGCTGCCGATGCTCAACATGATGCTGGGCGAGGTGGCACCGGGCGGGGTCGGCTCGGGGCTGTACGGGATGTTGATCCTCGCGGTGATCGCGGTGTTCATCGGCGGATTGATGGTCGGTCGGACCCCGGAGTACCTGGGTAAGAAGATCGGCCCGAGGGAGATCAAGCTGGCCGCGCTGTACATCCTGGTCACGCCGACGCTGGTGCTGGTCGGCACGGCGATCACGGTGAGCATCCCGGGCATCCGCGAGCTGACCGCCAACCCGGGGATGCACGGCTTCAGCGAGATCCTTTACGCCTTCACCTCGGCGGCCAACAACAACGGGTCGGCCTTCGCCGGGTTGACCGCGAACACGCCCTGGATGAACACCGCCCTGGCGGTGGCGATGCTGCTGGGCCGGTTGCTGCCGATCGTGTTCGTGCTGGCGCTGGCCGGGTCGTTGGCTGCGCAGGACACCGTTCCGGAGACCGCGGGGACGCTGCCCACCCATCGGCCGCAGTTCGTCGGCCTGCTCGCGGGCGTCACGGTGATCGTGACCGCCCTGACCTACTTCCCGGTGCTGGCACTGGGTCCGCTCGCGGAAGGACTGTGATGACCACCCTGATCGCACCCCCTGAACCGGAGACCCCGGTCCGTGGTGCCGGTACGCGCACGGCTGTCGGGCGGGAGCAGCTGCGGGATGCGTTCCGCAAGCTCGACCCGCGCGTGATGTGGCACAACCCGGTGATGTTCGTGGTCGAGGTCGGTGCGGTGCTGACCACGGTGTTGGCGGTGGCCGAACCGTTCCTGGGCGGCCCGCAGGACTCCGGTGGCACCCGCATCCCGGTGACCTTCACCGCGGCCATCGCGGTGTGGCTGTGGTTGACCGTGCTGTTCGCGAATCTGGCGGAGGCGGTGGCCGAGGGTCGGGGCAAGGCCCAGGCGGACAGCCTGCGTCAGACCCGGACCAGCACGGTGGCGCATGTCGTCGCAGACGTTGACGCCACCGAGTGGACCGAGCGGTCGTCGGCGGACCTGGTGATCGGTGACCTGGTGGTGGTCAGCGCCGGGGAATTGATCCCGGGCGACGGCGACATCGTGCAGGGCATCGCGTCGGTGGACGAGTCGGCGATCACGGGGGAGTCCGCGCCGGTGGTGCGCGAGTCCGGCGGCGACCGCAGTGCAGTGACCGGCGGCACGCGGGTGCTCTCGGACCGGATCGTCGTGCGGATCACCTCGACGCCGGGTCAGACCTTCGTGGATCGGATGATCGCGCTGGTCGAGGGTGCATCCCGGCAGAAGACGCCGAATGAGATCGCGCTGAACATCCTGCTGGCCAGCCTGTCGGTGGTGTTCGTGGTGGTGGCGCTGACCCTCGGACCGATTGCCGGGTTCTCCGGTGCGGCAGTGAGTGTGCCGGTGCTGGTGGCGCTGCTGGTCTGCCTGATCCCGACCACCATCGGGGCGCTGCTGTCCGCCATCGGCATCGCCGGGATGGACCGGCTGGTGCAGCGCAATGTGCTGGCGATGTCCGGTCGTGCGGTGGAGGCCGCCGGGGACGTGACCACGCTGCTGCTCGACAAGACCGGGACGATCACCTACGGCAACCGGCAGGCGGTGGCCTTCCGACCGCTGACCGGGGTGTCGGAGCCGGAACTGGCGGAGGCGGCGGCGCTGTCCTCGCTGGGCGATCCGACCCCGGAGGGCGCGAGCATCGTGACCCTGGCGGCGCAGCAGGGCATCACCCCCGTCGCGACCGGCACCCTGGTGCCCTTCACCGCCGAGACCCGGATGAGCGGGGTCGACCTGCCGGATGGCACGGTGATCCGCAAGGGCGCCGGGTCGGTGATGGTGACGGCCCCGGAGTTGGACGGCATCGTCGAGGAGATCGCCCAGCAGGGTGGCACTCCGCTGGTGGTGGCGGTGAACGACCGGCCGCTGGGTGTGGTGCATCTGAAGGACGTGGTGAAGACCGGCCTGCCGGAGCGGTTCGCCGAGCTGCGCTCGATGGGTATCCGCACCGTGATGATCACCGGGGACAACCCGCTGACCGCACGGGCGATCGCCGCCGAGGCCGGGGTGGACGACTTTCTGGCCGAGGCCACGCCGGAGGACAAGCTGGAGCTGATCAAGCGTGAGCAGGCCGGCGGCAACCTGGTCGCGATGACCGGGGACGGCACCAACGACGCCCCGGCGCTGGCCCAGGCGGATGTCGGCGTGGCGATGAATACCGGCACCTCGGCCGCCAAGGAGGCCGGGAACATGGTCGACCTGGACTCGGACCCGACCAAGCTGATCGACATCGTCCGGATCGGCAAGCAGCTGTTGATCACCCGCGGCGCACTGACCACGTTCTCCATCGCCAACGACGTGGCCAAGTACTTCGCGATCATCCCCGCGCTGTTCGCCGGGGTTTTCCCTGCCTTGGACGTGCTGAACATCATGCGGCTGTCCAGCCCGGCCTCGGCGATCATGTCGGCCATCGTCTTCAACGCGCTGGTGATCGTCGCGCTGATCCCGTTGGCGCTGCGCGGAGTGAAGTACCGGGCACTGCCCGCCTCGGCGATTCTCGGCCGCAACCTGCTGGTCTACGGACTCGGCGGTGTGGTGGCCCCCTTTCTCGGCATCAAGCTGATCGACCTGGTCGTCAGCCTGCTGCCCGGCTTCTGAGCTGGAGCGAATGATGAATCTGCGTACCTTCTGGCCCCAGCTGCGGGTCGCGCTGCGCGTGTTGCTGGTCGCCACCGTGGCCCTGGGCGTCGGCTACCCCCTGTTGGTCACCGGGGTGGCACAGCTGGCGATGCCCGGCCGGGCGAACGGGTCCCTGGTGACCGACCAGGACGGCCGCACAGTCGGCTCGGCACTGATCGGACAGTCCTTCGACGACGACCCGCGCTACTTCCAGCCGCGACCCTCCGCGGCGGGTGACGGCTACGACCCGACCGCCTCCGGGGGCAGCAACCTCGGACCGACCAACCCGGAGCTGGCCGAGGCCATCGCCGAGCGTCGGGCCGCCGGAGCCAGCACCGACGACGCGGTGACCGCCTCCGGTTCCGGGCTCGACCCGCACATCAGCCCGGAGAACGCCCGCTCGCAGATCGCCCGGGTCGCGCAGGCGCGGGGGCTGCCGGAATCGGAGGTCGCGTCGCTGGTCGAGGCTACGATCACCGGCAGGCAACTGGGCTATCTGGGGGAGCCGACCGTGAACGTCCTGACACTCAACCTCGCGCTCGACGCCCGGTGAAGCGCGGCCGGCTCCGAGTCCTGTTGGGCGCTGCGCCCGGCGTGGGCAAGACCTACGCCATGCTCGAGGCCGGCCGCGACCTGCTCGCCGACGGGGGGGATGTGGTCGTGGCCGTGGTGGAGACCCACGGCCGCGCCGCCACCGCCGCCCTGGTCGACGGGTTGGAGGTGATCGAGCGTCGTCGGGTGGAGCACCGCGGCGTGGTGTTGGACGAGATGGATCTGGACGCCGTCCTGGCCCGGGCGCCGCAGGTGGCGCTGGTGGACGAGTTCGCGCACACCAACGCGCCGGGCTCGGCGCACGCCAAGCGGTGGCAGGACGTCGAGGCGCTGCTCGATGCGGGCATCACCGTGTTGACCACGGTGAACATCCAGCACATCGAGTCGTTGAACGACGTGGTGCGCACCATCACCGGAGTGCCGCAGCGCGAGACCGTGCCGGACGACCGGCTGAGGGCCGCCGACCAGATCGAGCTGGTGGACCTGGCACCGCAATCGTTGCGGGACCGACTGGCCGAGGGGCAGGTGTACCCGGCCGAGCGGGTGGACGCGGCCCTGTCCCACTACTTCCGGCTCGGCAATCTGACCGCGCTGCGTGAGCTGGCACTGCTCTGGCTCGCCGACGAGGTCGACTCCGCACTGCGCAGCTACCGCACCGAACATGCCATCGACGCCCCCTGGGAGGCGCGCGAGCGGGTGGTGGTGGCGCTTACCGGTGGCCCGGAAGGGGAGACCCTGCTGCGCCGCGGTGCCCGGATCGCCGCGCGCAGCGCCGGTGGTGAGCTGGTGGCGGTGCATGTGACCTCGCAGAGCGGATTGCGCGACGGGAGCCCGGGGGCGCTCGCGGCCCAGGCAGCGTTGACCGAGCAGCTGGGCGGCAGCTTCCACCAGGTGGTGGGGGAGAACGTGCCGGAGACCCTGGTGGACTTTGCCCGGGCGGCGAATGCCTCGCAGCTGGTGATCGGGATCAGTCGGCGCAGCCGGTTGTCCGCGCTGCTGTCCGGGCCGGGGATCGGTGCCACGGTGATCCGCGCCGCCGGGGCTATCGATGTGCACATCGTCAACCATGAGCAGGCCGGTGCACGTCGGTCGGTGCTGCCACCGCTGGGTGGGGCTCTGACCATGCGGCGACGGGTGATCGGGTTGCTGCTGGCACTGGTCGCCGGTCCGCTGGTGACCGCAGGACTGCGCGCCACCCGCACCGAGGACACCCTGGTCGGCGATGTGCTGGCCTATCAGCTGCTGGTCGTGGTGGTGGCGCTGGTCGGTGGGCTGTGGCCGGCGCTGTTCGCGGCGGTGCTGTCCGGGCTGACGCTGGACTTCTTCTTCATCGACCCGCTGCACACCATCACCATCGGTGAGCCGAAGCATGTGGTCGCTCTCTTGCTCTACATCCTCAACGCGGTGCTGGTGTCCTATGTGGTCGATCAGGCCGCCCGGCGCACCAAGGCCGCCGAACGCTCTGCTGCGGAGTCCGAGCTGCTCAGCACGGTGGCCGGGGGAGTGCTGCGCGGGCAGGATGCGGTGGCGGCGCTACTGGCCCGGGCGCGGGAGTCCTTCGGATTGACCGCGGTCCGGCTGCGCGCCGTCGACGGTCCGGTGCTGGCCGCCGACGGCGACTGGCCCCCGGACCCCGAGCCCGCCTGCACACCCGTGGACGAGCGCACGGTGCTCGAACGGGTCGGGCCTGATCTGGACGCCTCCGGCACCCGGTTGCTCGCCGCAGTAGTCGCCCAGCTGGCCGCCGCCCTGGAACAGCAGCGGCTGCGCGCCACCGCCGAGGAGGTCGGCCCACTGGTGGAGACCGATCAGGTGCGCTCGGCGCTGCTGTCCGCGGTGAGCCACGACCTGCGTCGACCATTGACCGCCGCCACTACCGCCATCGGCTCGCTCCGGCAGTCCGATGTCACCTGGTCCGCCGAGGACCGCGCGGAGCTGTTGGCCACCGCGGACGAGTCGCTGGGCACGCTGACCGCGCTGGTCACCGATCTGCTGGATGTCACCCGGTTGCAGGCAGGGGTGCTGGGCGTGACCCGGCTGCCCACCGATGTGGACGAGGTGATCCTGCCGGCGCTGGACGAGCTGGGCCTCGGCCCGGATGACGTGGAGCTGGACCTGGACCCGGCGCTGCCCCTGGTGGCGGCCGACCCGGCGCTGCTGCGACGCGTGCTGGTGAACATCCTGGCCAACGCCGTGCAGTTCAGCCCGGACGCCCGGCCACGGGTGACCACTAGCAGCTTCGGTGACCGGGTGGAGATCCGGGTGGTCGACCACGGCCCCGGTGTGGACGCCGACCGGCGCAATGAGCTCTTCGTGCCCTTCCAGCGCTTGGGCGACACCGACAATCTGACCGGCCTCGGGCTGGGCCTGGCCCTGTCCCGGGGCTTCACCGAGGGGATGGGTGGCACGCTCACCCCGGAGGACACCCCCGGTGGTGGCCTGACGATGGTGGTCGCACTGCCCGTGGCGGAGGAGGCACCGTGAAGATCCTGATCGCCGACGACGACCCGCAGATCCTGCGCGCCTTGCGGATCACCCTGCGCGCCCGCGGCTATGAGGTGATCGTCGCCACCGACGGGGTGCAGGCGGTCAACCGGGCCATCGAGCATCACCCGGACCTGTACCTGATCGACCTCGGGATGCCGAATCTGGACGGGGTGGAGGTGATCACCGGTCTGCGGGGTTGGACCGCCGCGCCGATCCTGGTGGTCTCCGGTCGCACCGGCTCCGCGGACAAGGTCGAGGCACTGGATGCCGGCGCGGACGACTACGTCACCAAACCGTTCAACATCGACGAGCTGCTGGCCCGGATACGTGCGCTGAGCCGTCGGGTCGAGGGCACCACACCGACCAGTGACGCCGAACCCCTGATCCGGATCGGTGCGAGCACCATCGACCTCACCGCCACCACGGTCACCCGGGACGGCGTTCCGGTCCGGCTGACCCCCACCGAATGGCGGGTGCTGGAGATCCTGGTTCGCCATGCCGGTCGGCTGGTGACGCGGCAGACCCTGCTGGCGGATATCTGGGGGTCGGAGCACGTCACCGACACCGGCTACCTGCGGCTCTACCTGTCACAGCTGCGCAAGAAGTTGGAGCCCGACCCGGCCGCCCCGCGCTACCTGCTCACCGAACCGGGAATGGGCTACCGCTTCGACCCGACCGGCGGGATGTGACTCAGGACACATGAGCCGTTGACCCGTCAGGCAATCGCTTGCCGGGTCCGCGACCTGCGGTTCTGTCCCTACTCGGGCGGTACTTGCCGATCTGTCCGTTTTCGGGTTAGCGTTCTCATCGTTGAGCGACAACGGCAAACCCGCTGCGAGGCGGGGACGCAAAGCCACGGGACCCATGCAGGTCAGCCGGGCTACCGAACCGACGAGGAGCAGTCATGACCTTCCCCATTGAGACCCGCCCGCAGGCCTCCGCACTCCTCACCCCCGGTGAGGTCGCAGTGATGTTCCGGGTCGATCCCAAGACCGTCACCCGTTGGGCCCAGGCCGGCAAGCTCTCCGCCGTCCGCACCCTTGGCGGGCACCGCCGCTTTCTGGAGTCCGAGGTGATGGAGCTGCTCAGCACCGTCCCGCACCAGGTCGCCGCCGCACGGATCTGACGCCCACGCGACCGGCCCCGCCGCCCCGTCCGGGCAGCGGGGCCGGTCGCATGTCAGAGCCGTGCCCGCCGCCGAGTTCGGTGTCGGTGTCGCGAGGTCGGTGCCGTCGCATCCGACCTCGGCGCCGGAGCACCGAACTCGGCACCGCGGCGCGGGGTTGATCGGTCGGCGGGGACCGGGCGTCCGGGGGCTCAGAGCGGGTCGAGGATGGTGGACAGCACCGCGCGTCGCACCTCGACGATGGAGCGTTCCGGTTGGAACGCGAGCCACTCCAGCCCGGCCACCAGCGTCGCGCCGAACAGGGTCGCGGCGGTCAGCGAGGGATCGCGCTGCGGCCAGCTCTCCGCCACCACCTCAGCGAACACTGCGAAGGAGCGGTCGCGGACCTGCCGGATCGACTCCTCCCACTCCCGTCCGGTGCGGAAGACCTCGGCGGTCATCAGCTTCGCGAAGTCCGGGTGAGTGTGGATCTGCTCCAACAGCTCGTGCACCAGCGCGCCCACTGCGCGGCGACCGGTCAGCCCCTCACGGGCGGTGCGCAGCGAGGTGGTCAACCGCTCCACGCCGTCATCGATCAGACTCTCGAACAGCGCGGTCTTGGAACCGAAGTTGTAGAACACCGAGCCCTTGGCCACCCCGGCCGCCGTCGCGATGTCGTCGACGGAGGTCGCGGTGAACCCCCGGTCGGCGATCAGCGAGATGGCCGCCCGCTGGATCAGCTCCCGGGTGGTGAAGGTGTCACTCATGGCGCACAGCGTCTCAGATGCTCAGCGCCGGGTGCAGACGGTCCAGGGTCCAGGTCCGCATCCGTCCGGCCCGCCAGGAGGTGACCGCCAGCGACCCGATGGTGAAGGCGAGCAGCGCGGCCACCGACAGCCACAGTCGTCCCTCGGTCCCGCCGGTGAACAGTTCGCGCAGTCCGGTGATCGCATAGGTCATCGGCAGGTAGGGGTGCAGGGTCTGGAAGATCTGCGGCGTGGTCTCCACCGGGTAGGTGCCCGATGCCGAGGTCAGCTGGATCATCAGCAGCGCGATGATGGCGACCTTGCCCGCCGCGGAGCCGAGCACGGCGGTGAGCATCTGCTGCACCGCCAGGAACGCCGCGGCGATCAGCACAGTGAAGGCGAAGGTGCCGACCGTCGTTGACCAGCTCAGCCCGAGACCCAGATGGACCACCGCCAGCAGCACTGCAACCTGGGCCACCCCGATCAGCACCGCCGGGGCATAGCCGGACAGGGCGATCCGCCAGCCCGGCACTGGTGCGGCCAGCGCACGGGTGGGCAGGGGGCGCAGCAGCAACCAGGTGATCAATCCGCCGACGAACAGTGCCAGCGGGATGAAGAACGGCGCGAAGCCCTCGCCCATCGTGGCGGAGCTGGCGATGTCGGTGTCCTCGGTCTGCACCGGGGTGGCGATCGTCTCGGCGCGCTGGCCGCGGGTGGAGTCGTCGTCATCGGGCAGCTGGGCGGCACCCTCCGCGAGGGAGTCGGCGAGCTGCTGGGAGCCGTCGGTCAGCTGGGTCGAACCGTCGGCGAGTTGGGCGGTGCCGTCCGCCAGGGTGCCGGTGCCCTCGGCCAGGGTGCCGGCCCCGTTCGCCAGGGTCTGTGCGCCGGAGTCCAGTGTGCCGACCTTGCCGTCCAGGGTGCTCACCCCGTGCGCGAGTGTGGCGGCGGCGGTGGCGGCCTGTGCGGTGCCGTCGGCGATCTGCCGGGCACCAGCGGACAGTTCGGTGGCACCGGTGGACAGGGTGCCTGCGCCGCTGGACAACGTGGCGGCACCGTCGCGGACTTGATGGGCACCGTCCACCAGCGTGGTCAGTGCGGTCGGGTCCAGGGTGGCCTCGGTGAGGGGTGCCGCCTGCGTGTGGAGGTCGGTGACCGCGGCCCGCAACGCGGTGGCGGTGGCGGTGTCCCCTCCGGCCTCGGCCTGCGCGGCCATCGTGAGCAGCTGACTGCCCAGGTTGGTCAGCTCGGTGCTCAGCCCGGGCAGGGCGGCGGCGACCGGGGTCAAGGTGGTGGCCAGTTGGTCGACCCCGTCGCTGACCCGACTCGCCCCGGCGGCCAGATCGCCGGAGGCAGTGGACAGGGTGCTCGCCCCGGAGGCCAGTTCCGCGGACTTCTCGGCCAGAGTGCCGGCCCCGGTTGCCGCCGTGCCGATGCCGGTGGACAGCTGCGCGGCACCCTGCGACAGCTGGTGGGTGCCGGTGGACAACTGTGCGGTGCCGTCAGCGAGGGTGCTCGCGCCGCTGGACAGGTCGGCGGCCCCGTCGGCGGCGGTGCTGGCCCCATCGGAGAGCTGCTGCGCCGCACCGGAGAGCTGTCCGCTGGCCGCGTTCAGCGTGAGTGCCCCGTCGGAGGCTTGCGCGAACCCGTCCCGGGCCGAGCCCAGTCCGACCAGCACCTGATCGACCGCCTGCTCGCCGATGGTCGCGGAGACCGCCGCACGGATCTGGGTCATCGCGCTGCGCCCGAGGGTTGAGGCCAGGTAGGAGTTGGCGTCGTTGTACGTCACCTGAAGCTGCGCCGGGGTTGGATCGGCGCCGCCCGCCGAGGCGATGTCGGTGCTGAACTCGGCGGGGATGGTCACCGCGAAGTAGTAGCTGCCGTCCTTCACCCCCGCGGCGGCGTCAGCGGCGTCGGTCTGCCGCCAGTCCAGCGCATCCGACGCGATCAGCTCGTCCACCACGTCATCGCCCGCGGTCAGCGCCGCGCCGTCCTGGTCGGTGGCTCCGGTGTCCGCGTTGACCAGGGCGACCGGCAGGCGGTCCAGGTTCCCGGTCGGGTCCCAGTACGCCCACAGGTACAGCGCCCCGTACAGCAGCGGGATGCAGATCATGGCGACGATGGCCAGCTTCGGCAGTCGTCCGCGCCGGAATCGACGCAGCTCGGTGCCGGTCAGAAAGGAGAACATCTCAGCTCCGGGGATTCAGGCGGGGATGGCGTGCGGGCCGGTGGCGAGCGTGACCAGCTGGGGCGGGGTGCTCCAGGGCACCCGGGCGGCCTCGTCCAGCGAGGCGACCGCGGCGATGACGGTCAGACCGTCGGCAGCGAGGGCCTCCAGCCGGGACCAGACCGTGCGGCGTCGTTCGGTGTCATGCACCTGGTCCACGTCGTCAACGACCAGCAGCTCGGGGCGCTGCACCATCGCGAGCGTGATCCGCAGCAGCATTCGGTCGACCTCGTCCAGGTCCCAGACCACGGTGCTCACCCGGGGCAGCGGGCGTTCGCCGAACACGGCGGCGGCCAGCGATCCGAACTCCCGCTGCGTGACCCGTGCGGTGCGGCGGTACCAGGGGGACAACCAGCGCAGCCGTTCGCGCACCAGGTCACCCACCGTCACCGAGTCGTCCAGCTCATCGATCCCGGCGAAGCCCGCCACGGCGACCCGCTTCTGTACGGCAGTGCGCCGACGGGGGAGCGGCTCGCCCAGCACGGTGAGGTCGCTGCCCCGGTCCGGGGTCATCCGCCCGGCGAGGGTCAACAGCAGGCTCGACCGCCCCGCCCCCTGCGGGCCCTGCACCAGGGTCAGAGCGTCGGCGGAAAGGTCCAGGTCGACCGGGCCGTAGACCGTCCCACGCGAACCGTGCAGACGCAGGTGCCGGGCGACGACGGCGGAGCGCGGCGGTGTGGGCTCGGTGTCTGGGGCCTCGTCCACCGTGTCGGTGTCCTCGGTGTGTTCCGATGCCTGCTCGCTGGGCACGTGCTCCGCCTCGAACGGCATCGCGGCAGTGTCGTCGTCCTGCCGTGTCGAGGTCGCTGCCTGGTCGCTGTGCTCGTGCGTCACCACACCGCCTCCGTAATCAAACTGACCGGTCAGTACAAACGCTACGTCGCGAGTGTCATGTCTGTCGCGCCGGACCGCGGGTGATCTGTGCCACCCCGCGTCCGACGGTGACGTGCCGACCCGGCATCTCCGCGCGCCCATCCGCCCGCACCGTCCGGACGTGAAAGAATCGGCGGCATGGCGATGAGAGACATCCGTGTGGTCGGTGATCCGGTGCTGCGCACCCCCTGCGAGCCGATCACGACCATCGACGACCGGGTGCGCGGGCTGGTCGAGGACCTGCTCGAGACCGTGGACACCGACGGGCGCGCCGGACTTGCCGCCAACCAGATCGGCGTGAGCCTGCGCGCGTTCTCCTGGAACATCGACGACGAGCTCGGCTACGTGCTGAACCCGGTGATCGTCGAGCTCAGCGAGGACGAGTACCAGGACGGTGACGAGGGGTGCCTGTCCGTCCCGGAACTGTGGTTCCCGACCAAGCGCGCCTGGTACGCGCGGGTCGAGGGCACCGATCTGGACGGCAAGAAGGTGACGGTGGAGGGCGTCGAGCTGATGGCGCGGTGCCTCCAGCACGAGGTGGACCACCTGGACGGGTATCTCTACATCGACCGCTTGGAGCGCTCGGTGCGCAAGAAGGCGATGCGCGCCATCCGCGAACAGTTCTAGAACTCTCATGAAACGCCGCGGGGTGGTGCGTGCCACCCCGTGTGCGGCATGATCGGATATGCACGCCGCGTGACCGTGCATCACCCGCAGCGGGTGAGAGGTCGTTGGGGAAGACGAACCTCGAACCGTCTGGGAGGGATGACATGGCTGGTGCGATCGCCCGCGGTGTTCTTTTCGTGCACTCGGCACCCCGTGCTCTGTGCCCGCACCTGGAGTGGGCAGCGGGCAATGTCCTGGGTGTGCGCGTGTCCCTGGAGTGGACCGATCAGCCTGCCGCACCCGGCATGTTCCGTGCCGAGCTGTCCTGGCAGGGTCCGCAGGGCACCGGCGCGCGCCTGGCCTCGGCGCTGCGGGGATGGACCCACCTGCGCTACGAGGTGACCGAGGACGCCAGTCACGGTGCGGACGGGGCTCGCTGGAGTCACACCCCCGAGCTCGGCATCTTCCACGCCCAGACCGATGTGCACGGCAATGTCGTGGTGCCGGAGAACCGGATTCGCGCTGCGCTTGAGTCCGCTGATGCCCGCACCCTGCGTGAGGAGCTGGATCTGGCGCTCGGTCAGGCGTGGGATGACGAGTTGGAGCCGTTCCGCTATGCGGGTGCCGGTGCTCCGGTCCGCTGGCTGCACCGCGTCGGCTGATCGGCTGAAATCCACCCGTCCCAACCGGGACGCAACGGTCACTCCCAGGCAATCCGCAGGAATCGCCCCTAGCGTCATGACCGTTGGATCCGTTCGGATTCAACTGTCAGGCCGTCCGCGGCCCCGCCAGGGAGGACCCGACCATGAACCGCACCCTTCGACGTCGCAGTCTGATCGCGCTCTCCGGGCTGTCCGTGGCGGTGACGGTAGCCGCCTGCGGCAGTAATGCCGATGCGGTGGACGGCGCGAATGGCGACGCAGCCGATATCGGTGCCAGCGACAGTAGTCAGAACTCCGACAGCACTGACAGTGCTGCCACGGACTACGCAGATGGCAGCTACAGCGCGGCGGGCAGCTACTCCGCGCCCAGCGGGCAGGAGAACATCGAGGTCGACCTCACTGTCGCCGACGGCGTGGTCACCGAGGTCACCGTCACTCCGGAGGCCACCGACGGCACCGCCGCGCGGTTCCAGCAGGACTTCGCCTCGGCGGTCGCGGACCAGGTCGTGGGGCAGGAGCTCGCCGGGCTCAGCGTGGACAAGGTCTCCGGCTCCTCACTGACCGGCGACGGATTCAATGCGGCGCTCGACCAGATCCGAGCCGATGCCACGGCCTAGCGTCCGCTTTCAGGCGATCGGCACGCACTGGGTGCTGGATACCGACCGCGAGCTGGACCTGGACGACCTGGGAGCCGTGCACGATCTGATCGCGCGCTTCGACGCCACCTGGTCGCGGTTCCGCGGGGACTCCTGGGTGTGCCGGGTCGCCGCCGCGGGTCCGGGGGAGTACGACCTGCCCGAGGACGCCGAGCCGATGCTGGCCGCCTATGACGCCGCCGCGTTGTGCACCGGCGGTGCAATCTCGCCGCTGGTCGGTCGTGCACTGGAGGATCTGGGCTACGACGCGGGCTACCGGTTACGGCCTGTCCGGGATGAGGACGGCAATCTGGCCTCGCGTCCGGCACCCCCGTGGTGGCAGGTCCGCCGGTCCGGTGGCCGGATCGCGCTGGACAGTCCGGCGTTGATCGATGTCGGTGCGGCAGGCAAGGGCTACCTGGTTGACCTGGTCTCCGGGGTGCTGAGTGAGCGCGGCGTGCGCGAGTACATCGTCGACGCCGGCGGTGACATCCGGGTGCAGGGTGAACCGGTGCGGGTGGCCCTGGAGGACCCGAGCGACCCGACGCGGGCGCTGGGCATCGTGCGGATCGCGAATGAGGCCATCGCCGGTTCGGCACCGAACCGTCGAGCCTGGGGCCCGGGTCTGCACCACGTGCTGGATGCGCGCACCGGTCGACCCACCGACCGGGTGCTGTCTACCTGGGCGATCGGGCCGGATGCGCTCGCCGCCGACATCGCTGCCACCGCGCTGTTCTTCGCCCACCCGGACCTGGTGGCCGCGCGGTTCGGGGTGCAGTACGTGGTGTTGGACGCCGACCGGCGACTGCGCTGGTCGCTCGGCATCGACGGGGAGATGTTCACATGATCGCGGGTGCCACGGCCTGGCTGGACGAGCGGCTGGGCCGGATCTCGATGTACCGCCTGCTGACGCTCGGTCTCGGGTCCATCGCGGTGATCGCGGTGCTGTTGGGCGCGACGGGCACCCTGGCCTTTGCGCCGCTCGACATGCTGCTGAGCCTGGCGGTGGCGGTGGCGTCCTCGGCAGTGTCCGGGTTCTTGATCGCCCGGGCTTTCCGGGTGGAGCCGCATGCCGAGTCCACCCTGATCACCGGACTCATCCTGTTCTTCCTGTTCTGGCCGACCAGCGAGCCGCGCTATCTGGGTGCGCTGGCGTTGGCGGCGGTGCTCGCGAACCTGAGCAAGTACGTCATCGCCTGGCGCGGTCGGCACCTGCTGAACCCGGCCGCCGCGGGTGCGCTGGTGATCGGCCTGTCCGGGTTGGATGTCGCCACGTGGTGGGTGGCGGACCGGGCGCTGCTCATCCCGGTGCTGGTGCTGGCGGTGCTCATCGTGGCCCGCACCCGGACCGTGGCACTGGTGGGCGGCTTCACCGTGGTCGCGTTGCTGGCCATCGCGATCCGGCTCAGCGCGGAGGGGCAGGCCCTCGGGCCCGCACTGTGGACCGTGGTCACCTCGTACCCGGTGCTCTTTCTCGGTGCGGTGATGCTCACCGAGCCGCTGACCCTGCCGCCGCGACGCTGGCAACGGCTGGTGGAGGCGGCGCTGGTCGGGGTGTTGCTGGCCATCCCGTTCACCATCGGACCGGTGGCGAGCAGCCCGGAGCTGGCGTTGGTCGTCGGGAATCTGTTCGCCTTCGCCTGGGGGCAGCGCGGCGCGATCCGGCTGACCCTGATCGAGAGCAGACGCATCGGGCCGCGTACCCGGGAACTGCGGCTGCGCGCGGACCGTCCGCTGCGGTTCCGTCCGGGGCAGTACCTGGAACTGACTGTGCCGCACGACCACCCGGACGCCCGCGGCACCCGACGGGTGTTCAGCATCTCCTCGGCCCCGGGGGAAGGCGAGCTCACCGTGGCGCTGACCATCCCGGAGCGGCCGAGCAGCTTCAAACGTGCACTAGCGGACCTGCCCGTCGGTGCCCCACTGCGCGCGACCGGGGTCGCCGGAGACTTTCTGCTGCCCGATGACCGGCGTCCCGTCCTGCTGATCGCCGGGGGGATCGGCGTCACACCCTTCGCCAGCCAGATCGCCGCGGGCATCACGGGCACGCCAGCCACAGCCAAGGACTCGGGCGAGGGGGAGACCACGCGCGACGCGGTGCTCCTGCATGCGGTGGCCGACCACGGGGATCTGGCCTATGCCGACGTGTTCCGCGCTGGCGGGGTCCGCGTGTTGGTCGCCTCGCCGACGCCCCAGGCGACGCTCCCGCCCGGGTACCTGCACCTGGGGATCGACCGGCTCACCGTGGAGGCCCTGATCGAATCCGTGCCGGACCTCGACCTCCGGATCGCCTACGTCTCCGGGCCGCCCGCCATGGTCGATCACACCCGGGCGCTCCTGCGGGCTGCTGGGGTCCGGCGGGTCCGGACGGACGCATTCAGCGGCTACTGATCACGCCGTCCACGGCTCGGTCGGCGCGTACGGCGCGAAGGAACCGATGGCTGTGCGGCCGGGGTCGAGGATGCTGTCCAGCCACAGCCCGTACCAGTCTGTGAACGTCATCGGCGTACCGGTACCCGGATGCCGCAACGGGAAGATGCCGGTGCCGTCCTGCCACGGGTACCACCACACCTGCCCCGCACAGGCACCGCGCAGCACGAGCAGGCTGTGCATCCCGCAGCCTTCGTCATTCAGCACCGTGACCCCGCGATAGACCGCGTCCAGGTGCGCGCTGATCGAGGCTTCGACGGCGTCGTCGTCCTCGGGATCGGCCGGAGGGTCCACCAGGATCGGCCGACCGCTCACGCCGGGGAACTCGCCGGGCTCAGGCACGGGCAACTCGTTGGAGACGGTGAACGGGTTCAGGCCGTAGCCCGGACCGGCACCGCCGTCCGCCGCCTGCAGCAGGAACGCGCGGTAGTCCTCCGGGAGCAGGACGTCCAGATCTCGTTCAATCTCTGCCATACGCTCGGGCGGCATCGGTGCGTTGAGCCGGTACCCGTGGCCGCGATGACCAGCACCGAAGACGGCGCGCTCTGGATCTTCCCGGCGCGCACGGTCTAGGCGGGCCAGCAGATCGTCGGTGTTCATCTCCCCACCGTAGCGACGGCCCGGACACCCCGAGGGGGCATCCGGGCCGTCGTGAGTGTGTGCCGTCAGTGGTTCGTGACCACCAGGGCCACGTTGTGCCCACCGAAGCCGAAGCTGTTGTTGATCACCGCGAGGTCGCCGGAGGGCAGGTCGCGGGGCACATCCCGGACCAGGTCCAGGGTCAGCTCCGGGTCGGGGGTGACCACGTTGATCGTCGGCGGGGCCTTGCGGTCGGCGATGGCCATCACGGAGAACAGCGTCTCCAACGCGCCGGCGCCACCGAGCAGGTGACCGGTCATCGACTTGGTGGCCGACACCACCGCACCGTCCGCCGCCGACCCGAGGGTGGCGCTCACCGAGCGGGCCTCGATCAGGTCGCCGACCTTGGTGGAGGTGGCGTGGGCGTTGACGTGCCGGACGTCCTCGGGGGTGACATCGGCGTCCTTGAGGGCCATCCGCATCGCGGCGATCTGCCCACGACCGTTCGGCTCGGGGGAGGTGATGTGGTACCCGTCGGAGGACAGACCGACACCGGAGATCTCCGCGTAGATGTGCGCGCCACGAGCCTTGGCGTGCTCCTCGGACTCCAACACCAGGATCGCGGCACCCTCACCGATCACGAACCCATTCCGGTCAACGTCATAGGGGCGGCTCGCGCCCTGCGGGTCGTCGTTGCGGGTGGACAGGGTGCGGCTCGCGGCGAAGGCGGCGATCGGCATCGGGTGGATGACGGCCTCGGTGCCACCGGCGACCACGACGTCGGCCCGACCAGCCCGGATCATGTCGACCGCGTAGCCGATCGCCTCGGCACCGGAGGCACAGGCGGAGACCATCGCGTGCGC
Source organism: Cellulomonas sp. NPDC089187 (assembly GCF_040685135.1). NCBI lineage: Bacteria > Bacillati > Actinomycetota > Actinomycetes > Micrococcales > Cellulomonadaceae > Cellulomonas > Cellulomonas sp. NPDC089187. The sequence continues at coordinate 635,100 of NZ_JBFBHI010000001.1, read as the reverse complement.
ACCGGCGCGGGCACCCAGCTCCAGCTCCACATAGGCGGAGGGGGAGTTCGGCATCAGCATGGGCACGGTCATCGGCAGGACGCGACGGGCACCCTTCTCCCGCAGGGTGTCCCAACCGTCGAGCGTGGTCCAGATGCCGCCGATGCCCGAGGACACCACCACACCCAGCCGCTCCAGCTCCATCTCCGGCGCACCAGCGTCCGCCCAGGCCTCACGGCTGGCGATCACCGCGTACTGCGCGGAGGGGTCCATCTTCTTCAGCTCCGGCCGGGCCAGGACCTCGGCGGGGTCGACCTTGATCGTCGCCGCGAAGTTGACCGGGATGTCGTACTTCTCGGCCCAGTCGTTCTGCATGGTGCGGGCACCCGAGACCCCGGCCAGGGCGGCCTGCCAGGTGCTCGCGGCGTCCCCGCCGAGGGGCGTGGTGGCGCCGAGGCCGGTGACGACGACTCGCGTGCTCATGGTGTGGCTCCTGTCAGGGGTATGGGGCGAAATGCGCACCGGGGTCGCGCCGTGCCGCGGCACAGCACGACCCCGGTTGATGCGAGGCGGCGGCTCAGGCCTGCGCGCCCTCGATGAACTTCACGGCGTCGCCAACGGTGGCCAGGTTCTTGACCTCGTCGTCCGGGATCCGGACCTCGAACTTCTCCTCGGCGAGGGTGACGATGGTCATCATCGACAGCGAGTCGATGTCCAGGTCGTCGGTGAAGGACTTCTCAGGCAGGACGGAGTCGGTGGGCAGGCCGGTCTCCTCGCTGACGATCTCGGCCAGTCCGGCGAGGATCTCCTGCTCGGTGTGCGCCATCGGTTTCTCCTTGTGTGTGTGGTGCGCTCCGCGCGGTCGGCGGAAGCGTGGGAACTGTACTGCGGTCGAGGCCCTGGTCAGGGGAGCACGACCACCTGTGCCGCGTAGACCAGACCAGCACCGAAGCCGATCTGCAGCGCCAGCGCGCCGGACTCCACCTGACCCTCACGGATCAGCCGCTCGGTGGCCAACGGGATGGAGGCGGCGGAGGTGTTGCCGGTGTCGGCGATGTCACGGCCGACGACGACGCTCTCCGGCAGCTTCAGCTGCTTGATCATCTGGTCGATGATCCGCATATTCGCCTGGTGCGGGATGAAGGCGTCGATCTGGTCGGCGGTCACGCCCGCGGCGTCCAGGGCCTTCTGCGCCACCGGGGCCATCTGCCAGACCGCCCACTTGAAGACGCTCGGGCCCTCCTGCCGCAGGGTCGGCCACCCGGCACCGTTGTCCCGGACGTCGAGCCAGGAGTGCGTCTGCCGGATCGCCTGCGACTGACCGCCGTCCGAACCCCAGATGGTCGGGCCGATGCCGGGGATGTCGGACGGGCCGATCACCACAGCGCCCGCGCCGTCACCGAGCAAGAACGAGATGCTGCGGTCGGTCGGGTCGATGAAGTCGCTCATCTTCTCCGCGCCGATCACCAGCACGTGCCGGGCGTTGCCGGAGCGGACCAGGGCATCCGCCTGGCCGACGCCGTAGCAGTAGCCCGCGCAGGCGGCCGAGATGTCGAAGGCCGCCGCCGGGGTCGCGCCCAATCGGTCGGCCAGGATCGCCGCGCCGGAGGGCGTCTGGTGGAAGTAGGTCACCGTCGACAGGATCACCGCGTCGATGTCCGCGCCGGTCAGCCCCGCGTTGGCGATCGCCTCGCGGCCAGCCTTCTCCGCCAGGTCCAGCACGTCAGTGTCCGACCCAGCGCGGGTGCGGGTGACGATGCCGGTGCGCTGGCGGATCCACTCGTCCGAGGAGTCGATCGGGCCGACCAGGTCGTCATTGGGGACGACATTCTCCCCGCGGGCGGCACCCAGGCCAAGGATCCGCGTGTGGGCGGGGCCGGTGGCCTGGGTCAGGGTGGGACGGGTCACTTCGCGGTCTCCTGGGATCCATCGGTGTGCAGGTGCGCCGCAACCAGATCGCGGGCGGCGGGCAGATCCTCCGGCGAGGTGATCGCCACGGTCTCCACCCCGGGCAGGCTACGCCGGGCCAGGCCCTTGAGGACACCACCGGGGGCGAGTTCCAGCAGTCCGGTCACCCCCAGTTCGGCCATCGTCGACTGGCACAGGTCCCAGCGGACCGGCGCGGCGATCTGCCGGACCAGCGTGCCCACCACATCGGCGTCGTCGGCGTAGACCGAGCCGTCGGCGTTGGTCAGCAGGCGGGTGCGTGGCGCGGCATGCGGCCAGTCGGCGGCCACCGTGGCAAACGAGTCCAGCGCGGACTGCATGAACGGGGTGTGGAACGCGCCCGCGACCTGCAACGGCACCACACGGGTCCCGGCCGGCGGGTTCTGCGCGAAGGCGGCGATCGCATCCAGGGCACCGGCGGCGACGATCTGGCCCCCACCGTTGATGTTGGCGGGCCACAATCCAGCGGCCTCGATGGCGGCGGTGACCTCCTCCGGCGCACCGCGCAGCACCGCGGTCATTCCGGACGGCTGTGCGGCGGCGGCCTCGGCCATGAACCGGGCGCGCTGGGCGACCAGGCCGACCGCACCGGCGTCGGTGAACACCCCGGCCACTGCGGCCGCGGCGAACTCGCCCACCGAGTGTCCGGCGGTGACCTCGGCCAGCGGCGCACCGTCCGCGCGTTGCTGCCCGGGGATCGGCTCGGCCGCGATCAGGTCCTCCAAGGCCCGCAGCGCCAGCAGCGACGCCGACACGATCAGCGGCTGCGCCACCGCGGTGTCCCGGATCGTGTCCGCGTCCGACGTGGTCCCGTGGACGGTCAGGTCGATCCCGGCGGCCTCGGAGAAGGCGGCCAGTCGGTCAGCGGTGCCGGGCAGCTCCAGCCAGGGGCTGAGCATGCCGGGGGTCTGGGCGCCCTGTCCCGGGCAGACGATCGCAAGCACCCGACCACTCTGCCCGGTCCGCCCCGATCCGGGGCCACACGACCCGCACCAACCTGCTGGCGGGGGATTGTGTGCGTCCCACAAACCCGGGCCGGTGGTGCCGAGTTCGGTGCTCCGGTGCCGAGTTCGGATGCGCAGCGATCGAACTCGACGCGGCCGGGTCGAACTCGGACCTGGCGCGAGAGTGCGCGGCGTGCGCGGGGCCGGGGGTGCGCGGCGTGCACAGGGCCGAACTCGGGCACCAGGGGTCAACTCGGGTGGTGGTCCAGGCGGCCCACGGCCAGGGCGGTCTGCAGCACGAAGGCCTCGCGCGGGTCCAGGGGGTCCCATCCGGTGACCTCGGCGACCCTGCGCAGGCGGTAGCGCACGGTGTTGGGGTGCACGTACAGCGTGCGGGCGGCTGCCTCCAGGGAGCGGCCCGCACCGACGTATGCCCCGAGCGTCTCCAGCAGTGATCCGGTGCTGGCCAGCAGCGGCAGGTACGCCTGCTCGATCAGCACGCCCCGGGCAGCGGCATCGCCGACCAGCACCCGCTCCGGCAGCAGGTCGTTGGCCGCGACCGGGCGCGGGGCCTGCGGCCAAGCCGACACCGCCGCCAGACCGGCCAGCGCCGACCGGGCCGACCGGGCTGCGTCCGCCAGGTCGTCGCCCAGCGGGCCGTAGATCACCGGGCCCGGGCCAAATCGGGGCAGCAGAGAGTCGGCGGCGGCGCGCAGGTCACCGTTGCCGCCCAGGAAGATCACCAGGCGCTCGCCCTGGATGCCCACCAGCGTGTCGTCCGCGGCACGGCGGGTGGCTCGGCGCAGCTCGGAGGTGCGCACATCGTCCAGGGCCTCGCCGGTGGTGCCGACCACCACCATCGTGTGCCCGCGTCCGCTCCACCCCAGCGCCGCGGTGCGCGAGCGCAGTGAGTCGTCGACGTCCCCGCGCAGCAGCGCGTCGACCACCAGCGCCTCCAACCGGGCATCCCATGCGCCGCGCATCTCTGCGGCGCGGGCGTAGACCTCCGCCGCGGAGAACGCCACCTCGCGGGAGTAGCGCAGCACGGCCTCCAACAGATCACGTTCGGCACCCGGGGCGGCCAGTTTGTCCGCGTGCGCCTCCACCACGTCGACCACCACGCGCACCAGCTGCAACGTGTGCTGCAGGGAGATCGACCGGGTCAGCTCCGGGGGAGCGGTGGCAAAGATCTCGCCCACACCATGCGGCGGTTTGGACGGGTCGGCGAACCAGGTGACGAAGGCGGTGATGCCCGCCTGGGCGACCAGTCCGACCCAGGACCGGTCATCGGCGGGCAGGGAGCGGTACCAGTCCAGGTCGTCGTCGAGGCGGTGCATGGCCGCGGCGGCCAACATGCCTGAGCCCTCCCGGACCCGGCGCAGCGTCTCACCGTTGGACGCGTCGGGGGCGGTGGCGATCCGTCCGGCACGGGTGCGGTTGCGCGCGGGGGAGACCCCGGCCTCGGCATCGCCGGCACTGGGGGGTCGGACGGAGTCAGGCATGGGGGCGAGCATACGGGTCGATTGTGGACAGTCCACAAAGGAGCCAGGCGACTGCGCCGGTGTGCACCCCCGTCGCCCGGCCAGGATGGTCGACTGACGCTAGTGTCGCGTCATGGCTCTGCTGCCCCGACTCCGCCGGCTGCTCGGCCGCCCCGTGTCCGCATCCCGGGTCGGTGCCCGGCGTCCGAGCTCGAGTCGACACGGCGATCTGCCGCAGGAGGACGCCCTGCGTGCCGCCCTCGGTGATGACCCCAATGACGAGCGCGCCTTCGCCGCGCTGGCCGAGATCGTGCGCCGCCACGCGGTGACCAGCACCGATGACGACCCGTTGACCGCCGACGCCGAGGACACCGGTCCGGAGGGAATCGACGGCGGCAGCACGCCGGACGCGATCCTGGCCGCGCAGGCCGAACGCCAGCGTGCGGCGGATCTGGCGGTGTGGGCGCTCGGCGAGGAGCTGTCCGGCAACCCTCGGGCCTGGTATCCGCTGGTCGAGGTGGCGCGACTCTCGGTGCGTGACGACCTGGAGGGCACTCTGCGTCGACTGACCACCGCCGCCGAGCGCGATCCCTCGGGCAAGGCGCTGCTTGCCGGATTGCAGCTGCTGCGCGAGGCCGGGCTGCCGGTCGAGGCGCTGAACCTCGGCACCGGACACTGGCACCCGCGCGAGCATGATCCGGCTGTGGGCCGCGAGCTGGTGCTGGCGGCGGTGCAGGCCGATCGGCCGTTGGACGCCAAGCAGCATCTGGCCTCGTTGGAGCTGGCCCCGCATCCGTCGCGGACCACTGCGATGCGCGAGGAGCTGGCGGCGCTGGTGGCCCGGGCGGAGCAGCCGGGGGCCTGATTCCGTGAGAAGGCCCCGCATCCAGGATCGGATGCGGGGCCTTCTGCTGCGGGGACTCAGCCGGTCAGGCGTCGCCGCCCGCGTTGCCGGAGGTGCCGGCGTTCACGTCGTGCAGGCGGTACTGCTCGATCGCGCGGGCCGGAGCGTCCGCGGCGACCTTGCCCTCGCGGGCCAGCTGCTGCAGCACCCGGACCACCGTGGACGGACCGTCGATCTTGAAGTGCCGACGGGCCGCCGCTCGGGTGTCGGAGAAGCCGAAGCCGTCCGCGCCCAGCGTGGCGTAGCGACCGGGGATCCACTCGCGGACCTGGTCGGCGACCAGGTGGTCGTAGTCCGTGGTGGCCACGAACGGGCCCTCCGCACCCTGGAGCTTGCGGGTCAGGTACGGAGCCTGAGCCTCCTCACCCGGGTTGAGGAACGCGTGCTGGTCGGCGGCCAGGGCCTCACGACGCAGCTCGGACCAGCTGGTGACCGACCAGACTGCGGCGTCCACGCCCCAGTCCTCGGCGAGCAGCTTCTTGGCCTCCAACGCCCACGGCACTGCCACACCGGAGGCGAGAATCTGCGCCTTAACGCCCTCGCCGTCGGCCGGGGACAGCAGGTAGATGCCCTTGAGAATGCCGTCGATGTCGACGTTCTCCGGCTCGGCCGGCTGCACGATCGGCTCGTTGTACACCGTGAGGTAGTACAGGACGTCCGGGTCGCGCGGGTCGTCCTCGCCGTACATCCGCTGGATGCCGTCGCGGACGATGTGCCGGATCTCGTAGCCGTAGGCCGGGTCGTAGTGCACGACATGCGGCATGGTCCCGGCGATCAGCGGGGAGTGGCCGTCGGCGTGCTGCAGGCCCTCACCGGTCAGCGTGGTCCGACCGGCGGTGGCACCGATCAGGAACCCGCGGGCCATCTGGTCACCGGCCGCCCAGAACTGGTCGGCCGTCCGCTGGAACCCGAACATCGAGTAGTAGAAGTAGAACGGGATCAGCGGCTCGCCGTGGGTGGCGTAGGACGTGCCCACCGACTGGAATGCCGCCGCGGAACCGGCCTCATTGATGCCGGTGTGCATGATCTGGCCGGACTCGGACTCCTTGTAGGAGAGCATGAGGTCGCGGTCCACGGCCAGGTAGTTCTGACCGTTCGTGTTGAAGATCTTGGCGCTCGGGAAGATCGAGTCCAGGCCGAAGGTGCGGGCCTCGTCCGGGATCACCGGAACCAGTCGCTTGCCGAACTCCTTGTCCTTGACCAGGTCCTTGAACAGCCGGACCAGCGCCATGGTGGTGGCGACCTCCTGGGTGCCCGAGCCCTTCTTCAGCAGCTCGTAGGCCTTCTCGCCCGGGAGGGTCAGCGCGGTGTGCTTGCTCCGGCGCTCCGGCACGTAGCCGCCCAGCGCACGACGACGCTCCTGCATGTACTGGATCGCCGGGTCGTCCTGACCGGGGTGGTAGTACGGCGGCAGGTACGGGTTCTCGTCGATCTGCTCGTCTGTGATCGGGATGTGCAGCGAGTCGCGCAGGGTCTTCAGCTCGTCGGCCTTGAGCTTCTTCATCTGGTGGGTCGCGTTGCGGCCGGCGAAGCCCGAGCCCAGGCCGTAGCCCTTGACGGTGTGCGCCAGGATCACGGTCGGCTGACCGGTGTGCTCCCGGGCGGCCTTGTACGCGGCGAAGATCTTGCGGTAGTCGTGCCCACCGCGCTTCATCGCCCAGATCTCGTCGTCGGTCATCTTCTCGACCAGCGCCTTGGTGCGCGGGTCCCGACCGAAGAAGTGCTCGCGGATGAATGCGCCGCTCTCCGCACGGTAGGTCTGGTAGTCGCCGTCCGGGGTCTCGCCCATCAGGTGGACCAGCGCGCGGTCCTTGTCAGCGTTGAGCAGGGCATCCCACTCGCGGCCCCAGATCACCTTGATGACGTTCCAGCCCGCGCCACGGAACTGGGCCTCCAGCTCCTGGATGATCTTGCCGTTGCCGCGCACCGGACCGTCGAGACGCTGCAGGTTGCAGTTCACCACGAACGTCAGGTTGTCCAGCTGCTGCTGAGCGGCCAGCTGCAGCATGCCGCGGGACTCCGGCTCATCCATCTCGCCGTCGCCGAGGAACGCCCAGACGTCCTGCTGGCTGGTGTCCTTGATGCCGCGCAGGTGCAGGTAGCGGTTGGTCCACGCCTGGTAGATCGCCGACGCCGGGCCCAGGCCCATCGACACGGTCGGGAACTCCCAGAAGTCCGGCATCAGACGCGGGTGCGGGTACGACGGCAGGCCGCCGCCCGGGTGTGACATCTCCTGGCGGAAGCCGTCGAGCTGGTGCTCGGTCAGGCGACCCTCCAGGTAGGCGCGGGAGTAGACACCGGGGGAGGCATGACCCTGGAAGTAGACCTGGTCACCGCCGCCCGGGTGGTCCTTGCCGCGGAAGAAGTGGTTCAGGCCGACCTCGTACAGGGTCGACACCGACGCGTAGGAGGAGATGTGCCCGCCGACCGCGACACCGGGACGCTGGGCCCGGGTCACCATCACCGCGGCGTTCCACCGGTTCCACGACCGGTACTTGCGCTCCAGGACCTCGTCGCCCGGGAAGTAAGGCTCGTCGTGCACACCGATGGTGTTCACGTAGGGGGTGTTCAGCTCCTGAGGGATGCTGACGTTGCGCTCACGCGCCCGCTTCAGCATGTTCAGCAGCACGTACCGCGCCCGCGGCCCGCCCTTGTCGTCGATCAGGCCCTCGATGGACTCGACCCATTCGGCCGTCTCCTCGGGGTCGACATCCGGTACCTGGCTCAGCAGGCCGTTGATGAGCGGCCCGCGCCCGTCGTTGGAAGCCACCAGTGCTCCTTGCCTCTCCGCGCGCCCGCGGCCCGGTTGGCCCCGATGCGCATCTCGGCCCGCGCTCACAGCGGAGTCGTCGGTGGACGACAGGTGCGCGGGTGGAACCCATTCTGTTCCGTCCCTGGGTCGAAAGTCTTCCTTACCGGACGACCTGGGGCGTGACGTCCGTGACAATCGCCCTGATCCGGGGTGGTGCTGATCACGTTTATCCACAGGTCGCTCCGATGGGTCCGTCGTCCCCAACCCGGGTGGCCACCACGCGCCACAGGGGCCAGGTGGGCTACCGTTCGGTGATCGATCGAGTGCACCGCCTATCAGAGGCGGTGGCGGACGGAAGGAACAGGCGGGACGTGGCGACCAGCACGGGCGACGCCCCTCAGGGGGCTAGCCGACTCGGATTCACCACCGGACAGGTGGTGCAGGAGTTCGGTTACGACGACGACGTGGACGAGGCGCTGCGCTCCGGGGTGGAGGAGATCACCGGGGCCGAACTCGTCGACGAGGACTATGACGACGTGGTCGACGGCGTGATCATCTGGCACCGGGACGATGACGGCGACCTCGCCGACACCCTGGTGGACGCCCTGACCGTGCTGGACGACGGCGGTCAGATCTGGGTGTTCACCCCCAAGCCGGGCCGGACTGGGCACGTCGGTCACGACGACATCCAGGAGGCCGGCACCACCGCGGGCCTGCACGCGACCAGCACCTTCTCCATCGCCGACGACTGGTCGGCGACCCGGATGGGGTCGCGCGGTCGCGGTCGCTGATCCGACGATGAGTGACCGGGACGTCTCGGACGACACGCCCGGGATGCTCGCGGTCGGCAACTCGACCCCGTCGGTGCAGCTCACCGAGCACACCGGCCGGCCGGTCACGCTCGGCGGGCCGGGCGGTCGACCGACGCTGGTGGTGTTCGTGCCCTTCGCGTTCTCCCCGGTGTGCGGCGACGAGCTGGCCCGACTGAACACGGTGTTGCCGGAGCTGCGCGAGCGGGTCGATGTCTGCGCGGTGTCCTGCGACCCGGTGCCGACCCTGCGCGCGTGGGCGGAGCGCGAGAGCTTCGACTTCCCGCTGCTGTCCGACTTCTGGCCACACGGGGCCGCCGCCCGGGCGTTCGGCGTCCTCGATGAGGAGCAGGGTTACGCCAGGCGGGGGAGTTTTCTGCTGGACACCGAGGGCGTGATGCGGTGGCGGACACTGTCCCCGGCCGGTGTGGGGCGTGACCCTGAGGTGTACCTCCAGGCTGCGGCGAGCCTGCCATCAGTGGGCTCGGTGGATTTCCGCTGAGCGCAGGCTGCGGATCTTCACCCGGGTGGGCGTGAGGACGACCCCGGTGTGCTCGTCCCATCGACCTGATCAGCGCACTCGACTACTCAATCGCGTCAGTCCGCAGCGTTGCGCCCCTACGGTGGCGGGATGGCTGCTCCACCCGGGCTACCCGGCCCACCGGTATTCGACCCGCGGGTGGGGTGGGTCGTGCGCCCGCCCGAACCACCCCGGGCGCTCTTCGGCTGGACCATCGGTCTGAGCCTGGCTGCCGTCGGGGGGATCGCGGCGCTGCTCCTCACACATGACGCCACCCGGCACTTTCGGATCTGGGCGGTGCTCGGGGGTGGGTTGGTCGCCTTGCTGGTGGTGGCGATCATGTTGGCGACACGGATCGCGCGTATCGCCGTCGGTCATCGCTGGCCGTACTGGACGGTCTTTGGCCTGGGGCTCGGCGTGGTCCTCCTGGCGAGCTGCGTGATGGTCTACACGCTGGTCGCCTGCATCGTCACGTGGGGTGGCATGTACTGCAGGGGCTGAGGTCACCGGTAGGCTGACGCACCACACGCAGGGGCCTGTAGCTCAGTTGGTCAGAGCGCCGCGTTTACACCGCGGAGGTCGTCGGTTCGAGACCGGCCGGGCCCACCTAGGGCTTGTTCGTCATGAGCGAACGAGTCTCTTTGTCTAATCGACTATGGGGTTCTATCCGGCGGGCTTCGTCATTGGGACCTTCGGCCTAGACTTTGTCGGCCCATGATTATGCTTGGGTGTCGTCTTTACGTTACTTGGTCGGTCATCGGCGCTAGCCAGTCGGTCCGTTGGCCGTGGTGGTCAGAGGAGCAGGGTTGGCGAAGTTTAGGTCGGGCTGTTAGCACCGGCCTGCCGCGCGGCCGGTTTGATCTCGCCGAGAACATGACCAGCCGTGATCGCGCGCACGCACCGGGCATGGAGGTCGAATGCCGCGGGTAGGACCCGGACGACCCGTTGAGCGACTACGAGGCTAGCGAACGTGCCTCCCGCTACTAGCCGTCCGCAGCCAGCGTCGTGCAGCACCGGCTCACCGGTGCGCAGGCTCGCCCGGTACCTGCGGGAGATCCCGCTGGGTCGTACCTTGCCAGAGCATCCCGCACGCACGGTGTGCCTCGCCAGGACCGCGGTGACGGGTCCGGAGTTCAGGCCTTGCTCAACCACGCGGCGGGACTTTGCGTGTCGAGCCGTAGGCACGTGCCCCAGCAAGTGGTGGTCCCGGACAGCTCCGGTCCTCGCCCTCACCATCTCGACGCGACCACCGGCTAGTGTTGTGACGAACCATCCCGACAATGTCGGACCCCGCCGGTACGGTCAACGACATGAATCAGTCGAGCCGCTTCCACGACCCAGCAGCGCGACGTCTCGTCGCGATGAGGTACCGGCGCGGCTCTTTGCAGGTGTCGAAGTGAGCCGGTCCTTCGAGTCGTTCATCCGCTGGAAGTCGCGCAACGCGGCGACGGTCGTCCGTGTCTGGCTGTTCTTCGTGTCCTACGCCCCGCTGTTCTTGATCATCGGGTTGCGGGCGTGGCCGAACCGGGTCGCAGCGGCGATCTGGGTGGGCGCTTGGGGTCTCTTCACCACCCTTGCCTGGTTTGCCCTGCGACGCCAGCGGCACCTGACCGACCGTGAGGTGAAGATCTACGACGTGCAGAGTCAAGGCTCTGCTGTCTCGAGCTATCTGGCGACGTATCTTCTCCCGTTCGTTTCGACGACGCCCGCCGTTTGGGGCGATTGGGTCGCTTACGGCGTTTTCTTCGTTGTCGCGCTTGTCGTTTATGTTCGATCCGATCTGGCCTTGGTGAACCCCACTCTCTACGTTCTTGGCTATCGTGTGACCGAAGCTACGATGGGGGCCAATCGGGTTCTCGTCATCAGTCGCCGTGCGCTGCGTTCTGGTGAGTCGGTACGGGTCACAGATTTCCTGGACGCGTCCGTCGTCCGTGATTGACAGCAGCCGGTTTTTCGTCACATGGAGGAACGAGTGCCGTCCAATTCTGTGCCGCCCGTCCGCTGGGACACCGACCCGCGCCTGATCCTGGGATGGCGCGAAAAGGGATCGATTAGGGCGGGGCGGGTTCCGCTCCACAAGGGTGTCGTCAACGACATCCGGGACATCGCCCGCGGTGCCATGGCCAGGCTCGTCGATGGTGAGTCGCGGCAGTACGAACCGAGCGCAAGTCTGACGACCAGGGAGGAGTTCTTCCGGATCCCAGTCGACGGGTTGCCCGCCCGCAAGCCCAAGCGCGGCCAGGTCGACGGCACGGCCGACTCCGCCGCGATGCTCTCCGCGACCGCCGAGCCGGACCTGCTCGACAAGATCCCGCCGGTCGACCTCAGCGACCATTCCGCTTTCGTGTTCTATGGGCTTGTGTTCGACCTTCAGGGGGGCGGCACCGTCACGTTCGTGACGAAGGACGACCCCGTGCGTGCCGCTGCTGGCTTCAAGGTCAGCCTGTTCGGCGCGGACAAGCTAAAGCTCGCGACACCGCCCCTGGTCAGTCTCCGTGCGCACGTCGACCTCGTCATCGGCGCACAGGAGGTCTTCGTTCTGCGCAAGGCGGCGTTCGAGCAACTGTTCAATGACGTGAAAGTTGCCCTCGCAGATGCACCGGCGAACATCGAGGAAGTCGCCGATACTCTTGAGGACCTGATCGTGCTCGGACCGGACGCCGTTGCTTCGCTTCAGGCGGTTGCAACGAAGCGGATCAGCTACGCGGTTCGCCTGCGAGCGCTCTCCGAGAGGATCGCGCAGATCAAGCCGACCCCGGCGAGCGTGCGCCAGCAGCTCAAGGAAATGGGCAACGATCCCGCCGATCTGCTTGAGGGCGACACGTTCGTGTTCGATGAGTCGAACGTCGGGCTGTTCCTCGACCTCATGGAGGGCAGGCACTTTGCCGACCAGTGGACCGGCGAGCGTATGCGCGCCGACCGGATGTCTCGGCACCAGCCAGGTGCCTAACTAGCGCCGCTGGGGCTGGTGCCGGGATGCTCGGCATCAGCCTCGGCCCCGACTGTCTGGTCTCGTTCCTGGGGCGGCATCGGCATCTCCTCCGTCTATAACCATCGTCTTGGCCGCCTGACACCCATCGAGTACGAGGCGAGCGCGACCATTTGGACCGCACTCGCCGCCTGACAACCGGGCTGTTGCCCACTCGTGCGGTCGACCCAGACGCGCTATAGGCCCTCTGCAACCTTGCCGCCCGGTATTGCGATGCACCGATCACCGGTGACTGTTGGGCAGTCGTGAAAGACCGCGTCCTGGCAGTAGGGCGTGCTCTTTGTATCGCACATCGTGCCTGAGTCACCGTCACGGAGGGTGCCATCGGCCGCATCGTAGGTGATGGTCAGGTCGACAGGTTTTGATCACTGCAATGATGATCTCAAGGTGGGCGTCCGAGCCACCGAGGGGGCTGAAGTTCACGATCACCCGGCGTGGGGGAGATCGACCGGCGGTCCGCCGAGGTGAGTGTGCTGGGGATCCGGACCGCGAAGGGCCTGGAGTTCGGCAGGTGATCGTGGTCGATCTGGACGCTGATAGGTACTGTGCCGAGACCGACCGCGGCCTGCTCGATGTCGCCTGCACCCGCGCCTTGCGCCGGTTCACCCTCACTCACACCGGTGAGTCCCGCCCCCCACCAGGAGCTCGAAGCGACCTTTGCCTGCTCCTGACGGATGACCGAGTGACGGCTGTTGCCCGACCCACTGGGTCGGCTGTGCGTCGAGGACCGAGGAGAACAGGTCGGCGGCGAAGGTCGGAGGGCTACTCCGCGCGGGTCAGGACCTCCGCGCCGTCCTCGGTGATCAGCACTGTGTGCTCACTGTGCGCCGTCCGCGCGCCGGTTGCGCTGAGCAGCGTCCAGCCGTCGGTGTCGGTGACCAGCTCGTCGGTGTCCGCCATGATCCACGGCTCGATGGCCAGCAGCAGTCCGGGGCGCAGCGTGTAGCCGCGGCCAGGGCGTCCGTCGTTGGAGATGTGCGGGTCCTGGTGCATGGTCGACCCCACGCCGTGCCCGCCGAAGTCCATGTTGACCGGGTAGCCCGCGCCGCGCAGCACCTGACCGATGGCATGCGAGATGTCGCCGACCTTCGCACCGGGGCGGGCTGCCTCGATCCCAGCGGCCAGGGCGCGCTGCGTGGTCTCGATCATGTCGAGGTCCTGCGCGGACCCGCCCCCACCGACCACAAAACTGATCGCCGAGTCGGCCACGATGCCGTCCAACGACACCGCCAGGTCCAGGGTGAGCAGGTCGCCGGCGGCCAGTCGGTAGTCGCGGGGCTTGCCGTGCAGGACGGCATCGTTCACCGAGGTGCAGATGTGGTGCCCGAAGGGGCCGTCACCGAAGGACGGTGCGTAGTCGACATAGCAGGAGACGGCACCCGCCTCCTCGATCATCTCCCGCGTCCACCGGTCGATCTCCAGCAGGTTGGTCCCGGCGACGGCCCGCTGCTTCATGGTCTGCAGGATTCGTGCGACCAGGGCGCCGGTGGCGCGGGCACGGGGGAATTCGGCGGGGCTGAGGATCTCGATCACGGTGCGACTTTATCGCGGCGTACGATGCGGGCCGTTCGCAGGATCGGGTAGAGTGGTCGAACACACGTACGTGCGGGGCGTTTCCCCGCCACGGTGGCATCGGGCGTCGCAGCCCGGTCACGCGACATCGCGGGCCACCCCATGCACCATCGTCTGCAGCCGAAGGCGCGGACCGGAGAGAAGTCATCATTACCCTGCAGTACAGCCCTGTTCCCACCCTGCCTGCGCTCGGATCCGCACCGCTGCGGGTCGTCTGGCGCCAGGCCGACGACGACCTGTGGGTCGCCACCCTCGGCGGCGAGTTCGCCGGGACGATGTCCACCGACGCTGACGGGATGCACCACGTCACCGACCGGATCGCCCGGCCGGTGCTGAGCACCCCGTCCTGGTCGGTAGCGCGCTCCGCGCTGGATGTGCCGGCACCTGCCCGTCGCCACCCTCGCCGTCGTCGGCGCAGCGGGGCGCGCCCGGCCGGTCGCTGACCGGTTCGGCGCTTCCGCGACCATCTCGCATCGATGGCCACGCCGTCGTCGGTCCATAGGCCCCGCTCAGACCTGGCGGAACCGCCGCACCATCGGGCAGTCGAAGGGATCGCGCGCTGACAGTCCGACCTCGTTGAGGTAGCGCACCACGATGGCGTAGGACCGCAGTAGCGTCGTCTCGGTGTACGGCACGCCGGTGCGGGAGCAGTGCGCGCGGACCAGTCGTCGTGCCCGGGCCAGATGCGGGCGGGGCATGCTCGGGAACAAGTGGTGCTCGATTTGGTAGTTCAGCCCGCCCATCAGCGCACTCATCCCGCGCCCGGTGATGTTGCGCGAGGTCAGCACCTGCTTGCTGAGAAAGTCCAGCTTGCTGTCCTCCGGGATGATCGCCATGCCCTTGTGGTTCGGCGCGAAGGACGCACCCATGTACACGCCGAACACCGCCAGCTGCACGCCCAGGAACGCGAAGGCCATCCCCACCGGGAGCAGCCAGAACACCAGGGCCGGATAGATGGTCAGGCGCAGCGCCAGGATCAGTAGTTCAAGGGTGCGCTGTCGGCTGCGGTCGGCCGCCCACAGCGTCCGGATCGACGTCACGTGCAGGTTCAGCCCCTCCAGTGTGAGCAGCGGGAAGAACGCCCATCCCTGCACCCGGGTCAGCGCCGCCATCACCCGGTTCTGCTGTGCCGCGTCCTCCGGGAGGAACACGATGGTGTCCGGTGCGATGTCCGGGTCCTTGCCCTTGCGGTTGGGGTTGGCGTGGTGCCGGGAGTGCTTGGTCATCCACCAGGAGTGGCTGATACCGACGACCCCGTTCGCCAGGATTCGGCCCAGACGGTCGTTGGCCGGGCCGGAGTCGAAGACCTGGCGGTGCGAGGCCTCATGCGCGACGAAGGCCATCTGGGTCAGGACGATCCCGGCTGCGCCGGCGATCAGCAGCTGGAACCATGAGCCGCCGAGCAGCACGGCCCCAGCGATCAGACCGGCCAGCGCCAGGCCGAGCCCGCAGATCAACGTCAGATAGAAGCCCCGGGTCCGGCCCAGCAGCCCTGCCTCGCGGATCTGCCGGGAGAGTTCCTGGTAGCTGCCGGTGACGGCGTTCTGGCGCGGGCGCGGGGGCAGGGTGTCCGTGGTCATCGGGCTCCGAACGTGGTGTCGGTGGGCTTCCCAGCCGCGGCGTGAGCGGACGTGCTCGTCGTTCGGATGCTGCCCCAGCCTACGTGGTATTCCGGCGATTCGGGCGCGTGAGAACGTGTGGGTGTCGTGTCGGTGGTCGGATCTAGCGTGACCTGCATGAACCTTCTGCTGCTGTCCCTCGGCCCTGGCGCGGTCCCGGCATTCCTCAAGGAGACCGCGCCGGAGCATCCTCGGATCGGCTACCTGGGAGCCGCCGGTGTCGGGATGCCCTTCGCTGCGGAGGAACGGGCCCGGATCGAGGCGCTCGGGCACCCGGTGATCGACGTGGGGGACCAGCTGCCAGAAATCGACGTGCTCTACGTCGCCGGCGGGAACATCTTCGTGCTGGTGGATCACCTGCGCCGGACCGGCTTGGACCGGGTGATCACGGACCGAGTGCGCGCCGGGCTGCCCTACATCGGGCTCAGCGCCGGGTCCGTCGTCACGGGTCCGAGCATTGAGGCAATCTCCCTGATGGACGACCCGAGCGAGGCACCGGAACTGACCGACCTCACCGGCCTGGGGCTGATCTCCGACGTGGTGCTGCCGCACGCCGACGGGCAGCTGCCGCCCTACCCCCCGGAGCTGATCGCACGTACCGTGGCGCAGTACGGCTCCGCGCACCGGCTGTTGCTGCTCCGGGACGACCAGGCGTTGCGGGTGGACGACGGTGGGCAACGAGTGATCCCCTCCCGATGAATCTGACCGACTGGGAGGATGTGCTGTCCGACCGAGCCGCCGGTCACTGCCGACCGCGACCCCAGGAGCACCGATGCCCGTGACCCCCGACCCGTCGATGACCGAGCAGCAGCGGATGGTCGCCGGGTACACCTATCTGTCCCTGGACCCCGAACTGGTTGCCGCCCGAGCCCGCGCGCAGCGCCTGTGTCGCGAGTTCAATGCCGTAGAACCGGAAGATTTCACCGAACGCACCCGCATTCTGGGCGAGCTGTTCGGCAACGTGGGCGACGGGTGCTGGATCGAGCCGCCGCTGCGCTGCGATTACGGCAGCAACATCACTGTCGGTGAGGGCACCTTCATCAACCTGGACCTGGTGGCACTGGACACCGCGCCGATCACCATCGGCTCCAAGGTCGCGATCGGTCCGCGGGTGACCCTGTCCGCCGCCTCGCACCCCATCGACCCGGTGCAGCGGATGGACGAGCTGCTCGAGTGCGCGCTGCCGATCACCATCGGGGACTACGTGTGGATCGGTGCGAATGTGGTCATCTGCCCGGGCGTGACCATCGGGCCGCGCACAGTGATCGGTGCGGGCAGCGTGGTCACCCAGGACATCCCCGCCGATGTGGTGGCCGGGGGAGTGCCCTGCCGGGTGATCCGGGACATCACCCCGGCGGACCGGGACCGGTATCTGGACCGGAACGGGCCGTCGTCGGGGCGGGACTTCAGCCTGCCGGAGTGATCAGCTCCGGTCCGTCATTGGCCACATTCCCCACCGCCCGCCCGACCTCCCGCGGCACCAGGCGTGGCTCCGGCACATGCGCGATCAGCGCGCCCACCTCATCCGGGGCGGTGATCGCCGGGCTGAGCCAGTCGTCCCAGCGGTCGGCGGGCAGCAGGATCGGGCAGCGGTCGTGGATGTGGCCCAGGGAGTCGGCGGCGGGGCGGGTGATGATCGTGACCGACCAGAGCCACCGGGTGGGGTCGTCGGCGTCCTTGCTGTGGTCGCGCCAGAGTTCGTAGAGACCCGCGGCGGCCAGTGGCTGATCGGCGTGCAGGTAGAACGGGGTCTTGGGGCCGCGCTCATTCGGCTGCCATTCGTAGTAGCCGTCCATCGGGACGAGGGCGCGGCGCTGGGCGGCGGCCTTCCGGAAGGCGGGCTTCTCCAGCAGGGTCTCGGAGCGGGCGTTGATCATCCGCGATCCGATGCTGATGTCCCTCGCCCAGGAGGGGACCAGGCCCCAGTGGGCGCTGCGCAGCTGGCGCCGGATGCCGTCGTCCTCCCGGCGTTCCAGGACGACGGGGACGTCCTGGGTGGGGGCGACGTTCCAGGATGGCGCGCGGGGCTCGCCGAGGATCCGGTCGACCCTCAGATCGCGTTCCAGGGCATCGTCGGCGCGGGTCTGCGCGTAGCGGCCACACATTCGCCCATTGTGTGGCGGTTCAGGCGAATTGGCGTGTTGGGCTGGGCGGGTCAGCGGCAGCCCGCGGCGATCAGCTGCTCCCGGAACTCGGCGGCGGTGGCGAACCCCGCCAGGAACTCGGACAGCGTGCCCTCGGAGTCCAGTGCTCCGGAGAAGAACTCGGTGAAGTCGGTGCCGAACACCCGAGGGTCGTCCGGGTGCGGGTCCGCGGCGGCGGCAACGTAGAACGTCGGGTACGCCTGGGAGCGCGTGAGCATGACGAACTCCACCGGTTCGCCGGTCGGGATGCCGACCAGTGCACGCAGCTCATCCTCGGTGGTCAGTCCGTCGAGTGCGCCGTGGGTCGCGCTGCCGGGGGTGAAGGGCGCGAAGACCCAGGGGTCCCACACCGGCTGGTCCCAGTGCGGCCCGCCGCTGAACACCAGCTTCATCAGGGGGTCGACCAGCGGAACCTCGTCCTCGTCCAGCAGCTCGGGCTGGGTGTCGGCCACCGGGTCAAGGATGGCGTCCAACCCGTTCTCGCTCCACGGTGTCGGAGTCAGGCGGGGTTGCAGGGGATCGGGCAGCCGCACGCCGAGCAGCGCGTCCACCACCGGTCCGCCCTGGCTACCACCGCGACGGTCGGTCAGCCCGGACCACAAGGTGCGGTCCTCTGGCAGCGGATCGAGACGGCCGGTGACCGCCGATCCGCCGAGTCGGGTGATCTGGTCGAGGACTGTGGCGTGCATCGGACCAGGCTAGGGCAGCTTTCTAGACTGTCCCGATGGCTGACACGGGATTGCTCAGCGTCGACGACGGCGTACAGATCCACTGGGAGGAGTCCGGCACCGGCATTCCCGCGCTGTGGTTGCACGGCGGTCCCGGTTCCGGGCTGGGCGGCACCGGCTACTGCAGGCACTTTGACCCGGAGCGGTTCCGCGTGATCGGGATCGACCAACGCGGCTGCGGGCGCAGTCGCCCGCTGATCGTCGACGACCTGGACCGGATCGACCGGCACACCACGCAGCGGATGGTCGCGGACCTGGAGGCGGTGCGCGAGCACCTCGGGGTGGACCGGTGGGTGGTCACGGGCGGCTCCTGGGGGTCGACGCTGGCGCTTGCGTACGCGCTGGCACATCCGGAGCGGGTGCACGCACTGGCATTGGTGGCAGTGACGACGACCGGCCGGGCGGAAACGGACTGGATCACCGAGCATGTCGGGCGGATCTTCCCGGAGGAATGGGCACGGTTCGCGGCGGCGGTGCCACGACGGGCCGGCGAGCGGGTGGTGGAGGCCTACGCCCGGGTGCTGACGGATCCAACGCTGCCGGGGGGTCGGCGTCAGGACGCGGCGGACGCCTGGGACCGCTGGGAGGCGACGCATGTGTCGTTGATGGGGCCGGTGGACGGGATCGCGGAGCCGCAGCAGCGGCTGGCCTTCGCCACGACGGTGGCGCACTACTGGGCGCATGACGCCTTCCTGCCGGGGGAGCGCGCAGTGTTGGCCCGGGTCGAGGAGCTGGCGGAGATCCCTGCGGCGCTGATCCACGGGCGGCAGGATGTGAGCGGCCCGGCGGTCACGGCCTGGGAGCTGCACCGGCGATGGCCCGGGAGCGAGCTGCACATCGTGCCGGATGAGGGCCACGGTGGGCCGCAGCAGTTCGCGCTGCTGCGGGCCGCCACGGATGCCATCGCGGCCGACCTGACCCGGTCGTAGGCTGCCGGTCGTGCGAGCGACCCTTCTCTACGGCCCGAATGACATCCGCCTGGACGAGGTCCCGGACCCGACCCTGCACAGCCCGACCGACGCGATCGTGCGGGTGGTCGCGGCCTGCGTGTGCGGGTCCGACCTGTGGGGCTATCGGGGGATCAGTCCGACCGCCGAGCCACGCCGGATCGGGCACGAGTTCGTTGGGGTGGTGGAGGAGGTCGGCGCCGGGGTGCGGGACATCCGTCCGGGCCAGTTCGTGGTGGCACCGTTCACGATCTCGGACAACACCTGCGTGCACTGTCGGGGTGGTGTGCACACCTCCTGCGAGCGGTCGTCCAGCTGGGGTGGCACGGATGCGGAGGGCTTCTTCACCGACGCCGGACAGGGTGAGTACGTCCGGGTGCCGCTGGCCGACGGGACGCTGGTGGCGATGCCGGAGACCCCGTCCGAGGAGCTGCTGGGCTCGGTGCTGACCCTGAGCGATGTGATGGGCACCGGGCACCATGCGGCCTTCACTGCTGGGGTCCGGCCCGGGTCGACGGTGGCGGTGGTCGGCGACGGCGCAGTCGGGTTGTGCGGGGTGATCGCGGCCCGACGGCTGGGTGCGGAGCGGGTGATTGCGATGTCCCGGCACGCGGACCGGCAGGCGCTCGCGACCGAGTTCGGGGCGACTGACATCGTGGCCGAGCGCGGGGACGAGGGCGCGCAGCAGGTGCGGGAGCTGCTGGGCGGGGTCGGACCGGATGCGGTGCTGGAGTGCGTGGGCACCAAGGAGTCGGTGGCGCAGGCGGTGGCGACGGTCCGCCCGGGTGGTCGGATCGGCGTGGTCGGTCTGCCCACCGGTGGCGGGGAACTGCCCTTGTCGACCCTGTTCCGGTCGAATATCGGTGTGGTCGGCGGCGTCGCACCGGTGCGGGCGTACATCGAGGAGCTGTCCGCCGATGTCTGGTCGGGGGCGATCGCGCCGGGCAAGGTCTTCGACCTGGTGCTGCCGCTCGATCAGGTGGCCGAGGGCTATGCCGCGATGGACGAGCGGCGGGCGATCAAGTCGATGCTGCGGCCCTGACCGATAGATTCACCGGCATGACTGTGACGCTGGCCGAGGTCATCCGCCTGTTGGACCGTCGGTACCCGCCGCACACCGCGGAATCCTGGGACCGGGTGGGGCTGGTGGCGGGGGATCCGGCCGCGCCGGTGCGCAAGGTGTTGTTCGCCGTCGACCCGGTGGCGACTGTCGTCGACGAGGCGTTGGACTGGGGCGCGGACCTGATCGTGACCCACCACCCGCTGCTGTTGCGTGGGGTGCACTCGGTGGCCGGCACCGAGTTCAAGGGTGCGCTGCTGCACCGGCTGATCCGCGGCGGCTGCGCGCTGTACACCGCGCACACCAACGCCGACTCCGCACCAGGTGGGGTGGCCGACCAACTCGCCGACCTGCTCGGGTTGGTGGACACCCGCCCGCTGGTGCCCACACCGGCCGAGTCGTTGGACAAGCATGTGGTCTTCGTTCCCGCGGAGCAGGCATCGGCACTGGTCGACGCGCTGTCCGCCGCCGGTGCGGGGGCGCTGGGGGAGTACCGGCGCTGCGCCTGGACCACCACCGGCGAGGGCACCTTCACGCCGAGCGACGACGCGCACCCCACCATCGGCACCGCGGGGCAGGCCGCGCAGGTGGTCGAGGCCCGGGTCGAGATGGTGGCACCCCGGCGACTGCGTGCGGCGGTGATCGCGGCGATGCGGGCCGCCCACCCGTATGAGGAACCGGCCTTCGATGTGCTGGAGTTGGCGCGGTGGGACGGACCGACCGGGATCGGCCGGGTCGGCGAGCTGGACCCGCCGCTCAGCTTGCGCGCCTTGGCTGAACGGGTCGCCGCCGTGCTGCCCGCCACCGCGCAGGGCATCCGCTACTCCGGGCCCGACGACGCGCAGGTCCGCACCGTGGCCGTGCTCGGCGGCTCCGGCGACTCGCTCTTCGATCAGGTGCGGGCCAGCGGGGCTGATGTGTATGTGACCAGCGACCTGCGCCACCACCCGGCCTCCGAGCTGCGTGAGCGGGCGGAATTCGAGCAGGGCACCCCGTATCTGATCGACACCGCGCATTTCGCCTCCGAGTGGCCGTGGTTGCCCGGGGCCGCTCAGGCGCTGATGGACGATCTCGCAGCCCAGGGGACTACCGTGGAGACCCGCGTGAGCACCCGACGCACCGATCCGTGGACCGGCCGCGTGCCCAGCCCTTCGGAAGGACCCACCCCGTGACGACAGCCACCCCGGCCGACCAGCAGCGCCTGCTCGACCTGCAGGCCCTGGACACCAAGCTCGACCAGCTGCGCCACCGCCGGAACTCGCTGCCCGAGTTGGCCCGGATCGCCGAGCTGGACGCGCAGATCGAGGATCTGGACGCCGCCATCGCCACCTCCCGCACCGCCGCCGGAGACCTCAAGCGTGAGCTGAGCAAGGCCGAGGCGGATGTCCAGCAGGTTCGCGACCGCGCCGCGCGCAATGAGCAGCGGCTGGCCTCCGGCACCGGCACCGCCAAGGACCTGCAGGCGTTGCAGAGCGAGATCGAGTCGCTGGCCCGTCGCCAGGGTGACCTGGAGGAGGTCGAGCTGGAGGTGATGGAGCGGCTAGAGGCGCATGAGGGTGCGCTCTCCGAGCTGACCAGCGCCCATGCCGCCCTGCTCAACCAGCGCGCCGAGCTGCTGGCCACCCGGGACGCCGCCTGGTCGACCGTCGACGCCGAGGCCGAGCAGGTCGCCGCGCAGCGGGCCGCGATGGCCGAGCCGCTGCCGGAGAACCTGATCGCGATCTACGAGCGGCTGCGCGGCAAGCTCGGTGGCTTCGCAGTCGCCGCCCTGCGCCACGGCCGTTCCGAGGGCTCCGGGATGATGGTGCCGCCCATCGAGCTGAACGCGATCAAGGCCACCCCCGCCGACCAGCTGGTCTACTGCGAGGAGTCCGGTCGCATCCTGGTGCGCGGCGAGGATGCGTTCTGATGACCGGCGATCCGACTCCGCGCGTCCGGGTGCACCGCCCCTCTGGTGCCGCACCGCGATTCGACGATGCCCAGCCGACCACCGTGGTGCTGGTCCGCCACGGCGAGACCTCCATGACGGTCTCCCGTGGCTACTCCGGCTCCTCCGAGCCAGGCCCGTCGCTGACCGAGCACGGTCGCCGCCAAGCCGCCGACGCCGGGGAGTTGGTCTGCCGGGTCGGTCACGACCTGTGGGGCGACATCCCGTTCCCCAGCGAGCTGATCTGCTCCCCGATGATCCGCACCCAGGAGACCGCCGGGATCATTGGGGACCGGATCGGGCTGAGCCCGCGGATCGACGAGGGCTTCAAGGAGGCGGACTTCGGCGCGTGGCAGGGGCTGACCGCCGAGCAGATCGAATCCCGCTGGCCCGGGCAGTTGGAGCCCTGGCACACCGAGGCGACCGTCCGTCCGGAGAATGGCGAGTCCATCGCCGACGTCGGCGTCCGGGTGGGTGCGGCACTCGACGGGTTGCTCGCAGCGGGCACCGACCGCACCGTGGTCGTCGTCTCGCATGCTGTGGCGATCCGCGCGGCGCTCGGCGTCACCATGGGCGCACAGCCGGGGTCGTGGAGTCAGCTGCGGGTGGCACCGGCCTCGGTCAGCATCATCCGGCTGTTCCACGACCGACGGCACGAGATCGCCGTGGTCGGGGTGCCGAGTGAGGGCTGGTCCCGGAACTAAGTCGGCGCGGGTGTGTTCACCCGCGTAGCTGGTCCCGCGCTGCCATGAGAGCGAATCCGAGCAGGTTGAGCCCTCGCCACTGGGCGGGGTCCTCGGCCGCGGGGTCTTTGGCTCCGAGCCCGATCCCCCAGATCCGATCACGTGGGCTGGCCTCCACCAGGATGCGCTCACCGGTGCCCAGCAGGTAGTCACGCAGCTGGGGGTCCGACCCGAATTTGTGGACACTGCCCCGCACCACGATGTCGAACCGTTCGCGCTGCCAAACCTGCTCGTCGAAGTCGCGCACGGTTTGACCCGCCGCCTTCGCGAGTGCCGGATGGCTCGCGTCCATCGCAGCGAGCTCAGCGGCGGGGTCGCCGAACAACCGGGCCTTCTCCGCCATCATCCAGTGCTCGGCGGTGAGGTACCGCTGGCCATCCACCTCGAAGGGGGCGACCCACCACTGGCTCAGGCACCCTCGGCCCAGGCTGCCGTCCGGCTCCGGAGTATCGGACCAGAAGAACAGGAACTTGGGCCGTGTGCTCATCGCCAGGACATCGGCGGCCGAAGCCGGGGTGGTGCTCATGACGCCGAATGCTATCGGCGGATCACGCCACGACCAGGGACAGCGTCCGACCCGTCAGCTCCACGTCGATCAGCTCCGTCCCGACCAGCTCCCACGCCGCCTTGGCCAGTGACTCCGGGTCCGTCGGTGCGGCACCGGTCCGGGTCAGCAGGTGCCGGGTCAGCACGCCGCGGGTGTGCTTGGCGTGGTGCGACACGACCGTCCGCTTGCCGTTCACCTCCCGCAGCACCCGCACCTGCACCCACAGATCCTGCTCCGCCCGTGCCGGCTTCCACGCCGCCAGGTAGGCCGCCGACCGGCAATCCACGATCAGCTCGCCGCGACCGTCCAGCTCCGCGGCCAGCACCGGCTTCCATGCACTCGCCAGCGGACCGACCCCCGGCAGATCGACACCCATCGACAGCCGGTACGCCGGGATCGGATCGACCGGCGACACCAAACCCCACAGCCCCGACACGGTACGCACCTGATCGAGCGCGGCCGGGTCCGTCACGGTGTCCAACCCGGCCGCCGCATAGAGCACCCCGGTGTACACCCGGCGGGCCTCCGCGGTCGGGGCGGTGCGCAGCGCGGTGTTCCGGGCCACCTCCTCGCCCAGCGTCGCCCCCACACCGAGCACGTCCACTGCATCGCGTCGACGGCTGGCCTTGATCAACGCGGACAGTGTGCGGCGGCGCTGCGCGGTCAGCCGGGGGGAGCTCAGCGCCGCCAGATCCAGGGGCGGTCCGTCGACGGGGGCGGTCTTGCCCTCGGAGGGCGGCAGCAGGATCAGCACCGGGTGATTCTAGGCGGGCCCGCAGACGGGTACTCTGGGTCACGCGGATGAGCTGGCCAGGCGGTCGCGTCGGATCTTCGGATCCGCCGAGGAACGTCCGGGCTCCGTAGGGCAGGGTGGTGGGTAACGCCCACCCGGGGTGACCCGCGGGACAGTGCCACAGAAATGAAACCGCCGGTCGGAGCTTCGGCCCCGGCCGGTAAGGGTGAAACGGTGGTGTAAGAGACCACCAGCGTGCCGGGTGACCGGTGCGGCTAGGTAAACCCCACCCGGAGCAAGACCAGACAGGGAGCGTTCGAGGGCGGCCCGCCCGAGCTCCCGGGTAGGTCGCTGGAGGCGTGCGGCAACGTACGTCGTAGATGGATGACCGTCACCCTCGCGGGGGTAACCGCGCGGGGGAACAGAACCCGGCGTATCGGCCAGCTCATCCGCCTCAACACCCCCACCGCAGCTCCACCCCCGCCCCCGCGGGCACCGACGCCCGCCGCCATCCGGTCACGTCCACGCACCCCTCCGCGACCAGCGCCCCGCAGGTGCACGTCCACAGCGTGTGCGTCCGATCCGTGGCGCAACGGCAGAAGACCGATCCTTCCCGCGGTCGGTAGGGGCCGGTGACCGGCCACCCCCAACCGCATCCCGGGCAGTACGGGGGTGGGATGCGGAGGAATCCTCCTCGGGTGCGGAGCCAGCGCTCCGGATCGCGCATCGTACAAGTGTACGAATCGCTCGAACGGGATGTAGCACCTAGATCGGGTGAACCCTCGGGGCGAAACGCCGGTGCGAGTGGTGTCGGTCGTGGGAGTGTGGCCCTGGGGGGGAGACAGGGGAACGGGATGGACGGCGACGGGGTGCCACGGATCGCGCGGTTGAGCGGGCCGGAGCTAGCACGGGCGCGGCAGGTGGCGGTGCACTCGCCGCTGCCGTCGGGCGCGGGAACGCTGACCTGGACGATCACAGTGATGACGGTGGACAAGATTCCTCTGGCGGAGAGTCTGGTGACCTCGCCGGACTTCCCGATCCCGTTGTCGGAGATCGTGCAGCCGCATCTGGATGTGGTGGGGTTGGTCGCGGCGGGCAGCTGGGAACCGCAGGCCACGCCGGACGGGTCGCCGCGCTTCAACGCGGCAGTGCGGGTGCGTCCGGGGCGCTAGACGACGAACGCCCCGTCCTGCATGACACAGGACGGGGCGTGCGCTCGTGGGTTTCAGCCCTTGAAGGCGTCCTTGATCTTCTCGCCCGCACCCTTGAGGTCAGCCTTCGACTGGTCGGCCTTACCTTCGGCCTCGAGCCGCTCGTCGTCGGAGGCGCGTCCAGTGGCCTCCTTGACCTTCCCAGCGACCTTCTCAGCAGCGTTCGCGATCTTGTCATCGAGACCCATGGGGTCCTCCTTCGCTCGGGGAACTCCTCGACGGTAAAACGGTCGAGGCTCCGCCGCATCCGCAAGAGGGGTGAACGCGTCAGCTGGTGATGATCGGCTTGCCGTGGGCGGCGGCCAGGGCGGCCGCTCCGACGATCCCGGCGGCGTTGCGCAACTGGGCGGGGACGATGGGCGCGCGTAGGTGCAGCAGCGGCAGGAACTTCTCGTGGTGCTTGGACACCCCGCCGCCGACCACGATCAGGTCCGGCCAGAACAGGTCCTCGATCACACCGAAGTAGCGCTGCAACCGCTCGGCCCACTGCTCGAAGCTCAGGTCGTCCCGGTCGCGGGCGGCATCGGAGGCGCGGGTCTCGGCGTCGTGGCCGTCGATCTCCAGGTGGCCGAGCTCCAGGTTGGGGACCAGGACGCCGTCGACGATCATCGCGGTGCCGATGCCGGTCCCGAGGGTGGCGACAAAGGTGGCGCCGGTGGTGGAACGTGCCGCGCCGTAGCGGGCCTCGGCGTACCCGGCGGCGTCCGCGTCATTGACGGCCAGGACCGGACGGCCGAGCGCCTCGCCGAGCACGGTCTCGATGTTGGTGCCGATCCAGGAGGAGTCGACGTTAGCGGCGCTGCGGGCCACCCCGTGCTGCACCACGGCCGGGAAGGTCACCCCGATGGCGGCGTCGGCGGGCAGGTCGAAGGAGCCGACCAGTTCGGCGCAGACGGCGGCGACCGCGTCCGGGGTGGCGGGCTGCGGGGTGGGGATGCGGACCCGGTCGGCGGCGAACTCGCCGGTGGTCAGATCGACCGGCGCGCCCTTGATGCCGGAGCCGCCGATGTCGATGCCGAATGCGGTGGTGGGGTGCGTGCTCATGAGTGCCTCCATCGGCAGGTCAGGGCAGATCAGGGCAGGGTGAGAATCTCAGTGCCGGTCTCGGTGACCAGCAGGGTGTGCTCGAACTGGGCGGAGCGGCGACCGTCGGCGGTGAGCACCGTCCAGTCGTCATCCCACATGATCCAGTCGGGGGTGCCGAGGTTGAGCATGGGCTCGATGGTGAAGACCATGCCCGGCTCGATCAGTCGGTCGTAGCGGGGTGCGGCGTCGTAGTGCGGGATGATCAGCCCCGAGTGGAAGGCCTCGCCGACGCCGTGTCCGGTGTAGTCGCGCACCACGCCGTAGCCGAATCGTCCGGCGTACTTCTCGATCACCCGTCCGATGACGTTGATCTGCCGACCGGGGGCGACCGCCTTGATGCCACGGTTGAGTGCCTCGCGGGTGCGCTCGATCAGCAGGGCGGATTCCTCGTCGATGTCGCCGACGCCGAAGGTGGCGTTGTTGTCCCCGTGCACGCCGTCGAGGTACGCGGTGATGTCGATGTTCACGATGTCGCCGTCGACCAGCACGGTGGAGTCCGGGATGCCGTGGCAGATCACCTCGTTGACGGAGGTGCACAGCGACTTGGGGAAGCCCCGGTAGCCCAGGGTGGAGGGATAGGCGTGGTGGTCGAGCAGGAACTCGTGCCCGATCCGGTCCAGCTCGTCGGTGGTGATCCCGGGGCGGACTGCCTCACCGACCACCTGCAGGGCCTGTGCGGCGACCCGGGCGGCCACCCGGATGCGCTCTAGGACATCCGGCGCAGGAATGTCGCTGCCGGTGAACGGCGTGGGGCCGGGGCGTCCGACGTACTCCGGGCGCGGGATCGACTGCGGCACGGATCGGGTCGGGCTCACCGTGCCCGGGTGGACGGGCGTCATGCCTGGCAGTCTACGGAGGGAGGCACGCACGAGGAGGTCACGATGACTGAGGGCTTCTACTTCAATGTGGAGACCGGCGAGGTGGAGCAGGGCAAGCAGTCGTCCTGGTCCAGCAGGCTCGGTCCGTACCCGACCCGGGAAGCGGCGGAGGAGGCGTTGAGCACTGCCCGGCAGCGGACGGCGGCCTGGGACGAGGAGGACCGGCGTCGGGCGGCGGAGGACGACTAGCGCACGAGGGCGGATTCGGGGCTCGGTGCATCGACCCAGCGACGCGGCAATCGGTCGACCACCGGGCGCAGCACAACGACGGACACCGCGACCACCGCCGTCCCCAGTGCGAGACCGGAGGCGCCGTCGTGCAGGTAGTGCACGCCGACCGCGAGCCGGGAGATCCCGATCATCAGCGCGACCGGCACCGTGAACCAGCCGACCCGGCGCACGGCCAGCAGGCATGCGGTGGCGAAGGCGGCGGCGAGCACCGAGTGGTTGGACGGCCAGGACCAGTCGCCGGCGGCGGGGCAGGCTAGCGCGGTGTCGACGGTCCACACCCGGCACGGGCGCTGCTCGGTGACCAGCAGCTTGATCCCCTCACTTGCCGCGTAGGCGACGACCACGCCGACACCGCCGCAGACCAGTCGCCAGAACGCCGCGCGGTTCCGCAGGAGGTTGACCAGGGCGAGGATGCCCGCGGTGGCCACCAGGATCAGCAGCCCGTAGCTGGCCAACGTGGAGAACACGGCGGACAGCGCGGAGGACTCGGCGACGGCGGGGGCGACGCCACGGTAGATCGGGCCACGCAGCGGCCAGCTGACCGCGGCGATCATGGCGAACAGGATGGCGACGAGCAGAGCGCGGGGGAGGACGGACGAGCGGGGGTGCATGCAGACCAGGCTAGGAAACCCGCTGGTCACCGCAGATCCACCCACGGTTCGATTCCCGGCTACGACCCTCAGGGGACCGCTCAGCCCGCGCGCAGCCGTGCCGCGACCTCGGCCACCGCCGCCGGGTCACCGACGATCTCGAAGTGCATCTCATCCGCTCGCCCCTCGAAGTCGCCACCCCAGGCGACCACCGGTGCGACCTCGGCCAGGATCGCGTGGATGGCATCGACCTGCGCTGGGGTGAAGGTGTCGGACTCCCCGAGCGGGTGCTCGGTGGCGTTCAGGTCGATGGAGGTGCCCGAGGCGTGGTTGGACAGCTCCCCGGCATCACCGCCCTCACCGCGCACGCTGCGGTAGGCCCACCCCCAGGAGCTGTCCGGGTTAACGGGCTCCACCTCGGCGTCGAATCGCGCGGCCACGTACTCCAACACGGTGTGCACGTCACCGGCCAACAAGCGACCGGTGACCCACTGCGAGGGTTCCATGCGGTCGTCGTCGCCCTCGGTGATGGCGGGCCAACAGTTCTGCGAGGTCTCGGTGGTGGGGACGCAGGCCGGGTCGACGGTGGCAGCTGGTCCGGCGGTGGTCACCTCGGAGGGCCGTAGCAGGGACACGGTCAGCGCGATCAGCAGCACCAGGGCGACCAGGGCGAGCCCGGACAGTGCCAGACGGCCACGCCGGGTGATCCGCAGGGTCGACCGGGCGGTCGCGGGTGCGGGGGTCGGGGATCGCCGCTCGTCCGTCATCGGGCTGGGCATGGCGTGGAGCGTAGGCGAGTCCGCACGGTGATCGCGCGGACTCGCCCGGGGCTCAGTCCAGGAACGAGTGCCCCTCGTCCGGGAACTGCCCACCACGCACCTCGTCGGCGTAGGCGCGGGCGGCGTCGGTTAGCAGCTGCCCGACATTGGCGTACTGCTTGGCGAAGCGCGGGGACCAGTCACCCATCCCGGCCATGTCGGTCCAGACCAACACCTGGCCGTCGCACTCCGGCCCGGCGCCGATCCCGATGGTGGGGATGGCCAGGATCTCCGTGACCCGGGCGGCGACCGGTGCGGGGACCATCTCCAGCACGACGGCGATCGCCCCGGCCTCCTGCACGGCCAGCGCGTCCTCGGAGAGGATCTCGGCCGCTTCATCGCCCCGACCCTGCACCCGGTGGCCGCCGAGGGTGTTCTCCGACTGCGGGGTGAAGCCCAGGTGCGCCACCACCGGGATGCCGGCGTCGGTCAGCGCCCGGATCTGCGCGGCGGACCGCTTGCCGCCCTCCAACTTCACTGCATGCGCGCCGGCCTCCTTGAGATAGCGGACCGCGGTGGCCAGCGCCTGCTCGGGGGAGGACTCGTAGGAGCCGAAGGGCAGGTCGGCCACCACCATTGCGCGGCGGGCGGCACGGACCACGGCCCTGGTGGGCGGGATCATCTCGTCCACGGTGACCGGGATCGGCGACTCGTGGCCGAGCATGGTGTTCCCGATGGAGTCGCCGACCAGCAGCATGTCGATGCCGGCCTCGTCGAACAGCCGGGCCACCGCGTAGTCGTAGGCGGTGAGCATGGTCAGCTTCTCCCCGCGCTGCTTGGCCTGCGCCAGGTGGTGCACGCGGACGCGGCGGACGGTCGAGGCGGGGTCGGGCAGGTGGGACATCTCAGAGCTCCGTGCTGGTGGTCGGGGTGTCGATGGGCTCGCGCCAGCGACTGGTGATCGGGAGTCGACGGTCGCGGCCAAAGGCTAGGGCGGTGACCTTGGGACCGAGTGGGTACTGGCGGCGCTTCCACTCCGCTCGGTCCACCAGGGACAGCACCCGATCCACCACCTCGGGGTCGAAGCCGCGTTCGAGCAGTTCGGCCCGGCCCTCGGCGTGCTCGACGTAGGCGTCCAGCACCCGGTCCAGCAGGTCGTAAGGCGGCAGGGAGTCCTGGTCGACCTGCCCGGGGCGCAGCTCCGCGGACGGCGGCTTGGTGATCGAGTTCTCCGGGATCGGCGGGATAGCACCGGAGTCGACGGCGTGGTTGTTCCGCCACCGGGACAGTGCCCAGACCCGGGATTTGTCGACATCCTTGAGCGGGGCGTAGCCACCCACGGCGTCGCCGTAGATCGTGGAGTAGCCAACGGCCAGCTCGGTCTTGTTGCCCGTGGCGAGGACCAGGTGGCCCTCGGCGTTGGAGATCGCCATCAGGATCATCCCGCGCACCCGCGCCTGCAGGTTCTCCGCGGCGACCCCGTCCAGGGGCATCGCGGCCTCGAAGGCATCGACCATCGGCTTGATCGGCTGCACCCGGTAGTCCGCACCGATCCGCTGGGCGAGGTCCGCGGCGTCGTCCTTGGAATGGTCCGACGACCAGCGGGACGGCATGGAGACCCCGGTGACATTCTCCCCGCCGATGGCATCCGCGGCGATGGCGGCGACCAGGGCGGAGTCGATGCCGCCGGACATACCGAGCGCGACCTTGCGGAAGCCGTTCTTGCGCACATACCCGGCCAGGCCGGTGACCAGCGCGCGGTAGACCTCCTCATCGGGGTGCAGCGGCGCGGCGATCGCACCGGCGACCAGTGGTGCCTCCCCGTCGGGCAGATCCCAGATCAGCTGATGCTCGACAAACTGCGGCGCGCGGGCCAGCAGCACCGGAACCGGGTCGTCCAGATCCGGGGACTCACTGGCCAGGATGAACGAGCCACCGTCGAACACCAGGTCGTCCTGACCGCCGACCATGTTCACGTAGGCCACCGGGGCACCGAGCTGGGCGGAGCGGCGGGCAGCCAACTCGGCACGCTGATGCCCCTTGCCCTCCTCGAAGGGCGAACCGTTCAGCACCAGCAGCAGCTCGACGCCCTGACCGGTGAGCGCCTCCACCGGGCCGTCGCGCCAGATGTCCTCGCAGATCACCAGGCCGATCCGGTGACCGTCCACCTCGACCACGCAGGGCTGGTCGCCGGGGGCGAAGATCCGGAACTCGTCGAACACCCCGTAGTTGGGCAGGTGGCGCTTGTCGTACCGGGCGATGATCTGGCCCTCGCGCAGCACCACCGCCTGGTTGGTCGGGCGGTCCGGGGCGCTGTCGTCCTGAGCGGAGGCCGGTCCGACGGTGCCGACCATGCCGAGCACCACCGTGATGTCGCCCAGCCCAGCGGTGACCAGATCGGCGGCCAGTGCGGCCAGGCCCCGCTCGGCACCCCGTCGGAAGGACGCCCGCAGCGCCAGATCCTCGATGGGGTAGCCGGTGACGGTCATCTCCGGGAACGCCACCAGCCGCGCCCCGGACTCGGCAGCCCGCCGGGTGTGCTCCAGCACCGCCCGAGTGTTGCCGTCGATGTCCCCGACACAGGTGTCGATCTGGGCGAGCGCGATCCGCAGAGGCATGACGGCAGCCTATTGCGGGCAGGCCGTGGTCGCTTCATCCGGCGATTCGTCGCCCATGTCACCTCCCGGCAATCTGGATCGTGCAGGATGGGGCGCATGGACAGGCAGCAGGAGTTCGTGCTCCGCACGGTCGAGGAGCGGGACATCCGCTTCATCCGTCTCTGGTTCACCGATGTGCTGGGGACGTTGAAGTCGGTGGCCATCGCCCCCGCCGAGCTCGAGGCGGCGTTCTCGGAGGGGATCGGGTTCGACGGATCGTCCATCGAGGGACTGACTCGGGTCTACGAGGCGGACATGATCGCCAAGCCGGACCCGACCACGTTCCAGGTGCTGCCCTGGCGCGGGGAACGGCACGGCACC
Organism: Cellulomonas sp. NPDC089187; assembly: GCF_040685135.1. NCBI lineage: Bacteria > Bacillati > Actinomycetota > Actinomycetes > Micrococcales > Cellulomonadaceae > Cellulomonas > Cellulomonas sp. NPDC089187. Next base: position 603,023 of record NZ_JBFBHI010000001.1, on the reverse strand, counting down.
GCCCGGATGTTCTGCGACATCCTCACCCCGGACGGCGAGCCCTCCCTGGCGGACAGCCGCAACGTGCTCAAGCGTGCGCTGGCCAAGGCGTCGGAGAAGGGCTTCACCTTCTACACGCACCCGGAGGTGGAGTTCTACCTCTTCGAGCCGACCACCGACCCGAGCCGGCCGTTGGTTCCGGTGGACCAGGGCGGCTACTTCGACCACGTGCCGCGCGGCACCGCCCACGACTTCCGCCGGGCCGCGATCACCATGCTGGAGTCGATGGGCATCTCGGTGGAGTTCTCTCACCACGAGGCCGGTCCGGGCCAGAACGAGATCGACCTGCGCTACGCCGACGCGCTGACCACCGCGGACAACATCATGACCTTCCGGACGGTGGTCAAGGAGGTCGCGCTGGAGCAGGGCGTGTTCGCCTCCTTCATGCCCAAGCCGCTGGCCGATCAGCCGGGTTCCGGGATGCACACCCACCTGTCGCTGTTCGAGGGTGACCGCAACGCGTTCCACGCCCCGGGTGAGCACCTGGAGCTGTCCGGGGTGGCGCGGTCCTTCATCGCCGGCCTGCTCAAGCACGCCGCAGAGATCACCGCGGTGACCAACCAGTTCACCAACTCCTACAAGCGGCTGTGGGGCGGTTCCGAGGCACCGTCATACATCTGCTGGGGCCACAACAATCGCTCCGCGCTGGTCCGGGTGCCGATGTACAAGCCGGGCAAGTCCAACTCCGCCCGGATCGAGTACCGGGCGGTCGACTCGGCCACCAACCCGTACTTGGCCTTCGCGGTGATGCTGGCCGCCGGGCTCAAGGGCATCGAGGAGAACTACCAGATGCCCGAGGGTGCGGACGACGACGTGTGGGAGCTCACCGACTCCGAGCGCCGGGCGATGGGCATCGACCCGCTGCCGGCCACGCTGGAAAACGCCATCGCCGTGATGGAGAAGTCCGAGCTGGTCGCGGAGACCCTGGGCGAACACGTCTTCGACTTTGTGTTGCGGAACAAGAAGCAGGAGTGGGAGGAGTACCGCTCGCAGGTCACCCCCTACGAGCTGACCCGGTTCCTGCCGATGCTCTGACGCCGCCGCCCTGGTCGTGCACGGTGCGGCGCGTGCCGTGCGCTCGGGTGCCGTCGCGCGCCGTTGCCGAGTTCGGTGCTGCGGTGCCGAGAACGGATGCGGGGTAGACGACTTCGGGGCGGGAGCACCGCATTCGGGCCGGAGAGCTGGGCGGGAGCACTGATCTCGGGTCCGGGGTGTCTGGGCTGGATGCGATGTGCGGTCGGGCGCGGTGGATCGGGTGGTGGGTACGGTGACGGACGTGACTGCTTCGACACCCCGGCGCGGGGGATCGCTGGCCGGGCGACTGACCAGGGCCGGGTTCGACGACGCGGCGCGGGCGGAGCGGCTGCTGGCGGACGCGGCGCTCGCAGCGGTGGTCCTGACCGCCCACCCGGATGGGGTAGAGGCGGACCAAGGCGCCACCGCGGAGCGGGTGGCCGAGGTGGTGCTGCCCGCGCTGGTCGACGCGGCGGAGCCGGATCTGGCGTTGTTGGCGCTGGCCAAGATCGCCGGGTCGGCGGGGACGGAGCTGACTGCGTTCCTGGTGGAGGACTCGCCTGCACGACGGCGGTTGATCGCGGTGACGGGGGCGTCCATCGCGCTCGGGGACCAGCTGGCCGCGCACCCGGAGGATCTGGCACTGCTGGCCGATCCCGCTCCGGGCACCGGCGTCGATCCCGGACAGGTACGGGCCGAACTGCTGCGGGCGGTGGGGGCGGACCCTCACGACCCGATGCCGGTGGCCTCGGGGGAGCAGGGGGTGGACCGGCTGCGGCGGGCGTACCGGCGTCGACTGCTGCGGATCGCCGCCACCGACCTGACCAGTGCCGAACCGCTGACCCTGCTGCCCGCGGTGGGAGCGGCGCTCGCGGATCTGGCGGCGGCGGCGCTGGAGGCGGCGTTGGCGGTGGCACGGTCCGAGCTGTCCGATCACGGCCGCACCGCGCGGTTGGCGGTGATCGGGATGGGCAAGACCGGTGGCCGGGAGCTGAACTACGTCTCCGATGTGGACGTGATCTACGTGGCCGAACCGGTCGAGGGCGCGCCGGAGGCTGAGGCGCTGGCGGCTGCGACCAAGCTGGCCGCCGGTCTGGCCCGGGCCTGCGCGGGGCCCTCCGTGGAGCCGGAGCTGTGGCCGGTGGACGCGGCGCTGCGACCGGAGGGCAAGGACGGTCCGCTGGTGCGCACGCTGGACTCGCACCGGCAGTACTACCAGCGGTGGGCCAAGACCTGGGAGTTCCAGGCATTGCTCAAGGCGCGGCCGCTGGCCGGGGACGTCGACCTGGGCCGCGAGTACGTCGAGGCGATGAACCCGATGGTCTGGCAGGCCGTGCAGCGGGAGAACTTTGTCACCGACGCCCAGGCGATGCGTCGCCGGGTGGAGGATCACGTGCCCGCGGCGGAGGCGGATCGGCAGATCAAACTCGGCAAGGGTGGGCTGCGGGATGTGGAGTTCACCATCCAGTTGCTCCAACTGGTGCACGGTCGCAATGACGAGTCGATCCGGTCCGGCAACACGCTGACCGCGCTCACCGCGCTGGCCGAGGGCGGGTACGTGGGTCGTGATCACGCGGCGGAGTTGGGGGTGTGTTACCGATTCCTGCGCGCGGTGGAGCATCACAACCAGGTGCACCGGCTGCGGCGCACCCACCTGATGCCCACCGCGGAGGTCGACCTGCGGCGGTTGGGTCGGTCGGTGGGGATGCGGACCGATGCGGCGCAGGCGTTGACTGATCGCTGGCGTCAGGTCCGTCGGGATGTGCGGCACCTGCACGAGGAGCTGTTCTACCGTCCGCTGCTGCCCGCGGTGGCGCAGTTGTCCGCCGAGGAAGCGTCGCTGGCACCGGAGGCGGCCCGGGCGCGGTTGGCGGCCATCGGTTACCGGGACCCGGCCGGGGCGATCCGGCACATCGCCGCGCTGACCGAGGGGGTCTCCCGTCGGGCGTCGATCCAGCGGCAGCTGTTGCCGGTGATGCTGGGCTGGTTCGCGGACGGGCCGGACCCGGACGGCGGGCTGCTCGCGTTCCGGCGGTTGTCGGATGATCTGGGTGGCACGCACTGGTACCTCAAACTGCTGCGCGATTCGGGCACCGCCGCCCAGCGATTGGCCACCGCCCTGTCGACCTCCCGCTATGTGGCGGATGCGCTGCGCCGGTCGCCGGAGTCGGTGGTCTGGTTGGACGACGATGCGGAGTTGGAGCCGCGCGGTCCGGAGCGGTTGGCCGGGGAGGCGGACGCGATCCTCACCCGGGCGCATGAGCCGGTCCCGGCGGTGACGGCGCTGCGGGCGCTGCGACGGCGGGAACTCGCCCGCACGGCGGTGGCCGATGTGCTCGGCGTGGTGACCGGCACCCGTGCCGCCCGCAGCCTGTCGACCAGTGCGGATGTGCTGATCGCCGGGACGCTGCGGGTGGCCTTGGCCGAGGAACGCGCCGCCCGCGGGTTGGAGGTCGACCCGACCGCGCTGCTGGTGGTGGCAATGGGCCGGTACGGCGGGCAGGAGATGGGCTACGCCTCCGACGCGGATGTGATGTTCGTGCACGACCCCCGCGACGGTGCGGACCCGACCCTGGCACAGGACTTCGCCACCGGGGTGGCGACCCGGCTGCGGACGCTGCTCGGCGCGGTAGGGCCGGAGCCGGTGTTGGAGGTGGACGCCGACCTGCGTCCGGAGGGACGCAACGGTCCGCTGGTGCGCTCCTTCGGCTCCTACGCCGAGTACTACGCGCGCTGGTCGGTGGTCTGGGAGAGCCAGGCACTGTTGCGGGCACGGCCTGCGGCGGGGGACACCGACCTGGCCGGGCGGTTCGTGGAGCTGATCGACCCGCTGCGGTACCCGGTCGGCGGGCTGGACGCGGCGCAGGTGCGGGAGATCCGGCGGATCAAGGCCCGGGTGGAGTCCGAGCGGCTGCCCCGGGGTGTCGACCCGACCCGGCACCTCAAACTCGGTCGCGGTGGGATCGCCGATGTGGAGTGGACCGCCCAACTGGTGCAGCTCCAGCACGCGCACCAGCACCCGGAGCTGCGGTCGACCGGAACTCTGGACGCGCTGGCCGCTGCGCACCGGGTGGGGCTGCTGGACGTTGACGATCTGGCCGTGCTGACCGAGGCCTGGGAGTTGGCGTCGCGGCTGCGGGACGCGCTGGTGCTGTGGACCGGGCGGGTCGGTGGCGCGGCCGCGGATGTGCTGCCGCATGACCGTCAGTCGGTGGCCGGCCTCGCTGCGGTGCTCGGAATGGTCGACTCCACCACCGCACTGGAGGAGACCTGGTTGCGTGCCGCCCGGCGGTCCCGTGCGGTGGTGGAGCGCGTGTTCTACGCCTGAGCGGCCTCGGGCTCGTGGTCGTCCTTCTTCTTGCGGCTGGGCTCCTGCGCCAGCAGCTCGGACTCGACCAGCTCGTGTCGCCGGAAGTAGGTGGAGCCCACCGCCTGGATCGTCGCCACCACCGGCAACGCCAGGATCGCGCCCAGCGCGCCGAACAGCGCACCGAAGGCCAGCACGGACAGGAACGCCACCGCCGGGTTCAGTTGCAGGGACTTCTGGGACACCTTGGGGGTGAGGACCAGGTTCTCCACTTGCTGGTACGCGATGATGAACACCAGCACGATCGCGGCCTTGATCGGGTCGACGGCCAGGGCCACCAGCACCGGCGCGGCACCACCGATGTAGGTCCCGACCGTCGGCACGAACTGACTGACCAGTCCGGTGAACACTGCCAGCGGCACTGCGTAGGGCACCGACAGCACGGTGAGGAACAGGAAGGTGGCGACGGTGGAGATCAGGGCCAGCACGACGCGGGAGTTGATGAACCCGGCGACCTTGTCCTGGGACAGCTCCCAGATCCGCAGCACCTCGCGCTGCCGGTGCGGGGCGAGGTAGCGGCAGACCGCGGCCCGGAACTTCGGGCCCTGGCTCGCCATGTAGTAGGTCACCAGCAGAACGGCGGTGAAGGTGAACAACGTCCCGGCGACGGCAGCGGTCACGCTGAGCACTCGCGTGCCGATGTCGTCGGCGTAGTCGGAGATCGCACTGATCAGCTCGTTGGAGCGGGGAAGCTCGACCTCGAACTCCTTGCGCAACCAGAGCCGCAGCTGGTGGTAGTACCCGGGAATCGACTTGCCCAGGTCGACGAGCTGACTGACGAACAGCCCACCCATCAGCGCCAGCATGCCCGCTGCGGCCACCAGCCCGCCGACCATGGTGATGCCGGTGGCCAAGGTGCGGCGGATGCCGTGGCGGCCGAGCCAGAGGATCAGCGGCTCCATCGCCAGTGCGATGAACCAGCTGATCACCAGGATGGTGATGACATTCCCGAGCAGCCCGGCGGCCCGCCAGGCCATCACCGCCAGGAATACACCGAGGGCGACCATCATCAACGCGCGCGGCAGCCACCGCGGCGGCACGGGGGAGCGCCAATGGGGGGGTAGCTCGCGCATGAGTCGACGCTCGGCCGGGGTCAGACGCGGGCCGTCGTCGCCGGTGGTGTCGGTGGAGTCGGGGGGAACAGGCATCGGGCGCTCCGGTGCTGGTGGAGGGAGGGACTGCGCGCGAGAGTAGCGCCCAGGGGCGACTGGAAGGCCGGAACTCGGCGGGTGTCGAGACGATGAGGTACCTCGGCGCGCTGAGCTGGGGGCGAGCGGGTGATGTGCGGGGGGGCGTCAGCCCAGGTCGGCGAGGGCCGCTTGCGCGGACGCGAAGCCGGCGTCGGCGAAGGGCCGCAGCAGAGTCTCCCGGTGCACCCGGTCCAGGCTGTCGCCGGCGGCCAGCGCCACCGCAGCGGACTCGATGCCGTCCCGGACGTTGCCCAGGCGGAACAGCCCGGGGAAGTCCGCGGGGTCCAACGCCAGGTCGACGTAGGCCCGCGCCGCATCGGAGGTCACCGCGGTCCGGACCGGGGCGGACAGCGGCAGTCGGGTGATCGCGTCCGCGGCGTCCACCATCTGCTCGGTGGAGTCCAGCGGGCCGTCGGAGAGGGCCTGCCAGGTGGCGATGTCCTGCTGGGCGACCTCGGCGAGGAACGCGCTCACCGCAGCACCCTCGTGGCCGTACCTGCTCATCGCGCCTCGCTCACCTCGCACCCACCATGTCCTTGACGGTCAGCTTCACGGTAATGCGGATGTCGCCGAGCAGCTCAGCCGGCACCCCGGAGCGGGACAACTGGAGCATCAGTTGGCGCCGCATGCTGACCGCCAAGCCGCTGGAACTCCACTGGCTGCCGATCGAACGGTTGACCCCGGCATCGCCCATCCCGGTGAACTGGGCCGGGTTCCCACCTGCACGCTGATCCGGGCCGTGCAGCGGGTCCTGGTCGGCCAGGGTCGCCTTCGCTTGGGCTCGGGCGTCGCTGGCACTGAGTCCGAACTCCTCCCGCAGACGGCCCGCGAGCAGGGTGATCTCCCGACGGCGGTAGGACGCCTGGTTGTCGACCCGCTCGGTGAAGGAGTTGGCGCGGTCGGCCCACTCGTGCGCACTCATCTGGTTCAGCGCCCGCTGCTGGAGGCCAACCTGGCGCTCGAACTCGGCGAAGTCGTGCTCGGGTTGGTTGCGGGTGAACTCGATCCGAGCCGGTTCGGCCAGTCGCAGCACGCCGTCGTCCACCACGATCTTGCCGGAGTCGACATAGGGCTGGAGCTGCTCGGGGATCTGCCCGTCGACGAGTCGGCCACTGTGGGTCAATCCGCTGGGGGAGTCGACATCGGGGTTCACGGTGCCGATGTTGCCGTGCTCGCCCCGGGGGGTGGCGTCGTAGTGCGGGTGTGCGGGGTCGTAGCGGGGGTCGTTCCACAGCTGCTGGGGCACCTGGCGGACGTCGGGCTTGCCCCAGCGGTGGTCCCCGGCCCAGTCCGGCGGGTTCGTGTGCGTGCGGTCAGGGCCGTAGATCGAGTCCGACACCCGCTGTGTGCCGGTGGGGAGGGGTGTGTGTCCGCGGGTGTGCCCGCCGTTGTCCATCATGGCCAGCAGCCCGGAGGGGTTCACCCGGACGCCGTTCACCCCGGCGGTGGCGACTTGGCCGGGATGCAGACCGCGCAGCATGTCGTCCAGGCCGAAGCGGATCGCGTGGCTCAGGCCGGTGACCACCTTGACCCCGCCCTTGATTGCCCAGGACCCGCCCTGCACGGCGAACTCGGATACCGCACCGGCGATCCGGGCGACCTTGGCACCGATGGACCCGGTCTTGAGTCCGGCACCGACCTGGCCGGCGCCGGGGATGAAGAAGGTGCCGACGCTGAGCACCGCATTGGTCCCGGCGGCCACCCCGTCCTCGGACCAGGCGTGCCAGGGGTCGTCCTGGTTGTGCGGGTCGTAGCCGACCAGACTGCCGAAGCCGCTGAGCACGGTCATCGAGCGGTCGTACATGAAGTCGGAGAAGTCGTTGTCGTTGTTGCCGGTGGCGGCCATCCCGGCAGCGACCCAGCCGACGGGGGAGGCCAGCAGCAGGGTGGAGCCGACCAGGTCGCCCAGTCCGCCCCAGGCCTGACCCCAGCCGGTGCCGGTGAAGAAGTCGCCGTTCTCCGGGTTGTAGCCGAGCAGCAGCATTCCGGCACCCTCGGCCAGGCCGGTGCCGAAGTCCGCGGCACCCTTGCCCACCGACTCGCGGCAGTTGCGATCCTCGGTGGCGGCGCTACCCCAGGGCATGGCGGCGTCCGGTGCGGTGAAGGCCTCGGCGGGGATCGCCTCCACCGGCACCATGCACATGCCCTCGACCAGCCCGTTGATCGCGTTGGCGGCGGTGGCGACCGCGGCGGTGATCTCGGACAGTATCCCGGCGTACTGCTCCAGCAGCGCGTTGTTGCGGTCCACCGACGGCCCGTGCTCGTTCCAGGGGACGGTGACCTGCTCCTCGTCCACACCGGGCACCCAGTCGAAGGCCCAGGCCAGGTGGTCGCCGACACTGGCATCTTTCGCATCCGAGGCGTCGACGGTCACCCCGTTGATCACCGAGGCGCGGAAGGTCGCGGCCTCGTCCTCGACGCTGTGCAGTCGACTCTTCAGACCTTCCAGGGTGGAGGCGTAGGTATCTAGATGCCCAGCGACCTGGTCGAAGGTGCTCTTCACCTCGCCCGCAGAGGTCACCGCGGGGTCCATCAGCGTGTACACCCGGTCCTGCTCGGGTGCCTGGTAGGGGCCGTTCAACCGGCTCCAGCTGGTGTGGATGGTGTCGGTCTTCTCCGTGATGGCGGTGCCGAAGCCGCGCATCGTGGTGGCCGACTCAGTGATCCGGCTGGTGTCCAGGTCGCCGGCGCGGGCGGGGAAGGCCTCGGGGTTGATCAGGCCGCCGTCGGCCACGCACATCGTGTCGGTGATGGTCATCGCGTCACCCCTGGTACCCGTGGTCGACGAAGTACTGGAAGTCGCCGGACTCAGCCGACTTGAGGAGCTCGGCCTGGTAGGTGCCGGACATCTCCTCCTGGCCGTTGTTGTAGGCGATCACCGCGTTGGCCACCCCGAGGGTTCCGGCGGTGACCCGGTTGCCGATATTCGCCAGGTGGGTGCTCTGGTCGGAGAGCACGGCATTGACCGCGGTGGCGACCTCGGCGGTGAGTGCGCCACCCCAGCTCAGACCGTCCAGCACGCCCTGGAACGTGTCCTCGGTGAGGGCGGTGCCCAGCTCCTCGGCGGTGACCTGCACATCGGAGAGCACCGACTGCACCTCGGCCGGCTGGATCTTCCATCCGCTCATCGATTCCTCCTCAGATCCGGTCCCGGACGACGCCACCGACCAGCGCGGCGAGCTGCTCGGCCACGGCGCGACCGGCGGTGGGGTCCCCGAAGGGGATGGTCAGATCGGTCCACAGCGTGAACTCCTGCGGTGCCCGGGCAGCGCTGGCTGCGACGTGGAACCGGTCGACGACCGGTCGGCTGGTCCAGACGCTGAGCAGTCCGCGGCCTTGAGCGTCGACCACCTGGCGGACCAGGCCGTCGTGGAACTCCAGCAGGCTGCCGTCCGGGTGCGCGTCGGCGGCGGCCCGGGCCAGAGTGTCGGCGGTCGGGGCCCGGTCGGAGAACAGCACGAGTTCGGTGGGCATCAGCCGTCCATCCCGACCGCGGTGGCGATCTTCTGTGGCCCGATGTCATGGGCGAAGGCGAGCAACTGCGCCCACAGTCCGACATCCGGGCGACTGAACCGGACGAGGAGGCTGGGGGTGCGGCTGCGGCCGAGCACGGTCAGGTCGTGGTCGGCGGACAGGGCGTCGATGTCCAGGCCGAGGTCGTGGACGCCGCGGGGGCCGATCAGCACCGCCAGCGGCACCTCCGGGAACGAGCCGGTGGGCCGGGTGTACAGCCCGGCGTCCATCTCGGACAGGGAGACGAACGCGATGGTGGGCTGGTGCTGGTCGGCGACGTCGGTCAACGCCCGGGTGGCGGTCGCCAGCACCCGGTCCAGGCGGCGCGGGTAAAGACCGTGGGTCACCCCGCCCTTGACGTGGTGCAGCAGCCCGGTGCGGGTGCGGGCCACATCCAGGTCGAGGTAGGACCCGGGCCGCCAGGCATGCAGCACCGGGCTGACCGGCATCCGCTCGCGCACTGCGGCGGTGACGGCGGCCGGGTCCCAGGGGGCGAGCAGCGGCTCGGCGGGCCCCCACAGCTGGGGCAGGTCGCCACCCAGACCGGTGAGCACCGTCTCGGCCAGCGGCCCCACGCTGACATCGGCCTCGGCCCGGGTGTGGGCGTGCACATCAAAGAGCAGCACGCCGTACCGCCCGGAGACCCGCTCGGGGTCCCATTGGTAGCCGGGCAACCGGGGACGGTCGGTGCCGGAGCGCCGCCACAGGTCCTCGACCCGATCGGTGCGGTAGCCGGAGAGCCCGTCGTAGACGCCGCTGGGATCGCGTACCAGCCAGTACCCACCCGACCGGCGCATCGCGGCCGCGACAAAGGGCGACAGGCTCGCCTTTGCCTCGGTGAGCAGCACCGGCTTGAGACCGTCGGTGACGGCGGCCTCCAGGAAGGTGGCGAGTGGGGCTGTGAGCAGCACGCGCTCAGTCGAACTGGCGTAGAGCGCGTACTCCTCGGTCCACTCGTCCGCGACGGGGTGGACGATCTGCATGGTCAGTCAGTCCGGGATGGCGGCGGCGGCGCGCTGGAGACCGCGCCGGGCGATCTCATCGTTCTCGGCCAGCGAGTTGCGGATGGCGCTGATGATGCCGCGCACCTCGGTGCCCGCCGCGTTCCATTGGGCCTCGACCCCGGCATAGCGGTCCGAGACGCCATCGGCGGAGTAGACGGCCATCGCGGCCTTGACGTCCTGGTCGCGACGGGCCAGTGCGGCCTCCAACGCGGCGGCGGCCCGCTCGAAGTTCGACTGCGCCGACTGGGAGGCGGCGATGTCGTAGTCATTCCGGTCGATCTGGTTGCTCGACATGATCAGTCCTCTCAGCCCTCTCAGCGGGGTGCGAACTTGGAGGTGTCGGCACCCGCGAAGTCCGCGGCGCCCTCGGCGGAGTGGTGGGTGTCGGCACCCTCGTCCGCTGCGGTGACGAAGGCGAGGTTCTGCCCGGAGATCGACTGCGTGATGCCGACCAGCGCGTTCGACAGCGTGGCGGCGACCTCGTCGGTGCGCTCTTTGAAGGAGATGAAGGCGGCCTTGGCGGTGCCGTTGAAGGTGCCCTCCAGCGGCTCGGCGGCGTCCACCAGATTGCGGACCAACTGCGCGAGGTCGTCGGACTCGGTGGAGGTCTTGCGGCCGAGCACCTGAAGTGCATCGGCTTCCATGGCGAATTTCATGGCTCTCCTCGTAGTCTTCTGGGCGATTTGTCCCGACCCGCGCACGACCGTAAACGAGTTCCACCGTCACGGCCAGGCAGACACCCAGTCAGGGGACAGCCGACTCGCGCCCGCCGCTCAGACAGGTACCGTCGGGCCGGAACCACCCCCCGCGAGGAGACCGATGCCGACATTCGCGCAGTTCAGCCAGGCAACACCGCTCGACCCGGCGGCGCTGGAGCGTTACGCCGGACGGGTGCCCGCGCCGGTGCTCGCCGCGTGGACGGAGCACGGCTCGGGGCTGGTCGGGCAGGACGGATACGTCCGCCTGCTCGACCCTGACCACGCGCTTCGCATGCTCGACGGTGTGATCGGCATGCCCGAGACCGCGGTGCCGGTGTTCATCACCGGAATGGGTGACCTGCTGCTCTGGATCGAGCCGGTGTTCCACCTGGTGCGCTTCCGCTGGGGCACCATCGAGGCCTTCAGCGCCGACCCCGACCGACTGATCGCCGACCTGCAACGTCCGGAGGTGTTGGACGACCTGTTGGAGCGCCGTCCGTACACCGAGGCGGTGGCCCGGCTCGGTATCCCCGGCATCGACCAGTGCTTCGGCTACGTCCCGCTGCTCGGACTCGGGGGCAGCACCGACTCCACTCACCTGGATCTGGGCGGGCTGTGGGAGCACCTGGCGTTGATCGTGCACCTGACTGGGATTCCCGGACCACGACGATCACCGGACGACGCGGGATGAGACCCCGCCGATGACCGCCACCCCGACGGGCCGCAGCGCCGGGGTGCGAGCCTTCAGACCGGTCCCGGTCGGCGACCCGAGCACCCGGGTCTCCGGTGGGGACCGTTCCGCCGTGCCCGTGGACGCGCTGCTGGCCGCGAGCGCACCACCACAGGGCTTGCTCCGGGCCTGGTGGGCGATCGACGGACTCCTGGTGTTCGCTGCCGCAGCGCTCGGGTTGCTGCACTGGTCCGTGGGGTTAATCGCTGTGCTAGTGGTCGTCGCGGTAGAGGTCGATGACCTGACCCGGACCGGGCGGACCGTCGGGCACCGTCTGCTCGGGCTGCGCAGCGTCGACGTGGACACCGCACTGCCGCCGCGGCGCGGGATGCGGCACTGGATCACCGTGGACCTGCGGGCCGGTGCCGACCCGTTGGCACTGTTCCCATTGGCGGTGCCCCGGCTGCCCGGCGGACCGGACCTGTGGTCACCTCGACGGGCGGAGAGCGCGGCGGCGGTGGCGGTGCTGGTGGACGACGGCACCGTGCTGGCCATCGCCGGGCCCACCGTCCTGGGTCGTTCCCCGCATGATCCGACCCACGCGGTCGCCCGGGTGACCGACCTGAGCCGCACTCTGTCCCGCAATCACGTGCTACTCGACCCGGTGGACGCCGGGGTGCGGGTGACCGATCTCGGCTCGGCGAATGGCACCGCGGTGGCCGGACCCGGTGAGGCATTCCGGGCTCTGGAGCCGCACCGGGGCGTGGTGGTGCCGCTGGGCGCGCGGATCGCCATCGGGGAGCGGGTGCTGCTGCTGGCCGATCCGACCGCCGTCGCCACGGGGGTGCTGTCGTGATCGACCGGGATCAGATCCTGCTGGAGTCCACCCGCACCCACCGGGAGCGGGTCAGCTCGGCACTGATGTTCGGGGCACTCGACCAGCGGCGCACGGTGCCGACCAATCTAGGACGATTCGTCGGATCGGTGGTGCTGGCCGCGATGGCTGGTGTCGGCTGCCTGGGGTTCTCCTTTGTCAAGGATCAGCTGGACAACAGGCGGGAGACCAGCGCGGTGGAGTCGTTGACCGCGGCGATGGCTGCCAACCCGCTGCCTACCTCGGACACGCTGACCGCCGATGAGGAGACCGGGTTTCTGCGTGATCGGACCACTGGTGAGCTGATCGACCCGCGCACCGGCTTCCCCGTCGACGAGGACACCGGCTACGTGCGCAACCCGGACGGGCAGCTGATCGACCCACGCACCGGGTGGTTCGTGGACCCGGCGTCTGGCTATCTGACCGACCCGTCCAGTGGGGTGACCGTCGACCCGGTGTCGATGCGTGTGGTGGAGGAGGACCAGTGAGCGGTGGCTACACCCGGTTGACCGTGCAGGGGGCGGCGCGCAAGGCCGATGTGGTGCTGCCCGATGACGAGCCGGTGGCCGCATTGCTGCCGCCGCTGCTCGACCTGCTCGCCGAGGATCGCTCCGGATCGGGTCGCCCGGTCACTTTGACCACGCTGCTCGGTCAGCAGGTCGACCTGACCCGCACGCTGGCCGAACAAGAGCTGGCCCAGGGCACGCTGCTGCGGGTAGTTCGGGTTGACCAGGCACCGCCACCCCCGGAGGTCGCCGATGTCACCGACGTGGTGGCCGAGGCACTGGCGGAGCGCGCGGACCGGTGGCAGCCGGTGTGGGGACAGGCGGCGGTGTCCGCGGTGGCGGCGGCGACCGGGTGGCTGGCCGTCACTCAGCTGGATCGGGCGTCCGCGACCTGGGCGGTGGTGGTGGCGACCGGGCTCGGTGCGGTGCTGGCCCGACTGCGGCGCTTCGGTTCGGCCTGGGCGCTGGCGGCAGCGGCCTCGGGTGGTGCGGTGGCGCTGGCCCCGATGCTGGACCTGGCGCTACCCACCGCGCTGACCGGCTGGGCAGTGCTCGGCGTGGTGGCGGCGGTGGTGGGTGGACTCGGTGCCGGGCGGGTGTCCGCGGGGCTCGGTGGACTGACCGCGGTGCTGCTGAGCGCGGTGGTGCCGGTGCTGGAGCCGATGGCCGGCGAGTCCGGGGCGCTCGCAGTCGCCGGGGTGCTGGCGGTGCTGGTGCTGGGCGTGCTCCCGGGGGTGGCGATGACCGCCTCCGGGTTGAACGGGCTGGACGACCGCGCGGTGGAGGGACGGCGGCCGGGCCGTCGCCGGGTGCTGCACGCGGTCAGTGAGACCTACCGCGGGTTGACCTGGGCCACGGTGGCAGCTGCCGGAGTGGTGGCGGTGACTGGGTGGTCGTTGGTGCGCGGCCAGGGGGTGTGGTCAACGGTGCTCGGTGGCCTGCTCGGGCTGCTGGTGCTGCTGCGCGCCCGGGTGCTGCCGCTGGCTCCGCAACGGTTGGCGCTGATCGCCGCTGGGGTCGCGGTGGCGGTGGGTTGGGCGCTGACCCGCACGCCCGAGGCGGTGCTGATCGGCTCCGCGGTGGTGCTCCTGGTCGCGGTGGTGGTCTCCGGGCTGCGCACCACCGGACCGCTGGCCGCCCGTCTGCGCCGACTGGCCTCGGTGGTGGAGCTGCTGGCGGTGCTGGCGACGGTGCCGCTGGTGCTAGCGATGCTCGGGGTGTTCGGCGATCTGGTCGGGACGTTCTGATGGGGGTGATCGCCCGGGTGCTGGCCTCCGCGTTGCCGGAGCGGGTCGCGCAGTTCACCGCCTTGGACGCTCGGGTCCGGGCACCGCTGGCGCTCAGTAGTCGGATCGGGGTGGTGGGGGTCTCCGGCGGTGCCGGGTGCTCGACGGTCGCCGGGCTACTCGCGTCCACGCTGGCGGCACGGCGGGAGCACCGGGTGCTGGCGGTGAACGCCTCCGCCGGGAACCGGTCGCTGCTCTGGCACGCCGGGTGCACCGTCGCCGCGGGCACCACCGCCGAGCGGGACGCCACCCGACGGGCCGCCCGCAGCGGTGCGGAAGTGACAGCGGGCCTGGTGCGCACGCCGGTGGGGCTGTGCTGCCTGGACCTGGCCGAGGACACCGGACCGGTGGCGGCCGACCGCTGGTGGCGGGCACTGGGACCGGCCGGTCGGTTCTTCGATCTGGTGGTGACCGACTGGGGTGCCCGCAGCGGTGCCGACATCGGTGCCGCCGTCTCTGCCTCCTCGGTGCTGTGCGTGGTGGCGGAGGCCGAACGCGGATCGTTGCAGCACGCGGTGGATCTGGCCGCCGCCACCGGGCTGCCCGCGGTGATTGCGGCGGTGGATCTGCGGGGTGCTCGGCCGCGCTGGCTGCGGGAGCTGGCCGAGCGGTCCATGACCCCGGTGGTGCCAGTTCCGCACGACCCCGGGCACGGGTCGCCCCGTCCGCTGCCGTCCGCGCGGTTGTCGGCCGCCAGCAGCCTGGCGGTGCTCACGCTGGCCGCCGCACTGGTTGATGCGGCCACGCCGGTGACGGCGAGCGCAGCTCACACGACCTCCGCGGAGGTGCAGCGATGACCACCACCGTGGTGCACCGCCCGACCCGCTCCACTGTCCCGCTCACCCCGCCGGGGGAGAAGGTGCTCGCCGCGCCGCCCCCGCTGGAGGACGACCGGGGTGGCCGCACCCCCTTGCAGTTCCTGTTGCCGGTGGTCGGGGCGATGTCCTCGGTGGTGATGATGGTGGTGCTGCGCAACGGGCAGCCACTGTTCCTGGTGGTGGCGGCGCTGGTGTTCGTGGTGGCGATCATCGGTGGGGTCGGATTCGCGTTGACCAGCCGGGGCCGGGCCGCCCGCCAGGCACGTAACCGCCGGGAGCAGTACCTGGACTATCTGGAGCGGCTGCGCGGGGAGCTGACCGCCGAGTCCGCCATCGCCCGCGACCGGGCGGTCATTCTGCACCCCGACCCGCCCGCCCTGGCCGGGGTGGCCCGCGACCCGGCCCGGGTCTGGGAACGCCGCCGCCGGGACGCGGACTACCTGGCTGCCCGGGTCGGCGTCGGCCCGGTGCCGTGGTTCGTCCTGCGGGTGCCACCGCCGGAGTCACCGGTGCAGCCGCATGACCCGATGATGTCCGCCGAGGTCGATCTGGTCACCGAGCAGTTCGCCCTGGTGGAGGCGATGCCGGTGCCGGTCGACCTGCGCGCAGCCGGGGTGGTCGCGGTGGTCGGCGACCGCAGCCGGACCGTGCCGCTGGTGCGTGCGCTGCTGCTGCAACTGGCCGTCGCGCACAGTCCGGACGATCTGAGCATGGCCGCCGCCTACCCCGAGGAGCGCGCCACCGACTGGGCCGGGCTCGACCTGTTGCCGCACGTCCAGGACCCCGACGTCTTTGACGGGCCGGTGCCCGCCCGCCGGGTCGCCCCGGATCTGCCCACCTTGAGCCGGGTGCTGGGCCGGACCCTGGGGGAGCGGCTGCAGCATGCCCGCGCCGCCCGCCGCACGGGTGCCGTGAGCGCACCCGCCGCCCGCCTGGTGGTGGTGACCGACGACCACGGTGGTCGGGCCCAGGCGCTCGCGGTGCCCGGCGCGGACCCCCGGGCGCTCGGCATCTGCACCGTGCACCTGGTGGACGCCCAGCTGGACGAGCCGGAGGACGTCGACATCCGGATCGTCCTGGACCAGGACGGTGCCACGCTCACCACCGCACCGGGCACCGCCGCTGCCACCGAGACCCGCTTCACCCCGGATCTGGTCGGTGCGGCGCTGTTCACCGCCACCACCCGAGTGCTCGCAGCGCTGCGCACCGCCCAGGTGCTGGCCCCGGATGAGGACGACGACCGGACACCGGCGGTGCACGACATGCTCGGCATCGGGGGAGGCCCGCAGCAGGGTGGGCTGGACCCCGCGCAGCTCTGGGCGTCCCGCGAGCCGGAGGACTTCCTGCGAGTGCCCTTCGGGTGGGACGACGCCGGTACCCCTGTGGAGCTGGACCTGAAGGAGTCGGCGCAGCTCGGCATGGGTCCGCACGGCATCTGCGTCGGGGCCACCGGCTCCGGCAAGTCGGAGATGCTGCGCACACTGCTGCTCTCCCTGGCGCTGACCCACCCGCCCGAGGATCTGGCGATGATCCTGGTCGACTACAAGGGTGGTGCGGCCTTCGCCCCGCTCGCCCCGCTGCCGCATCTGGCCGGATTGATCGACAACCTGGCGGACGACGCGCAGCTGACCACCCGGGCCCGCTCCTCCATCGCCGGGGAGGTGCTGCGTCGTCAGCGCATCCTCAAGGACGCCGGGTCACTGCCCTCGATTACCGCCTACCGCCGGTTGCGCGCCACCGAGCGCCCGGAGCTGCCGCCGCTGCCGCACCTGTTCCTGGTGATCGACGAGTTCGGTGAGCTGCTGACCGCCGAGCCGGAGTTCATCGACCTGTTCCTGCAGATCGGCCGGATCGGGCGCTCCATCGGGGTGCACTTGCTGCTGTCCAGCCAGCGGGTGGAGGGCGGCAAGCTGCGCGGACTGGACACCTACCTGTCCTACCGGCTCGGCCTGCGCACCTTCTCCGAGAGCGAGTCGCAGGTGGTGCTCAACACCGTCGATGCGTATCACCTGCCCGCGCTGCCCGGCTACGGCTACCTCAAAGTCGACACCAGCGTGTACACCCGGTTCCGCGCGGGCTACGTCTCCGGCCCCGCCGGTCGGGTCGAGGACCCCGGCACCGACCCCACCGACCTGGTGCTGCCGGTGCCGACTTATCACGGTCTGCGTGGCCGCTCCGGTGGGTCGACCACGGCGCTGCCCGATGAGGACGGCCCCAGTCTGGTCGACGAGGTGGTGCGACGACTGCGCGCCCCGGACCGTGCCGTGCGACCGGTGTGGCTGTCCCCGCTGCCGGACCGGGTGGGGCTGGGCGCGGTGGTCGACCAGGCCGATCGCGGCGGTGCCGGGCTGTCCGCGGTGATCGGACTCGTGGACGACCCCGCACGGCAGGCCCAGGAACCCTGGCGGCTGGACCTCACCCGCGCTGGTGGGCATGTGGCGGTGATCGGCGCGCCCCAGTCCGGTCGGACCACCGTGCTGCGCACCCTGGCCAGCTCCCTGGCACTGACCGCCACCCCGCGCCAGGTCGCGGTGTACGGGATGGACCTGACCGGCGGTGGTCTGACCCGGATCGAAGGCTTCCCGCATGTCGGCGGCGTCGCCACCCGCGCGCACCGGGAGCGACTGATCCGCTTGCTGGAAGAGCTGACCGGCATGCTGCGCCAGCGCGAACAGGTGTTCCGCGACCGCGGCATCGATTCGGTGGCCCAGCTGCGCACCTGGCATGCCGAAGGGCGACTGCCGGAGCTGCCCGCTGCGGAGGTGGTGCTGCTGGTGGACGGCTACGGACAGCTGCGCACCGACTTCCCGGAGCTGGAGGACCCGTTCGTCTCCGTGCTGCAACGGGCCGCGTCCTTCGGGATCCACCTGGTGCTCGGCCTGACCCGGTGGAGCGATGTTCGGATGGCGCACCAGTCGCTGATCGGCACCCGGATCGAGCTGCGGCTCAACGACCCGGCGGACTCCTCCGTGGACCGCAAATTGTCCGCCACCATCACCCCCGAGACCCCGGGCCGGGCGCTGTTGGACGACAAGCGCTTCGGGCAGGTCGCCCTGCCGGTGCTGGACGCGGTCGCCGATGACGTGATCGGCGTCGAACTGGAGGAGCTGGCGGCCCGCACCGCCGCCGCCTGGTCCGGACCCGCCGCCGCGCCGATCCGCCTGCTGCCCACCACCGTCGACCCCGCCGACCTCCCGGACCGGTTCGATGAGCCGGAGTCGATCCCGCTCGGGCTCCGCCAGGACACGATGGACGCTGCCCTGTGGGAGCTGACTGCCGACGAGCCGCATCTGCTGGTGCTCGGCGACACCCGCAGCGGCAAATCCACCCTGCTGCGCACGCTGGCGGTCGGGCTCCAGGACCGGTTCACCGCCGATGAGGTCACCATCGCCGTGATGGACGTGCGTGGGCAGGTGCCGGAGGTGATCGGCGAGGACTACCTGGCGGCGCACGCCCGCAGTCCGCAACAGGCCCGGGGCCTGGCGGCCTCCATCGCCGCGGAGCTGGACAAGCGCCCGACCCGCGATGACCGCACCCGCGCCCGTGAACCTCGGATTGTCCTGTTGGTCGATGACCACGACGTGATCGCCGCCGGGGGAGTCGACCCGCTGGAGCCCCTGCTGCCGTACCTGCCCAGCGCCCGCGACCTCAAGCTGCATGTGGTGCTCACCCGCCCGGTGGCCGGTGCGGGGCGGGCACTGTTCGGGCAGTCCCTACAGATCGTCCGGGACACCGGGGCCTCCACCCTGATCATGTCCGGCGAGCGCTCGGAGGGACCGCTGGTCGGACGGGTGCATGCCGAGCGGTTCCCGGCCGGGCGGGGTCGCCTGGTGCGGCGCGGGCAATCACCAGTGATCGTGCAGACGGCGCTGACCCTCACCGGTGCGGAGGGGGAGCGGTGAGCACCCTGACCGTGGTCGGCACCGGTGGAGGCGTGGGCGTGACCACCGTGGCCGCACTGGCCTTCACCGGCGTGCGTGACCGCTCCGAGGGCGCGCCGTGGTTGGTCGGTCCACCCGAGGGTGACCTGGTGACCCGGGCCGGTGGCGATCAGGTGGCCCGGGTCCGGATGGAGCATGCGATCCGGGACGGTGGCGTGCTGCGCACCGATGCGTCGGTGGCCGAGCTGATCGGGCAGGGGACGGCGCTCGCGGTGGTCACCCCCTGGTCGCCGATCGGCCTGTCCGACGCCCGCACGGCGGTGGAGCGGGTCGCCGCCGTGGACCCGGCCGCTGTGCGCCGGACCGCTGTGGTGCTGGTGGGCCGTCGTGGCTGGCGGGGTGGTCGCACCGGGGCCGATGCCTGGCCGGACGCGGTGCCGGTGCTGCACCTGCCCTATGACGCCGCGCTGCACCGCCCCGGACCATTGCCCGCCGCGGACCGACTCACCCGCGCGTGCCGGGAGAGCGTGGCGGCGTGGCAGCAGCTGGCCGCCCGGTTGCTGGCGTGACCACCAACAGGTCGCCGACCTGACAGCCGAGCACATCGCAGATCGCGGTCAGGGTGGAGAACCGGATCGCCTTGGCACGGTCGTTCTTCAACACGGACAGGTTCACCACCGTCACCCCGACCAGCTCCGCCAGTCGGGCCAGTGTCATACCGCGTGCGGCCAGCAACTCGTCCAAGCGGCAGTGCACCCGGCCGGTGTCGTCCTGCGGGGGCATCAGACCAGACCCTCGGTGTCGCGCTGCATCCGCTCCCCGGCGCGGAACACCGCCGCCAACGCGCCGATGGCCATGGCCGCGAAGATCGGCAGCCAGGCGTGGGGACCGCTGATGATCGTGTCCTGGGACCAGGTCCGAAAGCCCTGGTCGCCGCCGATCTGCACGAGCGCCCAGTTGGACGTGAATCGGGTGCACATCAGGTTCAGCGCCCAGGCCACCGCGACGACCAGAGAGATCGCCGTGATGATCCAGGTGTTCCTCGGAGAAAAGAACTGCCCCCGCAAGAAGTTCCGGCTCAGGCCCGCCACCAGCAATGTCACCGTGATGGTGGCCAGCGGCACGACGACCACCGCGCCCACCGCCCAGACCGTCATGAACGCACCCAGGTCTGAGACTGCGACCTGCGCCGAGGGCACCCCGGCCTCGACCGGGCTGCCACCCTGCCCGAGCGGCAGCGGCACCTGTGCGCCGGACAGCAGCACAGTGACGTCCACCTCGCCCCCGCCGAGGAGTGGGATCAGTCCGCGGACCAGGAAGATCAGGTTCCACACCACGACGATCCCGCTAACCGCCAGCACACTCCACAGGTCGGCGGGTCGAGTGAACCACGGGGTGTTCTTCGGTGCAGGCTGCATCATCGCTCCATATCGTCGGTCGATAGCATCGAGAAACGATATGGTGGCACGAGGTTTGCGTCCAGTTCAGAGTGCTCGTGTCGTCGTCGGCCTGCGCGCTGCGAACTGTGCGCCGCGACCTGCCGCGGCCGCTAGCTCCTGAGTCTGGGCTCGGCCGGATGTCGCACCCGTCCGCGCCCGTCTGACCCATGGCCAAGTCCGCACCACTGCCGACGGCCACACTCCGCCGGTCGCCACCACCACGTCGACCTGCTCGCGTCGATCCGGGAACAGTCGTGCCCCCACCGTGTAGCGCGCATCGAAGCCCGGATCGAACAGCGGCGCGTCGGTCTGGGTGAACACATGGGTGATTGCCGCCAGTCGTCCCAGTGTGCCCGGGCTGAACGGGCGGAACTGCTCGGCGTAGGCGTCCAGGAACTTGAACCACGTGTCGCCCGAGCGCAGGAGGTAGCCGATCCACAGGGTGTGGTCGCCCGCGGCCAGCCGCAGTCCGATCAGGTCGCCCCGGGCTCGGAATGCGGCCACTGTCTGCCGGAACCAGTGCTCGCGGTTCGGATGCTGGCGCAGTGATGCGCCGCCGGTCTCCGTGCGTCCCTTCCATCCGGCATGCTGCAGCGCGATGAACTCGTCTTCCAGCGCGGGGTCGTCGCGCACTGGGTCGACCTGGGCGGGTGCGCCGAGCTCGCGTGCAATGCCTCGCAGGTGACGCCGCGTGTTGCGGGCGTCGTCCCGGGTGAGGTGCCCCAGGAGGAGTGGCAGGGGTTCGTCCCCGAGTGGGGCGCTGTGGCTGAGCACCGTGTGTCGGAGCGCGACGGGGGCCCAGGATCTGCGGCGATCCACCAGGGGCATCCGGGCGGCCGAGGTTGCCGCACCGATCGCGTCTGCCACCGGGCCTGTGCTGGGCAGGTGCTGCAATTGCACCAACCGGGGGAGTCCGGCCTCGCGCATTCCGTCGAGCAGGGCGCGGGCGGCGAGCGTGGGGTGATCTCGGTCGAGCAGCGGGTGGTGGCGGTCCGCATGGCTGGTCATGAAGTCGCCCCCTGTGGTCGTGGCCCGCCACGGGAGTCGGGGATGCACCGGTGTGGTGGTGACCGCCAGTACCCCCTGCCAGCTGCCGGCGTGTTCGGCGACGATCAGGCGGAGGGGCGCGGACTCCGAGAATCCGTGCCGCACCCCGGCGAGGAAGCGGGGGTCGAGGTAGGCGTTGGGGCTCACTGCACGATCGGCCAGCCGTTGCCATGCGGCGTGATCTAGGGAAGTCAGGTCGTCCAGACTCAGCACCCGTGTGCGCATGGTGTCTCCCGATGTGGTCGCGACCAGCAACCTAGGCAGTTCCTGTGGAGAGCGAGAGGGCGAAATGGGTGACAAAACGGGTGAAACCGGGCGGGCTGTGTCCAGGTTCGTCTCGCTCTTCGGGCCGCGCTGTGGCGAGTGGCCTGGGCGGATGTACTCAGCTGACGCGCCGACGTCCATCATTCGGACAAGCGTCTCAAGTCGCCCGAATCGCTTGCTACCGTCCCCGTCATGACCCGGAGCCGACGCACCCCTGAGCGTCGCTGCTGCCTGTTCGCGGACGACGCCGTCCGTGGCTGCTGTTGTCGGTTCTGACCCGACCCCGACTCACCCTCGGACCAGCGCTCCCCGCGCCCTCGCGTCGACCCGTCGACGCATCCCCCTGCTGCCGAAGGGCTCCGCCATGTCAGCTCCGCGCATCCAGATCACCGGCCTCCGCAAGGTTTACGGTGCCGGCGACCGCGCCGTCGTCGCCCTGGATGGCGTCGACCTCAGCGTGCTGCCCGGGGAGATCCACGGTGTGGTCGGTCGCTCCGGGGCCGGCAAATCGACCCTGATCCGCTGCCTCACCCTGCTCGAACGGCCCACCGAGGGGAGTGTGGTCGTTGACGGCGTCGACCTGTCCACCCTGTCCGAACAGAAGCTCCGCACCGCCCGTCGGGCCATCGGCCTAGTCTTCCAGCACGTCAACCTGCTCGACTCGCGCACCATCGCCGCGAATGTGGCCTACCCCCTGGAGATCGCCGGGGTCGGCCGCGCCGAGCGTCGTCGCCGGGCCCAGGAGCTGCTGGACCTGGTCGGCCTGGGGGATCGCGCCGACGCCTATCCCGCGCAGCTCTCCGGCGGTCAGCGCCAGCGGGTCGGCATCGCGCGGGCCCTGGCCGCCGAACCCGCCGTGCTGCTCTGCGACGAGCCGACCTCCGCCCTGGACGGCGAGACCACCCGCCAGATCCTGTCCCTGGTGCGCGAGCTCCGGGACCGGCTGGGCATCTCGGTGATCGTGATCACCCACGAGATGGCCGTCGTCCGCCAGGTCTGCGACACCGTGACGCTGCTCGACGGCGGCCGGGTCGCCCAGCACGGCGCGGTCCGGGACGTGGTCGCCGACCACGGCAGTCGACTGGCCCGGGAGCTGATCCCGGTGCCGGAGCTGCCGGTGGGGGCCGAGCGGTCACTGCTCGAGGTGTCCTTCGACGACGGCCGGACGTCCACCCGTGAGGTGCTGGCCGTGGTGGCCGGACTGGGCGAAGGGGTCGAGGTCGCCGCCGGTGCCATCGAGCAGGTGGCCGGTCGGGGGGTCGGGCGACTGCAACTGGACGTGCCGGTCGCCCGCCGCGATGAGGTGCTCACCGCCCTGCACGCCGCGGGCCTGACGACCGAGGAGGCGGCCCGATGAGCTGGTGGACCGACCTGATCAGCAACCCGGTGATCCAGCAGAAGTTCCCCGAGGCGACGCTGGAGACCCTGTACATGGTGGTCCTCTCCGGGGCGCTCACCGCGTTGCTCGGCCTGCCCCTGGGTCTGCTGCTGCACGCCAGCTCCACCGGCGGGCTCACCCCGAACCGCCCGGTGAACGCCGTGGTCGGATTCGTCGCCAACATCATCCGGTCGATGCCGTTCCTGATCCTGATGATCGCGCTGATCCCGTTCACCCGACTGGTGGTCGGCACCACGTTGCAGTGGCAGGCCGCCGTCGTCCCGCTGACCATCGGCGCCGTCCCGTTCTACGCCCGACTGGTGGAGACCGCCGTCCGCGACGTGAACCCCGGCAAGGTCGAGGCCGCCCGCGTGATGGGCGCGACCCGACTCAACATCGTGCGGCACGTGCTGCTCCGGGAGGCCCTGCCCGCCCTGGTGTCCAGCTTCACCGTCACCGTCATCGCCCTGCTCGGCTACTCGGCCATGGCAGGCGTGATCGGCGCGGGTGGCCTCGGTGCCCTCGCCATCTCCTATGGCTACCAGCGATTCGACAACGGCGTGATGTTCGCCTGCGTCGTCGTCCTGGTCGTCATGGTCGTGGTCGTCCAAGCCGTGGGCGACCGCCTGGCCCGGCGGCTCGATCACCGCTGACGTCTAGCCCCCTGCACCACCAACCGTCCGGGAGGACATGATGAGGAAGACCTGGGGAGCCCTCGCTCTCGCTGCCGCCACCACGCTCGCCCTGACGGCCTGCTCCAGCAGCTCCGCCACCACCGAGGAGGCGAGCGCCGGCACGACGGAGGGCGGCGTCACCACCCTCAAGGTCGGTGCCAGCCCCACCCCGCACGCCGAGATCCTGGAATTCGTGCAGGACAACCTGGCCGAGGACGCCGGTCTGAGCCTGGACATCGTCACCTACGACGACTACGTCCTGCCGAACACCGCGCTCTCCGAGGGTGACATCGACGCCAACTACTTCCAGCACCTGCCGTACTACACCGCGCAGGTCGAGGAGCAGGGCTACGACTTCGACCACTTCGAGGGCATCCACATCGAGCCCTACGCGGTCTACTCGAATAAGTACGACAGCATCGACGCGGTCCCGGACGGTGCGAAGTTCGGCATCACCAACGACCCCGGCAACCAGGCCCGTGCCCTCGACCTCCTGGCCCAGAACGATCTGATCACCCTCGCTGACACCGGCGACGCCGACCCGACCCTGCTGGACATCGAGGACAACCCGAAGAACTTCGAGTTCATCGAGACCGCCCCCGAGTCCCTGGTCCGAGCCCTCGACGACGTCGACCTGGCGATCATCAACGGTAACTACGCCCTCGAGGCCGGTCTGAACCCGGTCGAGGACTCCCTGCTGATCGAGTCCGGCGAGAACAACCCCTACGCCAACTTCCTGGCGGTCCGCGCCGAGGACAAGGACAACCCGGCGCTGGTGAAGCTGGACGAGCTGCTGCACTCCGATGAGGTCAAGGCCTTCATCGAGGAGCGGTGGCCGGACGGCGAGGTGCTGCCTGCGTTCTGACGCGGGCTGACGGCACGACCCCGGGCGGATGGGGGATCCGGCCCGGGGTCGTGTGCTGTTCGGGTGAATCTGCGCCCGGCGAATCGGACATCGGGAGCGCCGGTGGTGGCATCGGAGCTGACCGACCGGTGGACCTGTGACCGCCCGGAATGCGACCGTGACCCTCGTGCGCGTCACCAAGGTCTTCAACAACAACGCCGTCCTGGGCGTCGACCCGGTCATCGGCGAGCGCGTGCTGCTCGGCACCGGCATCGGCTTCGGAGTGAAGCCGGGCGACCCGGTGGACCCGGCCAAGATCGGCAAGACCTTCGTGCCCACTCGGGGCACCCCTGCGGAGCGGATCGCGCGGTTGTTGACCGACCTGCCGCCGGAGGATCTGGATCTGACCGGTGAGGTGCTGGCCGACGTGCAGGACGTGCTGGGTGCGCAGGCTGCCGAGCAGGTGTTGTTGCCGTTGGCCGATCACCTGAGCTTCGCGCTGCGTCGGATGCGGGAGGGGGCCCCGCCGATCGAGTATCCGTTGCAGTGGGAGGTGCCGACGCTGTACCCGGCCGAGGTCGCACTGGCCCGGCGTGCCCTCGGGGTGATCGAGCGCCGTCGCGGTGTCCGCCTCCCGGACGAGGAGGCGGTGCCTGTGGCGCTGCACTTTGTCAACGCGCAGCTGGGCACGGCAGATATGTCGCAGACCGTGGGCTTGACCCGGCTGCTGTCCGAGGCGGTGGGGGTGATCGACGCCGACCTGGGTACCCGGATCGATCCGCGCTCTGCCGATGCCGCCCGGTTTGTGACCCACCTGCGCTATCTGATCGCTGACCTGCGGGCGGATCGCGGGGTACGGGAGCCTGCCGATGATCAGATGGCGGCGGCGCTGCGGGCGGCGCGTCCCCGGGAGTGGGCGTGCGCGGAGCGAATCGCCGCGCTGGTCGGTGCGCGGGTCGGGCGGGAGGTCGGCGGGGGAGAGGTCGCGTTCCTCGCCCTGCATGTTGACCGGCTGGCGGCACGCTGACCCCTGCGGGCTCAGGTCCCGGGGTCGGGTTGGACATTCGCTCCACGGTGTGTGAGCGTTAACATTACAACGATGTAGAAGCTCACCTTCGACCGATGGTGGTCGGAGGTCTCGATGAGGAGACGACGTGACGAACCAGGTCGGCGTGAACCCGATCGTGTTGCAGCGTGCGGACCCGTGTGTCCTGCGCCACGACGGGCAGTACTACTTCACCGGCTCCCACCCGGCCTACGACCGGATCGTGCTGCGCCGGGCCGAACGCCTGGAGGACCTCCAGGCCGCGGAAGAAGTGACGATCTGGACCCGCCACGACTCCGGCCCGCAGTCACACCTGATCTGGGCACCGGAGATCCACCGGGTGAACGACGCCTGGTACGTGTACTACGCCGCCGCCCCGAACGACCACGGCACCGCCGATCTCCCCGGCACCCCCGAGACCTTCAACCACCGAGTCTTCGTGCTGGAGAACACCGCCGACGACCCCTTCACCGGCGAGTGGATCGACCGCGGCCAGGTCGACACCGGCTGGGAGTCCTTCGCGCTGGACGCCACCAGCACCGTGATCGATGGCCAGCAGTACCTGGTCTGGGCGCAGCAGGCCTTCGACGTACGTGGCCACTCCAACCTGTACATCGCGCCGATGGCGAACCCCTGGACCCTGGCCGGCCCTGCCGTCGAGCTGACGCGACCGGAGTTCGACTGGGAGACCCGCGGATTCTGGGTCAACGAGGGCCCGTCCGTGCTGATCCGCGGCGGACGGGTCTACCTGACCTACTCCGGCGCGGCCACCGGCATCGACTACGCGATGGGCCTGCTCACTGCGGAGCTCGGCAGCGACCCGCTCGACCCGGCATCGTGGACCAAGAGCCAGACCCCGGTGTTCGTCTCCGACCCGACCGCCGGACAGTACGGCCCCGGCCACAACTCCTTCACTGAGCTGGCCGACGGCACCCCGGTGCTCGTTTACCACGCCCGCACCTACACCGAGATCGTCGGCGACCCGCTCTGGGACCCGAACCGGCACGCCCGCGCCCAGATCCTGCCCTTCGGCGCCGACGGCAACCCGATCTGGGGCACCCCGGTGCCCGACACCCGCCCGGTCCCGACCTCCACCGCCATCCTCAGCCCCTCCGGAGAGCTCCAGTGAATGCCGCAGCCGCACCCGCCCCCGACCAGCCCCGCGCCTGGGAATCCCTCAAGCGCGGCGTGTTCTGGAACTACGGCGGCCTGTTCTTCTTCTACTTCGCCATCTGGCAGCTCGCCTTCACCTTCCTGCCGCTCTGGCTCGCCCGTGAGGGCATGGGCCCCGGCGCCATCGGGGTGGTCAGCACCGTCTCCGCGGTCACCGCCCTGGTGCTGCAGCCGATCTACGGCTACCTGCAGGACCGGATCGGATTCAAGAAGTACCTGTTCAGCTTTGTCGTGGTCTGCGCCGCGTTCATGGGGCCGTTCTTCGTCTTCGTGTTCCAGCCCCTCATCGGGGTCAACGAGTACCTGGCGGCAGTCGTCGGCGGCATCTTCCTCAGCCTGTGCCTGAACTCCGGTGTCGGCGTCGTCGAGGCCTTCTCCGAGCGGGCCAGTCGCGCCAACGGCTACGAGTACGGCCACGCCCGACTCTTCGGCTCCCTCGCAGGTGGCACCGCCGCGCTGGTCGGCGGCTTCATCTGGGCCGCCAACCCGGACAGCATCTGGTGGGCCGGATCGGTCTCCGCCATCGTGCTCGGCACCCTGCTGTTCCTGGCCCGGGTTCCCAAGACCGCCACTGCCGTCGAGGCTGCCGGCGAGTCCGACACCGGCGGCACCAAGATCACCAAGGCCACCATCGTCGGCCTGCTCAAGGACCGGAACTTCCTGGGCTTCGTCATCCTGATGTTCGGCACCGCGGCGCTCTACGACGTCTTCGACCAGCAGTTCCCGAACTACTTCGCCACCTTCGTCACCACCGGCGATGCCGAGGTGCTGTTCTCCCGAGTGGTCGCGGTGCAGATCTTCGCTGAGGCGGCGTTCATGGTCGCCGCGCCGTTCATCGTCAACAAGATCGGTGCCCGTAAGGGTCTGATGGTCTTCGCCGCGATCCTGCTGGTCCGCGTGCTCGGCTCGGCGTTCTTCACCCACGAGTGGCTGCTGATCGCCTGGCGCCTGCTCGCCGCCATCGAGATGCCGTTCCTGCTGGTCTCGGTGATGAAGTACATCACCCGGATGTTCGACGTCCGGATCTCCGCCACCGCGTACATGCTCGGCTTCAACTTCGCCAAGCAGATCGGCATCGCGATCTTCGCGTCCGTGTTCGGGGCGTCCTACGAGGCGATCGGCTTCGCGCACTCGTACCTGATCATGGCGGGGGTGATCCTCGCGGTGACGCTGGTGGCGCGGTTCTTTATGTCGGACGACCGGACGCACCTGGCTCCCGGCGAGCCGACCGCTTCGACCCTCGACCAGGCTGCCACCCGAGCCTGACCACCCAGACCGCCCCGGCCTAGCCACCTCAGGCCTGATCGGAGCGGGACCGCAGATGCCACGAGGGGCGCCTCCCAGACGGGAGACGCCCCTCGTATGCGTGCTGACCGGGAGCAGCCGATCAGACGTCGTAGTACAGCTCGAACTCGTGCGGGTGCGGGCGCAGCCGGATCGGGTCAATCTCCGCGGACCGCTTGTAGTCGATCCAGGTCCGGATCAGGTCCGGGGTGAACACGTTGCCCGCGGTGAGGTAGTCGTGGTCCGCCTCCAGGGCGTCCAGCACCTCGGACAGCGAGCCCGGCACCTGCTGGATCTGCGCGTGCTCCTCGGGGGGCAGCTCGTACAGGTCCTTGTCGACGGGCTCCGGCGGCTCGATCCGGTTCTGGATGCCGTCGAGGCCGGCCATCAGCATCGCGGCGAAGCCCAGGTACGGGTTGCCCGAGGGATCCGGCACGCGGAACTCGATCCGCTTGGCCTTCGGCGAGGAGCCGGTGACCGGGATGCGGATGCAGGCGGAACGGTTGCGGGCCGAGTAGACCAGGTTGACCGGTGCCTCGAACCCGGGGACCAGGCGGTGGTAGGAGTTCACCGTCGGGTTGGTGAAGGCCAGCAGCGACGGGGCGTGCTTGAGCAGGCCACCGATGTACCAGCGAGCGAGGTCGGACAGGCCGCCGTAGCCCTTCTCGTCGAAGAACAGCGGCTCGCCGTCCTTCCACAGTGACTGGTGGACGTGCATGCCCGAGCCGTTGTCGCCGAAGATCGGCTTCGGCATGAAGGTGGCGGTGTGGCCGGCCTCGTGGGCGACGTTCTTCACCACGTACTTGAACAGCTGCACCTTGTCCGCGGACTTGGCGAGCGTGTCGAAGCGGTAGTTGATCTCGGCCTGACCGGCGGTGCCGACCTCGTGGTGGGCACGCTCGACCTCGAAGCCGAGCTCGTCCAGCTGCAGGGAGATGGCGTCGCGCAGGTCGGCGAAGTGGTCCACCGGCGCCACAGGGAAGTAGCCGCCCTTGTAGGGGGTCTTGTGCCCGAGGTTGCCGCCCGGCTCCTCGCGACCGGTGTTCCACGCGGCCTCGATGGAGTCGATGTAGTAGAACGACGCGTCCTGGCGGGTCTGGAACCGGATGTCATCGAAGATGTAGAACTCCGCCTCCGGGGCGAAGAATGCGGTGTCCGCGATGCCGGTGCTGCGCAGGTAGGCCTCGGCCTTGGCGGCGACCTGGCGCGGGTCACGGGAGTAGGGCTCGTCGGTGTAGGGGTCGACGACGTGGAAGTTCAGCGCCAGGGTCTTCTCGATCCGGAACGGGTCGATGAAGGCGGTGGTGACGTCCGGCACCAGCTTCATGTCCGACTCGTTGATCGCCTGGAAGCCGCGGATCGAGGACCCGTCGAACATCTGGCCGGTGGTGAAGAAGTCCTCGTCGACCGTGGCCGCCGGGATGTTGAAGTGCTGCATCACGCCGGGCAGGTCGCAGAACCTGATGTCGACGAACTTCACGTCCTCGGACTTGATATAGGCCAGGAGTTCCTCTGGCTTGCTGAACATCCGCTGCTCCTCGGGTCGGGGTGCTCGCGTGAGCGGGCGAGTCGAGGCTAGGCCCGAGCAGTTTCCCTGCGGTGTACCGATTGTTTCCGGCGTGTTACGGATCGCGGCCTTGTGTGTCGAGCAGGTGACCTGACCTGGGCGTTCGTGCGGTGTGTCCAGATCCGGGCGGTCCGTTCCCGTCAGGCGGAACGCCCGGGCTGACCGTTTACCCTGGTGCGCATGGTCGAACGCGAGGACGTCGGGTCGTGGCTGTCCGGGCCGCCGGTGGGCGGTGGGGCGGGCGCGCCGCGGGGTAGTCGCCTGGGTCTGCCGCCGGAGGGGCGCGGCTCGCTGGCCGGGATGGGTCGACGGGTCGGGGCGCTGCTGGTCGACTGGGCCGCCTGTCAGGCCATCGCCTATGCGTTCTTTGATGCGCACCCGATGGCGGCGCTGATCATCTTTGCGGTGGAGAACGTGCTGCTGGTCGGCACGATGGGCTCCACGCTCGGCCACGCGCTGTTCGGGCTGCGGGTGCGTCGACTGGTCGCACCTCGGACCCTGCTGGACGACGGGTCGGCGCATGACCCGGGTCCGGATCTGCCCGCCGGGCCGCTGCGCGGGCTGGTCCGCACGGTGCTGCTGTGCCTGGTGATCCCGGCGGTGATCTGGGACGCCGACGGTCGCGGCCTGCACGACCGGCTGGCCGGCACGGCGATCGTGCGCCGCTGAGCCTGAGCGCGCCGTCCGGGGGTCGGTTGTCGGCACTGGTCCGGCTTGCGCGCGGGCTCCGTTAGCGCCGCGCCCTCCGCATGAGTGCACTCCACTGCTCCGGAGTCAGGGACCACGCCGCACTGGGTGTGCTCGCATCGACGTCGTCCACCAGGTGGCTGCCGGCCTGACGGCGGAAGCTCTCTGCGAGGGACGGGGGCGCGCCCTGGCGCTCCGCCTCGTCGGCGTGCTCCAGGGCACTGCGGAATGCCGGGAGTTGGACACGCTGCCACCTCTCGGCCACACGTTCGTGATCGTGGCGCTGGAGCACCAGGAAGGGGACCGGCCTGCCCTCCGTGAGCGCCGCGACCACGCGGTCGTGACCATCGATGATGACGAAGCCGGCGATGCCGCTGACCTCCCACACGAGCACCGGAGCAAGGGCTCCCTCGCGGCAGAGCCGACGGTGAGCCCGCACCCGGCCCGCGTCTTGCGGGCTGAGTGGGCGCAGCGGGATCAGCGGCGTCTCCCTGGTCCCGAAGTCGTGGTGCGCAGTGCCGCCGACCCAGTCCACGAGCCGCCATCCAGGAGGGAGCAGCGCCGACCCCTGCGGGTCGTGGGTGCCGGTCACCCGCCAGTCGCCCGTATGCAAGGGCGAGGTCGAGGCGGCACGGAGTTGTTCGCGGAACCAGACCGCCCATGCACGCGGGTCGTCCGCCCATCGGCGTGCCTGCTCCGCCGTGAACGGAGGGATGCTCGGGCGACTGGGCTCATCCCCGAGGATCAGGTCGAGTCCGTGCCACCCGTCCTCGATCAGGGCGAGCAGCACGGGCTCCTCGCCCCGACAGATCGCGAGCTGGCGCGCAGCGGAACGGAGCTGAAGGCTCGGCACCCGTGGCTCGGTGACGCGGAATACCAGCGGGTCGACTGTGGGACCGGTCGACATCGAGATCAGCGGCCGCGCATGCCCTTGCGGTCGGGCCGGGCGCGCATCGGGTCGACGCCCTTGGGCACCGGCACCTTCATCGCACCGAGGGCGGTCAGGCGCTTGACCACCTCACCGGTCTCGACCTTGGTCAGCGTCGGCTTGAGACGCTGCACCTTGCGGGCGAGCTGGGGGAGCGGCACCTGGCCCTCCTCACGGCCGACCTCGATCAGGGTGATCGGGACGTTCGGCAGCACGCGGGCGGTGCGCTTGCGCTCGGACTCCAGCAGCTTGTCGATCCGGTGCGAGGGGCCCTCGCCGACCAGGACGACACCGGCCCGGCCCACACCGCGGAACACCATGTCCTGGGTGCGCGGGGACATGGCCACCGGCTCCTGGGTGAAGGTCCAGCCGCGGCGGATGGTGCCGAGGGCGGAGATGGCGGCACCGGGCTGGCCCTCGATCCGACCGTAGGCGGCACGCTCGGCGCGACGGGTCAGGGTGAACATGGCGGCCAGCGCGGCGATCAGCAGCGACAGGAACAGCATGTAGACCCAGTGGCCGATGATCACGCCGATGATCACACCGACGGCGATGATCCCGAAGAACACCGCGAGGATGATCCAGGTGACGGCAGGGTCCTGCTGCCGGGTCATCTGGTATGCCTGCCAGACCTGGTGATACCACCGGGTCTTCTTGACCTTGGGGGCCTTCGGTTCGCGCGCCATGACCCGGGAGTCTACCGACCGTCGGTGCCCTCCCTGCGCCGCGCCGGATCACTACGCCCAGGGCGGACGGGACCTGTGGCCCTGGCAATCGGGTGCCGCTCGGGTCGACGCTGGGGAATCGGTGGCACGGGGGAGGACGAGATGCGCATCCTGGTGACGACGGCGTCCCGGCACGGGGGTACTCGGGAGATCGGTGCGGCGGTGGCCGAGGTGCTGGCCACCGAGGGGCATACGGTGGAGCACCGCGACCCGGAGGACGTTCGGCGGGTGACGGACTATGACGCGGTGATCCTGGGCTCGGCGGTGTACGCCGGGCGGCTGGCGGTGTCATTGCGTGATCTGGTGGAGCGTCAGGGCGGTCAGCTCGCGGCGCTGCCGGTGTGGCTGTTCTGGTCCGGGCCGGTCGGCCATGGTGGGCGGTTGACGGGTGAAGCAGCCACCCCTCCGGATGATCTGGAGGTCATTGCCCGACGGGTCGATGCCCGGGAGGTGGCCGAGTTCGGTGGGCAGCTGCGCAGCGCCGAGCTGGACTTGGCCGAGCGGGCGCTGGTGGCGCTGATCGACGCGGAGGACGGCGACCACCGGGACTTCGACGAGGTGGCCGAGTGGGCGCGCTCGATCGCGGTCAGTCTGCGGGGCGTGCCACCGCGGCCAGCAACTGCCTGAGCTGCGCCACCTGATCGTCGGTCAGGCCCCGGGCGGCGATCCGGTCTGCGGCGTGCTGGTCGGCGGCCAGGGCTGCGGCCTGACGACCGGTGTCGGTGATCTCCACCTGGTGCTTGCGCCGATCCAGGCGGTGCGGGGTGCGCCGGATGTGCCCGGTGCGCTCCAATCGGGACAGGATCCGGCTCATCGTCTGCTCGGTGACCTGGCAGGCGGTGGCCAATTCGGCTTGGTTGTGCGGTCCGCCGAGCAGCATGAGCAGCACCGGGAAGCTGGCGTGGTTGAGTTCCCACGCGTCGAGGTGCCCGTTCCACTCCCGCTCGACCCGGCGCGCCGCCGCCGACAGCAGCCGGCCCAGGGGCCAGTCGGCGGGGTCGTCGGAGGTCATCTCGGACCAGCTCCGCGGGGACTCCGGTCGCCCCCCGGCGGTGTGCTGCGTCACGTCTGCGCCTCCTGTGCCCCGGTCTTGCCGGGGTGTCTCGTCATCGTGTCCTGGTAGATGTTGCCGGATCGGGCGAGCTCCCGCATAGTGCTCAGCATGCTGAGGAATGCTGTGGTGCGGGGTCTGGGCATCCTGGTGCTGGTCGCGGCGTGGCTTGCGGTCGGAGCCTTCGGTGGGATGTCCCAGGGGCAACTGTCTCAGGTGCAGACCAATGACTCGGCGGCGTTCCTGCCGTCGTCAGCCGAATCGACCCGGGCGGCCAAGGAGGCCGAAGCCTTCACCGAGGGCGAGGCCCTGCCGGTGCTGGTGGTGATCACCTCCGATGAGGCCGATGCCGCACTGCCCGCCGATGCGATGGCGACCGTCGGTGCGGCCGCCGAGCAGTGGCCGGCGCTGGACCTGCCCGGTGCAGACCCGGCCGAGGGCGATCCCGCCACGCTCGGTGAGGTGCTGACCGCCGATCCGGTGGTGGTGCCGTCGGAGGACGGTGAGGCGCTGCTGGTGCCACTGTCCCTGGACGCGGAGCAGGCGGACTCGATCCTGGCGAATGATGAGCGGGTCACCGGCGCGGTGGTCGAGGTGCTGCGCGAGGCGCTGGCCGAGGACCTGGGTGGCACGCAGCTGTCCTCCTGGGTGACCGGGCCGGGCGGGTATGTCGCCGACCTGGTGACCGCCTTCGGTGGCATCGACGGTGTGCTGCTGCTGGTGGCGCTCGGTGCGGTGCTGGTCATCCTGGTGCTGGTCTACCGCTCGCCCTTCCTGCCGTTCCTGGTCATCATCAACGCCGTCTTCGCGCTGTGCGCCGCCGCGCTGGTGGTGTACCACCTGGCTGATGCGGGTGTGCTGGCGTTGAACGGTCAGGCCCAGGGCATCCTGTCGATCCTGGTCGTTGGTGCCTCGGTGGACTACGCGCTGCTGATCGTCGCCCGCTACCGGGAGGAGCTGCGCCTGGTCGAGTCTCCGGCCGCCGCAATGCGCACCGCGCTGCGCGCCTCGCTGGAACCGATCAGCGCTTCGGCGGGGACCGTGATCGCCGGTCTGCTCTGCCTGCTGCTCAGCGACCTGGCCTCGAACCGTTCGCTGGGACCGGTCGGTGCCATCGGCATCGTCGCCGCCTACCTAGCGTCGTTCAGCCTGCTGCCGTTGATGCTGCTGATGCTCGGCAAGCGCTCGCGCGCACTGTTCTGGCCGCGCAAGCCGGTGGTCGACACCGACCCCACGCACACCGGACACGGCGTGTGGACCAAACTCGCCGGGTGGGTCGGTCGTCGGGACCGCCGGGTGTGGATCGGCACCACGGTGGTGCTGCTCATCGCTGCCGCGTTCCTGCCGACCTTTCAGGCGCAGGGCACCAGCCAGGCGGATGTCTTCCGTACTCAGGTCGACTCGGTGGACGGCGAGGACGTGCTGGCCGCGCACTTCCCGGCCGGTGTGGTGCAGCCCTCGACGGTGTTCGTGGACGCCGACGAGTCGGATGCGGTGATCGAGGCCGCGCAGGGCGTCGACGGGGTGCTGTCGGCGGCGGTGTACACCGGGTCGAGCAGCTTCGGCGGGGCACCTGGTCAGGAGGAAGTCGAGCCCGTGGTGGTCGACGGTCGGGTCCGAATCGATGTGACCACCGAGGCAGGTGCGGACACCACCGCCGGGGTCGACGCCGTTGAGCGGGTGCGTGCCGCCGTTCACGAGGTTGCCGACGACGCGCTGGTCGGCGGTGCCGCAGCCGAGACCCTGGACGCTCAGGATGCGGGCACTCGGGATCTGCAGGTGATCGTCCCGGTGGTGCTCGTGGTGATCCTGCTGATCCTCATGTTGCTGCTGCGCTCGGTGCTCGCGGCGGTGTTGCTGATGCTGGCCAATGTGCTGTCCTTCGCGGCGGCGCTCGGCGTGGCGGCGCTGGTGTTCAACCACGTGCTCGACTACCCCGGGGCGGACCCGGCGGTGCCGCTGTACGCCTTCACCTTCTTGATCGCGCTGGGCGTCGACTACTCGATCTTCCTGATGACCCGGGTCCGGGAGGAGAGCCTGAAGATCGGCACCCGCGAGGGGGTGCGCCACGGCCTGGCGGTGACCGGTGGGGTGATCACCTCCGCGGGTGTGGTGCTGGCGGTGACCTTCGCGGCGTTGGGTGTGATCCCTCTGCTGTTCCTGGCGCAGCTGGCGTTCATCGTGGCCTTCGGCGTGCTGGTCGACACCCTGGTGGTGCGCAGCCTGCTGGTGCCCGCTCTGGTGCACGACATCGGCGACAAGGTGTGGTGGCCGTCGAAGATCGCCCGGTGACGGCTATCTTGGCGATATGACCGAACTGCGTGCGGGAATCATCGGGTACGGCTCCGCCGGTCGGGGCATCCACGGTCGTCTGCTGCGGGACGTCGGGGCGCAGGTGGTCCGGGTCGTCACCCGTAACCCGGCCCGGGCCACCGCCGCCGCCAAGGACTGGCCCGGGGTGCAGGTCGACGCCACCGCCGAGGATCTGCTCGCCCACGCCGATCAACTCGACGTGGTGGTGATCGCCAGCCCCACCGGTGACCACGTCGCCCACGTCACTGCGGCCCTGGCCGCGGGTGCGCATGTGGTGGTCGACAAGCCATTGGCCACCACCGCCGAGGATGCGGCCCGGCTCGCCGAACTGGGTGCCGGTCGACTCACGGTGTTCCAGAACCGCCGCTGGGACCCTGAGCAGCTCACCCTGCTCGGGCTCCTCGCGGAGGGGAAGCTCGGCCGGGTGCACCGGTTCGAGCGGCGCTGGGAGCGGTGGCGGCCCGTCCCGCAGGACCGCTGGAAGGAGAACGACCCGGAGGCAGGCGGTCTGCTGCTTGACCTCGGCGCGCACCTGGTCGACTCCGCGATCCAACTCTTCGGTCCGGTCGACTCGGTCACCGCGGAGCTGCGCAACCTCACTACTCCCGCGGTGGACGACGTGTTCCTCGCGCTGCGCCACCACTCCGGCACCATCAGCCACCTGCAGGCGGGTTCCCTGGTCGGTGCCCCCGGACCGCGCACCCGCGTGCTGGGCGACCGCGGGGCGTTCCTGGTGACCAGCTTCGAGGGGGAGTCCAGCCCGTTCAGTGTGCTGGACGAGGACGGATCACCCTTCGAGGGGCGACTGGTCCGCGGCGACGAGGTCGTGCCCGTGCGACGTGCCCCCGGCGGGCACCCGGACTTCTACCGCGCGGTGGCAGCGTGGGCGCTGAATGGGGGACCGGTGCCGGTCGACCCTGCCGATGCGGTGCTGACCGCCCGGGTGCTCGATGCAGCGCGGGAATCGGCGGCGGAGCAGCGGGCGGTCCGGTTGGACTGACCGTGCGACGCCCCTCGGGCTGGGGCGATCGTCAGGCCAGCACCGCCTGCGCCGCGTCATCGATCTGCCGGTGCCGGTGCACGAAGCCGCTGGCATCCAGCACCGCGGGCACGATCCGCTGCGACGCCAGGATCTCGTCCGCGAACTCGCCCAGCACCAGCCGCAGCGCGAACCCCGGCACCGGCAGCACCGCCGGACGGTGCACCACCCGCGCCAGCGCCCGGACCACCTGCACGCTCGGAACGGCGTCGGCCACCAGATTGACCGGACCGGACACCGGCACATCGATCAGGTGCCGGATCGCCCGCACCTCGTCCTCCAGCGTGATCCACGCCCAGTAGTTGCGCCCCGACCCCAGCGGTCCGCCCAACCCGAGCCGGATCAGCGGCAGCAGTGGACCCAGGGCGCCGCCGCCGGGGGTCAGCACGATCCCGGTGCGCAGGAACGCCACCCGCACGCGCGGATCATCGACGGCGGGCTGCGCGGCGTCCTCCCACGCCCGGACCACCCCGGCCAGGAAGGTGTCGCCGCGGGCACTGTCCTCGGTGAGCACCTCCTCCCCGCGGTTGCCGTAGGCACCACTGGCCGACCCCTGCAGCAGCACCGGTGGGGGAGCGTCCATCCCGGCGATGGTGCGGGCCAGCAGCGCGGTCCCGGTGGTGCGCGAGGACAGCACCACCTGCTTGCGCGCGCTGGTCAGCCGTTTGTCCCCGACCCCGGCACCGGCCAGGTTCACCACTGCGTCCGCACCGGTCAGCACCGTGGGGTCCAGCTGACCGCGCTCCGGGTCCCACTGCTGCTCTTCCGGGTGCGTCGGCGCGCGCCGCACCAGCCGCACCACGTCGGCCCCCTCGGCCCGCAGCAGCTGCGTCAGCGCTGTCCCGATCAGTCCGCTCGCCCCGGCAATCACCACTCGCATGGGCCCGACCCTAGGGTGATCCGCCGCTTGCCGCCCGAGTTCGGTGCTCCGCGCACGAGGGCGATGGCCCCGCTGACGACGTCGGCACCGCAGCACCGAACTCGGACGTGGCGGTGAGGCCCAAGTCGGAGTGTCGGATCCACCGAGCCCGGCAGCATCCCCGGACGCACCGCGGCCCCCGGGCAGCCGGTGGGCTGCGCGGGGGCCGCGGGTGGAGCGATCAGGCGTCGATCAGAGGCCGACCTCGGCCTCGAACGCGCCCTCCTCGATCCGCTGCTTCACGGTCATCAGGTACCGGGAGGCGTCCGCACCGTCCACCAGGCGGTGGTCGTAGGACAGGGCCAGGTAGCACATCGACCGGATGGCGATCACCTCGGCACCATCGGCGTCCTTGACGACCACCGGGCGCTTGACGATGGTCCCGGTGCCCAGGATGGCGGAGGTGCCACCGGGGACGATCGGGGTGTCGAAGAGCGCACCACCGGAGCCGGTGTTGGTCACCGTGAAGGTCGCACCGGACAGCTCGTCCGGGGTGACCTTGTTGGCGCGGGTGCGACCGGCCAGGTCGTTGATCTTGCGGGCGATCCCGGCCAGGTTGAGGTCACCGGCGTCGCGGATCACCGGGACGACCAGGCCGCGCTCGGTGTCCACTGCGATGCCGACGTTCTCGGTCCCGTGGTAGGTGATCTCCTTGCCCTCGAGCACACCGTTGATCTTGGGGTGCACCTTGAGCGCCTCGATGGCCGCCTCGACAAAGAACGGCAGGAAGGTCAGGTTGACCCCCTCGCGCGCCTTGAAGGACTCCTTGGCCGCCGCACGCAGGCGGGCGACCTTGGTGACGTCCACCTCGACCACGGTGGTCAGCTGCGCCTGCGAGTGCAGGGCGTCGACCATGCGCTCGGCGATCACCTGGCGCAGGCGGCTGGCCTTCTCCGTGGTGCCACGCAGCGGCGAGGGCTCGATGGCCTTCGACGACGCGGCCGGGGACGACGCAGCCGGAGCGGCCGGAGCAGCAGCCGGGGCGGGTGCCTTCGCGGCCTCCGCCTTAGCAGCCGCGTCGAGGACGTCCTCCTTGCGGATGCGACCGCCGACACCGGTGCCGACCAGGGTGGACACGTCCACGCCCTTCTCGGACGCCAGCTTGCGGACCAGCGGGGTCAGGTAGGAGCCACCGGCCTGGGCCTTCGGTGCCTCGGACTGAGCCGGAGCAGCAGGAGCAGCCGGAGCGGCGGGGGCAGCAGAAGCAGCCGGAGCAGCGACGGGGGCGGGAACCGGAGCCGGAGCGGACTCGGCCTTCGGGGCCTCGGCGGCCGGAGCAGCGGCGGGTGCCGAGGCACTGCCCGAACCGATCACGGCCAGCGGAGCACCGACCTGCGCGGTCTCGTCCTCGCCGACCAGGATCTCCAGCAGGGTGCCCGCGAACGGCGAGGGCACCTCGGTGTCCACCTTGTCGGTGGAGATCTCCAGCAGCGGCTCGTCGACCTCGACGCTGTCACCGACCGACTTCAGCCAGCGGGTGACGGTGCCCTCGGTGACGGACTCGCCCAGCGCGGGCAGGGTGACCTGCTCGCCCTCGGACGCGCCCTGCCCACCGGACTGCGCGGCGGGGGCCGGAGCCTCCTCCTGCGCGGCCGGGGCGGCCTCGGCGGCGGGCTGCTCGGCGGGGGACTCCTGCGCCGGAGCCGCGGGTGCCTCGGCGGAACCCGCACCGCTGCCGTCGCCGATCACGGCCAGGACAGCACCGACCTCAGCGGTCTCGTCCTCCTGCACCAGGATCTGCTCCAGCACGCCGGCGAAGGGCGAGGGGACCTCGGTGTCCACCTTGTCGGTGGAGATCTCCAGCAGCGGCTCGTCGACGGCGACGGTGTCGCCGATGTTCTTCAGCCAGCGGGTGACGGTGCCCTCGGTGACGGACTCACCGAGCGCGGGAAGCTGCACGTTGTCGGACATGACCTCGTGTCTCCTTCGAATCTAGGTCAGTTGTGGGCGTGCAGCGGCTTGCCGGCCAGCGCCAAGTGCGCCTCGCCGAGAGCCTCGTTCTGCGTGGGGTGGGCGTGGACCAGGGCGGCGACGTCCTCGGGGTACGCCTCCCAGTTCACGATGAGCTGGCCCTCACCGATCAGCTCGCCCACACGGGCGCCGATCATGTGGACACCGATCACCGGGCCGTCCTTCTGGCGCACCAGCTTGACGAATCCGGTGGTGGCCAGGATCTGGCTCTTGCCGTTGCCACCGAGGTTGTACTCGACGGTCTCGACGTTCTCCGCGCCGTGCAGCTCCTTGGCCTTGGCCTCGGTGAGGCCGACCGAGGCGACCTCGGGCTCGGAGTAGGTGACGCGCGGGATGCCGGACTCGACGATCGGCGCGGGGTTCAGACCGGCGATCTCCTCGGCGACGAAGATGCCCTGGGCGAAGCCGCGGTGTGCGAGCTGCAGGCCCGGGACGATGTCGCCGACGGCGTAGATGTTGCCCACACCGGTGTGCAGCCGCTCGTTGGTGATGACGAACCCGCGGTCCAGGGTCAGGCCCTGCTCCTCGTAGCCCAGACCAGAGGTCGACGGGCCACGGCCAACGGCGACCAGCAGCAGGTCGGCGTCGAAGGTCTTGCCGTCCTCCAGCGAGACGTGCACGCCGTTGTCGTCCTGGGTCACACCGGAGAACCGGACGCCCAGGTTGAAGTTGATGCCGCGCTTGCGGAACGCCCGCTCGAAGGCCTTGGACAGCGCCTCGTCCTCGTTCGGGACCAAGTGGGGGAGCGCCTCGATGATCGTGACGTCCGCGCCGAAGCTCTTCCACACGGAGGCGAACTCGGAGCCGATCACGCCGCCGCCGAGGATGATCGCCGACTTCGGCACCCAGTCCAGCTTCAGCGCCTGGTCGGAGGTGATCACCCGGCCGCCGATCTCCAGACCGGGCAGCGATCGGGCGTAGGAGCCGGTGCCCAGCACGATGTGCTTGCCGGTCACGCGCTCGCCGTTGACCTCGATGGTGTCGGGGCCGACGAGCTTGCCGTAGCCCTCGATCACGGTGATCTTGCGGGACTTGATCAGCCCCTGCAGACCCTTGTAGAGACGGCCGATCACCGAGTCCTTGTACTCGTTGACGCCGTTCATGTCGATGCCGGTGAGCTCGGTGTGCACGCCAAAGTGCGCACCCTCACGGGCATTGTCGGCCAGTTCGGCCGCGTGCAGCAGGGCCTTGGTCGGGATGCAGCCCTTGTGGAGGCAGGTCCCGCCGACCTTGTCGGCCTCGATGAGGGCGACGCTCAGGCCGAGCTGGGCACCGCGGAGTGCAGCCGCGTAGCCGCCACTCCCTCCGCCCAGGACGACGATGTCGAAAGCGGACCCGGTCGTGTCGGACACGTGGTGGCTCCTTGAAGTGACGTCGGTGGTAGTGAGTCGTCGACCATCTTGGCATCTCCGCCTAGGCCGGACGACCCAGATCACGGGATTGGTGGTGTGATTCTCGGTACAGTCATCCCATGATTCTGTGGAGGGTCGTCTAGCCGACGTCCAGCGTCGCCCAGTTACCCTCTCGGCATGGGTCTGTTCTCCCGCCGTCGCGGACGCCGTGACGATGCTGCCCCCAGCGCTGAGCCCACCGGCCGCGCCGCGCAGCAGGCCACCGTCGACCACCTCGCCGAGTTCGTGCGCAGCCGGGTCGGCGTCGAGGCTTATGTCGAGCCCGCGACCTATGTCACCCAGACCACGATCATGCTGGTCGCGACCGACGGTGAGTGGACCCGACGTCGCGTGCCGGACGGTAAGGCCGCGGGGGAGGTCGCGCGCAAACTCGGCATCCCGGTCTACGACGTCCAGCGCACCGGCTACCCGCAGCGAGTGCGGGACTGGAACACCCGGCAGCGGATCGAGCGCGAGCGCGCCGCCAAGGAGCGCGCGGCCCGCCGCGACGTCTGACCTGTTCCACGACGAAGGGCCGCTACCCCGAGGGGGAGCGGCCCTTCGTCGTCAGCCGATCACTTGCCGGCGCGACCCTCGATCAGCGCCAGCAGGGTCCGCACGCCGACCCCGGTGCCACCCGCGGGGGTGTAGCCGAAGGGGGCCTTCTCGTTGAAGGCCGGACCGGCGATGTCCAGGTGCGCCCA
Organism: Cellulomonas sp. NPDC089187; assembly: GCF_040685135.1. Taxonomy (NCBI): domain Bacteria; kingdom Bacillati; phylum Actinomycetota; class Actinomycetes; order Micrococcales; family Cellulomonadaceae; genus Cellulomonas; species Cellulomonas sp. NPDC089187. Next base: position 561,720 of record NZ_JBFBHI010000001.1, on the reverse strand, counting down.
CGGCGTCGACCCGACGAACTCCTGCAGGAAGATCCCCGCGGTCAGCATCCCGCCGAACCGGTCGGAGATGTTCGCGATGTCGGCGACCTTGGAGTTCAGGCCCGGACGCAGGTCGGCGGGCAGCGGCATCGGCCAGAACTGCTCACCGGAGGCGGCGGCCGCGTCGACGACCTCGCCACGCACCGCATCGGTGCCCATCACCGCAGAAACCCGGGGGCCGAGCGCCACCAGCTGCGCACCGGTCAGCGTCGCGATGTCCAGCACCACATCCGGCTTCTCCTCGACGGCGGCGACCAGACCATCGGCCATCACCAGGCGACCCTCGGCGTCGGTGTTCAGCACCTCGACCGTCTTCCCGCCCCGGATCGTGATGACATCCGACGGGCGCTGGGCGCTGCCGGAGGGCATGTTCTCGGCCAGACAGAGCCACCCGGTCACCGCGACCGGCAGCTCCAACCGGGCGGCGGCGATCACCGTGTGCAGCACGGCGGCGGCCCCGGCCATGTCGGACTTCATCGCGTCCATCCCGGCGGCGGGCTTGATCGAGATGCCACCGGAGTCGAAGGTGATGCCCTTGCCGACCAGCGCCACCTTCGCCTTGGCGCGCGACGGGGTGTAGGACACCTTGACCAGACGGGGCGGACGCACCGACCCCTGACCGACGCCGACCAGACCGCCGTAGCCGCCGGCGGCGAGTTGCTTCTCGTCCAGCACGGACAGCTTCACGCCCTTGGCACCGGCGTCCTTGATCGCGGACTTGGCAGCATCAGCGAAGGCGGCGGGGAACAGGTCGTTCGGTGCGGCATTCACCAGGTCGCGCACCCCGTGCACGGCGGCCGCGACCACCTCGGCGCGGGCGAGTGCCGCGGTCGCGGCCTTGTCCTTGGCGCGCGGGGTGACGATCTCGATCTCCGCAACGGCGGGCTTCGCATCGCCGGTCTGGTACCGGGTGTAGGTGTAGGCACCGAAGAGCGCGCCCTCGGCGACCGCGGCCACCTGCTCGGCGTCGGCGGCGGGCAGCGCCACAGCCACCGAGGTCACACCGGACAGCTCACGCAGCGCGGCACCGGCGGCCCGGCGCAGGGCCTCGGGCTCGGCAGACGCACCGTCGTCCAGTGCGCCGACACCGGTCAGGACGACCAGCTTCGCCTTCACACCAGCGGCGGGAACAGTGCGGACCTGGTCGACGGCACCGGTCACGCCCAGCGGCGTGGCCAGATCGGTCAGGCTCGACGCCAGGTCGGCGGGCAGCCAGTCGGCGGCGAGCAGGCGCGGTGGCCGGCCCTCTCCGGTCTGGGCGACCGCGACGATCAGAGCGTCGGCGGACAGGCGGGCGGGGTTCGCGGAGGTCAACGTCACTCGGGGCACGGGTCCAACCCTAGTCTCCGTGCGGGTACCGTCGAGCCCCGTGACGCCGCCACTGACTCTTCTGGTTGCCCTGGCCGCCGGAGCCCTCGGACTGTGGGCCGCTTGGTTCGCCCTCCGGGACCGTGCCGTGATCCTGCGCCAGCTATGGGGCGGTGCCGTGGTCGAGGGCCTGATGCTGGTGCAGGCGGCCGTCGCCGGCGTGAAGCATGCGACCGGCAGTGTCCCCGCGGAGCCCGCGGTGTTCTGGAGCTACGTCGTCACCCAGCTCGTCCTGCTGCCCGCCGCCGCGCTCTGGGCCTTCGCCGAGCGCAGCCGCTGGTCCTCGGTGGTGCTGCTGATCGCCGCCGCCGCCGTGGCCTTCCTGCAGCTCCGTCTCGCTCAGACCTGGGGGAACTGATGTCCACACCCACCGCCACCGGGCCCGGACGGGTGCTGGTCGCCGTCTACGGCCTGTTCGCCCTGGCCGCCACCGCCCGCGGGGTCAGCCAGGCGATCCGGGAATTTGATGCCGCGCCGCTGGCCTACTCGCTGTCAGTGGTCGCCGGGGTGATCTACATCGTCGCCACCCTTGCGCTGGCCAAGGACTGGCGACCGGTCGCCTGGGCCGCGGTCGGCGTGGAGCTGGTCGGTGTGCTGACCGTCGGGGTGCTCACCGTGGTCGATGCCGCGGACTTCCCGGATGCCACGGTGTGGTCGCTCTTCGGGCGTGACTACGGGTTCGTGCCGCTGATCTTGCCGTTCCTCGGCCTGGCCTGGCTGTGGCGCACCGGAAGGTCCCGTCAGGATGACTCCGCGAACGACTAGGTTGGGGGTTGTGTACGGCCTCCTGTTCCGCCTGGTCTTCGCCCGCCTCGATCCCGAACAGGCCCATCACTGGGCCTTCGCGCTGATCCGATTCGCCGCCCGCATCCCCGGGCTTCGGGGGGCGATCGCCGCAGTGTTCGCACCACCGGCCAGCGGACGGGTCCAGGCGTTGGGTCGGACCTTCCCCTCACCCTTCGGTGTGGCCGCGGGCTTCGACAAGGACGCCGTCGGGGTGCCCGGCCTGACCATGCTCGGCTTCGGATTCGTCGAGGTCGGCACCGTCACTGCCCAGGCACAGCCCGGCAATGAGCAGCCCCGGCTCTGGCGGATGATCGACCAGCAGGCCCTGCGCAACCGGATGGGCTTCAACAACGAGGGCTCGGTGGCGGTCGCCCGCACCCTGCGCGCGCTGCGCAGCACCCCGGCGGGCCGGTCGTACGTCGTCGGCGTGAACATCGGCAAGACCAAGGTCACTCCCGTCGAGGACGCTGCCGACGACTACGCCACCTCCGCCGAGCGGCTCGCACCCTACGCCGACTACCTGGTCGTCAACGTCTCCTCGCCGAACACCCCGGGGCTGCGCGACCTGCAATCGGTCGAGTCGCTGCGCCCCGTGCTGGAGGCCACCCGCGCCGCCGCCGACGAGGCCACCACCGCCGCCGGACGACCCCGGGTGCCGCTGCTGGTGAAGATCGCCCCGGACCTCGCCGATGCTGACGTGGATGCGGTCGCTGACCTGGCCCTGGAGCTGGGGCTGGACGGGGTGGTCGCGGTCAACACCACCATCGCCCACGACCTCGGCCCCGGCGGCGTGTCCGGTCCGCCGGTGCTGGACCGCGGACTGGCCGTGGTCCGTCGACTGCGGGACCGGCTCGGCCCCGATCCGGTGATCATCGGTGTCGGCGGGATCAGCACCGGCGCGGACGCCCGCGCCTACCTGGACGCCGGGGCGACCCTGGTGCAGGGCTACACCGGGTTCATCTACCAGGGCCCGTTCTGGGCCTCCCGGATCGCCAAGGAGCTGGCGGCATGAACGACCTCGCCCCGCATTGGCGCTGGCGGTTCACCGACGCCGACGGCACCGCGCTGGACCGACCGGTCTCGCCCACCTTCACCGCGCAGTTCGACGCGGAGGAGTGGTTCGGGCTGCACTGGCGGGCGCTGCGCGACCAGGGCGCGGCCCGGGCGCAGCTGCGCGAGCGGGAGAAGGCGATCGGAGCGGTGCACGACCTGACGGTGGTGCCGGAGCGGATGACCTTCGCCCCGGTCACCGACTGAACAGGCCGTCCACTGTGCGGTAGTCGTCGATGTCGGTCGCCGCGTCGTAGACCCCGGCGGTCACCAGGTCCTCGGTCGAGCGCCGGACAAGAGACAGCGCAGCCTGCGCCGTGGACGATCCCAGGCTGACCCGTGCCACCCCGGCCTCGGCCAGCCGCGCGACCGATGGCGCGCCCGGGCCCGCCATCACGTTCACCGGCAGATCGACGGTCGCGGTCAGCTCAGCCACCAGGTCTGGGTCCAGCAACCCGGGGACGAAGAGTCCGTCCGCACCCGCGTCTCGGTACAGCGCCGCGCGTCGCCGTAGCTCTGCCAGCTGGTCCTTGGCCGGTACCAGTCCACGCAGCACGACATCGGTCCGGGCGTTGACAAAGATCGACGGTGCGGCGGATGTGGCGGCGGCGATCCGGGCCGCGAACTGAGCGGGCGACCGGGTCCCGTCCTCCAGGTTGATCCCGGCGGCCCCCGCCTCTGCTACCCGTCGCACCAGGTGTCGCACCGCCCCGAGGGTGCGGCCGTAGCCGGACTCCAGGTCGACGCTCACCGGGATGCGTACCGCCGCGCAGATCCGCCGCACCACGGGCAACAGCAGGGTGCTGGTCAGATGGTCGCCGTCGGGGAGGCCGAGCGCCCAGGCCATACCTGCGCTGGTGGTGCCGAGCGCTGCGGCTCCGGCCCGCTCAGCAGCGATGGCGGAACCCGCGTCCCAGACGTTCACCAGCCGTAGTGGGTGCCCGGGTCGGTGCAGATCGCGAAAGGTGGAGGCTGTCATGTGCCCAGCTCACCAGCTGGACGTGCGCCGGGTCTGGCGGGTATCGGACCTCAGCGGCGCAGGGCGTCGACCAGGGCTGCATCCCGTCGGGGGTCCAACAGGAGCGCATGGGCAGAGACGATCCGGGAGACGATGGCCTCCGGGCGCGGTCAGACTGTCACGGCTCCGCGGCCCGGCGGGAGGTTCAGTGCCCGCATACCGCCACCGGTCAGCGCGGCCCAGGCCAACACCAACCCGTCCATCGCTCGCTCCAGCACCTGCGCTGGGGCGGTGAACGGCAATCGGAGCCGGTCCTCCATCCCGCCGTCGACGCCGAACGCCGGTCCGGGTACCACCCGGACCCCGTGCGCCAGTGCCAGCGCGCTCAGGGCCGAGGAGACGGGAACCCCCAGGTCCACCCACAGGCACTGGCCACCGCGCGGCACGGTGAACCGCCAGTCAGGCAGTCGTTCCCGGAGCAGTCGCACCAGCAGGTCGCGGTTCGCCCGGAGCTGCTCGATCCGGCTCGGCACCGCCCCCGGTCCCGCGCTGAGCAGCTCGGCGGCGATCAGCTGGTCCAGCACCGGTGTGCCCAAATCTGTGCTGCGCCGGGCCAGAGCCAGACGGGTGGTCAGCTCGGCCGGTCCGCGCAGCCAGCCGACCCGCAGCCCGCCCCAGTGCGACTTGGACATCGAGCCGATCGCCACCACCCGTGGGTTGCGGCCGTCCCCGGCCCAACTGTCCGGTGCCGGGCCGTCCAGGGTCAGATCGGTCAGCACCTCGTCGCCGACGATCACTGTGCCGGTCCGGCGGGCCAGGTCCCGGACGGCGGCGCGGGCTTCAGTGGACAGGCAGGCTCCGGTGGGGTTCTGGTGGTCCGGGATCAGATAGACCAGCCGTGGCGCGACCTGGCGCAGTGTCGACTCCAGCAGGTCCAGGTCGGTCCCTTCTGGCCCGGTCGGCACGGGGACCGCCCGGGCACCAGCGCTGCGCACCGCGTCGAGAGCGTGGACGTAGGTGGGCTGCTCCACCACGATCCGGTCACCGGGGCCGGCCTGGGTCCGGGTCAGCAGGGCGATGGCGTGCTGCGCTCCCGTGGTGATCAGGATCTGATCCGGTGAGGTCGGGGTGCCTCGGTCGGTGTAGCGCTGGGCGACCACCTCGCGCAGGCCGGGCAGACCATGCGGGACGTAGCCGTGGTCGGCGTGTGCGGGCAGTCGGTCGAGGGCGGCCAGCGCAGCCCGGTGGAGCTCCGGTGGTGCGGTGGGCGCGGCGATGGACAGATCCACGATCTCCTCACCGCCGAGCGCCATCGGTGCTGACGCCGCACGATCGCTGCGGGGGAGCGCGGTCACTGTGCCGGCGCCCTGGCGACTGAGCAGGAATCCCTCCTCGCGGAGGGTGTCGTAGGCCGTGGTGACCGTCGTGCGGGAGATCGACAATGCAGTGGCCAGCTCGCGTTCGGCGGGCATCCGGGTGGACAGCGGCAGCGACCCCGCCAACACCGCACGGCGCAGCGCGTCGGAGAGTGCGGTGTGTGCCGGCCCGGGGTGCCGCCAGTTGCCCAGCACGGCGGCGGTCCGGGTCCCGGAAACTCTGCGGTCGGCAGCGAGTGGTGACATGCAGGCCAATCTGACGCAATTGGCTATCGAAAGAAAGGCCATTCGCTCGCAAGATGGGGTCCATGACACAGATCTGGTTCCGTCGCGGGGCTCAACTGCTGATCGGACTGACGCTGTACGCGTTCTCCATCGCCCTGGTGGTCCACCCTGCCCTCGGTTCGATGCCGTGGGATGTGCTGAGCCAGGGCCTGACTCACCAGTTCGGCTGGTCGTTGGGTACCGCAGTGCTGGTCATCAGCGTGGGGGTGCTGCTCTGCTGGATCCCGTTGCGGCAGAAGCCTGGCATCGGGACCATCGCCAACGTGATCGTGATCGGCGTTCTGGTCGATCCCTTCGTCGATCTGCTCGCCCTGCTGCCGACGCACCTGCCGCTGATCGCCCGAGTCGGGATGATGCTGGCCGGGATCGTGCTGAACGGGTTGGCCGGTGCGCTCTACATCGGTTCCCGGCTCGGCCCCGGTCCCCGAGACGGACTGATGACCGGTCTCGTGGCTCGCACCGGAGGCAGAGTGGCGCTGGTCCGCGGGGGGATCGAGGTGACTGTGGTGCTGATCGGTTGGGCGCTCGGCGGAACGGTGGGAGTCGGCACGGTCCTGTACGGAGTGTCGATCGGCGCGATCCTGCAATGGCTGATGCCCCGGTTCGAGGTGCCGCTCGTCGCACGTCCCGCAGTGCCCGACGCGGTGCACGATCACCACTGGGTGCCAACGCCTGCGGACTGACCCTCGCCGCCGCCCACCGGAACGCGGGCTCCTGAGGTGTTCCCTGACGTGCGTCGCCCGCCGCCCGGGCATGACGAAGGCCCCCACCCATGCGCGGTGGGGGCCTTCGGGCAGATCAGCGGGAGGCGGGCGAGCTCTTCGCCGTCTCCGCCGGGTCCGTGATCACCGCGTCGCCCAGGATCTCGTCGATCCGGGTCATCAGCTCGGCCGGGATCGTGACACCCGCGGCCTTCACGTTCTCGGTGACCTGCTCCGGACGCGAGGCCCCGATGATCGCCGCGGCGACGTTCTTGTTCTGCAGCACCCAGGCCACCGCCAGCTGCGCCAGCGACAGGTCGAGCTCCTGCGCCACCGGCTTGAGCTCCTGCACGCGCTCCAGAATGTTGGGGCGGTCCAGGAACGTCTTGATCGTCCGGGCACCACCCTTCTCATCCGTGGCGCGCGAGCCCTCGGGCAGCGGCTGACCGGGCAGGTACTTGCCGGTCAGCACGCCCTGCGCCACCGGTGACCACACGATCTGGGACAGACCCAGCTCCTCGGAGGCGGGAACGACCTCGCCCTCGATGACCCGCCACAGCGCGGAGTACTGCGGCTGGTTCGACACCAACTGGAAGCCCAGCTCCTTGGCCAGCGCGGCACCGGCACGGATCTGGTCAGCGGTCCACTCGGAGACACCGATGTACAGCGCCTTGCCCTGGCGGACCACGTCCGCGAAGGCCTGCATGGTCTCCTCCAGCGGCGTCGCGTGGTCGTAACGGTGCGCCTGGTAGAGGTCGACGTAGTCGGTCTGGAGCCGGGACAGCGACCCGTCGATGGACTCCATGATGTGCTTGCGGGACAGACCGGTGTCGTTCGGACCCTTGGGGCCGGTGGGCCAGTAGACCTTGGTGAAGATCTCCAGGCTCTGCCGACGCTCACCCTTGAGCGCCTCACCGAGCACGGACTCGGCGACGGTGTTCGCGTAGACGTCCGCGGTGTCGAAGGAGGTGATCCCGGCGTCCAGGGCGGCACGCACGCAGGCGGTGGCGGCGTCGTTCTCCACCTGGGAGCCGTGGGTCAGCCAGTTGCCGTAGGTGATCTCGGAAATCTTGAGGCCGGAGCGGCCGAGGTGACGGAATTCCATGTCAGCAGCCTAAATCGTCCCGCCGACATCGCATGCCCGGAGCAGGTCAGGCGGGCCACTCACCGTGCTTGTTCTGCGGCTTCGGCAGACGGGCACGGCGGAACTGGAACACCCGGGTGACCGCGTACATCATCGTGCCGCGCACGAGGGAGTCCGGCCCGAACTTGGCCAGGACCTTCTTCTTCAGCTTCCGCCACATGATCACCGTGTCCACGATCATCACGATGATGAACACGTACAGCGCGATCAGGGCGAAGAACGCTGCCGACGGGCTGATCGCGGACAGTCCGATGTTGGCCAGCAGCACCACGACCGCGATGGGAAGGAACAGTTCGCCCAGGTTCCAGCGGGCGTCCACGTACATGCGGATGTAGCGGCGGACCGGGCCCTTGTCCTTGGCCGGCAGGTAGCGCTCGTCACCGGACTGCATGGCCTGGTACTGCTTCTCCCGCTCGGCGCGCTGGACGGCACGTGCCTCCTTGGAGGCGGCCTTCCGGTCGGCGGGGACCAGGGGGCGACGGTTGGCCGCTTCGGCCTGCTTGCGGGTCGGTGTGGGGCGGCCCTTGCCGACCGGCACCTCGATCACCGCCGGTGTCTGCTCGACCTGCGGGGAGTTGGCGGCGTCATCGTCCTTGCTGCGTCCGAACACCCCACCAGGGTAGTCGAGTAGCGTGGCGACTCGTGACAGCCTCCGACTCCACCCCCGCCCCCGACGTTCCCGCTCTCCAGGACCGCGTGCAGGCGGTCTGGCCCGGTGTCCGCTCCGATCTGGAGGACCTGGTCCGGATTCCCAGCGTCTCCAACAGCGACTTCGACCAGGCGCATGTCGCCGCCAGCGCGCAGGCCGTCGCCGACCTGCTGCGCGGCGCGGGCATGCCCGAGGTCCAGATCCTGTCCGTCGAGCGGCCGGACGGCACCCCCGGAGCTCCCGCCGTCGTGGCCCGGCGTCCCGCCCCGGCCGGTGCGCCCACGGTGCTGCTCTACGCCCATCACGATGTGCAGCCGCCCGGCGCGGACGCGGACTGGGAGACCCCGCCCTTCGAGCCGACCGAGAAAGATGGTCGACTCTTCGGTCGCGGTGCCGCGGACGACAAGGCCGGAGTCGTCGCGCATGTCGGTGCCCTGCGCACCCTCGCCGATGACCTGAACGTCGGTGTGACGGTCTTTGTCGAGGGGGAGGAGGAGGTCGGTTCGCCGTCCTTCACTACCTTCCTGCACACCCACCGTGACCTGCTGGCCGCCGACGTGATCGTGGTCGCGGACTCCTCCAACTGGCGGGTGGGCGTGCCCGGGCTGACCACCTCGCTGCGCGGGCTCGTCGACCTGGACGTCGAGGTCGCGGTGCTCGACCACGCGATCCACTCCGGCATGTTCGGCGGCCCGGTGATCGACGCGGTGACCTTGCTGTCCCGGCTGATCGCCACCCTGCACGACGACCAGGGCAACGTCGCGGTCGCCGGCCTGCACCATGCGGACGACCCCACCGTGGACTACGACGAGGACGCCTTCCGCGCCGACGCTGGCGTGCTGGACGGTGTGCAGCTCGCCGGTTCGGGGCCGATCAGCTCCCGACTGTGGACCAAGCCGACCATCGCGGTGATCGGATTCGACGCCCCGCGGGTGGCCACCGCGTCCAACACCATCACCCCCAAGGCCACCGCGAAGATCTCCATGCGCATCGCCCCCGGGCAGGACCCGCAGGCCGCGTTGGAGGCCCTGCGCTCGCACCTGCTGGCGAACGCCCCCTTCGGTGCCCACGTCACTGTCACCGACGGCGAGCTCGGCAAGGCGTTCCAGGCCCCGGCCGACTCCGCCGCGATGCAGGCCGCCCGCCAGGCATTCGCTGACGCCTGGGGAACCGACCCGGTGGACATCGGCATCGGCGGGTCGATCCCGTTCATCGCCGACCTGCTGGAGGTGTTCCCGGACGCCGCGATCCTGGTGACCGGCGTCGAGGACCCGGACTCGCGTGCGCACGGGCCGAATGAGTCGGTGCACCTGGGGGAGTTGCAGCGGGTGATCCTCGCGGAGGCGTTGCTGCTGTCCCGTCTGGGGCACTGATTTTCACGCGGAACGGCCCGGTGCCCCGGTGGGGGTGCCGGGCCGTCGGTGTGCTCAGACCGGCGGGGCCGGGTCGTACTGAATCGCGCGCCGCACCTCGCGGGCGACCGCCGTCGACTCCAGCCGGGCCACCAAGTGCAACGCCATGTCGATCCCGGCGGACACCCCCGCGGAGGTGATCACGTCACCGTCGTCCACGAATCGTGCCTCGGTGTCGATCTGCACGCTGGGGTCGAGGGCAGTCAGTTCACCGACGGCCTGCCAGTGGGTGGTGACCGGTCGTCCGGCGAGCAGACCGGCGGCCGCGTAGGGGAGTGCACCGGTGCAGACCGAGGTCATGAGTGGGGTGATCGGTCGCAGGGCGCGCAGCCAGGACAGGTGCGTGGTGTCCTCGGCCAGGCGTCGGGTGCCCTTTCCGCCGGGGTGGAGCAGCACGTGCAGGTCGTCGGCGTCTTCGCGGGAGCAATCCGGTACCACGCGTAGGCCCTTGGCGCAGCGCACGCCGTTGCCGTCGGTAGAGAAGACCAGGACCTCGGGGCGGAGCGCGGAGACTGCCGACCAGGCGGCGAGCACCTCGTAGGGGCCGACCAGGTCCAGCTCCTCGACGTCGTCGAAGGCGAACAGTCCGACCCGCAGCGGGTGCCTGGTGGTCATCTCACAGCCCCGGTAGCGCCAGCATCTGGTCCAGGGCGACCCGGGCCCAGTGCGCATCATCGGCGTCGACCACGATCCGGTTGACCATCCGGCCCTCGGCCAGCGATTCCATCGCCCAGACCAGGTGGGGCAGGTCGATCCGGTTCATGGTGGAGCAGAAACACACGGTGGAGTCGAGGTAGCTGATCTGCTTGTCCGGGTGGGCGGCTGCCAGTCTGCGGACCAGGTTGAGTTCGGTGCCGATGGCCCAGGACGACCCGGGCTCTGCGGCGTCCAGTGCCTTGATGATGAACTCGGTCGACCCGACCATGTCAGCACCGGTGACGACCTCGTGCTTGCACTCGGGGTGCACCAACACGGTCACGTCGGGGACGGCGGCGCGCACGTCGACCAGGTTCTGCGCGGAGAACCGGCCGTGCACTGAGCAGTGCCCGCGCCACAGGATCATCCGGGCGTCGCGCAGTTGCTGGGTGGTCAGGCCACCGTTCGGCTTGCGCGGGTCGTAGACGACGCAGGCGTCCAGTGGAATGCCGAGCTGGAGGACGGCGGTGTTGCGGCCCAGATGCTGGTCCGGCATGAAGAGCACCTTGCCGGTGCCGTCGACGCCGCCGACCCGGTCGAACGCCCAGCGCAGGGCGACCTGGGCGTTGGAGGAGGTGCAGACGGTGCCGCCGTGCCGCCCGGTGAAGGCCTTGATGGCGGCGGTGGAGTTCATGTAGGTGACCGGGACGGTGTCCTCGGCGATGCCGGCTTCGACCAGCACGTCCCAGGCGTCCTCAACCTGGTCGATGGCGGCCATGTCGGCCATCGAGCAGCCCGCGGCCAGGTCGGGCAGCACCACCTGCTGGGCGTCGGAGGTGAGGATGTCGGCGGATTCGGCCATGAAGTGCACCCCGCAGAACAGGATGAACTCCGCCTCGGGCCGGGCCGCCGCCTCGCGGGCGAGTTTGAAGGAGTCGCCGGTGACGTCGGCGAAGTCGATGACCTCGTCGCGCTGATAGTGGTGCCCGAGCACGAACGCCTGCTCACCCAGCGCGGCGCGGGCGGCGCGGGCCCGGTCGACCAGGTCGGGGTCGGAGGCGGCAGGGAGCGCGCCGGCGCACTCGACCCCGCGCTCGGAGGCCAGGTCGCTGCCCTGGCCGAGCAGGAGGAGGGCGGAGGGGCGCGGCTCGGTGAACGTCGGCGGGGAGGTGAGCAGGGTCACCGGCCGATCATCCCATAACGCCCGACTCGCGCCGAGCCCTGGGTGGGCATGCCACGATCAGCGGGTGCATGTCCTGGTGAGCCCCGGCCGATTCGACCGCCCGACCGCCCCCGGCGACTGGTCCGCGCTCAGTGCGGACGAGGCCGCCCGGGCGATCGCCGACGGGTGGCGCGATGCGCGCGCGGACGACGCGCTGGATCTGCTGCCGATGAACGACGGCGGACCGGGCCTGATCGACACCTTGCACGCTGCCTGCGGCGGTGAGCTGATCGCGGTGACGGTCGCGGATGCCGCCGGTTCGCCGGTGCCTAGCGCTGTGTTGGTGCTGACCGCAGAGTCCGGTGCCCGCACCGCCTGCGTCGATGGGTCGGTGGTGCTCGGCGGTGAGGTGGCAGCGGCGGAGTCGTCGACGGCGGGTCTGGGCGCACTGATCCGGGCCGCGCTGGACACCGGTGCGCAGCGGGTGGTGATCGGCACCGGTCCCCGTCGGGTGTCCGCCCATGACGGGGGACGCGGGCTGGTGCGGGCGCTGTCGACCTGCGCGCCGGAGGACCCGGCGGCGGCCATTCCGGAGGTCGCGCAGGAGTTGCGCACCCGGGACGTGGTGTTGCTCGCCTGCCACGATTTGCCGCTGCTGGGGCTCAACGGTGCCAGTGCGGGGCTGGTCGACGCCGGTCGGGCCACGGCTGAGGAGTCGCAGGTGATCGAGCGCCGGATGGCGGACTGGGTGGCGGCGGCAACGGCGGCAGCCGGTCCGGGCCGGGTGAACCTGCTGGCCGACACCCACGGGCACGACCACGGTGCCGCCACTGCCCGGGGCACAGGCGCGATCACCCGGCCGGGGGTGGCACCTGGCTCCGGTGCGGGCGGTGGCGCGGGCTTCGTCCTCGGGCTGCTCGGGGCGCGACGAGTTGACGGTGCGACGTGGGTGGCGGACCAGATCGGGCTGGCGGACCGGGTGGCGCAGGCGGATCTGGTGGTGACCGGGGCCGGGGTGCTGGACGGGACGGCGCTGGAGGAGGGTGTGCTGCCCGCGGTGAGTGCGGCCGCCCTGCCGCTGGGCATCCCCGTGATCGCGGTGGCGGCGCAGGTACGCACCGGTCGCCGGGACTGGGGCGCGGCGGGGGTCGCCGGAGCGTTCGGGGTGATCGAGTCCCCGGAGCAGCTGGGCGACTGGCGGTCGGGCCCGGCTGCGGCGTTGCGGGCACGCCTCCCGCGCATCGCCCGGACGTGGTCCCGCTGAGATCCGGTCGTACAGTGGGGAACAGATCGCGCGGGTGGACTGTTCTGCCCTGAGGATCACCGACCGGACAGACACGGGAGAGACGATGAGCGAGACCACCGAGACCGCGACGCACGGCGTCCAGTTGACCGACGTCGCCGCCGGGAAGGTGCGCAGCCTGCTCGAGCAGGAGGGTCGCGACGACCTCCGTCTGCGCATCGCGGTGCAGCCGGGTGGCTGTTCCGGCCTGATCTACCAGCTGTACTTCGACGAGCGGGTGCTCGACGGGGATGCGCTGCGCGACTTTGATGGTGTGGAGGTCGTGGTCGACCGGATGAGCGTGCCGTACTTGGAGGGCGCGACCATCGACTTCGCCGACACCATCGAGAAGCAGGGCTTCACGATCGACAACCCGAACGCGGGTTCGTCCTGCGCCTGCGGCGGCTCGTTCAGCTGATCTTGCCGGCGATGCCCCGGACCGTCCCCTGTGCGGCCCGGGGCATCGCTGTGTCTACAGGCCGTTGCGGGCGCGAATGTCTGCGACCACCCCGGGCACGACGTCACAGAACCGCTCGATCTGCGCCGGGTCCACCTCCGGGGGCAGGGTGAGCCGCACGTTGCCCTGGGTGAGCGACCCCATCGCCGCCAGCACGTGGCTGGGTGTCTCGGTGGCACTGGTGCATGCCGAGCCGGAGGCCACCGCGAACCCGGCCTGATCCAGTGCCGTGACGATGGCCTCCCCGTCGACGTACAGGCAGGAGAAGGTCAGCACGTGGGGGAGCCGGGCGGCGGGGTCGGCGGGGCCGGCGACCATCGTCATCGGCACCTCGGCGGCGATGCGTTGCCGCATGCGTGCCACCGGCTCCGGGTCGGGTACGCGGCGGGCGGCCAGTTGCAGGGCCACTGCCGAGGCGAGTGCGGTCGGCACCGAGACACCGCCGGGGAACCAGCGCTCGTGCTCCGCCACCGGTCCGGTCGGGGAGCGACGCACACCGCTGCGGGTCACCAGCACCGCCACCCCCGGCGGCGCGCCCACATCGGCGGCGTCCAGGGTCAGCAGATCCCACTCCGGGCCGATCGGCGCGTGCCCGAAGGAGCTGCCACCGTCAACCAGTAGCGGCACACCGGCCTCCCGGGCGAGCTCATGGGCCTGCGCCACCGGTTGCCGGGTTCCCACCTCACCGTTCGCATGTTGCACTGCGGCCAGTGCGACGCCGGGCGACTGCACGGCACCGGTGAAGGCCTCGACGTCCAGCCGCCCATCGCCGTCCACCGCGACCGTGAGCCGTGAGCCGGCATGGTCCGCCGCGTCCAGCACCGCCATCCGCTCCACTGCACTGGCCACAATGCGGTCACCGACCCGGCGTCGACCCCGTGCCACCGTGAGCACCGCACTGTGCAGCGCCGCCGTGTGCGACGGGGCCAGGTCGACCTCCTCGGTGCGCGCGCCCACCAGGGCGGCGATCGCTTCACGCGCACCGTCCACCAGGGCACGGGCGCGTCGTCCCTCGCTGTGCAATCGGCGCGGGTCGGCCCAGCCCTCGTCCAGTGCGGCCAGGTAGGCGTCCCGGACGGTGGCGGGCACCGGGGCGTGTCCGGCGACGTCGAGGAGGACGCGGGGCGGTGCGGCGGGTGTGGCTGACACATCCGGCACCGTAGTGGGCCGCAGCTGCGTGATTCAGATGACACTTCGTCAGTTCGTGACCGCGAAACGCTCGGATCGGGTCACGACGAGGCGTTTCCCGCGCTACGCTGCACAGGATCGAGAGGACGTAGGTCCTAGGAAGATCCCTGTCCGACCCCAAGCGCGGTGATGCGCTGACCGGCGGAGGGGATCCGAGAGTGGAAGGCCCCCGGTGCGCTCGCAGACCCCCCGCCGCCACAGGCGGAACCGACTCGCCGTCGCGGGAGCCGCGACGGCCGTCGTGCTCGCACTCGCCGGTTGTTCACCCGAGGTCAGCCGTGGCTGGCTGCCGGGCGACTCCGAGAACGAGATCACCAACCAGACCGGCCGGATCACCAACCTGTGGGTCGGCTCCTGGGTGGCGGCGCTCATTGTCGGCGTCATCGTGTGGGGCCTGATCATCTGGTGCGTCGCCGTCTACCGGAAGCGCAAGGACGACGACCAGCTGCCCGTCCAGCTCCGGTACCACGTGCCGCTGGAGATCATGTACGTGATCCTGCCGATCATCATGGTCGGGGTGCTGTTCTACTTCACCGCCCGGGACATGACCGAGATCCAGGACACCACCGCCGAGCCCGACCTCACGGTGCAGGTGATCGGCAAGCAGTGGAGCTGGGACTTCAACTACGTCGATGAGGACGTCTACGACACCGGCGAGCACGCCCAGGACATCGGGGAATCCGGGGTGCTGGCCGAGCAGCCGACGCTCTACCTGCCGGTGGGGCAGCGCGTGGAGTTCGTGCTGGACTCCCGCGACGTCATCCACTCGTTCTGGGTGCCCGCGTTCCTGTACAAGCAGGACATGATCCCCGGTCGCACCAACCACTTCCAGGTGGTGCCCCAGGCCGAGGGCGAGTATGTCGGCAAGTGCGCCGAGCTCTGCGGCGAGGAGCACTCGTCCATGCTGTTCAACGTGAAGGTCGTCTCCGTCGAGGAGTACGAGCAGCACATCGAGGACCTGCGCGACGCCGGTCAGGACGGGCAGATCGGGCTGGAGTACAACCGGCTGCAGGACGCCCGCGTCACCGGTGAGGGAGAGAACTGATGGCCACCGCCGAGCACATCGAGACCATCCCGGGTCTCGCCCCGCGCAAGCAGCACTGGGGTCGCACGGTGGTCAAGTGGATCACCTCCACCGACCACAAGACCATCGGGTACATGTACCTGATCACGGCGTTCATCTGGTTCTGCCTCGGCGGGATCATGGCGCTGCTGATCCGCGCCGAGCTCTTTGAGCCGGGCATCCAGATCGTGCAGAGCAAGGAGCAGTACAACCAGCTCTTCACCATGCACGGCACGATCATGCTGCTGCTGTTCGCCACCCCGCTGTTCAGCGCCTTCGCGAACATCATCGTGCCGCTACAGATCGGTGCCCCGGATGTCGCCTTCCCGCGGCTGAACGCCTTCTCCTACTGGCTGTACCTGTTCGGCGGTCTGATCGCCGCGGCCGGGTTCCTCACCCCGCAGGGTGCCGCCTCCTTCGGCTGGTTCGCTTATGCGCCACTGTCGAACAGCGTCTACTCACCGGGCGCTGGGGGAGACCTCTGGGTATTCGGGCTGGCGCTGACCGGTTTCGGCACGATCCTCGGAGCGGTCAACTTCATCACCACCATCGTGACGATGCGTGCACCGGGCATGACCATGTTCCGGATGCCGATCTTCACCTGGAACAGCCTGATCACCAGCCTACTGATCCTGATGGCCTTCCCGCCGTTGGCCGCCGCGCTGTTCGCGTTGGGCGCTGACCGACGGCTCGGCGCGCAGATCTTCAACCCGGAGAACGGCGGTGCCATCCTCTGGCAGCACCTGTTCTGGTTCTTCGGTCACCCCGAGGTGTACATCATCGCGCTGCCGTTCTTCGGCATCGCCACCGAGATCCTGCCGGTGTTCAGCCGCAAGCCGGTGTTCGGCTACAAGGGTCTGGTCTACGCGACCATCGCCATCGCCGCGCTGTCGGTGACCGTGTGGGCACACCACATGTACGTCACCGGCGCGGTGCTGCTGCCGTTCTTCGCTCTGATGACCATGCTGATCGCGGTACCGACCGGTGTGAAGTTCTTCAACTGGATCGGCACGATGTGGCGAGGGAAACTTACCTTCGAGACGCCGATGCTCTGGACCATCGGATTCCTCACCACCTTCCTGTTCGGTGGCCTGACGGGTGTCATCCTGTCCAGCCCGGCCCTGGACTTCCAGGTGTCCGACACGTACTTCGTGGTGGCGCACTTCCACTACGTGGTCTTCGGCACCGTGGTGTTCATGATGTTCGGCGGGCTCTACTACTGGTGGCCGAAGTTCACCGGCAAGATGCTGGACGAGCGCCTGGGCAAGGTGCACTTCTGGCTGCTGTTCATCGGCTTCCACATGACGTTCCTGGTGCAGCACTGGCTCGGTGTGATCGGCATGCCCCGTCGGTACGCCGACTACTCCCCGGAGGACGGCTTCACCTGGATGAACCAGCTGTCCACGGTGGGGTCGATGATCCTGGCGATCTCCACGCTGCCGTTCTTCTGGAACGTGTACAAGACCTGGCGCAGCGCCCCCAAGGTCACCGTCGACGACCCGTGGGGTTACGGTGCCTCGCTGGAGTGGGCGACCTCCTGCCCGCCGCCGCGGCACAACTTCACCACGCTGCCCCGGATCCGTTCCGAGCGTCCGGCCTTCGACCTGCACCACCCGGAGGTCGCCGCGATGGACCACGTGGAGCCGTCGCCCGGCATCCTCGATTGGGAGGCCGAGCGTACCGGCGAGCAGGGTGTGGCCCGCGACCGGGTGGAGCACGGCGGTGGTCAGCCGGAGCAGTCCAGCGCCACCATTGTCGAGGACCGTCCCCGCACCGATGACGACGAGGAGGGCACGCGATGAGCTCACTGCAGGAGCCCGGCGGTCGCCCGTCGGAGCACGGCGCGTCGACCCGCACGCCGAACTCGATGAAGGTCGAGCCCTGGCTGTTCCTGGGCGGCATCCTGTTCTTCATCCCGATCGGCCTGGTCTACGCCTGGTGGTCCGACGGTGAACCGGTCGGCACCGTGGGCATTCCGCTGGTCGGCGGCCTGGTCGGCATGATCGGCGGCTACCTGCTGTTGGTCGCCCGCCGGATCGACCCGCGACCCGAAGACGACCCGGAGGCGTTGATCGCCGAGGGTGCCGGCGACCAGGGTGTGTTCAGCCCGTGGTCCTGGTGGCCCATCACCATCGCCGCTGCCGGTGCCCTGGTGTTCACCGGTGCCGCCATCGGTTGGTGGATCGCCTACATCGGGGCGGCACTGGGCGTCATTGGCCTGGTCGGCTGGGTGTTCGAGTTCTCCCGCGGCCAGCACGCGCACTGATCTCACCCGACGCAGGGGCGGTTCCACTCCGGTGGAGCCGCCCCTGCGTCGTTGCTACGCCCCGAGCAGCGCGAACCAGTGCCGATCCCGCAGCGGCGAATCCACACCGGTCGACACCCACTGTCCGTCGACCGCAGGTTCGCCACGCACGGCCCACACGGTGAAATGCGCCCGAGGGCTGGGCCACGGGTAGTCAGAGGTCGGTTCGGGGACGACGTTGCGCACATAGCCGACCACGCCCTCGATGACGGCGGGGCTGGCCAACACCTCGCTCGCGAACCGGCGGGCGGTCAAGCTGCCGTCGTGGTCCGCAGCGGGCACTGCTCGGGTGGGCAGGTCGATCCGACCGTCCTCGCGGGGGACGCAGAACACGTCGTCACCGCGTCGGAGCAGCAGCCGGACCAGACCGGTCGGGGTGGGTGAATCACCCGCCACCCACACCTCGGCACGTGAGCCCGGTGGTAGCCACGCAGGGGAGTCCTGGGAGACAACCAACCGTGTCGGTGCTCCGGGTGATGACGTGTGCATCCACCCATGATGTCAGCCCTGGCAGACACACCGCGGGCCGGGAACCCGTGAAGGGTCCTCGGCCCGCGGTCGGCAGGTCAGTGCGTCAGAGGGAGGGCACGATCAGGCCGGCGGTCTGGGTGCGGGCGCGCTCGAAGCGGGCAGCGGCGTCGGCCCAGTTGATGATGTTCCACCACGCCTTGACGTAGTCGGCCTTCACGTTGACGTAGTCCAGGTAGAAGGCGTGCTCCCACATGTCCAGGACGACGATCGGGACCAGGCCCAGGGCCAAGTTGCCCTGCTGGTCGTAGAGCTGCACGATCACGAGCTTCTGGCCGATGGAGTCCCAGGCCAGGATTGACCAGCCGGAGCCCTGGATCGCGGTGGCGTTGGCGGTGAAGTGCGCCTGGAACTTGTCGAAGGAGCCGAAGAACTCGTCGAGGGCAGCGGCCAGCTCACCGGTGGGCTTGTCGCCACCGTCGGGGGAGAGGTTCTCCCAGAACACCGAGTGGTTCACGTGCCCACCCAGGTTGAAGGCCAGGTTCTTCTCCAGACCGGCGACGGCGCCGAAGTCGCCGGACTCGCGGGCAGCGGCCAGCTTCTCCAGCGCAGTGTTCGCACCGGCCACGTAGGTGGCGTGGTGCTTGTCGTGGTGCAGCTCCATGATGCGGCCGGAGATGTGCGGCTCCAGCGCTGCATAGTCGTAGGGCAGGTCCGGAAGGGTGTACTCAGCCATCAGTACCTCTCGGTGCATCGGGGTGGTGCCCCGGGTCAGGGGCTCGGGTTCTGTCGTATCACGGGTGCGATCCGCCCGCACGGGGTGTGAACGACTGACGCCCGGTCGATCCCGGCGACTGGCCGAGATCGACGCGGGCGTCGTGTCGTTCGCACCCACTGGGTCTAACGTCCCCGTTGGGCGAATGATTCCGCACGTCAGGGGCGTGTGGTGTCCTCGTCGTCGACCAGGTGGGTGCCACCGCCGGTCGCGGAACCGGCACCGATCTGCTCGTGCTCCTCGGCGGCGGGCAGTGCGTCGTGAGCACCGTGCGACTGCGCGGCGGCCAACTCGGCCGGGGTGACCGGCTCGACGCGGTCCTCGTAGAACATCCGGGAGATGCGCTGACGCAGGGTGTCCTTGCGGTACCCGGGCCGACGCACACCGCGGGAGTCCTCGGCGGGCTCGATCTCGACCGGTCGACGCGCCTCGTAACCCACCCGGAGCCACCGCTCGTGCTCGTCCAGCGGACGGTGCACCTCGATGTACTCACCGGAGGCGAAGCGGACGATCCGCCCGGTCTCGTGGCCGTGCAGCACCAGCTCGCGGTCCTTGCGCTGGAGCGCCAGGCAGATCCGCTTGGTGATCCAGAACGCGAACCACGGACCGAGGAACAGCAGCACCCGGAAGGTCCAGGTGATGTCGTTGATCGACAGGTGGAAGTGCGTGGCAATCAGGTCGTTGGACCCCGCCAGCACCAGGATGAAGAACGCGGTCAGCAGCGCCACACCGAAGGCGGTCCGGAACGGGGCGTTGCGCGGACGGTCCAGCACGTGGTGCTCGCGGGTGTCACCGGTGGCGAAGGCCTCGATGAACGGCCACAGCGCCAGCGCCGTGAACAGCAGACCGGGGACGACCACCGCCGGGATCAGGATGTTCAGTGAGAGCGTGTACTGCCCGATCACGAACTCGGTCTGCCCCGGCATGAGCCGGAGCCCACCTTCCAGGAACAGCATGTACCAGTCCGGTTGCGCGCCCGCGGACACGATGGACGGGTCGAAGGGTCCGTAGTTCCAGACCGGGTTGATCGTCATCGTCCCGGCCAGCAGTGCGATCACCGCGAACACGACGAAGAAGAACCCGCCGGCCTTGGCTACGTACACCGGGAACAGCGGGTAGCCGACCACGTTCTTATCCGACCGGCCCGAGCCCGGGTACTGGGTGTGCTTGTGCAGCACCACGAACAGCAGGTGCAGTCCGATCATCGCCAGGATCAGCCCCGGGATGAGCAGGATGTGCACCGTGAACAGGCGGGGGATGAGCTCGGTGCCCGGGAACTCCCCGCCGAACAGGAAGAAGGAGATGTAGGAGCCGAGGATCGGGATCGAGCGGGCCACACCGTCGGCGATGCGCAGACCGTTGCCGGAGAGCACGTCGTCGGGCAGCGAGTAGCCGGAGAACCCGGCCAGCAGGCCCAGGATCATCAGCGTGAAGCCGACCACCCAGTTGATCTCACGGGGCTTGCGGAACGCGCCGGTGAAGAACACCCGCATCATGTGGGTGACGATCGACGCCATGAAGATCAGCGCGGCCCAGTGGTGGATCTGCCGCATGAGCAGCCCACCGCGGACCTCGAAGGACAGGCGCAGCGTCGAGGCGAAGGCCTCGGACATCTGCACGCCCTGCATCGCCTCCCACGGTCCGTCGTAGTGGACCTCGTTCATACTCGGGACGAAGAACATCGTCAGGAACGTGCCCGAGATCAGCAGCACCACGAAGGAGTAGAGCGCGACCTCGCCGAGCAGGAAGGACCAGTGGTCCGGGAAGATCTTGCGGGCGAACTCCTTGACCGCGCCGCCGATGCCGGTGCGCTGGTCGAGGTAGTCCGCGGCCTTGCCCGCCTTGGTCGACGGGGCCGTCGATGTAGTAGCGCTCATGTCAGCCGCTCCCAGAAGCTCGGGCCGATCGGTTCGTTGAAGCCGTCCTGAGCGATGAGGTAGCCCTCGTCGTCGACGGTGATCGGCAGCTGGGGCAGCGGACGCTTGGCCGGGCCGAAGACCACCTTGGCGCCGTCGGCGGCGTCGAAGGTCGACTGGTGGCACGGGCACAGGATGTGGTGCGTCTGCTGCTCGTAGAGGGCCACCGGGCAGCCCACGTGGGTGCAGATCTTGGAGAAGGCGACGATGCCGTCGTAACTCCAGCCGTCACCCTGTTCCGAGCGGATGTCCCGGGGGTCCATCCGGATCATCAGGACGACGGCCTTGGCCTTCTCGTCCAGGGGGTGCTCGGCCTCCTCGATGCCCTCGGGCATGACGTGGAACACCGAGCCGATGGTGACGTCCGCGGCCTTGATCGGGCGGCCGGTCGGGTCGAGCGCCAGTCGGGTGCCGCGCCGCCAGAGCGTGTGCTTGGAGCGCGAGACGTCCCAGTCGCCGCCGATGTTGCCGACCAGCGGGACGGCGATGGCCAGCGGGAACAGTGCCAGCGAGGAGACCATCGCGCCCTTGAGCACGCCACGACGTCCGATCGCGGAGTCCTTGATCCCGTCGTTCAGCTTGGCGACGGCGACCTCGCGGGTGGCGTCATCCGAGCGGATCGGGTGCCGGTCCTCGGCGACCTCGCGGTCGTTCATGAGCGACTTGGCCCAGTGCACCGCGGCCAGACCGATGCCGGCCAGCGCGACGAACAGCGCCAGACCGAGCAGCAGGTTGGAGGTGCGGATACCGGCGGTGGTGCCGTCCGGCGGGACCAGGGCGTAGGCCACCAGGAACCCGATGGTGCCGAGGATCGACAGGACGAACATGACCACGACCTGGCGCTCGGCGCGCTTATTGGCCTTGGGGTCGATGTCGCTCATCCGGTCGTGGTGCTCGTGCAGACCGGGGTCCTCGAAGCGCTCCGGCAGCTGGTTGCCGCCGGTGGGGGTCAGATCCGTGTGGTTGCTGCTCACGACGACTTCGCTCCGATCCACACCGCGGCGATGATCAGCAGGCCCAGACCGGCGACCCAGGCCCACAGGCCCTCGGACACCGGGCCGAGCGACCCGAGGGTCAGGCCACCGGCCGAACCCTCGCGCTGCTGCTCGAGGTAGGCGATCACATCGCGCTTCTCGTCCGGGGTGATGTTGGCGTCGTTGAACACCGGCATCGACTGCGGTCCGGTCAGCATCGCCTCGTAGATGTGCTCCGGGGAGGTCTCCATCAGCGAGGGTGCGTACTTGCCCTGCGACAGTGCGCCACCAGCACCCACGGCGTTGTGGCACATGGCGCAGTTGGTGCGGAAGATCGCGCCACCATTGGCGGCATCGCCCAGGCTGGCGTCGACCTGCTCCTCGGTCGGGATCGCCGGACCGGCACCCAACGAGGCGACGTAGGCGGACAACTGCGCGATCTGCTCGGCGTCGAACTGCGGCGGTGCGGCCTGGATCTGCGCGCCGTTCATCTTGGCGGGCATCCGGCCGGTGCCGACCTGAAAGTCGACGGCGGCGGCACCGACACCGATCAGCGACGGTCCACTGGCCGTCCCGTCGGCGGAGGCACCGTGGCAGGTGGCGCAGTTGGCCTGGAACAGCTTCTCACCTGCGGTGATGTCGCTCTGGCTGGTCGTCGCGGACGCCGCATCGGCGCTGGACGGGGCAGCGATCGCGTACACCGCGCCGGTGAGCAGCAGCGCCAGCAGGAGCAGCACGACCGGTGCGGACCGGTGGTGCCTGCGGGCGGCGAGTGCCTTCACGGGTATTCCTTGGTGTTCGTCTTGGCTGGGGGGCTGAGTCGGGGGAGTGGGACGCCTACTGGATCAGGTAGATCGTGGCGAACAGCGCGACCCACACGATGTCGACGAAGTGCCAGTAGTAGGACACGACGATCGCGGTGGTGGCCTCGTGGTGGCCGAAGCGCTTGGCCGAGAACGAGCGGCCGAGCAGGAAGAGGAAGGCGATCAGGCCGCCGACCACGTGCAGACCGTGGAACCCGGTGGTCAGGAAGAAGACCGAGCCGTACGGGCTGGAGGAGATGGTCAGGCCCTCGTGCACGAGCTCCGCGTACTCGAAGATCTGACCGCCGATGAACACCGAGCCCATGATGTAGGTCAGCGTCATCCACTCGTTCATGCCCCAGCCCTTGAGGTTCAGCAGGCTGCCGGAGCGGCGGGGCTGGAATCGCTCGGCTGCCCAGACACCCATCTGGCAGGTGACCGAGCTGAGCAGCAGCACCGTCGTGTTCGCCACGGCGAACGGGATGTTGAGCAGGGGAGTCTGCGCGGCCCACTCCTCGGGCACGGTGGAGCGGAGCGTGAAGTACATCGCGAACAGGCCGGCGAAGAACATCAGCTCCGACGCCAGCCACACGATGGTTCCCACCGACACGGGATTGGGTCGGTTGACGCTCACGTGGGGAGCGGACTGAGGCGCGGCCGTTGCGGTTGTCACGTGGGTCAGTATGCCGAAAAACCTCCGCGGATGGGTCGCAAGTCCCAGGCTGAGGCGGAGTTTTCTGTCACATCGTCAGTTCCGGCGGCGTGTCGCGGCGCAGTTCGGGCGGTACGCGACGGTCCTGCGCCGACGTGCCAAGATGCTGGTGCGCATCTCTCTTCCAGTGAGGATCATCATGGCTGCTGAGCACTCGACCGACGCCGCGACCACCGCAGGTCCGCGGATCCTGCTGTACAGCGACGACCTGGACACCCGCGCCCAGGTGCGGCTCGGGGTCGGCAAGCGACTCGGACGAGGTGCCCCGGACATCCGATGGACCGAGACCGCCACCCCCGCGGCGACCCTGACCGAGGCAGAGGCCGGCGGGTACGACCTGTTCGTCTTTGACGGCGAGGCGGCGAAGGTCGGTGGCATGTCCCTGGCCCGCCAGGTGAAGGACGAGCTGTACAACTGCCCGCCGGTGCTGGTGCTCACCGGACGCCCGCAGGACGCCTGGCTGGCCGCGTGGTCGGATGCTGATGCCGTCGTGTCCCAGCCGCTCGACCCGATCGAGTTGCAGAGCACCGTCGCCGGGCTGCTGGCCCGGACCCCCGCACGATGAACTGGTCGGACCTTCTCACCGCGCTGATCCAGGGCGAGGACCTGTCCGCTGAGCAGACCTCCTGGGCGATGGACCAGATCATGTCCGGTGAAGCCTCGCCGGTCCGGGTCGCCGGGTTCCTGGTCGCGCTGCGTGCCAAGGGCGAGACCGTCGAGGAGCTGACCGCGCTGGCGGACACGATGCTCGACCACGCGGTGCGGTTCACCGTGCCCGGCCGCGCAGTGGACATCGTCGGCACCGGTGGCGACCGGGCGCACACGGTCAACATCTCCACGATGGCCTCGCTGGTGATCGCCGGGACCGGGGTGCCGGTGGTCAAACACGGCAACCGTGCGGCGTCGTCCTCGTCCGGCTCGGCGGATGTGTTGGAGGCGCTGGGCCTGCGACTGGACCACACGCCGGAGCGGGTGGCAGCCATTGCGGCGGAGGCGGGGATCACCTTCTGCTTCGCCGGGACCTTCCACTCCTCGATGCGGCACGCGGCGGTGGCCCGTCGTGATCTGGGTGTGGCAACCGCGTTCAACTTTCTCGGACCGCTGACCAACCCGGCGCAGCCCGCCGCGGCCGCCATCGGGTGCGCAGACCCGCGGATGGCCGGGTTGATGGCCGGTGTGCTGGCCGCGCGTGGCACCGACGCGCTGGTGTTCCGCAATGACGACGGCCTGGACGAGCTGGCACCGACCAGCACCGCCC
The DNA here is from genome assembly GCF_040685135.1 of Cellulomonas sp. NPDC089187. Classification (NCBI taxonomy): domain Bacteria; kingdom Bacillati; phylum Actinomycetota; class Actinomycetes; order Micrococcales; family Cellulomonadaceae; genus Cellulomonas; species Cellulomonas sp. NPDC089187. The sequence goes on along the minus strand of NZ_JBFBHI010000001.1, from coordinate 536,953 downwards.
GGGTCTGGCAGGTCTCCGATGGTCTGGTCACCGACCACGCGCTGGACCCGGTGGGCGAGCTGGGCCTGAGCCCGGTGACCATCGCCGACCTGCGCGGTGCCGACGCGTCGTTCAACGCCGGAGTGGCGCGGCAGATCCTGGCGGGGGAGCCGCATCCGGCGCGGGAGACCGTGCTGCTGAACGCGGCGGCTGCTCTCGCGGCCGAGGGCTCGTTGCCCGGCACGGGGGAGGGCACGCTGGTCGACCGGCTGCGGGCCGGGCTGGCGCACGCGGCGCGGTCGGTGGACTCGGGTGCCGCCCAGCAGGCGTTGGAGCGTTGGCGGGCGGTCTCGGCTTAGTCGGCCGGGTCAGTCCTCGATGCCGAGGGCGAAGGCCGACTCCAGGTCGTGCTGGGAGTAGGTGCGGAAGGCGATGTACGTCTGCGTGCGCTGGACACCCTCGACCTTGCTGAGTCGGTCGGCGATCACGTCGGCCAGCTCCTCGTGCTCGCGGACCCGGACCATGGCGACCAGGTCGACCTCGCCGGTGACCGAGTAGACCTCGCTCACCCCCGGCTGGTCGGCGATGGCTTGGGCCACCTCGGGGATGCGGTTCGGGTCGGTGTCGATCAGGACGATGGCGGTGAGCATGGGGCCCATCATGCCGCGCCGGGGACATCGGTGTCCGGCGTGGCGGTGACGGACACCGCGGTGTCGACGGTCTGAACTGTGCTCCCGGCCGGGGCGGCCTCATCGCCCGTGCCGGACGGAGAGGCGGTCGATGGCGGATCGGGCAGCGGGGCGATCCCGGCGATGGCCGTGGCTGGATCGGGCCAGGCAGCTGCCGAACGGACCGGCAGCGACCAGGGTTCGCTCATCGAGACCAGGCGCACGCCGGGGGAACTCAGCCACCCGAGGATCAGGTCGGCCTCCTCCGGGTGCCCGGCGGGGGCGGGTGCGATGGGCACCGGGACATGCTCGGCGGTGGCGCGCATCGAGTCGATGGCCGGGGTCGGGTCGGTGCGGGGCGGGACCATCGCGGTGGCCGCCAGTCGACCGTGTCGGACCAGCACCAGCTCCCAGCCGCCGTCGTCGGTGCGGCGTGCGGCACACAGCTCGGCGATCCGGGCGAGCGGGGCCAGTCGTTGCGCCCGTGCCGCACCCCGGAGGAATGCCGCCAGTCGGTCCCGGACGGTGGCGGCCTCCTCGTAGCGTTCCCGCCCGATCAGCGCGGTGATCCGTTGCGCGTGCTCCACGACGACCCGGGTGGGGTCACCGGTCATCGCCGTGCGCACCTGCTCGACCTCGGCGGCGTAGCCCTCAGCGGCCTCCGGGCGGATGCAGGGTGCCGAGCAGCGACCGATCTCGGCCAGGTGGCAGGCGGCTGCTCCTGCCTGGGGCAGTGCGGGCAGTCGTCCGGCGCAGCGGCGCAGCTGGAAGGTGTCCTGTAGCGCCTCCACTGCGGACTGGGCGGCGGCGCGGGAGGCGAACGGCCCCAGGTGAGTGGCGCCCTCGACTACCTCGCGTACCACCGACAGTCGTGGGAACGGTTCAGCGGTCAGCCGGACCCACGGCATCCGCTCCGGGCTGCGGGAGCGGCGGTTGTACCGCGGATTGTGCTCGGCGATCAGCCGCAGCTCCCGGACCTGCGCCTCCAACCGGGTCGCGCACACCACCGGGGTCACGCCGAGCGCGACCCGGACCATCTCCCGCATCCGGCCGCGCTTCTCCGCGGCGGTGAAGTAGCTGCGCACCCTCTTGCGCAGATTGGTGGAGGTGCCGACGTAGAGCACCTCGTCCTTCGGCCCGCGGAACAGGTACACGCCGGGGGAGTCCGGCAGTCCGTCCGCCAGGGTGCGTTTGCGGCGGACATCGGCGGGCACCGGATCGGCGGCGGTGGCCAGGTCCTCCAGGTGGGTGATGCCCAGCGGAGCCAGTCGGCCGAGTAACGCGTGCAGCACATCGACGGTGGCCCGGGCGTCAGCGAGCGCGCGGTGCTCCGGGGTGGTGCTGGCATGGAAGAGCCCGGCCAGGGTGGACAGCTTGTGGTTCGGGGCCTCGTCCCGGGTGACCACCCGACGGGCCAGCTTCACCGTGTCCACCACCGGGAACCCCGGCCACGGGTGTCCGGTCTGGGCGGCGGCGGCCTTGAGGAACCCCACGTCGAAGGGTGCGTTGTGCGCCACCAGCACCGAGCCGCGAGCGAACTCCAGGAAGGACGGCAGCACCTCACCGATGGTCGGCGCGCCGATCACCATCGCGGTGGTGATCCCGGTGAGCACCTGGATCTGAGCGGGGACCGGGCCGCCGGGGTCCACCAGGGTCTGGAACTCGCCCAGCACCTCCCCGCCGCGGACCTTCACCGCGCCGAACTCGGTGATCGCCGCGCCCGCTGACAGCCCGCCCGTGGTCTCCAGGTCCACCACCACGAAGGTCACCTGATGCAGCGGGGTCCCGATGTCCTCCAGGGTCACCTGCACCGGCTTGGCATCCATGCCGAGGGACGCTAGCTCCGGGGTCTGACACGGCTGGTGGCCCCCGAGCGGAATCAGCGCGTGGTGCGACGTGGTCGGCGAGTGAAGCGAACGAGGGCGGCTGTGGCGCCGTCGGGGTGCAGGCCGTGTCGGGTCAGCTGCTCGATGAGCAGTGGCGGTGCCGGCCAGATCGAGGCACGGGTGCCGGGTGCTTCCATCCGCGTCACCCGGCACAACTCCCGGTCACCGGCGGCCAACCGGAACCGGCGGAGCCGATTGCCGCTGCCGATCGGCAACTGGAACTCGGTCAGCCCCGGCCAGGCCCAGAACGTCGACTCGCCGTTCTCCCAGACCTGCACTCCCGCGTTGTCGCAGCGCAGCTGGATCGGGAAGGAATGTGTCCGCGCCCAGGCAACCGAGCGGAGGCTGGCCAGCACACCGCAGACGCTCAGCGGAAGGACGAGCAACGGCCACGGCTGACGGGTGATCGGTCCGGCGATCAGCGCGACGGGCATCAGCATCGTGAGGATGGTCAACACCACCCAGAGCGGGTCGGGCAGCCACCACATCCACCGTCCTGGGCCACCACGGATGATCAGATGGCAGGCAGGCCCAGCCGGATCGGTGGTGATCCACCAACGTCCGTAGGGGGTGGGGTCCAGTGGCGACATGCGCAGGACCGTAGGGCCCCCGGTGGGGTGCGGGCCGCCGACTGAGTGGCGGCGGCCCGCACATGGAGTGGTCGCTCTAGTGCTCGGGGTGCGGCCCCGCGTAGATGGCCTCGACGTCGGTGGCGAAGTCCTTGAGCACATGGGTGCGGCGGACCGAGAGCTTGGGGGTGAGGTAGCCGTCCTGGATGGTCAGATCACGCTCCAAAATCCGGTACTTGCGGATCGACTCCGCCCGGGAGACCGCCCGGTTGGCCCGTTCGACCGCCTTGTCCAGTGAGTCGATGACCTGCGGATCAGTGCGTGCCTGCTCCACCGTGAGCACCGCGCGGCCCTGGGCGGCGCACCAGCCGGGCAGTCCCTCGGCGTCGAGGGTGACCAGGGCACCGATGAACGGTCGACCGTCGCCGACCACCACCACTTGGGACACCAGCGGGTGGGCGCGCAGCCGGTCCTCCAGCACGGCCGGAGCGACGTTCTTGCCCCCTGCGGTGACGATGATTTCCTTCTTCCGGCCGGTGATCCGCAGGTAGCCGTCGTCATCGAGGGAGCCGAGGTCGCCGGTGCGGAACCACCCGTCGGTGAGGGATTCGGCGGTGGCGGTCGGGTTGTCGTGGTACCGCCGGAACACCTGCGGGCCGCGGATCTCCACCTCCCCGTCGGCGGCGATCCGGACCGAGGTGCCGGGCAGCGGGGGACCGACGGTGCCGATCCGGGTGGCCGACGGCAGGTTCACGGTGGCGGGGGCGGTCGTCTCGGTCAGGCCGTAGCCCTCCAGGATGCGCACGCCGATCCCGCGGAAGAAGTGCCCGAGCCGTTCGCCGAGGGGCGCACCGCCGGAGATGGCCCACTCGATCCGGCCGCCCATTGCCTCGCGCAGTTTGTGGAAGACCAGCTTGTCCGCGACGGCGTGCTGGATCCGCAGACCGAGGCCGGGTCGACCGTCGTCCAGGGCACGGGAGTAGGCGATGGCGGTGCGAGCCGCCCACTGAAAGATCTTCAGCTTCCCGCCCGCGGCGGCCTTCTGCTCTGCGGAGTTGTAGACCTTCTCGAACACCCGCGGCACCGACAGGATGAAGGTCGGCCGGAACGTCGCCAGGTCCGCCAACAGTGTCTTGGTGTCCGGGGTGTGGCCCAGGACGGCACCGGCGGGCATGCACAGCACCTCGACGAACCGGGCGAAGACATGCGCCAGCGGCATGAACAGCAGGGTGCGCGCACCCGGTGTCGAGACCACCACCCGCAACCCCTCGACGGCATTGCGGGTCAGCACCGAGAAGTTGCCGTGGGTGAGTTCCACACCCTTGGGGCGTCCGGTGGTGCCGGAGGTGTAGATGATCGTGGCGAGGTCGTCGCGGCCGGCCTGCCGACGTCGTGCGGTCAGCTCCGCCGCGGGGGTCCGTTCCGCATCGGCCAGCAGAGCGTCCACAGCACCGTCGTCGATCACCAGCACCTCGCGCAGGTGCGGTGCCTCCGGGCGGACCTCGTCCACGACGGCGGCGTGTTCGGCGGTCTCGACCACCAGCAGGGTGACGTCCGCGTCGGTCAGGATCCAGTGCACCTGTTCCGCAGAGGAGGTCTCGTAGACCGGGACGGGCACCGCGCCGGCGGTCCAGAGCGCCCAGTCCAGCAGTGTCCACTCATAGCGGGTGCGGCACATGATGCCGACCCGGTCGCCGGGTCCGACGCCGCGGGCGATGAAGCCGCGTGCGGTGCGGGCCACCTGATCGGCGAAAGCGCGGGCGGACACCGGCGTCCAGCTCCCGTCGTCACCGCGCCGTTCCAGCAGGGGACCGTCACCGGTGTCGGCGACCCGGGCGTCGAGCAGATCGAGCAGGTTCTCCTCCGGTGCCGCGTCGAGCAGCAGCGGTGTGGTGAATTCCTCCATGGGTTCTCACTCCGTTGTCAGAAGCCGAGGGATCCCCGCAGCATATGGGACTTTGGTCCCGATTGCTGACATGTCGCCAAGATCGCCGTGGGTCGTCGGAGTGGGAGCGTGCGCATGGTCCCAGGCGGAGCACGCTAGCGTTGTCCCCGCGCATGCGCGTGCGGCCGTCGACGGCTGCCACGAGGTCCATCGGAGGGCCAGGCATGCGATCAGACTCTTCGGCGCGGAAGCGGGGAAGTATGCACGCCATCGGTGTGGACATCGGCGGGACCAAGATCGCGGCCGGTGTGGTGGACGAGGACGGTCGGATCATCGCCAAGGTCCGCCGTGACACCGACCCCCGGGACTCCGACAGCGTCGACCACGGCGTGATCGAGGCCTGCCGCGAGCTGATCGCCTCCCACGAGGTCGGTGCCATCGGTCTGGCCGCCCCTGGCTTCATCGGCGCGGACCAGGCCACCGTCCGCTTCACCCCGAACCTGCCCTGGCGCGACCACGCCCTGGCCGACATCGTCGCCGCCGAACTCGGCTCCGACATCGCCATCGTGGTGGAGAACGACGCCAACGCCGCAGGCTGGGCCGAGTTCCGGTTCGGTGCCGGGCGTGACGTAGACGACATGCTCATGCTCACCATCGGCACCGGCCTGGGCGGTGCGCTCGTGGTCGGCGGCAACCTGGTGCGCGGTGCCTTCGGTGGTGCGGCCGAGGTCGGTCACATGCGGGTCGTCCCCGGTGGGCACTACTGCGGCTGCGGACACGAGGGTTGCTGGGAGCAGTACGCCTCCGGCTCCGCGCTGGTCCGCGACGCCCAGTCCGCCCTGATCACCGAGCCGCAGCGCGGCACCCGCCTGCTCGAGCTGGCCGGTGGCGACGTGGAGGAGCTGACCGGACCGCAGGTCACCCAGGCCGCGCAGGAGGGCGACCCGTTGGCGGTCGAGCTGCTGGCCGGTCTGGGCCGCTGGATCGGTGAGGGCTCCGCCTCGGTCGCCGCCCTGCTGGACCCGGCGATGATCGTGATCGGTGGCGGCGTCAGCGCGGCCGGTGACCTGCTGCTCGACCCCGCGCGGCGTGGCTTCATGGAGCAGCTCTTCGCCCGGGGACACCGCCCGGAGGGACAGTTCGCGCTCGCGGCGATGGGCAACGACGCCGGGATCGTCGGCGCGGCGGACCTCGCCCGACTCTGAGGCACCCGACGACGGCCCGGCCCCTGGACACGCCAGGGGTCGGGCCGTCGCGCTGTGTTCAGCCGATCACCGGGAAGCAGACCTCGGTCACCCAGTGCGCCGGGTCCGGGTCCTGGGTCGGGCCGACCCGGTAGACGTTGAACATCGGCCCAGTGCGCAGTCCGCGCTCGGCGATGTGCGCGCCGAGCGCCGCGGTGACCTCGCCCATGCCCTCGTAGGAGCCGCGCAGGGTGGCAGCGACGATCCGCCGCTCCGGCAGCTCCTGGCAGACCACAGGCACCGCCGGTGACACCACCGGAGCGGGCACCTGGATCCAGACCTCCACGTCGGCGTCCTCGGCCTGGAACTGCTCGTCGTAGAAGGTCGCTCCGAAGAGCGCGTCCGGTCGGACGTGGGGCCCGGCGACCGGCATCAACCGCTGCCAGAGCAGCCCCTCGTCCGAGTAGCTGGCGAGGGTGTCGCGCAGCGCCAGCACGGTCATGGCCGGCAGGGTGGTCTCGATGACCTCAATAGTGGGCATGGTCTCCTCGATCCTGAGTCGATCGAGTGCCGCGAGCCGGGACTCCAGCCCGTCCCGCTCCGTCAGCAGCCGCTCGCGCTGCTGTGACACCAGAGCGGCGACACTCGCCGGATCACGACGCGCCGCCAGCACCTGGGCGATGCCCTCCACACCGAAGCCTGCATCGCGCAACCCGGTGACCAGCCGCGCCTCGTCGAGCTGATCGACCCGGTAGAACCGGTAGCCGGTGAACTCGTCGACCTCGGCCGGGACCAGCACACCCCGCTCGGCGTAGTGCCGCAGCATGCGCACGCTGATGAACGTCAGTCGGGAGAACAGCCCGATCCGCAGCAGTCCGTCGTGATCCATGCCCACAGGTCACACCCTGCCACCGTGTCAGGGTCCAGCCGGTCAGACCACCGCGCCGTCGTCGTCCCCGCGGTCGGGGTCGTGCCGGTGCGGCATCCGCCAGAACAGCACCGCCAATCCGGCCAGGAAGACCAGCCCGGAGGCCTGCATGAGCGCGGCGGGGGCGGACTTCCAGGCGACGACGACGATCAACCAAAAGATCGGCATGCCGCCGACCGCCAACCAGGCCACGGTCAGCAGCGGATCGCCGCCGAACACCGGGGGAGCGGACGGCGGGACAAAGTGCTCGGCCGCGTCCACCTCACGCTCGGCCCGGTCGAACTGTTCGGTGGCATCCCAGTCCCGGCCGGTGCCCTGTGCCGGTCGCACCACGCGTCGGTCGGAGACCCAGGGCGCGACGGGGTAGGTTACGGCGGGACCGGATGCGGCTTCGCCGTCGTCGGTCGCAGTCCCGGATGACCCGGAGGACGTGGTGTCCTGCAGATCGGCGACGATCTCGGCCCACTGCTCCTCCGAGACCGGTGCGTCGGAACGGCCCTCGTCGTCGCGAGGGGCGTCGTCGGCGGAGCGGTCGGGTGCCATGTCTTCACTCTAAGTGGGGGCAGGCCCACCGCTGTCCCGCAGTCGAGGTCGAGAGGTGTCAGGTTGTTCTACTGGTTGATGAAGCGGGTGCTCATCGGCCCGCTGCTACACCTGCTGTTCCGCCCCTGGGTTCGGGGTGCGGAGCACGTGCCCAGCAGCGGCGGCGCGATCCTGGCGAGCAACCACCTCGCAGTGGTCGACTCCTTCTTCCTGCCGCTGGTGCTGGACCGGGAGATCGTCTTCATCGGCAAGAACGAGTACTTCACCGGCCGGGGGATCAAAGGCCGACTGACCGCGGGGTTCATGCGCGGCGTCGGCACCATCCCGGTGGACCGTTCCGGCGGCAAGGCCTCCGAGGCTGCGCTGCGCACCGGCCTCAAGCGGCTGGAGAACGGCGACCTGTTCGGCATTTACCCGGAGGGCACCCGCAGCCCGGACGGGCGGCTCTACCGGGGCAAGACCGGCGTGGCCCGACTGGCGCTGGAATCCGGTGCTCCGGTGATCCCGGTGGCGATGATCGACACCGACAAGGCCCAGCCGCTCGGCCAGCGCCTGCCCCGTCCGCGCCGGATCGGCGTCGTGATCGGCGAGCCCCTGGACTTCAGCCGGTACAAGGGCATGGAGAACGACCGGTTCATCCTGCGGTCGGTCACCGACGAGATCATGTACGCCCTGATGAGCATCTCCGGCCAGGAGTACGTCGACATCTACGCCGCCACCCAGAAGGCCCGGATCGCCACCGGTCACCCAGAGGTCGCGGCTGCCCCGCAGTCGGCCGCGCCCGGTGGCCGTGAGGTGCCCGATGTCCAGGTTCCGGTCCCGCCGGAGGACGAGGCTCCCGCTCAGTAGGATGTGAGCGCCGAGGACCTCGGTCCCGGAATCTTCCCCGCCCGATGGCCTTCAGTGGCCCCGGGCAGAACGCCCAGCTGTGCAGTTCCAACGAGAGGTGTGTCTCATGTCGGTTCGTCGCGTCGCGCTCCTGACCGCGGGTGGCTTCGCTCCGTGCCTGTCCTCGGCCGTCGGTGGTCTGATCGAGCGGTACACCGAGATCGCGCCGGAGGTCGAGATCATCGCCTATGAGCACGGCTACTACGGGCTGCTCAAGGGCCAGAAGATCGTCGTCACCGACGCCGTCCGGGAGAAGGCCGGCCTGCTGCACCGCTTCGGTGGCTCGCCGATCGGCAACTCGCGGGTGAAGCTCACCAACCAGGCTGACTGCGTCAAGCGCGGTCTGGTCGCCGAGGGCCAGGACCCGCTGCAGGTCGCCGCCGAGCAGCTCAAGGCCGACGGTGTGGACGTGCTGCACACCATCGGCGGTGACGACACCAACACCACCGCCGCCGACCTGGCCGCCTACCTGGCCGAGAACGACTACGACCTCACCGTCGTCGGTCTGCCCAAGACCATCGACAACGACGTCATCCCGATCAAGCAGTCGCTGGGTGCCTGGACCGCCGCCGAGGAGGCCGCGGGCTTCGCGGCGAACATCATCGGCGAGCACCGCTCCGGCCCGCGCATGCTGATCGTGCACGAGGTCATGGGTCGGCACTGTGGCTGGCTGACCGCCGCTGCCGCTGTCGAGTACCGCAAGTGGCTGGACCAGCAGGAGTGGCTGCCGGAGATCGGTCTGTCCCGTGAGCGCTGGGACATCCACGCGGTGTTCGTGCCCGAGGCCAAGATCGACATCGATGCCGAGGCTGCCCGCCTGCGCACCATCATGGACGAGCAGGGCAACGTCAACATCTTCCTCTCCGAGGGTGCGGGCATGCACGAGATCGTCGAGCAGCTCGAGGCCTCCGGCCAGGAGGTCGGCCGGGACGCCTTCGGCCACGTCAAGCTGGACACCATCAACCCCGGCCAGTGGTTCGCGAAGCAGTTCGCGGAGAAGCTGGGCGCGGAGAAGGTCATGGTCCAGAAGTCGGGCTACTACTCCCGGGCCGCCGCGGCTAACGCCGAGGACCTGCGCCTGATCAAGTCGATGACCGACCTCGCGGTCGAGTGCGCCCTCAAGGGCGAGCCCGGCGTGATCGGCCACGACGAGGAGGACGGCGACCGGCTCAAGGCGATCGCCTTCCCGCGGATCGCCGGTGGCAAGCCCTTCGACATCAGCCAGCCGTGGTTCGGCGAGATGCTGTCGGAGATCGGCCAGCCGCTGGTGCCCGCGAGCCACTCGTGAGCGTGGAGCCGGACCCGTCCGTCGTGGCGGGTCTGGACCACTGGCGCACCCTCGACGCCGCACAGCAGCCCGCCTGGCCGGACGCTGACGCCCTGAACCGGGTCAGCGACCGGCTGGCGGCGCTGCCGCCGCTGGTGTTCGCGGGGGAGGCCGATGCGCTGCGCGCGCAGTTGGCCGCCGCAGGGCGGGGTGAGGCGTTCCTGCTCCAGGGCGGTGACTGCGCCGAGACCTTCGCGGAGGCCACCGCGGACAACATCCGCGGCAAGATCATGACCATCCTCCAGATGGCGGTGGTCCTGACCTACGGCGCGAGTCTGCCCGTGATCAAGATGGGCCGGATGGCCGGGCAGTACGCCAAGCCGCGATCCTCGAACGAGGAGACCCGCGAGGGTGTCACGCTCCCGGCGTTCCGGGGCGACATCATCAACGGCTACGAGTTCACCGAGGAGTCCCGGACCCCGGACCCGCAGCGGCTGCTGGAGGCGTACCACACGTCCTCGGCGACGCTGAACCTGATCCGCGCGTTCACCACCGGGGGCTTCGCGTCCCTGCTGCGGGTGCACGAGTGGAACCGGGGCTTCATGGCCAACCCGGCGTACTCCCGTTATGAGGAGATCGCCGCGGAGATCGACCGTGCGATCCGGTTCATGGCCGCCTGTGGTGCGGACTTCGATGCGCTGCGGACGGTGGACTTCTACTCCTCGCACGAGGGACTGCTGCTGGATTACGAGCGACCGCTGACCCGGATCGACTCGCGCACCGGACTGCCCTACGACTGCTCAGCGCACTTCCTGTGGATCGGGGAGCGCACCCGGCAGCTGTCCGGCGCGCATGTCGACTACTTCGCGCGGGTGCAGAACCCACTCGGGGTGAAGCTCGGCCCGACGACCACCGCCGATGATGCGCTGGCGCTGATCGACCGGCTGAACCCGAGCGGCGAGCCCGGCCGGATCACCTTCATCACCCGGATGGGGGCTTCGCGGATCCGCGACGTGCTGCCCGGCCTGGTGGAGAAGGTCACCGCGGACGGCCGACCGGTCACCTGGGTGTGCGACCCGATGCACGGCAACACCATCACGGCGTCCAACGGGTACAAGACCCGGCGGTTCTCCGATGTGATGGACGAGGTCACCGGCTTCTTCGACGTGCACCACGCCCTCGGCACCGTCCCCGGTGGGCTGCACATGGAGCTCACCGGCGATGACGTCACCGAGGTGTTGGGTGGCGCGGAGGAGATCGACGACGAGGGCCTGGCCCGCCGCTACGAGACCCTGGTCGACCCGCGGCTGAACCACCAGCAGTCGCTGGAGCTGGCCTTCCAGGTCGCGGAGCTGCTCCGCCGACACTGAGCCGTACACAGAAGGGGCCGGGAGATCACTCCCGGCCCCTTCTGTATGCGCGAGTTCGATACATCCGCGCCGAGGTCGTCAACCCGGCCCTCGACCTCGCGACCGCAGCACCGAACTCGCCACCGAGGCGGATCGTGCGGCCGCGGGTCGGCGGTCAGCGCGCGGGTCGGGTGTGAGTGCGGGGGTCAGGCGTGCAGGAGCTCGCGGACGACGCGGCTCACCGGGATTGCCCGGGCACCGAGCACCACCTGGAACTGCCCACCCTGGACCTGCACCATGGGCACCTCGTCCAGTGCGGTGATCGCCTCGTCATCGCGGGCGTCCCAGTCGCGCAGCACCAGCCGCAGACGGCTCCAGCACGCGGTCACGTCCTCAACGTTCTCCGCGCCGCCGACCAGGGCGAGCACGGTCTCGGCCAGCGTCCGGTCGTCCATCAGGACACCGCCCCGGTCAGGCGGGCGATGTGCAGGGTGAGGTACAGCATCTCGTCACCGGAGATGTGCCAGCCGAAACGTTCGGTGAGCAGGTCCCGCACGGCCTCGGCGCTGGCGTAGGCCTTCGGGTGTTGGCGGCGGACGGTGTCGGTGAGCACGCCCTGCTGGTCCTCCAGCATCACCCCGCGCTGCTGGCGCACCACCAGATAGCGCAGGTGGGTGATGAACCGGGCGACGTCCAGGGATTCCTCGTCCAGGGCTAGTCCGAGCTGTTCGCGCAGGATGCCGAGCACGGCACCGAAGACCTCGGTCATCTCCATGGTGCGGCTCAGGTCGTCCGCGCCGAACTGCGCGTTGACAAAGTGCAGCGCCAGCGGCACCGCCTCCAACTGGGGGAGTTCCACCCCGGTGCGCTGCCGGATCAGCTCCAGCGCCTCCCGGGCGAACGCCACCTCGCGCGGGTAGAGGTGCAGCACCTCCCACTGCAACGGGTAGGTGATGGTCAGTCCCTCATCGGCGCGCTGCAGCGCGAAGACGATGTGGTCCGCCAGCGGGATGATCACATGCGGATCGATCTGGGTGCCCAGTCGCTGCCGCGCCAGGTCGACAATCTCCTGAGTGAGGTCGATCCGGTCGGCGGGAATCTCCTCCACCAGCGCGGCGATCCGCTCCGGCGTCGTCGACCCGCCGGGAACGAAGGTCCGCTCCACCGCATCGGAGCGCACCTCGTCGCCCGGCTTCGCCTGGAAGCCGAGGCCCTTGCCCATCAGCACGAACTCCTGACCCCGATCATCGGCAGCCAGCAGCACGTTGTTGTTGAAGACCTTGGTGACCTGCACCTGCGCTCCGTATCTACTCCAGACGCCGGTGTCCCGGACCGCAGAGGCCCGGGACACCGGCGTTCGGTGTGCGGAGTCGGATGGTATCCGTCCCCGCTGTTCGTCCTACCAGATGGCGGGACGGGAGGGAATCAGCCGACCACAGTCAGCAGCGGGGTGCCGCTGGTGGTGTCACCGGCCGGAGCGGCCACGACATCGGCGTAGCTGTCGGTGTTGGTGACAAGCACGATGGTGGTGGTGTCGAGTCCGGCGGCGCGGATCGCCGCCAGGTCGACGGACACCAGGGGAGTGCCGGGCAGCACCTGCGCGCCCTGCTGTACGGCCGGGGTGAAGCCCTTGCCCTCCAGCTCGACGGTGTTGATGCCGACGTGCACCAGCACCTCGACGCCGTCATCGGAGACCAGACCGTAGGCGTGCGGCAGCACGCTGACCACGGTGCCGCTCACCGGGGAGACGATCTGCCCGTCGGCGGGAACCACACCCACACCCTTGCCCAGCGCACCGGAGGCGAAGACCTTGTCGGCGACCTCGGACAGCGGGATGACGGTGCCGTTCACCGGGGCAGAAACCTCGACGACCTTGGTGTCGGTGAGGGTGGCAGTGGTGGTGCCGGAACCGCTCGCGGTCGGAGCAGTGCCGGTGGCCGCAGCCGCCGCGGCATCCTCCTTATTCGGGATGTCCTTGAACCCGAGAATGAGGGTGAGCAGGAAGGCCAACACCACGGCCACCGAGGTGCCGATCACCACGGAGGCGAAGCCGTGGTTGAGGGCGGCCGTGATGGTGATCAGGCCGGGCAGGGCAAAGACGTCCGTCGCACCCTTACCGAGGGCGACGATGGCACCACCGATGGCACCCGAGATGGCCGCGTAGATGAACGGCTTCTTCAGTCGCAGGGTGACACCGTAGATCGCGGGCTCGGTGATACCGGCCAGGAAGCCGGAGACCGCGGCGGGACCGGCAACGGCGCGCAGGTCCTTGTTCTTGGTGCGGATCAGCACGGCGACAACGGCACCGGCCTGGGCCAGCACGGCCGGGAACAGGGCAGCGGTCAGGTAGGAGAAGCCCGGGTCCTGCAGCTCAGACTGCATGATCGGCACGAAGCCCCAGTGCACGCCGAAGATCACGAAGACCTGCCAGAAGCCCGCGATCAGCGCGCCGCCGAGCCACGGGACGGTGTCCCAGACGGCCTCGATCCCGGCGGAGATGCCGGAGGACACCAGGTTGGCCAGCGGGCCGATCAGGATGTAAGTGAAGGGGACCAGCACGGCGAGCACGATGACCGGCGTCACGAAGTTGCGCAGGAAGTCCGGCAGGATCTTGCTCACCAGCGGCTCGAACTTCGACTGCACCCAGACCGCGACCAAGATCGGGATCAGCGCGGACAGCGAGCTGGGCAGTGCGACCGACCAGTCGAAGGCCTGCGGGATGCCGAACAACAGCGGAATTCCCAGGAAGTTGACGTCGCCGCCACCCGCGGAGAATGCGGTCAAGCCGACGAGCACCGGCGAACCGTCCGGGTTGAGCGCACCGTCAGGCGAGGCCAACTGCGTGAACAGGTCGCCATAGAGCAGACCGGCCGCAATAGCGACAGCGGTGTAGACGTTCGCCTTGAACTTCCGCGCTGCGGTGATGGCCAAGAAGATCGGCAGGAGCTGGAACGCGGCATCGCCCGCTGCGTACCAGAAAGCGTAGGTGGTGGTGCCAGCAAAGTCGGGGGAGATCTTCGCGACCAGCGCCAGCAGAGCCTTGATCAGACCGGTCGCTGCCAGCACCCACAGGAACGGCGTGAAGATGCTGGTGATCATGTCGATGATCCGGGCCATCAGGTTGCCCTTCTCACCGACCTCGGCCTCATCGGCGCTGCCGTCACCGGTGTTGACGCCCATCGCTCCGAGCGCCTCGTGCACGCGGGGCACGGTGTTGCCGATGACCACCTGGAACTGGCCGCCGGACTCCATCACCGTGATGACGCCGGAGGTCGACTCCACGGCGTCCTTGTCGGCGAGTGCGCGGTCCTTGAGTCGGAACCGCAGGCGCGTCGCGCAGTGCACCACCGACGCGACGTTCTCCTTGCCGCCGACGCCGCGCAGGACGTCCTCGGCAATCGTCTGATACTTGCTGGCGGAAGCCACGATTCCTCCTCGAATCCGTGTCGCGCCGCATCCGGGGAGGGTCTGGACAACAAAAAAACCCGAGTCGGCGCAAACCGGACACCGCGGATACGGGTCCAGCTCGCTCGACTCGGGTTTTGCCTGCGTCAGCAGTAACAATCCCAGTTCTGCGCGGTCGCCAGGGGGGCGACGGGCGCACAGCTTGCCTCATGGATTCCTGCCCTGTCAACGTCGCAGGTGGGCGGCCCGGCATGGGTACGGTGACGCCATCCCCAGCCGCGCCACATTCCGGACGCCCACGCGCCCGCAACCAGGAGGAGGCCCACAGGTGGCGACGACGCTGCACCTGGTCCGACACGCCCAGACGGTCTACAACACCCAGCACGTGTTGCAGGGCTGGTCGGACTCGCCGCTGACCGAGGACGGTCTGGCGGGCATCCGCCGCACCGCCGCCGCACTGGCCGACGTGCCCTTCGTGGCGGCGTACGCGAGTCCGCTCGGTCGGACGATCACCAGCGCCCGGGAGATCCTGGCGCACCATCCCGGTGTCGAGCTGATCGCCGAGGAGGGCATCAAGGAGTTCGACTTCGGCGATTGGGAGACGCTGCCGGAGGCTGACCTGGCCGCGGAGCATGAGCCGGTGGCGATGTGGAACGGGGTGCTGGATGGCACCTTCCCGGGTCTACCCGGAGCCGAGCCGACGGTGGTCTACCACCGTCGGGTGGCGGAGGCCTTCGCCCGGATCGAGCGGGCGCACACCGGCGACGTGCTGGTGGTCAGCCACGGGGTGACCCTGTTCGCGTACCTGTCGCAGCTGACCACGATGCCGCTGACCACGGTCCCGAACGGCAGTGTCACCACGGTCCGGATCGGGGACGACGGGCACCGGGAGCTGATCGAGTTGGCGCGCAACGTCGCGGGCCACGGCATCGACTACGACCCACTGGCAACCGTCTGACCAGCGATGTCCCGCGCCGGGCCCGCGGTCATTTGACCCGGGCCCGGTGTGACGGGTATAACGATCTGGCCATCCACGAGGATTGTTACTGACTCGATCAGGCAAGACCTGTCACGGACCGCTCTCGCGGTCGGTGCAGGTCTTTTTTGTTGCCCGGCCGGCGGAGAAGTCGGCGGGTGTACCGCACGTTTGACTGCAATGGGGAGTCCGACCAGTGCCGCAGCGCAATGTCACCATCGCCTCGTCCGTGGGCCTGCACGCCCGTCCCGCCGGCATCTTCACCAAGGCCGCAGCCGCCACTGGTGCGCAGGTCACCATCGGCCGCCCGGGTGCCGCCGCGGTGAACGCCGCCAGCCTGCTCATGGTCATGGGCCTGGGCCTCAAGCACGGCGAGACCGCCGAGCTGACCGTGGAGGGTGACGGCGCTGACGCCGCCCTCGACCAGCTCGCCGAGCTCCTGTCCACCGACCTCGACGCCGCCGGGGAGTGACCACCATGGCCGGGAAGACCCTCAATGGTGTGGGTGTGGGCCGGGGACTCGTCCTCGGCCCGGTCGCCGTCGCCCGTCCTGCGATCGCTCTACCTGAGCCCGAGGCTCCCGCAGCGGCGGGGGATCTCGACCGGGTGAAGGCTGCCTTCGCCACGGTCGCGGCCTCGCTGCAGCAGCGGGCTGATGCGGCCGAGGGAACCCTGGCCGAGGTGCTGGGTGCCACCGCGCAGATGGCCGAGGACCCGGCCCTGCTGGGTGACGTCGAGCAGCGGATCGCTGCCGGCACCGGACCCGCGCACGCGGTCAGTGAGGCCGTGGAGCAGGTCTGCGAGATGTTCACCGCTGTCGGCGGGTACATGGCTGAGCGGGTCACCGATCTGCGCAGCGTCAAGGACCGCGTGATCGCGCAGGTGTTGGGCGCGCCGGAGCCCGGGCTGGGCGAGTTGACCGAGCCCTCCGTGGTGGTGGCTGAGGATCTGTCCCCGGCGGACACCTCCGCGCTGGACCTGGACAAGGTGTTGGGCATCGTCACCGAGCAGGGTGGCCCCACCGGGCACACCGCGATCATCGCCGGACAGCTCGGTCTGCCGTGCATCGTGCGGGTGGCGGGTGTGACGGAGCTGGCCTCCGGCACTGTGGTCGTGGTGGACGCCGCGGCGGGCACCGTGATCACTGAGCCCGATGACGCGCTGGCCCAGCAGGTGGTGGAGCGTCGCGCGGCTGCCGAGCGATTGGCCACGGACACCGCACCGGGTGCCACCTCCGACGGTCACCGGGTGCAGCTGCTCGCCAACATCGGCACCGCCGCGGATGCCGAGCGTGCCGCCGCCACCGCGGTGGAGGGTGTGGGCCTGTTCCGCACCGAGGTGTTGTTCCTGGAGCAGCAGACCGCGCCGACGGTGGACGACCAGGTCGCCACCTACACCGCCGTGCTGAACTCCTTCGCCGGTCGCAAGGTCGTTGTGCGCACCATCGACGCGGGTGCGGATAAGCCGTTGGCCTTCGCGCAGCAGTCGGTGGAGGAGAACCCGGCACTGGGTGTGCGTGGGTACCGCCTGGTGCGGACGCTGCCGCAGCTGCTCGCCGACCAGCTGACCGCCCTCGGGCGCGCGCAGCAGGAGACCGGCGCCGAGCTGTGGGTGATGGCGCCGATGATCGCCACCCCCACCGAGGCCGCCGACTTCGCCGAGGCCGCCCGCGCCGCCGGACTGAAGACCGTGGGCGTCATGGTGGAGGTGCCCGCCGTGGCCCTGCGCTGCGCCGACGTGCTGGCTGATGTCGACTTCGTCTCGCTGGGCACCAACGACCTGGCGCAGTACACGATGGCCACCGACCGCCTGCGCGGTGAGCTCTCCGACCTGCTCGACCCGTGGCAGCCGGCCGTGATCGACCTGGTCGCCGCCACCGCCGAGGGCGGGAAGACCCAGTCCAAGCCGGTGGGCGTGTGCGGCGAGTCCGCCTCCGACCCGCTGATGGCGCTGGTGCTCACCGGGCTGGGTGTCACCAGCCTGTCCATGTCTCCCTCTGCGGTGCCGGCCGTCCGCGCCGCGCTGCGAGGGCACACCCTGGCCCAGTGCCAGGCGATCGCCGCCGCCGCCCGTGCGGCGCGCACCGCTCCCGAGGCCCGGGCTGCCGCACTCGAGCTCACGGACCCCGAGGTCAAGCAGCTGCTCGGCCTCTGATTCACCCCGCGGCTGCGGCCGCGACCAAGTCGACGACGACGGAAGGTGCATTCTGTGACGACCACGACCCCGTTCCCCGAGGGCTTCCTGTGGGGCGGCGCCACTGCCGCCAACCAGCTGGAGGGTGCCTACAACGAGGGCGGTAAGGGCCTGTCCATCCAGGACATCATGCCCCGCGGCATCTCCGGTCCGCCGAGCGCGGAGCCGACCGAGGACAACCTCAAGCTGGTCGGCATCGACCACTACCACCGGTACGCCGAGGACATCGCGCTCTTCGGTGAGATGGGCTTCAAGACCTACCGGTTCTCTATCGCCTGGTCCCGCATCTTCCCGAATGGTGACGACGCGGAGCCGAACGAGGAGGGCCTGGCCTTCTACGACCGTCTGCTCGACGAGTGCGAGAAGTACGGCATCGAGCCGCTGGTGACGATCTCCCACTACGAGACGCCGCTGAACCTGGCCAAGAAGTACGACGGCTGGGTCTCCCGCGACATGATCGGCTTCTTCGAGAAGTACGTGCGGACGATCTTCGGTCGCTATGGCAAGCGCGTGAAGTACTGGCTGACCTTCAACGAGATCAACGCCGTGCTGCACGCCCCGCTGATGAGCGGTGGCATCCTCACCCCCAAGGAGCAGCTGTCCAAGCAGGACCTGTACCAGGCGGTGCATCACGAGCTGGTCGCGTCCTCGCTGGCCACCAAGATCGCCCGCGAGATGATGCCGGAGGCCAAGATCGGCTGCATGGTCATCGCGGTGCCGTTCTATCCGCTGACCCCGGCCCCGGCGGACGCCTTGGCCGCGCAGAAGGCGGACCACGAGAACCTGGCCTTCGGTGACGTGCACGTGCGCGGGGAGTACCCGGGCTACCTGCTGCGTCAGCTCAAGGAGATGGGCGTCGAGCTGAACATCACCGACGAGGACCGCGCGCTGCTCAAGGAGCACACGGTCGACTTCGTGTCGTTCAGCTACTACATGAGCTCGACCCAGACCGCGGACGCCTCGAAGATCCCGTCGAACGGCAACCTCATCATGGGCGCGCCGAACCCGACGCTGGAGGCCTCCGAGTGGGGTTGGCAGATCGACCCGGTCGGTCTGCGCATCGTGATGAACCAGTTCTGGGAGCGGTGGCAGAAGCCGCTGTTCATCGTCGAGAACGGGTTGGGTGCGAAGGACGAGCTGGTCGAGGTCGACGGGGTCAAGACCGTCGTCGACGACTACCGGATCGCTTACCTCAACGACCACCTGGTGCAGGTCGGCGAGGCGATCAAGGACGGTGTCGAGGTCTGGGGTTACACCACCTGGGGCTGCATCGACCTGGTGTCGGCGTCCACCGCGCAGCTGAGCAAGCGCTACGGATTCGTCTACGTGGACCGTAACGACGACGGCACCGGCACGCTGGACCGCTTCAAGAAGAAGTCCTTCGACTGGTACAAGAACGTGATCCGTACCAACGGAGGCAGCCTCACCGCGTGATCATGCGGTGACATCGGGCAACGGCCCGGCCGGGGTTCGTGGTGGGCCCCGGCCGGGCCGTTCTCATGTCCGCCTGCTCTGATCCCGTTCGCGAGTCGTGGTCGCGACTGTCCTGTTCGCGCCAGTGCCCTGCGTGCGAGGTCAGACGACGGTCAGTGTGACGGTGCTGCCCTTGGCGACCTGGGTGTCCGCGGCGACGCTCTGGTCGCGGACGGTGCCAAAGATGCCGCCCAACACGTTCTGCCGCTCGGCGGTCAGGCCCAGGTCCTGGAGGATCTGCTGCGCCTCCTCGAACTGCTTGCCGCGCAGATTCGGGACGGTGACCAGCTCGGGCCCCTTCGACACCTGGACGGTGACGGTGTCAGTGCGGTGCGCGGCGGCACCGGGTTCGGGGCTCTGGCTGACCACGCTGCCGGCGGGCACCGTGTCGGAGAACACTTCTTCCGGAGCGATTTGGAGCCCGGCGTCGGCGAGCTGTTCGGTGGCAGCCTCCACCGTCGCCCCGATCACCGAGATCACCGTCACAGGAGCGGGGCCGGAGGAGACTGTGAGCACCACAGTGGTGCCGCGCTTGAGCTGCGCGCCGGCCTCCGCAGGCTGACCGTCCGGTCCGATCACGCTCAGCACCAGGCCGTTGGCGACGTCGTCGGAATGCTCCGGGTCGTCGTACTCGACGGAGAATCCCGCTGCGGCCAGAGCTGTCTCCGCGTCGGCCTGGAGGGCACCGGCCAGTCCCTCCGGAACGGATACCAGATCCGGACCCTTCGACACCGAGACGGTGACGGTGCCTTCCTTGCGCACGCGCTCACCGGAGCCCGGGTCCGAGTCGACGACCGTGCCGACAGCGGCCTCGTCGTCGAAGACCTCCTCGACGGTGACCCCCAATCCGGCGTCGTCCAGTGCGGCCCGGGCCTCGTCGGCGGTCAGAGACTGGATCTGCGGAACGGTGGTGTAAGCACCCGGCCCGGCGGCGGTGTACCACCAGATCCCGCCGGCGATCGCGGCGAGCAGCAGCACTGCCGCGCTGATCAGGGCCCAGCGTCGACGGCGGGGAGCGGTGCCGTCGGTGGGGGAGTCGGCGGGCTCGGTAGCCGGCTCGACGCCCAGCCCGATGGGCAGCGCCACAGTGCCGCCGCGGGAGAGCGCCTCGATCCGTGACGTGGCGGCGTCCCCGGCCGCGTCTGACTCGGCGGCCAGACTTCCGCTGTCGTCGTCGCTCGGCGGGACGGCCGCCGCGGTGGGTTCGACGTCGGTGCGGCGGGCGAGGGTGGCCTCGTCGAGTTCCGCGCGGGTCCGCCGGACCAGGGCCAGGGCAGCGGCCGCGTCGGCGGGACGGTCGTCGGGATCACGGGCAGCCAGCGCGCCGACCAGCGCATCGACCTCGGTGGGCAGCCAGTCGGCGACCTCGGAGGGCGGGGGCACGTCGTCGTTCACGTGCTGGAAGGCGACCTGGATCGGGGTCTCGCCGGTGAAGGGCTGACGTCCGGTGATCGCCTCATACAGCAGCACACCCGCGGCGTACACGTCGGTGCGGGCATCCGATGCGCCGCGGGTGACCAGCTCCGGGGCGAGGTAGGCCACCGTCCCCAACACCGTGCCGGTGGTGGCGGAGGTGACCTCCGTGACCGCGCGCGCCAGACCGAAATCGCCGACCTTGATCCGGTCCTCGGCGGTGAGCAGCACGTTCTCCGGCTTGATGTCCCGGTGCACCAGCCCAGCCCGGTGTGCGGCGGACAACGCGTCCAGGACCTGTTCGGTCATGTCGAGCGCGTCGGCGACGGTGAGCGAGCCCCGCTCGGACAGTCGACGCCGGAGGTTCCCGCCGGGGACGTACTCCATCGTCAGATAGGACGTCTCACCGTCCAGGCCCTGATCGAAGACCGCGACCAGTCCGGGGTGGGTGAGTCGAGCGGCAGCCCGAGCCTCCCGGCGGAACCGCGCCACGAAGTCCGCCCCGCCGGAACCCTCCGCCAGGTGCGGATGCATCACCTTCAGCGCGACTTCACGGTCCAGCCGACGATCCACCGCCAGGTACACGGTGGCCATACCGCCGCGCGCGATGCGCGAGACGACCTGGTACCGGCTGTCGACCAGCTGGCCGACGAGCGGATCGGTGATAGTGGTTCCCACGGGTCGGAGTCTACGGGGAGGGCCCTGGCTTCCCCGGGAGGCCGTGTGTCAGAAGCGTGCCGTCAGAGTTTGGACGTTGGCGACATAGCGGCGGGTGTCGGAGAACATCCCGTTGCTGCGCACCGAGCCCAGGCCCTGGTAGTACGACGCGATGGCGGTGGCGGTGTCGCCGCCGGTGGACTTGAGCAGCTGCCGGATGATCGCGACGCCGGCCACGACATTGTCGTCCGGGTCGAGCAGGTTGAGCTCGCGGCCGACCAGGTCGGAGGCCCAGTCGCCCGAGGTCGGGATGACCTGCATCACGCCGATGGCGTTGGCGGGGGAGACCGAGGTGTGGTCGAAGCCGGACTCCTGGAAGGCGATGGCCTGCGCCAGCGATGGGTCCACGCCCATCTGGCGGGCGGTGCTGGCGACCTTGGCCTGCATCTCCGAGCGGGAGGGCACGCCGATGGACAGCAGGGTGGCCTTGTTCTGGTTGGCCGAGGCGACGGTGGCGGACGGGTAGGTCCGGCCGAGGAAGGTGCTGCCGACCAGCTGCTGACCCGAGGACGGGGCGGCGGTGGTGGTCGGTGCGGCGCTGGTGCTGCCACCGGGGATGGTGAGGGTCTGGCCGGCGCGGATGAAGGCCTGGGCGTTGAGGCCGTTGG
>NZ_JBFBHI010000001.1:0-514924 GCF_040685135.1 Cellulomonas sp. NPDC089187 | reverse complement strand
GGCGGAGACGATGGCGCTGACGCTGGTGCCGTAGCGGGCGGCGATGGCGGAGACCGTCTCACCCTGGGTCACGGTGTGGCTGCCGCCGGTGGACGCGGGCGCGGCGGTGGTGGTCGCGGCGCTCGTGGTGCTGCCACCGGGGATGGTGAGGGTCTGGCCGGCGCGGATGAAGGCCTGGGCGTTGAGGCCGTTGGCGGAGACGATGGCGCTGACGCTGGTGCCGTAGCGGGCGGCGATGGCGGAGACCGTCTCACCCTGGGTCACGGTGTGGCTGCCGCCGGTGGACGCAGGCGCGGCGGTGGCGGTCGCGCTGGTGCCCGAGGTCGGGATGGTCAGCCGCTGGCCCTCGCGGATGAAGGCGGAGGAGTTCAGGCCGTTGGCGCTGCGCACGGCGGCCACGGTGGTGCCGAACTGCTTGGCGATGTGGCTGACGGTGTCACCGCGGCGGACGGTGTACTCCTCGTCCGCGTGGGCGAGGCCGCCGGAGGTGCCCACGGCGATGGCCGCCAGGGCCAGGGTGGCACCGGTGTTCGTCGCGAGGCGACGGGCGCGCGGGCGCGAGCTGCGGGCGTCGTCGGAGAGCGCGAGGGCGGACTGCGTCATGAGAAATCCCTGTGTCTGCTGAGGCGGCTGGTGCCTGTGGGGCACATGTGACTGGTGTGACTGATGTGACGGTAATGCACGCGAGCGACTGTGGGAAGTCGAGGGCTGAAATGTTCGATTCGTGCATGCCGACGCTGATGACCGGCCGGTCCGTCGTAGGCTTCGGGCCGTGACTGAGCCGATGCACCCCGATGTTCTGGTCGATTCCTGGCTGACCGTTCCCGATGTCGCCGAGGCGCTCGGCGTCGATGCCGGTCGGGTGCGGCGTCTGCTGAAGGAGGGTCGTCTCGCGGGGGTGCGCCGCGGTGAGCCGCCGGTGCTCAGCATCCCGGCGCAGTTCCTGGTCCCGGTCGACTCCGCCAACCCGAGCTCCGACGAGCGGGATGCCACGGGCAGCATGACGGTGCTCGCTTCGTTGCAGGGCACCCTGACCGTGCTCGGGGACGCGGGGTTCAGCGCGGAAGAAGCCATCGCCTGGCTCTACACCCCGGACGACTCGCTGCCCGGGCGGCCCATCGACCTGCTGCGCGCCGGACACAAGACCGCTGTGCGGCGGCTGGCCCAGGCCGAACTGTGAGGCGTCAGGCCTGACGCTGCACTGCCGCCCGCCCCAGCCTGGCCAGCATCTCCCGGCCAGGGTCGACCAACGGGGCCACCTCCCACGCACGATCCGCCTGGGTGACCAACTCGTCGATCAGCTGTTCCACCTCGTCCACCGCCCCGCAGGTGCGGATCGCCTCGGCCAGCGCCAGGCAGTCGGCCTCGGACAGCCCTCGGTTGCCGAGCTCGGAGCGGAGGCGCTCCATCAGCGTCCGATCCCCGGCGCGACCCGCGGCGGCCATCGCACGGGCGACCAGGACGGTGCGCTTGCCCTCACGCAGATCGTCACCCGCCGGCTTACCAGTCGTGGCCGGGTCGCCGAACACACCGAGCAGGTCGTCACGGAGCTGGAAGGCCTCGCCGAGCGGCAGGCCGAACCCGCTCGCAGCGGTCAACGTGGCCTGGTCCGCACCGGCCAGTGCCGCCCCCATCAACACGGGATGCTCCACGCTGTACCGGGCGGACTTGGCCCGGATCACCTCACGGGCGCGCCGCTCGTCACCGGCCGGGTCGGTGCCCCACGGCAGCACCTGAGCCTGGAGGTCGAGGTACTGCCCCACAGTGACCTCGGTGCGCATCCGGTCGAAGACGGCGCGGGTCGTGGTCGCGCGGTCGGGGTCCAGGTCCGCCACCGCGGCGGAGAACTCCTGTTCGGAGGCGATCAGCGCCAGGTCACCGAGCAGGATCGCCGCCGACTCCCCGTACCGGCGGTCATCGCCGGACCACTGAGCGGTGCGATGGGCATGGGCGAAGCTGCGATGTGCGGCCGGTAGGCCCCGGCGGGTGTCTGAGTCGTCCATCACATCGTCGTGGAACAACGCGGCCGCCTGGAAGAGCTCCAGCGCCGCCCCGACCCGCAGCGCCGCCACCGCACCCGGCCCGGACTGCGCGCCGCCGTGCGCACGCCAGGACCAATAGCAGAAGGCCGCGCGCAGCCGCTTGCCACCGGAGAGCATCAGACGCATCGCTTCGATCAGCGGCGCGGTGCCGGAGCCCATCTGATCGAGCTCGGACTCCAGACGGTCCAGGTGTGCGGTGAGCAGGGCGTCCACCTGGGCGCGCACGCCCTCCAGGTCGACCAGGGAGGAGGCGTCGTTCACCCGGCCGAGCCTACGTGAGGACGCCGCGGGCGGTGGGGTCAGAGCTGGACGGTGCCGCCGATGGTCACAGTGCGCACACCTTCGCGATCCAGCACGCCGAGGGTCAGCACCTCGCCGGTGCCGCGGACGAAGGTCGAGCTGGCCGCGAGCCCACCGCCGGGATCGGTGGGCGTCTCGGTGAAACCCGCCGCCGCGAGCGGTCCGCGGTAGACGGAGAGCAGATCGTCAGTCGACAGCACGCTGCGCAGGTTCAGACTCACGGTGGTCAACCCGGTGGCCTCGTCGACTTCTGCCGCCGACATCAGGATCTCGCTGCCCTCGGGCACCGGGAGGAGGTCGACGGGGAAGCCCTCCGCGACACCGCCCACCGTGGAGACGCTCGCGGTGGGCGAGGGGAGCAGGGTGTCGGTCGGCTCGGGTACCGCGGTGGCGCCGCCGGTCACCGTGGGGTCGGGAATCGGGGTGCTGCCGGTGCAGGCGGTCAACCCGGCCAGCAGCACTGCCGTCAGGAGAACCGGTCCAGTGCGCACCGGCACAGGGTAGCCAGTCGACCTGACGCGCTCGTCCACAGGTGCCGCACCGGGCCCGTCGTCCCCAGGTGCGGGCATCAGTGCTGGTCATTGTGCCTGTGACAGCGTGGGGTGGGGCCCATGACTGAGACCAGCAGTATGTCGATCACCGGTGCCGCCGCCGATGTTCTGCCCCATATCCGCGAGCTGCTTGCCGCCGTACCCATCCGGCTGGGCCACCAGCCCACACCGGGCAGTGTGGTGACGATCGGCATCGCGAGCGTCGACGCGGACGAGCCGATGTTGGTCGCCAGCACCAGCGCCGAGCTGATCGGCGGAGAACAGGGGGAGGCCGTCGGGCGGTCGGTGGTGGCGCATCTGGTCGCGATGGGATGTGAGTGGGTAGCGCTGGCCGGGTATCCGGATGCCTCGGTCCCGGGGGTCGAGGTGGTACGCCGGCTCTGTTTCGCGGCGGGCATCCGCGATGCCGGGGTCCGGCAGGTCGGTGCCGGTCAGGTCGTGCAGAAGCCACAGGGGGTGCAGTTCCCCACGACCGCGTTGGCTGACACGCGGATCGCCCGGCGTGCGGCGATGGACGGCCGGGCTCCGGTGCGCTGCCGTGCCGACCTGGGCTGCATCCCGGCGGTCGGTCACGTGGATCGACGTGCCGCGGCGGAAGGGCGGCTGCGCTGGTCCGCGAGCCGGGTGGCCGAGTTCGGGCATCTGCCGGTCGACATGCCGGTCTGGGGGGAGTGGCAGCGCCGGAGCCTGCGCCGCTGGCGACGGGCGCTGGCCGATCCGGAGGCGGTGACCCGGTCTTCGCTGGGGCGGATCGAGGCGGGGCTGGATGATCATGCCGTGGTCGAAGCGGCGGCTCTGACCCTGATCGCGCCGGAGGCACCGGAGGACGATGACGTGCTGGCCCGGCTCACCACGGCCGCACTCGACATGCCGATGGGTCATCCGGAGGGCTCGGACGTTATCGCGGTACGACCGTGGCTCGCGCTGTTGCTCACCCCGGGAATCGCCCCACCGGATCCGGAGCCGGCGCACCGCGCAGTGCGGCTGCTGCATCGCGTGGTGTCCCACGGTCGGCTCTCGCGGCAGGCCGGGGCGCTGACGATCCTGGCCTTGCTGGCGTGGTGCCGAGGTGAAGGTGTGCTCGCCTCGGTGTGGGCGGAACGCGCGCGGGTGATGGACCCCGACCAGCCGTTGGCGGCGCAACTGGACTGGTTGTTGGCGGCCGGGGCGGTCCCGGGATGGGTGCGGATCGC
Source organism: Cellulomonas sp. NPDC089187 (assembly GCF_040685135.1). NCBI lineage: Bacteria > Bacillati > Actinomycetota > Actinomycetes > Micrococcales > Cellulomonadaceae > Cellulomonas > Cellulomonas sp. NPDC089187. The sequence continues at coordinate 510,838 of NZ_JBFBHI010000001.1, read as the reverse complement.
GCCAGCGTGAGCGGTTCGCGGAGCGGGGTCGCGTGCTCCGGTGGTCGCCAGGTGTGAGCGTTCGTGCTGGCCGGACGCTTCCGGTACGGTCGGGGCACGGTTCGGCGGTGCGGCGCGAAGGTGTGCGGCCGCGGCCGCGAACAGACGCAGCGACACTCGTGCGAGGAGCACCGATGAGCATCGTGGTCGGCTATCTGGCGACGGTCGAGGGGCGTGCCGCCCTGGACACCGCGGGATTCGAGGCGGAGCGCCGGGGGGAGCCCCTGGTCGTGGTCGTCAACGAGCGGCTGGACGAGGCCCCCGAGCAGCGCCAGGAGACCGAGGCTGCGCTGGAGCAGGTACGCGCCGGGCTCACCGAGCGGGGCATCGCGCACGAGATCCGGGTGATCGCTGCCGGGCGGGATGTGGCCGAGGAGCTGATCGGTGCCGCGGAGGACACCGAGGCCTCGTTGATCGTGATCGGGCTGCGCCGTCGCAGCCCGGTGGGCAAGCTCATCCTCGGGGCGAATGCCCAGCGCATCCTGCTCGACGCCCCCTGTCCGGTGCTGGCGGTCAAGCCCGACCCGAGCTGATCGGGTCGGCGCACACCGCTGCCCGACCAGGCGAGATGTCCGATCCGGGAATCTTCAGCCCGCTTCGGGCGTTGGTCACACCGTCAGATTCGCCATACCCGCCCGGCGTCGGGCGTGTGCCTGATCGGCGCGCTCAGCCGTGGATGTGGCCGGTACAATAGAAGGGTCCCGTCTCGCCGAACCGGGTCCCTCGCTGCCGAAAGGTCATTCGTGACGTCCCAGAATTCCCCCACGCTGCCGCGCGAGTTCGAGCACCCGGCTCTGCAGGACCTGGTCCGCCGGGGTGCCGCCGCCGGGAGCATTGACGCCGTCGCTCTGCGGGCCGCCTGCGAGGCCGCCCAGGTGGAGGACGCTCGTCGTCTGAAGGCCGTCGTGCGCGGCCTGGCGAACGCCGGCATCGTGGTGTCCGAGCCGGCTCCGGCCGCCGCTCCGAAGAAGCGTGCCGCCGCACCCAAGAAGGTCGCGGCTGCCACCACTACCAAGACGCGGACCTCCACCAAGGCCGTCGTCGCCGACGAGGGCGGCGAGACCTCCGAGGCGACCGGGTCGCGCGCCAAGAAGTCCACGACGGCCAAGCCGGCGACCAAGAAGGCCGCCGCGGCCAAGACCGCCGCCAAGCCGGTCAAGGCCAAGGCCACCAAGGCCACGGCGAAGTCCGAAGATGAGCCGGTCGAGGACGAGGACATCGAGATCGACGAGGCGGAGCTGACCGCCGACGCCGAGCTGGAGACCGCGGAGGACGGCGAGGCAACGGCCGAGGGCGCTGAGGGTGCCGACGCCAAGTCGACCACCAAGTCGGAGGAGACTGAGGACACCGGGTTCGTGGTGTCCGACGCCGACGACGACGACCAGCCCGCACAGCAGGTGGTCACCGCCGGTGCCACCGCCGACCCGGTCAAGGACTACCTCAAGCAGATCGGTAAGGTCGCGCTGCTGAACGCGGAGCAGGAGGTCGAGCTCGCCAAGCGGATCGAGGCCGGCCTGTTCGCGGAGGAGCGCCTCACCCAGCTCGGCAACGACGTCGAGCCCAAGGCTCGCCGTGAGCTGCAGTGGATCGCCCAGGACGGTCGCCGCGCCAAGAACCACCTGCTGGAGGCCAACCTCCGTCTGGTCGTCTCGCTGGCCAAGCGCTACACCGGCCGCGGCATGCTGTTCCTGGACCTGATCCAGGAGGGCAACCTCGGTCTGATCCGTGCGGTCGAGAAGTTCGACTACACCAAGGGCTACAAGTTCTCCACCTACGCCACCTGGTGGATCCGGCAGGCGATCACCCGCGCGATGGCCGACCAGGCCCGCACCATCCGTATCCCGGTGCACATGGTCGAGGTCATCAACAAGCTGGCCCGCGTGCAGCGTCAGATGCTCCAGGACCTGGGCCGTGAGCCCACCCCGGAGGAACTGGCCAAGGAGCTGGACATGACCCCGGAGAAGGTGGTCGAGGTCCAGAAGTACGGGCGGGAGCCGATCTCGCTGCACACCCCGCTGGGTGAGGACGGTGACTCGGAGTTCGGTGACCTGATCGAGGACTCCGAGGCGGTCGTCCCCGCCGACGCGGTGAGCTTCACGCTGTTGCAGGAGCAGCTGCACCAGGTGCTGGACACCCTCTCCGAGCGGGAGGCCGGTGTGGTCTCAATGCGCTTCGGTCTGACTGACGGGCAGCCCAAGACCCTGGACGAGATCGGCAAGGTCTACGGCGTGACCCGTGAGCGGATCCGCCAGATCGAGTCCAAGACCATGTCGAAGCTGCGGCACCCGTCGCGGTCGCAGGTGCTGCGCGACTACCTGGACTGAGTTGCTACTCGGACGGCCCCGTTCTCCATCCGGAGAGCGGGGCCGTCCGTCGTGTTCGGGTCAGAATGTGCTGGCGAGCCCGACCAGCAGGATCTCCAGCCCCCGGTCGAACTCGGCGCGGTGGTCGTAGTCGGGGGTCAGCACGTGTTCGGTGAGGAACTGTGCGAAGTGCGGCGTCTCGCTCAGGGGGAGCTGCGCGAGCATCTCCGCGCCGAGGGAGGCCGATTCCTCCGGGGTCTCGAAGGGGAGGTCCTGTTGAGTCTGCGCGAAGCCGAGCACATAGGCGTCGACCACGGAGATCGCGCTGGCCACCGTGCCCCAGGGCAGTCCGTCGCCGTGGAGGGCACCGAGTAGCGCGTCATGCCGGGCAAGGGTCACTGCGCCTGGGTTCTCGCGCGAGTTGAGGAGTGCGGCGGCCCAGGGGTGGCGCGACAGCATCAGTCGAGTCTGCGCCGCGTGGCTGCGCAGGGTGTCGCGCCACGGGCCGGGTGTCGCCAGCGGGGTCTCGGCGAGGGCGGCCTCGATCATGGCGTCGAGCAGTCGCTCCTTGTTCTGGATGTGGTGGTAGAGCGACATCGCCTCGACGCCGACGGCTTGCCCGACCTTGCGCATGGACACCGCGTCCAGTCCGTTCTCGTCGGCGAGGGCGATGGCGGCACCGATGATCTGGTCGCGATCGAGCAGGTTGCGGGTGGTCACGGGCTCAGATTAGCCGAATCGGCGCGGTGTGCCTTACGGTGTAAGCATTGACCTTACGGCGTAAGAAGGAGAGATCATGGCTCGGCGAGCATGGTGGGTAGGAGCGGCGCTCCTGGCGATGGCGATCGCCTCGGCGACGGGGATTCTGGGGGCGCTGGGGTCGGTGGTGGGCCCGAACCGAGCCGAGACCCTGGCGCAGCTGGTGGACGCTCAGGGCCCGTTGACCACGGCACTGGCCTGCGTCGTCCTGGTCATCGTGCTCGACCTGGTGGTCGCGTTCGGGTTCTTCGGGCTGCTGCGCTCGGTGTCGACCGACCTCGCGGCGGCGGCGACCGCACTGCGGGTCGGCTACGCGATGGTCTTCCTGACCGCGGCGGGACACCTGGCGGTAGCGCGGGACGCTGCGCCGGTGCGCCCGGAGGACGCGGTGCGGGCGGTGGACGCCTTCCAGTCGACCTGGGATCTGGGGCTAGTGGTCTTCGGTCTGCATCTGATCCTGCTCGGCGTGCTGATCTGGCGTTCGGTGATCCTGCCGCGCTGGCTGGGTGCCCTGGTGATCGTCGCCGGAGCGGGATACGTGGTGGACGCGCTGGTCATCGTGTTCGGTGCCGATCTTTCGAAGGTCGGCACGGTGACCTTCGTCGGAGAGTTCGCGCTGGCGTTGTGGCTGGTGTTCGCCCACCGTCGGATCGGCCGCCGCGCGGATCAGATCGCGGCCTGAGCCATTGAGCGGGAGCGAAGAAGCGAGTGGCCCGCCCGTGCTCCGGGCGGGCCACTCGTCGATTCCGGGGTCAGATCGCGGACCAGCCGCCGTCGCAGACCACGGTGGTGCCGTTGACATTGGAGGCGTCATCCGAGGCCAGCCAGACGATCGCCTGGGAGAGCTCCTCCGGCTCGGCAGCCCCGGTGAGCATCGCGCCCATGATCGGTCCGATCCGCGCGGCCATGTGCGCCGACTTCATCGACCCCTCGATGGAGGTCTTGACCGGGCCGGGGGCGACGGCGTTCACCCGGATGCCCTGCGGTCCATAGGCGAAGGCGGTCTGCTTGGTCATCCCGGCCACCGCGTGCTTGGAAGCGGTGTACGCCAGTCCGGCCGCTGCTCCACGCAGTGCCGCCTCGGAGGACACATTCACGATGGAGCCCTTACCCGCCTCGATCATTCCGGGAAGGACGGCGCGCATCAGCCGCATCACGGAGGTGACGTTGACGGCGAGCACGCGGTCCCAGGTGGCGTCGTCGATCTCCACCGCGGGCAGGAAGCCGTCCATGATCCCGGCGACGTTGCACAGCACATCCACCCGCCCATCGGCGGCGGCGAGCAGGGCATCGGCACCGTCCTGGGTGGCGACATCGGCGACCACCGGGACCAGCGCGGCACCGGGGTTCGCGGAGACCAGATCCTCGAGTCGGTCGGCGGCGATGTCACCGGCGATCACGCGGGCGCCCTCGGCGAGCAGCTGCTCGGCGGTGGAGCGACCGATCCCGGCTCCAGCGGCGGTGACGACGGCGGTCCGACCGTCGAATCGGGTGCGGGACATGGGGGGCCTCCTCGTGGTGCGCGGGGCCGCGTTGCCCCGGTGCTCCGACGATAGGTGCCGTCCACGTCGCCGAGGGCTCGAACCGGAGGGATGAGGGGAGTCGCGGGCCAAACCAGGCAGGCCTGGTGGACCTCACCAGGTGCGAAAGTCCTGGCCCCGGCGGTGCACTGCCGGTCGTTCGGGGCCACAGACGCAGAACGGCCCGCCCGGGCGGTGAGCCGGGCGGGCCGTTCGGTGGTCGAGTTGTCAGCGGGCGGCGCCGGCTCCTGCACCGTGTTCGGCGAGCAGCTTGTCGGTCTCGTCCTGCACGTGCGTGGCGATCGCCTCGTACTTGGGCGCGTGCTCACGGGCGTGGTGCGCGCAGAACAGCAGTTCGCCGACCGGGAGCAGCACGCGGACGTAGGCCTGGGCGCCGCAGCGGTCGCAACGGTCTGCCGCGGTCAGCGGGGCCGGTGCGTTCTCGGTTTCCATCATCTCCGTCACGCTGACATACAACCATCCGCAGCCGTGGATCATCCCCTCGGGAGGGGGTGGTTCGCTGTGCGCGTACCCCGCCATCACCCTCCGGCGGGCCTGCGCGGGATTGTCAGCGCCGCCGATTACCCTCATGCCGTGTCCACCGACTCTGCCTACACCGCGCGCCACCTCTCGGTCCTGGAGGGCCTGGAGGCGGTGCGCAAGCGCCCCGGCATGTACATCGGCACCACGGACAGCCGTGGGTTGATGCACTGCCTGTGGGAGATCATCGACAACTCCGTCGACGAGGCGCTGGGCGGGTATGGCGACCGGATCGAGATCATCCTGCACGCCGACTCCTCGGTGGAGGTGCGTGACCACGGCCGTGGCATCCCGGTGGATGTGGAGCCGCGGACCGGGCTGACCGGTGTCGAGGTGGTGCTGACCAAGCTGCACGCCGGTGGCAAATTCGGCGGCGGCTCCTATGCGGCCTCCGGTGGCCTGCACGGTGTGGGTGCCTCCGTGGTGAACGCGCTGTCCTCCCGGTTGGACGTGGAGGTCGACCGTGGCGGCAAGACGCACCGGATGACCTTCCGTCGCGGTGAGCCGGGTGTGTTCGACGACCGGGGCGGAGTGTCGCCGGACGCACCATTCGAGCCCTTCACCTCCGGGTCGGAGCTCGCGGTGGTGGGCAAGGTCGCCAAGGCGCGCACCGGCACCCGGACCCGCTACTGGGCGGACCGCAGCATCTTCCCCAAGACCGCGGTGTTCAGCTACGACGAGCTGGTCACCCGCGCCCGGCAGACCAGCTTCCTGGTGCCGGGGCTGACCATCGTGGTGCGGGACGAGCGGGGCCTGCCCGGCACCCCGGGTGCAGACGGCCCGCATGAGGAGGTGTTCCGGCACGACGGTGGGACGGTGGACTTCGCCGACTTCCTCGCCCCGGACGCCGCCGTGACCGACACCTGGCAGCTGACCGGCTCGGGCAGCTTCACCGAGACGGTGCCGGTGCTGGACAGCCGAGGGCACATGACTTCCCAGGAGGTGCAGCGCGAGTGCGAGGTGGACGTCGCCCTGCGTTGGGGCACCGGCTACGACACCGAGGTGCGCAGCTTCGTCAACATCATCGCCACCCCCAAGGGTGGCACCCACCTGGCCGGATTCGATGCCGCGCTGCTCAAGACGCTGCGCAAGCAGATCGAGGCGAACGCCCGCAAGCTCAAGATCTCCGCCAAGGACGGTGGCGACAAGATCGAGAAGGACGACGTGATGGCCGGGTTGACCGCCGTGGTCACCGTCCGGCTGGCCGAGCCGCAGTTCGAGGGTCAGACCAAGGAGGTGCTGGGCACCGGACCGGTGCGCGGCATCGTCTCCAAGGTGGTCGACCAGCGTCTGACCGAGATCCTCACCTCCACCAAGCGTGAGCAGAAGGCCCAGGCCGCCGCGCTGCTGGAGAAGGTCGTGGGGGAGATGCGCGCCCGGGTCTCGGCCCGCAAGCAGAAGGAGATCTCCCGCCGGAAGAACGCGCTGGAGTCATCCTCCCTGCCGGCCAAGCTCGCGGACTGCCGCAGCAATGACGTGGAGCGCTCTGAGCTGTTCATCGTGGAGGGCGACTCCGCGCTCGGCACCGCCAAGCTGGCCCGGTCCAGCGACTTCCAGGCGTTGCTGCCGATCCGCGGCAAGATCCTTAACGTCCAGAAGGCGTCCATCGCGGACATGCTGCGCAATGCCGAGTGTGCGGCGATCATCCAGGTGATCGGGGCCGGGTCGGGTCGCACCTTCGACCTGGACGCGGCGCGCTACGGGAAGATCGTGCTGATGACCGACGCCGACGTCGACGGCGCTCACATCCGCACCCTGCTGCTCACGCTGTTCTTCCGGTACATGCGCCCGCTGGTCGAGGCCGGCCGGGTGTACGCCGCGGTGCCGCCGCTGCACCGGATCGAGGTGATCGGGGCGGGCTCCAAGAAGAACGAGTACGTCTACACCTACTCCGAGGCCGAGCTCACCGCCACGCTGAAGAAGCTCGACAAGGCCGGTAAGCGCTACAAGGAGGACATCCAGCGCTACAAGGGTCTGGGCGAGATGGACGCCGATCAGCTGTCCGAGACCACGATGGACCCCCGGCACCGCACCCTGCGCCGGGTGACCCTGCCCGCCGCGGCCGCAGCGGATGAGCAGATGCGCCGGATCGAGGAGGTCTTCGAGCTGCTGATGGGCTCGGAGGTCGCGCCGCGCAAGGACTTCATCATCGACAACGCCGCCACGCTGGACGCCTCCAAGATCGACGCCTGAGCACGATTGCAGGTGACAGCCACCGCGCCGGTCGTGCACCGTGAGTGCCATGACGACCCTTGCCGCACGTGTCGCCGCGCCACGTGACCTGCCCGAACCCCGGATCGAGGGGCTGACCTTCGCCCCGGTGACGGTCGCCGACACTCCGGAGCTGACCGCGCTGATCGCCCGGGTGGAGGAGGCGGACCGGTCGCCTGTGCGAACCATCGAGTCCGAGGTCGCCGAGCAGTTCGCGGGTAGCTGGTGGCAACTGGACCGGGACACCCGGATCGGTCGCGACGTGGATGGAACGCCCCGGGCCTGGATCGTCAGCGAGTGCCAGCCGTCGGATCAGCGGACGCTGCGCGCGTTGTCCTCCGGGGGTGTGGACCCGCTGTGGCGTGGGCGCGGTGTCGGCACCGCCCTGGTGCGGTGGGCGCAGGCCCGCGGTCGGCAACAGTTGGCTGACGACGGTCGTGACATGCTCGGGCGGGTGGCCGCCTACCTGCTCGACACCCAGACCGAGGCCGCCCGACTGTACGAGCGAGTGGGATACGGCCCGCTGCGGTACTACCGGGACATGCGCCGACCGCTGGACCGGCCACTGCCCGAACCCCCGCTGACACCGGACGTGCAGATCGTCCCGTGGACGCCGGCGCTGGACGAGGCGGTGCGGGTGGCCCACAACGAGGCGTTCCGGGACCACTGGGGCAGCGAACCGCGCAGCGCGGAGGCCTGGCAGCAGCACCAGGCGATGTTCGCCCCGCAGTGGAGTGTGCTGGCCGTGTCCGAGGGCCAGGTCGTCGGCTATGCGCTCTGCGGGCGGTACGAGCAGGACTGGCCGGTCAAGGGTTACCGCTCCGGTTATGCCGACCTGATCGGTGTGCTCCGTCCGTGGCGCGGACAGGGGATCGCGGTGGCACTGCTGACCGCCGTGATGGCAGCCTGCCGGGCGGACGGGATGGAGTACGTCGAGTTGGAGGTCGACACGGCCAATCCGTCCGGCGCGCACGGCCTGTACACCTCACTGGGCTTCGAGCCGACCACCGGCACGGTGCAGTGGGGGATCGAGATCTGAGCGGTGGCGCGCGCACTGACCTGCCCCGCCGTACTCTGTGCGCCATGACGGCGGTGGAAGGGCGCACCCTCGCGGACGAGGACGCCACGTGGCGAGTGTTCCTGGGCATGTCCCGGGACTGGTTCATCGTGATGGAACGGGCGCTCGGGCAGGCCGCCGATGCGTCGGTGGCGGATCTGGAGCTGCTGGAACCATTGCTGGACGCGGGGGAGTGCGGGCTGCGCGCCAAGGATCTCGCGGCGGCGGCCGAGTGGCAGGACAGCCGAGTGTCGCATCAGCTGCGCCGGATGGAGCAGCGCGGTCTGGTGGCGCGGGCCCGGGACCGGGAGGACGCGCGGGGCACTGTGGTCCGGTTGACCGAGGCCGGGGTGCGCAGTGCTCAGGTGGCCCGGGAGACCCGGCGCCGGGTGGTCCGGCGGATCATCCTGGATGTGCTGTCCCCGCAGGAGCTGGAGACTCTGATCGAGGCGGCGGACCGGATCCGTGGGGCCGTGGCCGAGGTCGCCGCGCAGAGCTGACGGTCGGCGGCGACACTCGCCCCAGGGCGGGAACGCTGGCCTCGGCGGATGGCCGCGGACTCCGGGTCGCCGGGCGGGAAGCGGCCGAGGTCTACCGGTCCCTCAGATTCAGGGCCACCCCGGGTGGACGGTCACTCCAGGGCGGAGGGCTCTGCCGTGGGGATCGCAGCCGCGTGCGCCCCCGCAAGCAACTGAGGATCGGCGGTGACCAAGACATCCGCCTGGAGCTGCGCCACGGCCAGGTACTCGGCCGGGCGCGGATCGGACCAGCCCAGCTCGCGGGCGATCCGCCAGGCGACCGCGCGCGATACCCGGTCGCCGAGCAGGCGGAGGCGCAGCGCGGCCAGCTCGTCCAGCAGGGCGCGTCCGGTGTCATCGGGCAGGGCGTAGAGCAGCACCAGGACATCCGAACGCAACACCGCCGGGCCGACCAGGGAGTCACCGGCGGGCAGCGAGCGGCCCGACCCATGGCGGATGAGCTCCAACGCGACCGGAGCGTCGATGGCGTAGCGGGTCACCGGGGCCTCACCTCCGAGCGTTGTCTCGGTGAAACGGTGCCGCCGAACCGGTGGACGACTCAGCCGATCGCGGTGGGCGGGGCGCTCAGCATCGCACCCGACCCGTCACGTCGCTCGTCGACCTCCGGCAGCTCCACAGGCTGACCGGCGGACCCGGTGGCCCGGGCCGGAGCTCGACCGACCCAGGCGAGGAACAACCCGTCCTCGCCCTTGAGGAACCGGTGTGAGCGCACGCCACCGGTGGCCCGACCCTTGCCCGGGTACTGGCTGAACGGGGTGACCTTGGCCGAGCCGGCCTGGGTGCCGGGCAGCGCATCGGAGGAGCCGGAGATGGTGACGACCAGCGCGTCCTCGGTATCCGGTGCCAACGCGCCGAAGAACACCACCCGGGCACCGTCGCCGAGCTTGATCCCGGCCATACCACCGGCCGGACGGCCCTGCGGACGCACGGCGGAGGCGGAGTAGTGCAGCAGGTTGGAGTCGGAGGAGATGAAGACCAGCTCGTCGTCGTCGGTGACCGCGGCGGCACCGACCACCTCGTCGCCGTCGCGCAGGCCGATGATCTCCCAGAAGTCCCGGTTGGCTGGGGGCTCACCGGAGACCACACGCTTGACCACGCCCTGCGCGGTGCCCAGCGCCAGGGTCGGGGCATCCGGGGCCAGCGAGCACAGGCCGATCACCCGCTCGCCCTTGTCCAGCTCGATCAACTCGCCGAGCGGCAACCCGCCACCGAGTGCGGGCACGCCGTCGGTGGGTGGCAATCCGGGCAGGTCCAGCACGGAGATCTTGCGGACCACACCGCGGCTGGTGACGACACCGATGTCGCCGCGGGCCGAGGTGGTGACCGCTCCGGCGAGCACGTCGTGCTTGGCCCGGGGGGTGTCTTCATCTGGATGCAGCTGGACGTCGACCCCGGCGGTGCGCGCGACCAGGCCGGTGGCCGAGAGCAGCGCCACGCAGGGGGTGTCCTCGATCTCCAACGAGAGGGTGGCCACAGTCCGCTTCTTGGCGACTGGGGCACCCTCGGCCGCAGTAGCGACCCCACCGGCGGACTCCAGCAGGATCGTGCGGCGCGGGGTGCCGTAGGTGGCGGCGACCTCGGCCATCTCGTCCGAGACCGCCCCGCGCAGCAGGGCGTCATCGGCGAGCAGGGCCCGCAGCGCCTCGATGTCGCTGGTGAGCTCGTCCCGCTCCTTCTCCAGCTCGATCCGGCTGAACTTGGTCAGGCGGCGCAGACGCAGCTCGAGGATGTACTCGGCCTGCGGCTCGGACAGGTCGAAGACCGTTCGCAGTCGGCTGCGGGCGGCCTCGGAATCGTCCGAGCTGCGGATGACCTGGATGACCTCGTCGATGTCCAGGATCGCGATCAGCAGACCCTCGACCAGGTGCAGGCGTTCCAGCTTGCGGTCCAGACGGTACTGGCTGCGGCGGCGCACCACGGTGAGCCGGTGATCGACCCAGACGGTCAGCAGCTCGCGCAGTCCGAGGGTGCGGGGCTGGCCGTCGACCAGGGCGACGTTGTTGATCGAGAACGAGTCCTCGAGCGGGGTGTAACGGAACAGCTGCTCCAACACGGCATCGGGGTTGAAGCCGGTCTTGACCTCGATCACCAGGCGCAGGCCGTGCTCACGGTCGGTCAGGTCCAGCACATCGGAGATGCCGGAGAGCTTCTTGTTCTGCACGCCCTCCTTGATCTTCTCGATCACCTTCTCCGGGCCGACGCCGTAGGGCAGCTCGGTGACGACGATGCCCTTGCGGCGCGGGGTGACGTTCTCGATCCGGGTGGTGGCGCGGGTCTTGAAGGCGCCACGGCCGGTGCGGTAGGCGTCCCGGACGCCCTCCAACCCGACGATCTTGCCGCCCGAAGGCAGGTCCGGTCCGGGCACGAACCGCATCAGCTCGTCCAGGTCGGCCTCGGGGTGCTGCACCAGGTGCCGGGCGGCGGCGATCACCTCGACCAGGTTGTGCGGGGCCATGTTGGTGGCCATGCCGACCGCGATGCCCGCCGCGCCGTTGACCAGCAGATTCGGGATCGCCGAGGGCAGCACCGCCGGCTGGGTCAGCTTGTTGTCGTAATTCGGGACGAAGTCGACGACGTCCTCGTCCAACCCGGCGTTCATCGCCAGGGCGACCGGTGCCATCCGGACCTCGGTGTACCGGGGTGCTGCGGGGCCGTCGTCCAGTGAACCGAAGTTGCCGTGTCCGTCGACCAGCGGCAGCCGCAGGGAGAACGGCTGGGCCAGGCGGACCATCGCGTCGTAGATCGCGCTGTCACCGTGCGGGTGCAGCTTGCCCATCACCTCGCCGACCACGCGGGCCGACTTCACATAGGGCCGGTCCGGGCGCAGCCCCATCTGCGACATCTGGAACAGGATGCGCCGCTGCACCGGCTTGAGGCCGTCACGGGCGTCCGGCAGCGCACGGGAGTAGATCACCGAGTACGCGTACTCGAGGAAGGAGCCCTCCATCTCGGAGGCCACGTCGATGTCGACGATCCGCTCGACAAAGTCCTCGGGCGGCGTGCTGGGGGCAGTGCGGCGCGCCATGTGCGGTGCGGGCTCCTGAACTCGTGATGACAGCGGACATCTCATTGTCCTCCGCCGGGTCGGGGGAATGGTGTCACGACTCGCCAGAGGCGGGCCCAGTAGGCTCCTGGGCATGGCCGGGAGCGACGACGAGGTGCGACCCGACCCGCGCGGCCCGGCGTACCCGGAGGCGTGGGAGGCGGACGTCGTGCTGCGGGACGGCAGCACCACGCACATCCGCCCGATTCGGCCCGAGGACGCCGACGCGCTGCAAACCTTCCACGTGGCGCAGTCGGAGCAATCGATCTACTTGCGGTTCTTCGCCCCGCTTGAGCGGCTGCCCGACCGCGACCTGGCCCGGTTCACCCAGGTTGACCACCGGGACCGGGTGGCGCTGGTGGCGGTCACCCAGGACGACGCGATCATCGGGGTGGCCCGCTACGACAAGGTCGGCCCGGACGAGGCCGAGGTCGCCTTCAACATCGCGGATGCGCACAGTGGGCGCGGGCTGGGCTCGGTGCTGCTGGAACACCTGGCGGCGGCTGCCCGCGAGCGCGGGATCAAGCGGTTCGTGGCGGAGGTGCTGCCGCAGAACGGGCGGATGATCGCGGTGTTCCGGGAGGCCGGGTACACACTGCGGCAGCGGCTCGAGGACGGGGTGGTCCAGGTCGGCTTCGACATCGACCCCACCGAGCGGTCGATGGCGGTGCTGCGGGGCCGGGAGCGATCCGCGGAGGCGCGCAGTGTGCAGCGGTTGCTGACCGCGCGCCGGGTGCTGCTGCTGGCCGCCGATGACGCGGACCCGCAGTCGTTGGACGCACGTCGGGCCGGACGGGTGCTGGCCTCGCTGCTGGCCGGGGAGCGTCGACCGCCGATCGGGGCGCGGACCGCCGCGGTGCAGGCACCGATCCTGGGTGAGCCGGTGGAGGTGCACGTGGTGGGCGCGGTGCCCGGCGCTGACGACCCGGCCGTGCGGCGCTGGGAGCGGCTGGCGCAGGTGCCCGGTGGGGTTGAGCTGGCTGTGCTCGCGCTGCCCGCCGCCGAGTCGGTGCCGGCAGTGCGGGCCTTGGGCCGGGTCGGGGTGCGCGCCGTCGTCGTGCTCTCCGGTGGCTACGCCGAGGAGGGGGAGGCCGGGCTGGCGCTGCACCGTGCGCTGCTACGGACCGCCCACGCCGCCGGGATGCGGGTGATCGGACCGGTGTCCTACGGCCTGATCAGCCACACCCCGGCCGGACTGGTGAACGCGTCGCTGGCCGAGGAACCACCGCCGCCGGGTCGGATCGGACTGTTCTGCCAGTCGGCCGCCACCGCGGTGTCGATCCTGGCATCGGTCCGCCGCCGTGGCCTGGGGCTGGCGCATCTGGTGTCCGCCGGGAATCGCGCGGATGTCTCCGGCAACGACCTGATGCAGTTCTGGCAGGAGGACGAGGCCACCGATGTGGTGGCGCTGTACCTGGAATCGATCGGCAACCCCCGCAAGTTCGCCCGGGTGGCCCGGCGGCTCGCCCGGCGCAAGCCCGTGGTGGTGGTCACCGCCGGCAGCACCGGTCATGTCGCCCCACCGGGCCACGCGGTGCGCCAGACGATGGCCTTGCGTCGGACCCTGGATGAGGTGGTGCAGCGCTCGGGGGTGACCCTGGTGGAGAACACCCACCAGATGCTGGAGGCCGCGCAGCTCTTCGCCCTGCAACCGTTGCCGACCGGACGGCGGGTGGCCGTGGTGGCCTCCTCCAGTTCGCTGGCGGCACTGGTCGCCGAGGCGGCGGTGTCCGCTGGATTGCAGGTGACCGTCGAGCCGGTGATCGTGCCGGAGGCAGCCGAGGATGAGCTGATCGCCCAGGCTGTCGCCGGGGTGTACGCCGACCCACAGGTGGATGCGGTGATCACGGTGCATGTGCCCACCGTGGGGCCCCGGGATGACCGAGTGGCCCGCGCGGTGGCCAGCGCGGCTGCGGCGCACCGGAAGACATCGGTGGCTTGCTTGCCCGGGTTGCACGGTGCCGCCGAGGTGCTCACCGCGCCCACTGCGGAGCAGGTGCTGCGCACCGTCCCGGCCTACACCACACCCGAGGACGCTGTGCTGGCTCTGGGGCAGGCCGTGCGGTACGCCGCCTGGCGTTCAGCCGAGCGCGGCACGGTGGTACACCCGGAGCCGATGGACACCCGCCGGGCGCGGCGCATGGTCCAGTCGTGGATCGCCCAGGCCGGGCACCCGGAGCGGCTGGAGCTGGAACGCGGTCAGATCGCCGAGTTGCTGTCCTACGCCGGGCTGTCCCTGATCCCGTCGGTGCCGGTGCGGTCCGCGGAGGAGGCGGTGGCGGCCGCCGAGCGGATGGGCTGGCCGGTGGCGTTGAAGACCACCGTGCCGACTCTGCGACACCGGGCGGATCTGGGTGGGGTACGGCTGGACGTGCACGATGCGGCCGAGCTGCGCGCCGATGTGCGCCAGGTGCTCGACCTGGCCGCCGAGTACGGCACCCCCGCCACACCGCACACTCCGCCGCTGGAGGTGCAGCCGATGGCCCCGCACGGGGTGGCCTGCGTGATCCGTTCCGCCGAGGACCCGCTCTATGGCCCGGTGATCGGCTTCGGGCTCGCCGGGGACACCACGGACCTGCTGGGCGACTATGCCTTCGCGGTGCCGCCGCTGACCGATGTGGATGTGGCCGATGTGGTGCGCGCCCCGCGGTCGGCCCCCCGGCTGTTCGGCTACCGCGGCTTACCGGTGCTGGACGTGGCCGCGGTGGAGGATGTGCTGGCCCGCGTCGGGGTGCTCGCCGACGATCTGCCGGAGCTGGTGTCGGTCGAGCTGAACCCGGTGGTGGTGGCCGAGCGGGGTGCCTATGTGCTCGGTGCGGCGGTGACGGTCGGGCCCGGAGCGGCCCGCACCGACGGGGTACGTCGATCGCTCTGAGTGTGACTGCGCACCCGCGGCAGTGGGAGGATGCGCGGGTGCCTGCCCTGTCTACCGAGCTCCGCCGCGACCTGGACCGCGCGGGGTACTACCCGGATCTGGTCGCCGACGTGCTGGATGTCGCACTCGCCGATGAGCCCGTCCTCGCCCACCTGGTCCACCCCGAGACCACCTTCGACGCGGCCGAGGTCCGCCGCCACGTCACCGTGCTTGCGCTGACCGCGACCCGCCTGATCGTGGCGCATGTGGACGACCACCCCGCGGACTCCGAGCACCCCTCCGCCAGTGCGGCCGCCACCACCGAATCGGTGCCGCTGGCCGAACTGCGCTCGGTGGCGCTGACCCACCTGATCGGTGCCCCCGAGTCCTACCGCGGCGGCGAAGGCCCGGCGGAGCTGACCCTGGCGATCGGCTGGGGCGCGGTCTCCCGGGTCGACCTGGAACCCGCGCACTGCGCCGACCCGAACTGCGAGGCCGACCACGGCATGACCGGCTCGATCACCCCCGATGACGTGGTGGTCCGGGTGAGTGCGGTCGCCGAGGGTGCGGAGGCGGTGCGCGAGGCGGTGAGCTTCGCCCGACGCCTGTCCGCCGCCAGCGGCCACCGATGAGCTTGCGCGATCAGGTCCGCGGCCGACTGGAGCGCTCCGGACTGATGCTGCCGGACTACCGGGGGCGCTCGCTGTCCGGTGTGCTGCCCGCTGCGGCGGCTGTGCTCGGCGTCGAGGTGGCCGACGGTGCCCGGCGACGGGATCAGTTCGGCCTGCCGCGCGCCGAGCGGGTCTGTGTGGTGCTGGTGGACGGCTTGGGGCAGGAGAACCTGGCCGAACGCTCCGGGCACGCGCCCTTCCTGCGGTCACTGCTGGCCGGGTCCAAGGCGATCCAGGTCGGCTACCCGTCCACCACCGCGGCCTCGATGGGCTCCTTCGGCACCGGCACCGTCCCCGGGCGTACCGCGATGCTCGGCTACACCGTGCGCAATCCGAACAGTGGCGGGCTGGGCAACCTGGTGTCCTGGACCGGCCTGCCGGCCGCCGCGCAGTGGCAGCGTGAGCCCACCGTGTTCCAGGCCCTGGTCGACGCCGGGGTAGCGGTCACCTCGGTGGGGCCACGCAAATTCCACGGGTCGGGGCTGACCGAGGCCGCGTTGCGCGGGGGTGAGCACCACGCCGCCGAGCAGCTCTCCGAGCGGGTGGACGCCGCCGCGCGCCTGCTGCGTCAACCCGGGCTGGTCTACCTGTACTGGGGCGATGTCGACAAGACCGGGCACCACCACGGCTGGGGCTCCTGGCAGTGGGGTGATGCGCTGTCCGCCCTGGACGGCGAGCTGGCCCGGTTGGCCCGGATTGTGCCCCCGGACACCACCCTGCTGATCACCGCCGATCACGGCATGGTGGATGTCGACCCGGATCTGCGCTGGGATGTGGCCAACGACCCCGCCCTGTCCGCCGGGGTGCCGTTGACCTCCGGCGAGCCGCGGGCGCTGCACCTGCACCTGGACCCCGACGCCGACCCTGAGGCCGTGCAGAGCCGGTGGCAGGAGACCCTGGGCCGCCACGGCGTGGTGCTCACCCGGGACGAGGCGGTGGGAGCCGGGCTGTTCGGCACCGTCGCCGACCACGTCCTGCCGGTGATCGGCGATCTGGTGGTCGCCACCGCGGGCCGCGCCACTGTGGCCGACTCCCGCACCCAGACCCCTGCCTCGCTGGAGCTGATCGGCGTGCACGGGTCGTTAACGTCCACCGAGCTGCGCGTGCCGCTCCTGATCTGGCAGGGCTGAGATGGCCGAACTCGTCTTCTTCTGCGGGACCATGGACTGCGGCAAGTCCACGCTGGCGTTGCAGATGCACCACAACCATGAGGCCCGCGGCCGCGACGGCGTGCTCTGGGTGCGCAACGACCGTGCGGGGGAAGCCCGACTGTCCTCCCGGCTCGGCCTGTCCGTGGCCGCCAATGAGGTGCACGACGACACCGACTTCTGGGCCGAGGTGGTCGACCGCCGCACCCGGGGACGGGCGGTGGACTTCTTGATCTGCGACGAGGCTCAGTTCTACTCCGCGCAGCAGGTCGACCAGTTGGCCGATGTGGTCGACGAGCTCAAGGTCGACGTCTACGCCTTCGGGATCACCACGGACTTCCGGGCGCAGCTGTTCCCGGGATCGGCACGGATGCTGGAACTCGCCGACCGGGTGGAGTCATTGCAGGTCCAGGCCCTGTGCTGGTGCGGTGCCCGGGCCACCCACAACGCCCGCACCGTGCACGGGGTGATGGTGGTGGAGGGCGAGCAGGTGGTGATCGGGGACATTACCGGCAGCGACGACGACCCGGTGCAGGAGCCGGACGCGGTCAGCTATGAGGTGCTGTGCCGTCGCCACCACCGGCAGCGGATCACTGCCACCGTCTCCGGTGCGGCGGCGATCTCACCGCAGACGCTGGGCTTGCTGAACGACTGAACCGCTGGGCTACTCGGAACAGCTGGGCTGCGGGGGCTACTCCGGCTTCGCGCCGAAGACGATCTCGTCCCAGCTCGGCACCTTGGCCCGGCCACGACGCGACTTGGGCTTGGACTCGTCCTTGGCGGGGGCACCCTGCGCCGGGTGCTCCGCGATGGCCTCGGGTCGGGTCTGCGTCGCGGACGCGGGCACCGGGTAGATCCGAGCCTGCGCCTCGTGGTCGGCGTCCTCCGGGTGCGCGCCGGGGGCCTCGGAGTGCTCCGGCTGCGCCGGTGCGGCCGGCTCGGTCAGCCCGAAGTCGAAGGCGGTCTGCGGGCCGAAGCCGTCAAATCCGTCCTCGTCCTCCTCCTCGACATCCAGGGTCTGACGCTGGCCCCGGCGGGCACGCAGATCGTCCAACAGATCCTGGGTCGGGTCGGCGGGTTCCGGCTCCGGTTCCGGGTCGCGGGGTCCGTCCACGGCGGCCAGCACCGGGCGGATCGACTCGTCGGCGTCCACCTCGAAGGCCACATCCCGGACCGCGGACAGGTGACGGCGACGATTGAGCGGGCCCTCATCGATCTCGGTCTCGGACAGCCAACGCGCCTCGTCCTCCTCGGCGCGCACGGAGCGGGCGGTCGGGTCGAAGCTCCACCGCGCCTCTCGGCGGTCGCCGTCCAGGTCGAAGCGCACCAGCACGGTCCACTCCGCACCCGGGGAACGGAAGGCGTCCCAGACGATGCTCTCGGCGTCGACCCCGCGCGAGGCGAGGCGGTCGACCACCAGGTCACCCAACTCCGGTGCCCCGGCATCGCGTCCGACCCGGGTGGACCGGGCCTGCTGCGCCAGGTACTCGCGCTCGGCGATCACCGGGCCCTCGAACCGGCGCACATGCTCCACCGACAGACCGGACTCGTCGGCGATCTGCTCCGCCGACTGCCCGGCACGGACCCGCGCCTGGATCTCCCGGGGGCTGGGTGCACCCGAGCGTTCGGCTCGGATCTGCTCCAGCTGCGGCCGATCCCGACGGACCGCCGCGCGCAGCGGGTCGTCGATGGGCAGGAGGTAGCGCTGTCCGTCGGCCGCCGCCAGGACCAGGTGTTCCCCGTCCTCGTGCAGCCCGACCAGCTCCAGCTCAGCCATCACATCTCCCATCCTCGCCGACGAGGGTGCCATCCGGAGTCCACGATGCCCGGGAGGCGCGCCCGGATCGTGACGACACGCCCGGTCCGGATCGAGCCGGCCGACTGGAAGAATGCGGGTTGTGGACCTTGCACTGCCCGGCCAGATGCCCCTCGAGCTGTTGGGTGTCTTCCTGTGTGCGCTGTCCGGCGGGCTGGCCGCGGTCCGCAAGAGCTTCGACATCTTCGGGATCATCGTGCTGGCCTGGGTGGCCGGGCTCGGCGGCGGTTTGATGCGTGACGTGCTGATCGGGGCGATCCCGCCGGTGGGCATCTCGTCCTGGCCCTATGTGGCCACGGCGTGCGCGGCCGGACTGGTGACCTGGGCGCTGCACTTCGGGATGAGCAAGGTGCGACGTCCGGTGCTGGTGCTCGATGCGGCGGCGCTCGGTCTGTTCACCGCCGCGGGCACGGTCAAGGCGCTGCAGTACGGCGTCGGGCCGATGGCGGCGGTCTTCGCCGGGGTGATCACGGGGATCGGGGGTGGCATCCTGCGCGACCTGCTCACCGGTGACGTGCCGATCGTCTTCAGTCATCGTGAGCTCTACGCGGTGCCCAGTGTGCTGGGTGCGGCGGCACTGACCCTGGCGTCGATGACTGGTGCCCTGAATGTGGCGGTGGAGGTCACCGTGGCGGTGGCCATCGCCGTGGTGCGGCTGGTGTCCCTGCGGTTCCGGTTGGAGGCCCCCACGGCGCTGGCCGCCCCGGACCGGTCCAACCGGCCGCGGCCCAGTCGCGCACCGTCGCTGTCCGCCTCCCGTGCGCTGCGCCTGGGGCGTGGTGGCGGCGACGGATCCAGCGGTGGGCGTCGCCGGGTCGCGGGGGAGAAGCGCGCAGTGGAGCAGACCCCCGTGCGGGAACCCAGCGAGGCGGCCACCAGCCAGCTGCGCCGCTGGCTGCACGCGATGCGCGGTGGCCGGGGCAAGATGGACGGGTGACCTCCACCGCTGCTGTTCTGCCCGACCCCGACCAGATCGCCGCGCTGCGTGCCTTCGCCGAACGTCTGGCCCGCTCCGCCGGGGCGCTGGTCCGTGACGGGCGTCCGGACCGGGTGGATGTGGCCGCCACCAAATCCAGCGAGGTCGACCCGGTCACCGCGATGGACCTGGCTTCCGAGGCGCACTTGCGCGCCCTGATCGCCGAGCACCGCCCGCAGGACGGCATCCTCGGCGAGGAGGACGGTCTGCTGCCGGGCAGCTCCGGACTGACCTGGGTGCTGGACCCGATCGACGGCACCGTCAACTACCTCTACGGCATCCCGGCCTACGCGATCTCGGTCGGGCTGGTCGCCGGTGAACCGGACCCGGCGCACTGGACCCCGGTGGCCGGGGCGGTGCACGCGGTGTCCTCGGGGGTCACCTACACCGCCGGGCACGGTCTTGGCGCGACCCGTGACGGGCAGCCACTGCGGGTGAACGCCGCGCGGCCGCTGGCCACCAGCCTGGTCGGCACCGGCTTCGGGTACACCGTCGAGCGCCGGACCGCGCAGGCCCGGGTGCTGGCCGAGTTGCTGCCCCGGGTGCGCGATATCCGGCGGATCGGGTCGGCGGCGCTCGATCTGTGCCGGATCGCCGAGGGCTCACTGGATGTCTACTTCGAGCGGGGGCTCAACCCGTGGGACCTCGCGGCCGGGCAGCTGATCGTGCGCGAGGCCGGCGGTGTGGTCACCGGTCTGCGCGGTGCGGCGGCGGGACTGGCGATGACAGTGGCCGGTCCGGCGCGGACGGTGGACGAGCTGTCCGACGCGCTCGCGGGCTGGCATGCGGACCAGGACGGCTGACCTGAGGATCAGCCCTGAGCGGACACGACCCTGAACAGGGGTGCGTTCGCACCTGAAATGAGGCACAATCCAGCGCCGTCGGGAACAAACAGAACCCTCGGTTGCTTGATCCCGCATCACCCCCTGACACCTCGACCATTCGGAGCGTGACTCACCCCATGGCAACCGACTACGACGCCCCGCGCAAGACCGAGGAGGACCTCAGCGAGGACTCGCTGCAGGAACTCCAGGCTCGGCGCACCGACAAGAACTCGGGCGTGGTGGACGAGGACGAGACCGAAGCGGCGGAGGGATTCGAACTCCCCGGTGCGGACCTGTCCGGCGAGGAGCTCTCGGTTCGGGTGCTGCCGCGCCAGGCCGACGAGTTCACCTGCACCAAGTGCTTCCTGGTCCACCACCGCAGCCAGCTGGCCTACGAGAAGAACGGTCAGCCGGTCTGCACCGAGTGCGCCGCCTGACCGACACGACCCACGACGCCGGCCGTTCCCCTCGCGGGAGTGGTCGGCGTCGTCGTGTGCGGGCCGCGCTCGGCTACGGCAGCTCAGCGTGGGGCGCATCCGGGGACACCGGCAACCCCAGCGCCTCGACCAGGGCGTGCGGACGCCGGGTCGAGACCACCCAGAACGGTGTCGGGTCGGCCGGGTCGGTGACCCGCACCCGCACAGCGGTTCGCACCCACCCGCGCAGGCAGAGGTAGGTCCGGGCGTCCAGCTCGGTGCCGAGCGCGGCCCGGGTGGCGGTGGGATCAAGCGCCTCGGCGTCGGCCAGGAACTCCACCGGAATGTGCGCCGACCCGGCGTGCAGCTCCCCATCGACGACGCTCACCCGGGTGGCGGCGACCAGCACCATGCTCACCGCCGCGACCAGTGCGACCGCCGCCGCGACCCCGCCTGCGACCGGGGACACCGGGACGAAGGCGATCCCGAACATCGCCGCCAGACCGAGCGCGACGATCCAGCCCACCGGGCCGGGCCACAGGCGCTCGGTGAAGCGAGGGGTCACAGGGGAGGGCGTCGAGGGCTGCACCCGACCAGGGTAGGGTCCGGTGCCCGTGAGCGAACCCACCGTGGACATCCTGCTGCGCCGCCTGGACGAGGAGGTGCCGCTCCCGTCCTACGCCAAACCCGGTGATGCGGGTGCCGATCTGGTCACCCGGATCGACTTGATCCTGGAACCGGGGGAGCGCGCGACTGTCCCCACCGGGATTGCCATCGCCCTGCCGGAGGGGTACGCCGCCTTCGTGCACCCGCGCTCCGGCATGGCCGCCAAACACGGCCTGACCATCGTGAACGCCCCGGGCACCGTCGACGCCGGGTACCGCGGAGAGATCCAGGTGACGCTGCTGAACACCGATCCGCGCACCTCCATCGTGCTGCATCGTGGGGACCGGATCGCCCAGCTGGTGATTCAGCGGGTGGAGCTGGCGGCCTTCCAGGAGGTGGACGAGCTGCCCGAGTCGGTGCGCGGCACCGGGGGATTCGGGTCCTCCGGTGGGCACCGGGCCAGCGAACCGGTGCTGGACACCCCGGCGGACTAGGCCCGCAGGACCGACCGGACTACTGTGAGACGTGATCGTGCCGTGATCTGCGGACGGTCGACGGACATGGCGGGGGACCGCCGGGAAAGGTACGCACAGGTGGCGCTATTCCGGCGCGGTGCGAAGGATCGCACCGCCGAGCAGGAGATCGAGCCGACCGAGGCGACCGACGAGGTCACCGAGGACAGCACGACCGTCGAGGGTGACGAGGACACCGGCATTGTCGTCCCCGACCGTGCCGCCGGCCCCTGGGACTCCACCGAGGATGTGCCCGCCGGTCCGCGGATCGACCTTGGTGCGCTGCGTCTGCCCGGCATCCCCGGGATGGCGCTGCGGATGGAGATCGACAAGAAGACCAACACCGTGACCGGGGTGGCGGTGACCCTGGGCGAGTCGACGTTGCAGATGCAGGCCTTCGCCGCGCCGCGCACCGACGGCATCTGGGACGAGATCCGCGAGGAGATCGCCGCCTCCGTCACCAAACAGGGCGGCTCGGTGGACGACCTACCGGGCCCCTTCGGTCGGGAGCTGCTCGCCCGACTGCCCGTGCGCACCCCGGAGGGCCGCACCGGGCACCGTCCGGCCCGGTTCATCGGGGTGGACGGTCCGCGCTGGTTCCTGCGCGGTGTGGTCACCGGCCGCGCCGCCGTCGACCCTGAGGCCGCCACCGCCGTCGAGGACCTGTACCGCCGCACCGTGGTGGTCCGTGACGGTCAGGCCCGCCCGCCCCGCGACCTGCTCGCCCTCACCCTGCCCAATCAGGCCGACGGGGTGCAGAAGGCGCAGCCCGCTGACGGTGCTGAGGAGACCCCCTCGTTCGACCCGCTGACCCGGGGCCCGGAGATCACGGAGATCCGTTGACATGACGCTGCGCGATGCCCTGCGCAAGGCGGTCGCCTCGCAGGACGAGATCGAGGCGGATGAGGAACGCGCCGACGCGGTGCGCGCAGCCGGGTGCACCCCGGTGGGTAACGCCCCCGAGCGCACCCGGGTCAAGATGGCTGGTGTGCTGCGCTCAGTGGTGCTCCGCCCGCGTGAGGGCGTGCCCGCGCTGGAGGCCGAGCTCTACGACGGCTCCGGCACCGTCCAGCTGGTCTGGCTCGGACGGCGGGAGATCGCCGGGGTCGAGCCGGGACGGCGGATGAAGGTCGAGGGCATGGTCTGCACCCGCGAGGGTCGGCGGTCCATGTTCAACCCCCGCTACGAGCTGCGTCCCCGGCCGGGCGAGTGAGCGAGGAGACCCGCTCGGGCATCCGGGCCATCTCAGGGGAGACGTTCTCGCTGGAAGACGCCGTCGGTGGGTGGCGCGGTGCCATCGAGTCGGTCGCGCCGGGCCTGCTGTTCGTGGTGGTCTTTGTGGCGAGCGGTCAACGGCTGACACCCGCACTGATCGCAGCGGCGGCCTGTGCCGTCCTGGCCGTGATCATCCGGCTGATCCAGCGCAGTCCGCTCACCCAGGCGTTCTCCGGCGTGCTCGGGGTCGGCATCGGTGTGATCTGGGCGTGGCGCACCGGCGAGGCCAGCGACTACTTCGCCTGGGGCCTACTGGTGAACGTCGGGTATCTCGCCGCGTTCCTGGTGTCGATCGTGATCGGCTGGCCGCTGGTCGGTCTGGTGCTCGGACTGTTCCGGCCCGAGGGCCCCCTCAACGAGGGCGGGTCGTGGGCCGGGGCGGTCGCGTGGCGCACGGACCGGGTGCTGCGTCGGCGATTCGCCATCGCCAGCTGGGTGTGGGTCGGGATGTTCGCCGCCCGCCTGCTGGTGCAGGCACCGCTCTACTGGGCCGATCAGGTCGGTTGGCTGGGCACCGCGAAACTCGTCATGGGCGTGCCCTTGACCGCCCTGGTGCTCTGGCTCAGTTGGATCCTGGTGCGCGGGACGACAGCAGCGCGGCCAACTCCTGCTCCGACCCGTCAGGACCCGTGACGAACAGCAGCTCGTCCCGCCCCTCCAAGGTGTCATCCGCAGTCGGCGTGAACGGCCGGGTGTCCCGCACGATGCAGGACAGCACCGTGTCCGCCGGCCAACCGATCTGACCCACCAGCGACCCCACCAGCGGCGAATCCTCCGGCAGGGTCAGCTCCAGGATGTCCGCCCCGGACTGGTGGAACGTGAAGATCCGCACCAGGTCACCGACCGACACGGCCTCCTCGATCATCGCCGTCATGATCCGCGGCGTGGACACCGCCACGTCGACGCCCCACGCCTCGTCGAACATCCACTCGTTCTTCGGGTTGTTCACCCGGGCCACCGTGCGCGGCACGCCGTACTCAGTCTTGGCCAGCAGCGAGATCACCAGATTGGCCTTGTCATCACCGGTGGCGGCGACCACCACGTCGCACTCGTCCACCCGCGCCTCGGACAGCGTCGACAGCTCACAGGCGTCCGCCAGGATCCAGTCCGCGTCCGCCACCTGCGCGACCCGCATCGCCGTTGGCTGACGGTCGATCAGGGTGACCTCGTTGTCATTGGCCAACAGCTCCTTGGCGATCGACCGGCCCACCGACCCCGCGCCCGCGATTACGACCCTCATGCCGACACCTCCGGCGCCGCAGTGATCGCACGCTCCACAGCGGCCTGATCGTCGGTCCGCATCAGCAGATGCACGATGTCGTTCTCCTGCAACACAGTCTGGGCGTCCGGCAGCAGACCGTCGCCATAGCGGGTCAGATACGCCACCCGGGCACCGGTGGCCTCCTCCAGCACCCGCAACGGCTTGCCCCGCCACTCCGGGTGCACATCCATCTCGGCCAGCACGATCTGCCCGGAGGCGTCGGAGAACTGGTTGGTGGCACCCATCGGCAGCAGACGGCGCAGCACCTGATCGGCGGTCCAGCGCACGGTCGCCACGGTCGGGATGCCCAACCGCTGGTAGATCTCCGCGCGGTGCGGGTCGTAGATCCGGGCCACCACGTTGTCCACCCCGAAGGTCTCCCGGGCCACCCGGGCGGCCAGGATGTTCGAGTTGTCCCCGTCGGCCACCGCCGCGAAGCCGAAGGCGTCGTCGATCCCGGCCTGCCGCAGCACATCGCGGTCGAAGCCCAACCCGGTCACCTTGGACCCGCCGAAGTCGGCGTCCAACCGGCGGAACGAATCCGGGTTCTGATCGATCACGGCGACTGAGTGGCCGTGGCTCTCCAACGACTGCGCGAGGGTGGCACCGGCGCGGCCACAGCCCATGATGACGAAGTGCACGAGGCAGGACGCTATACCGTCCGGGCCGGGTGCGGTGGGTCCGGGCGTCGTATGCACGCCGAGTCCCGAAGGTCCGTGCGCGGTAGCCCCCGCACGGGCCTAGCATGAACCCTCGTGCCGGACCTCGCTGATGCCGCCAAACGCTTGCTGCTGGGCCGACCGGTCCGCAGCGAGAACCTGGGGCACACCCTGCTGCCCAAGCGGATCGCTCTGCCGATCTTCGCGTCGGACGCCCTGTCGTCGGTGGCCTATGCCCCGGATGAGGTGCTGCTGACCCTGGCGCTGGCCGGCGTCGGGGCGACGGTGATCTCGCCGTGGGTGGGGTTGGCGGTGGTCGTGGTCATGGTGACCGTGATCGCGTCGTATCGGCAGAACGTGCACGCCTACCCGAGCGGCGGTGGCGACTACGAGGTCGCCACGGTGAACCTCGGGCCGAAGGCAGGGGTGACGGTCGCGTCCGCGTTGCTGGTGGACTACGTGCTGACGGTGGCGGTGTCGGTGTCGTCGGGGACGCAGTACGCGGCGGCGGCGATCCCGGCGTTGCGCGGGCATGAGGCGCTGTTCGCGGTGTGCATCGTGGTGCTGCTGACGATTGCGAATCTCCGCGGGGTGCGGGAGTCGGGCCGGGCGTTCGCGCTGCCGGTGTACCTGTACATGCTGGCGGTGGGTGGCACGGCGGTCTTCGGCTTCGTGCAGTACCTGACTGGCAAGCTGCAGATGGCGGAGAGCGCGGACCTGACCATCGTGCCGCAGGACGGGATGGAGCAGGGGCTGGTCGGGGTCGCGGGGGCGTTCCTGGTGTTGCGGGCGTTCGCGTCCGGGTCGGCAGCGCTGACCGGTGTGGAGGCGATCAGCAACGGGGTGCCCTCGTTCAAGAAGCCGAAGTCGAAGAACGCGGCGACGACGCTGCTGATGCTCGGCTGCCTGTCGGTGTTCCTGATGATGTCGATCCTGATGCTGGCCCGGGTGACCGGCGTGCACTACGTGGAGGATCCACACACCCAGCTGATGGGCCCGGACGGGCAACTGGTCGGCGAGGACTATGTGCAGGACCCGGTGATCGGGCAGCTGGCGCAGACGATCTTCCACAGCTTCCCGCCGGCGTTCTATCTGGTGGCGGTGGTGACCGGTCTGATCCTGGTGCTGGCAGCGAACACCGCGTTCAACGGGTTCCCGGTGCTGGGGTCGATCCTGGCCAAGGACGGGTTCCTGCCCCGGCAGCTGCACACGCGCGGTGACCGGTTGGCGTTCAGCAACGGCATCATCACGTTGGCCGCCGGTGCGATCGCACTGATTGTGGCCTTCGATGCGCAGGTCACCCGGCTGATCCAGCTGTACATCGTCGGGGTGTTCGTGTCCTTCACGCTGTCCCAGTTGGGGATGATCAAGCACTGGACCCGTGAACTGCGCACCGAGCCGGACCCGAAGCGGCGCAAGCAGATGACTCGGTCGCGGGTGATCAACGCGATCGGCTTCGGGATGACGGCGACGGTGCTGCTGATCGTGCTGCTGACCAAGTTCACCCACGGTGCCTGGATCGCGATCCTGGCGATGGTCATCGTGTTCATCGTGATGCGGGCGATCCGCAAGCACTACGACACGGTGCGCGATGAGCTGGCCCTGGACGACGAGGCCGCCGCGAAGGCGCTGCCCAGCCGGGTGCATGCCATCGTGTTGGTGTCGCATCTGCACCGCCCGACCATGCGGGCCATCGCCTACGCCCGGGCCTCGCGCCCGCAGGTGTTGGAGGCGCTGACCGTGGCCGTGGATGGGGAGGATGCGACCGAGCTGCGCGAGCAGTGGGAGAAGATGGACCTGCCGGTGCCCTTGCGGGTGCTGGATTCGCCGTTCCGGGAGATCACTCGGCCGGTGATCACCTATGTGCGATCGATCCGTCGGGAGAGCCCGCGGGATCTGGTTGTCGTGTACATCCCCGAGTACGTCGTCGGGCACTGGTGGGAGCAGCTGCTGCACAACCAGAGTGCCCTGCGGTTGAAGGGTCGCCTGCTGTTCACCCCCGGTGTGGTGGTGGCGTCGGTGCCCTGGCAACTGTCGTCGACTCAGGGGCAGACCGGGATGGAGGAGCATGTCCGCAGGACGACGAGCCGGGGTCTCTAGGCGCACGCAGCCCACGAGGCGCAAGGTCGCCACCGAGCCGCTGCCGACCGAGCTGATCGAGCTGGAGGTCGGGCCGGTCGCCCACGGCGGGCACTGTGTGGCGCGGATGGCCGACGGGCGGGTGGTCTTTGTCCGGCACACGTTGCCCGGCGAACGGGTGCGGGCGCGGGTGACCGAGACCGGTCCGAAGTTCTGGCGCGCGGACGCGGTCGAGGTGCTGGACGCCTCCGCGGACCGGGTGGAGTCGGTGTGGCCGGAGGCCGGTCCGGGCGGGGTCGGCGGTGGTGAGTTGGCGCATGTCCGACTGGATGCGCAGCGGGCGTGGAAGTCCGCGGTGCTCACCGAGCAGCTGTCCCGGTTGGCGCGGATCGATCGGGAGGTGCCGGTGGACGGCATGCCCGGTGACGACGGTCTGGGGTGGCGCACCCGGGTGTCCTTCGTGGCGGATGCCGAGGGGCGACTGGGCATGCGGAAATTCCGCTCGCACCAGGTGCTGGCGTTGGACTCGATGCCGTTGATGAGCGAGGAGCTGGCCGGGCTGGGTCTGTTGGACCGGCGCTGGTCGGCGGGGGTGACCGTGGACGCGGTGGCCCCGGCTGGTGGTGATGCGCCGCTGGTGTTGGTGGAGGGGCAGCCCTTCGACCTGCGCAAGGGCAAGGCCGACCCGCGGCCGAACGCACGCAACGCGGTGCGTGAGGTGGTGGGGGACTGGCAGTACCGGGTGGCCGCCGAGGGTTTCTGGCAGGTGCACCGGCAGGCACCGGGTGCGCTGGTCGACGCGGTGCTGTCCGGGGTCGGCGAGGCCTCGACGGTGCTGGACCTGTTCTCCGGCGCGGGACTGTTCAGCCTGCCTTTGGCTGACCGGGTGGGGACCTCTGGCCGGGTGGTCGCGGTCGAGGGTGATGCCCGCGCGGTGAAGGACGCCCGTCGCAACGCGCACGACCGGCCGCAGATCGAGCTGCACCAGGGCGATGTGGGCGCGGTGCTCGGGTCGCTCGGTGTGCTGGACGGGGTGGACGCGGTGGTCCTGGACCCGCCGCGGGTCGGTGCCGGACGGGAGGTCGTGCAGGCGGTCGCGGCGCTGGACCCGGGCCGGATCGTCTACGTGGCCTGTGACCCGGCGGCGCTCGCCCGGGATGTGGCCTACCTGGGCGAGGAGGGGTATCAGCTCCAGGATGTGCGGGGCTATGACCTGTTCCCGATGACCCACCATGTGGAGGCGGTGGCGGTGCTCGCGCGCTGAGCTGCGGCGCGGTCTAGCGTGGTCGGACCGGCCGGGGTGGGCCCTGGCCACGAGTCCGAGGAGCGCGCCATGACCGATCAGCACGAGTCCGCCGCCGAGGCCACCCGTCGCGTGGCGGAGGCCAGCCGCCGGGCGACCGAGGAGCTGCACAAGCAGGGCACCCCCGACTACGACCCCCGCCAGCACGCCAAGGCGGTCGAACGCGAGCGCCGCGCCGCCGAGACTCGCGAGGGCGCCGCCGAGTAACCCACCGAGATGACAGAAACCGACGCTGAGTGCCCGCAGGTGCGTCGGTTTCTGTCATCTCGATGCGGCGCGCCGTCAGGGTAGGATGTATCTTGACGTCAAGATATTCGGGTCGCCCCCCAGCGGACCCACTCGCCATGTGAGGAGTCACTGTGTCCAGTGTCGACAGCTTTGGGTCGAGGGCCCGGCTTCAGGTCGCGGACGACACGTACGAGATCTTCCGGCTCGATGCCGTCGAGGGTGTCGAGCGGTTGCCGTACAGCCTGAAGATCCTCGCGGAGAACCTGCTGCGCACCGAAGACGGTGCCAACATCACCGCCGACCACATCCGGGCGCTGGCCGCCTGGGACCCGCAGGCCGAGCCGGACACCGAGATCCAGTTCACCCCGGCCCGCGTGATCATGCAGGACTTCACCGGCGTGCCCTGCGTCGTCGACCTGGCCACCATGCGCGAGGCGATGGCCGACCTGGGCGGCGACCCGACCCGCATCAACCCGCTGGCTCCCGCCGAGCTGGTGATCGACCACTCGGTGCAGATCGACGTCTTCGGTCGGCGGGACGCCTTCGCGCGCAACGTGGAGATCGAGTACCAGCGCAACCACGAGCGCTACCAGTTCCTGCGCTGGGGCCAGACCGCCTTCGACGACTTCAAGGTGGTTCCGCCCGGCACCGGCATCGTGCACCAGGTCAACATCGAGTACCTGGCCCGCGGCATCATGACCCGTGAGGTGGACGGCGTGCTGCGCGCCTACCCGGACACCTGTGTGGGCACCGACTCGCACACCACCATGGTCAACGGCCTGGGTGTGCTGGGCTGGGGCGTCGGCGGCATCGAGGCCGAGGCGGCCATGCTCGGTCAGCCGGTGTCGATGCTGATCCCCCGGGTGGTCGGCTTCAAGCTGACCGGCCAGATCCCCTCCTGCGTGACCGCCACCGACGTGGTGCTCACCATCACCGAGCAGCTGCGCCAGCACGGTGTGGTCGGCAAGTTCGTCGAGTTCTACGGCGACGGGGTGGCGGCGGTGCCGCTGGCCAACCGCGCCACCATCGGCAACATGTCCCCGGAGTTCGGCTCCACCTGTGCGATCTTCCCGATCGACGACGTGACCATCGACTACCTGCGGCTGACCGGACGCTCCGAGCAGCAGCTGGCGCTGGTCGAGGCTTACGCCAAGGAGCAGGGCCTGTGGCACGACGCCTCCCGCGAGCCGGTGTACTCCGAGTACCTGGAGCTGGACCTGTCGACGGTGGTGCCGTCCATCGCCGGCCCGAAGCGCCCGCAGGACCGGATCGAGCTTTCCGACGCCAAGGAGTCCTTCGCCGGGACGATCCTGGACTACGTGTCGGACTCCGAGGCCGCGCCGTTCAAGCAGCTGACCGGTCTGGACGAGTCGGTGGACGAGACCTTCCCGGCCTCCGACCCGATCGCCGCCGGTGAGCACACCGATGAGTCGGATGCCCCGGTGCACGTGCACGGTGACTCCGCCCGTCGTCCGCACAAGCGGGTGCCGGTGACCCTCGCCTCCGGCACCCAGACCGAGCTGGACCACGGCGCGGTCGTGATCGCCTCGATCACCTCCTGCACCAACACCTCCAACCCGTCGGTGATGCTGGCCGCGGCCCTGCTGGCCAAGAAGGCCGTCGAGCGCGGACTGTCCTCGCAGCCGTGGGTCAAGACCTCGATGGCCCCCGGGTCGCAGGTCGTCACCAACTACTACGAGAAGGCCGGGCTCTGGCCGTACCTGGAGAAGCTCGGCTTCCACCTGGTCGGCTACGGCTGCGCCACCTGCATCGGCAACTCCGGTCCGCTGCCACAGGAGGTCTCCGACGTCGTCAACGAGCACGACCTGTCCGTGGTGTCCGTGCTCTCCGGCAACCGGAACTTCGAGGGCCGGATCAACCCGGACGTGAAGATGAACTACCTCGCCTCGCCGCCGCTGGTGATCGCCTACGCGCTGGCCGGGACGATGGACTTCGACTTCGAGACCCAGCCGCTGGGCACCGACGACGCGGGCACCGAGGTGTTCCTGCGGGACATCTGGCCCACGCCGGAGGAGGTGCAGGCCACCATCGACGCCAGCATCGACCGGTCGATGTTCGAGGCCGACTACGCCGACGTCTTCGCCGGGGACGACCGGTGGCGCGCACTGGACACCCCGGAGGGCGACACCTTCGCCTGGGACGGCGAGTCGACCTACGTTCGCAAGCCCCCGTACTTCGACGGGATGGCCGCCGAGCCGTCGCCGGTGTCCGACGTGACCGGTGCCCGGGTGCTGGCCAAGCTCGGCGACTCGGTCACCACCGACCACATCAGCCCCGCCGGGTCGATCAAGGCCGACAGCCCCGCCGGTGTCTACCTGGCCGAGCACGGGGTCGAGCGCCGGGACTTCAACTCCTACGGTTCCCGTCGTGGCAATCACGAGGTGATGATCCGCGGCACCTTCGCCAACATCCGGCTGCGCAACCAGCTGGTGCCCGGCGTCGAGGGCGGCTACACCGTCAACCACCTGACCGGCGAGCAGACCTCGATCTACGACGCCGCACAGGCCTACGCCGAGGCGTCCGTGCCGCTGGTCATCCTCGGTGGCAAGGAGTACGGCTCTGGCTCGTCCCGCGACTGGGCGGCCAAGGGCACCGCGCTGCTGGGCGTGAAGGCGGTCATCACCGAGTCCTTCGAGCGGATCCACCGCTCAAACCTGATCGGCATGGGCGTGCTCCCGTTGCAGTTCCCGGCCGGGGAGTCCGCGGACTCGCTGGGTCTGGACGGCACCGAGACCTTCGACATCACCGGCATTGAGGCGCTGAACTCCGGCGCGACCCCGCGCACGGTCGCGGTGAAGGCCACCAAGGCGGATGGGTCGACGGTGGAGTTCGACGCGGTGGTCCGGATCGACACCCCGGGCGAGGCGGACTACTACCGCAACGGCGGGATCCTGCAGTACGTGCTGCGGTCGCTGGTCGCGGCCTGACGCGCTGACGGGCGACGCCCCGGTCCTCCCCGGTGGGGGCCGGGGCGTCGTCATGTGTCAGGCGGTGGCGGCCCGCCAGGACGCGGCGATGATCCGCTCCATCAGGTCGAGGACCCGTTCGGCGTCGTGTCGGCGGCGGTCCGGGGTGACCGTGGCGAGGAACGCGTGCGGGGTCCGCGTCGGTGGGCGTGGTCTTGGGGGCGTCGGCCATGCGGACAGCATGCCGGTCAGTCGTGCCGGGTGCCCAGGTCGTCGGGGTCGATGCCGTACACCCGGTGCAGGCCGTCGTGGCCGGTGCGGGTGACCACAAGTCGTCGCCCCTCGCGTCGCGCCAGCCAGGAGTGGTCGCAGGCGTGCCGGAGCAGCGCGGCACCGAGTGATCCGGCCAGATGCGGTCGCCGTTCGGTCCAGTCCACGCAGGCACGGGCTTCGGGTCGGGAGCCGGTGGGTAGGTCGATGCCGAGGGTGTCGAGCCAGTCGCGGCCTGCGGCGGTCAGTGTCGGGCCGTCCACGGAGAGTCGGCCGGCCTGGAGCAGTGCCCGGTGCAGGCTGACACCGAGGCGGCCGGCCAGGTGGTCGTAGCAGGTGCGGGCGTGCTCCCAGCCGGGAGGGGCGCGGTGTGTGCTCGCGAGTTCGGGTGTGGGGGACCAGCCGCACAGGGTCTCGATCAGGGCGGCGGCATCGGGTCCGGACAGTCGCACGTAGCGGTGGCGTCCCTGGTGCTCCTCGGTCAGTAGACCGGAGTCGACCAGGCGGTGCAGGTGCTCGGTCATGGTGGAGCGGGCGACGTCCGTGCGGCGGGCCAGCTCCGATGCGGTCCAGGCTCGACCATCCATCAGGAGCATGCACACCGCGGCGCGGGTGCGGTCGGCCAGAGCTCCGGCGACGACGGTCGGGTCGGGGCCCGGCGCGCAGGCGGTCCAGGTGGTGAGCACCCGATCATGGTGCCCGATGTCGGTTCGGTCCGGGCCGAACATCGACCTGCCTACCGTCCGATGCCATGACGACGACAGACACGATTGAGACCCGACCGGATGTGCTCTACCTCGGCAACCCGGTGCTGTTCGTCACCACGCGCTCCCCGGAGGGCCAGGTCAATCTGGCGCCGTTCTCCTCCATGTGGACGCTCGGGGACACGATGGTGCTCGGGGTGTCCTGCGGCTCGCGCACCGGGATGAACCTGGCAGCGGGCGGCGACGTGGTGGTGAACGTCGCGGGGGAGTCGCTGTGGCCGGCTGCCGAGGCGATGGCCGAGAGCACCGGCCTGCACCCCGATCTGGACACGCGTGCGGTGCGACCGGACTACGACCCGGACAAGTTCGCCACGACCGGGTTGACCGAGGTGCCGAGCCTGGATGTGGACGTACCGCGGATCGCGGAGTGCCCGATGCAGATCGAGGGACGGGTGCTGCGGGAGACCCGGGCGCAGGCGGGACACTTCTGGATCGTCGAGGCCAAGGTGCTGCATGTGCACGTCCACTCCGAGCTGGTCGACCCGGAGACCGCACGGTTCCTCCCCGAGCAGTGGCGTCCGCTGCTGTACACCTTCCGGCACTATCGCGCGGCCAGCCGGACGTTGGCGGTCAGTAAGCGAGCGCGGCTGGCCGCTCAGTCCAGGAGCTCGGCGAACACCGTCTCCGGCTCGTCCGACAGAGACCAGCTGAGGTCGCACAGCCAGATGACGCGGGCGGGAATGCCAAGGCGGGCGTAGGCGGCGAGCTTGTGGTGCCCGTCCACGATCAGTGCGGTGACGGACCGCTCGTCGCGGTCCTCATACTGGCCCCACCCGATGATCGTGCGGGTGGCAGCGTGCGCGGCGGCCACCACGGCGGGACGTTCCCCGGAGGCGATGCGCTCGGCGTAGGCCCGCACGGTGTCGGGGTCGAGGACGTCGTCGGGTTGGGTGGGGGCGAGGATCAGCGGACGGTGGGCGTCGAGGACGTAGTACGTGGCGTCGAGCGGGCCGGAGGGTGCGTCCGGGTCTGGGGCGGGGCGGGTGGTGGTGAACCAGGTGTCCTCCCAGGTGCGGACCGGACGCAGGGGAGTGTCGCGTAGCCGCAGGTGGACCTGCCCGGACGCGAGCCCGCCGAGCACGGGGATGAGAGCGTCGATCAGCCCATCGGTGACCGCGGGGACGTCAGTCACGGCGGTGGCGACGGTGCGCGCGAGCTGGACGGCCTGCTCCGGTGCCCAACCGGTGCGTTCCAGGAAGACCTCGCACGTCCCGCAGACGCTGCCCACGTGGTAGATCTCCTCGCCGGACATGGTCCAGGCGAAGGTCCAGATCGGCCAGGGGGAGCTCGGTCCCGGATCGGTGGTGTCCAGGGCGAAGGCAGCCCGCCCATCGGTGATCACCAGGTCCGCGTCGCGGTCGTTGTGGATCGAGCGATCCACCTGGGGGGCGGGTACGGTGTCGAGATCCGCCTCAGCCCACCACCGGCGGAGTGTGTCCATGTCGTCGGTGGGTACCGGGCTGCGTCCGGTGAGTCGGAACAGGGCCGTGTTCAGGTGGAACAGCAGGGCGGGGCTAGCTGTGGCGACCAGATCCCGCAGCGCGGGAGCAGCGCTCCGGTCACCCCACCGGCCGAGGGCGGTGATCAGACTGGCGAGCTGCCCGGTCTGAGTCGGTGACGGATGGCGCAGCAGCTCCAGCGCGCGCGGGGTCGCCGTGCGGTCGCCGCGGCGCAAGGCCACGCAAAGCAGGGTCGGGTGGGTCTCGGCCGGTGCCCGGGTCAGAAGGTCGTGGATCAGGTCGTCCGCGCCGGGGTCCGTGCTCGTCGCGAGGAGGCCGCAGGCCGCGTCGATGGTCCCGGGCAGGACCAGCCACCGGGCGAGCTCGTCGACCGGGACGTTGGCGGACTGGCTCGACAGCTCCTTCAGCAGCCGCATGGCCGTGGATGTGTCCCGGTCGGTCAGCGCGGTCAACTCGGCACGCAGTCGCAAATCCTCGGGTGCATCCATCTGGCCAGCCTAAACGGGATCAGTCCAACAGCTGGGCGATTGCATGCCGCCCGATCGGACCGATGACCGGGTCGTCCTCGGAGTGGGCGCACATCGCCGACGCCATGACCAGCGCCCAGCCTGCGGCCCGGGTCCACAGCGCCGGGTCGTCGTGGTCACCGATCCGGTCGCGGAATGCGGCCCGGCCCTCGGCGTCGAAGGTCAGCCAGGCGGTGGCGAGGTCACAGGCCGGATCGCCACCGGTCATGTCACCGAAGTCGAGCAGGGCGGCGAGCCTGCCGTCGCGGACCAGCAGGTTCGCCGGGTGTGGGTCGCCGTGCAGCCACCGCGGGGCGTGCGGCCAGGCGGGTGCGGTGACGGCCCGCTGCCAGAGAGCCAGCACCGGCTCGGGGTCGACCGGCACGTGGGTCAGCCGGTCGAGCAGCGCGGACTCCCGGGCGCGGAGCTCTCCGCCGCGCACCGGGTTGAGCGGGGCGTCGGCGGGGGCGTCCATGGCGTGCAGACCGGAGAGGGCATCGGCCAGCGCGGTGGCCCAGGAGGTTCGCTCGGCAACCGGCTGCTCGGCGGCGATCTGACCGGTGAACCACGGGACGATGCTCCACGGCCAGGGGTAGGTGTCGGTGGGCGATCCGGTGCGCAGTGGGGTCGGGATCGGCAGCGGGCAGTGCGCGGCCAGGACCGGGAGCCAGCGCTGCTCGTGGCGGATCGGGTCGACGCCCTGCACGCGCCGGGGGAGCCGCACCGCGAGCTCGTCACCCAGCGGCATGGTCACGTTGTCCCATCCGTCCACAGCGGGACCGAGTGCGAGTCCGGCCAAATCCGGGTGCTGCGCGCGCAGCAGGTCGCGCACCAGATCCGGGGTGATCTCGACTTCTGCGGCGGGGCGGGTGGGCACGGGACCTCCATCGATGTGTCAGTTGTTGAGGCGAAACGGGCGAAATGCGGCTCAGAAAGTGCACCCTCGGTGGGCGGTGGGCGGTCCGCAGGTCAGTGTGGGCGCTGAGCGGGCGGTGCGCCGGTGGGCCGGTGTGGGGCGGGCGGGCGTGCGGGGCCGGGGCGCTGGGGCGCTGGGCGGGCGGTCGCGCGCGGTCGCGCGCGGGTGCGTGTGGTGGGACGCGCGGGTCGGGCGGTCAGATCGGTGCGGGCACGGTGCGCTCGGGGTCCCAGGCAACCGCCCAGCCGAGCGCATCAAGCAGCCGGTCCAGCACGAAGGCGGTGAACCCCCACACCAGGATGCCGCGCTCGACCTCGAATGCCGGTCCGCGGTACTCCCGGCCCTGGTGCTCGATCACCGCGGTCACCCGGCGGCCCGGATCGATCAGGTCGGCCACCGGCACCCGGAAGACATCCACGGTCTCGGCCGGGTCGGCGGCGGCGACCCGGTGCGGGCGGTCCCACCAACCGAGCACGGGGGTGACCAGGTTGTTGGACGCGGTCACCGGCAGCTCCGGCAGGGTGCCGAGCACGCGGACACCAGAGGGCTCGACACCGGCCTCTTCGGCGGATTCGCGCAGGGCGGCCGCCTCGGGTCCGGCGTCCTCCGGGTCGATGCCGCCGCCGGGGAACGCGACCTGCCCGGGGTGGTGGCTGAGGGTGGGGGAGCGGCGGGTGAGCAGCACATCCAGATCGGCGGCCACCACCGGGTGCGGGGTGTCCGCCGGGCGGGCGTCGAGGACCCCGAACAGCACCAGAACGGCGGATCGGCGGATGGTGGCGTTGCTCCCGAAGGCGCTCCGGGGTTCGGGCGACCAGATCGGGCGGCGGTCGCAGAGCGCGAGCAGGTCGTCCAGGGCAGCGGCTGGTGGGCGGTGGGCAGCCGCCTCGGGGCCGGGAGGGCTTGCGGAGGCCGTGGACCAGATCGGGCCGGGAGCACGGGGGTGCATCGGCTCGGGGGCGTCGGCTCCGTAGCCGGGGGCAGCCGCATCGGTGCTGCTCACACCCGCTCCCGCACTTGAGCCGCGAAGGCCGCCAGCCCCAGGTCCGCCCCGGGCCGCAATGTCGCCAGATGCTGCCGCGATCCCAGCCGGATCGCCGCCGCCTCCTCCGGCTCCAACTCGCCGACCATCACCGGGGTGTTCAACCACAGGTCAAGCAGGGTGGTTTCGACCTCCAGGTGGAACTGCAACCCCACCGCCGACCCGACGCGGAACGCCTGTACCGGGGTCACCTCGTCCCGGGCCAGCAGTGTCGCGCCCGCGGGCAGGTCCACCGCGTCGGAGTGCCAGTGCAGCACCACGGGGCGGGGACCGAGGGCAGCCAGCACCGGGTCTGATCCGACGGTCTCGACCGCGCCGAAGCCGATCTGGGTGCCGTGCCGCCGATGCAGCGTGGAGCCGAGTGCCATCGCCAGCAGCTGCATGCCCAGGCAGATGCCGAGCACGGGCAGGTCGGCGTCCACCGCCTCGGACAGCAGGCGACGCTCCGCTGTCAGCCCCGGGTGTCCCAGGTCGTCGTCGGCATCCATCGGGCCACCCATCACCACCAGCCCGGCCAGGTCGTCGACGGCGGGCAGTGCGGGGGACGGGTCGTCGACGATGGTGCGGGTGGTCAGCGGCACCCCGTCGAGCGCCCGGGCGATCAGTCCCGGACCCTCATGCGCGGCATGGGTCAGGACGAGGACGGGACGCGGCTGAGTCACAGCGGTGACCCTATGCCCCGGCGGTCAGCGACGGTACGTGCGCTCCGGGGTCGGGATCGGCTGACTGTTGCGCTCCACCCAGGCGACTGCGAGGGCGCACATCCGATCCAGCTCGTCCCCGGTGCCGAGGTCCGCGGCGGGGATCGCGCCGAGGCGAGCCAGCTCCTCGATCTGCTCGTCCGCCAACGGTGTCCCCATCGCTGCGTAGCGCGGCAGTGCCTCGCGCATGCTGCGGTAGTCACGGTCCCAGTTACCGCCACCGTTGCGCAGGATCTCGTCACGGATCCGTCCGGCGACCCGGATGATCTCGCCCTGCAGGGTGGCGGCTGCGCCGGTGCCCGGCACGAGCAGCGACCACAGATCGTCGAATCGCTCCTGGCAGGTGTCGCCCTGCGCGACGATCGCAGCGGTGCCGTCGTGCACCAGGCGTCGGGGCACGGGGGTGACCCCGGTGAGCTGGTAGATCTCGGCCATGGCGGCATCGTCCTCGGCGTCCACATTCGCCGGATCGTCGGCGCGGGAGAACTCGAGCTGCTCGCCCAGGTCGGTCACCATGGCGCGGGCCTGATCGGTGAGGGTGACGCCAGAGTCGATCATGGCGCGCAGAAAGGGCGCGAGGCGGGTCAGACCGGCCATGGTCGTGCGCTGGATCGCCCGGGTCAGGGCGGCGCTCCACCCGGTCGGGTCCGCCCCGGCGGCCATCAGCAGTCGGCTGTTGTCGATGTTGTGGGCGGCCATCGCCGACGCCAGCGGGCTGGGCTTGCCGTACTTCACTGGTGGATTCACCTCGGCTCCGGCGGCGAGCAGCGCCTCGATGCTGCCCCGTCCCGCTCGGTGCATCAGCGGTGTCTTCCCGGTCCGGTCCGGTGCGTCGACGTCGGCACCGTGCTCGATCAGCCACCGGGTCAACTCCTCGGAGCAGTCCGGGAAGGCGAGGGCGGGCTGCCGGTCGAACCCGTCGTACGCGTCGATCCGGCAGCGGTCGAAGACCGCGATCTGTTCGGCCAGGTCACCGCGGCGCAGGATCTCGGCGAAGTCCTTCGGGAGCGTCTTGCGCAGGGTCGCCACGGTCGGGCCTTTCAGGAGGGACGGTCGACGCGGCTGTCCAGGAGGGTACCCCTCACCACCCGTCCGGCAGTGGCCGCCCCTCGTCGTACCCGGCAGCGGACTGGATGCCGACCACCGCGCGCTCGTGGAACTCCTCCAACGAGGTCGCCCCGACATACGTGCAGGCCGAGCGCACGCCGGAGGTGATCCGGTCCACGAGATCCTCGACGCCGGGCAGCTTCGGGTCCAGGTACATCCGGGAGGTGCTGATTCCCTCCTCGTAGAGCGACTTGCGGGCCCGATCGAATGCCGATCCGCCACGGGTCCGGGCGGCGACCGCGCGGGCCGACGCCATCCCGAAGGACTCCTTGTACAGCCTGCCCTCGCCGTCCTCGTGCAGGTCGCCGGGGGACTCGTGCGTCCCGGCGAACCAGGAGCCGACCATCACCTGCGAGGCACCGGCGGCCAACGCCAGGGCGACATCGCGGGGGTGTCGGACTCCACCGTCGGCCCAGACATGCTTGCCCAGACGGCGGGCCTCGGCGGCGCACTCCAGCACGGCGGAGAACTGCGGACGACCGACGGCGGTCATCATCCGGGTGGTGCACATCGCACCGGGGCCGACGCCAACCTTGACGATGTCCGCACCGGCGTCGATCAGGTCGCGGGTGCCCTCGGAGGTGACGACATTCCCGGCGACGATCGGCACCCGCGGGTCGAGCGACTTCACCGCCGCCAGGGCATCCAGCATCTTGCGTTGGTGACCGTGCGCGGTGTCGACCACCAGCACGTCCACCCCAGCGTCCAGCAGCGCGGCAGCCTTGGCTCGGACATCGCCGTTGATCCCGACCGCGGCGGCCACCCGCAGCCGCCCGGAGTCGTCGATTGCGGGCCGGTAGATCGAGGAGCGCAGCGCCCCAACCTGGGTGACAGCGCCGACCAACTCGCCGCCGGAGACGACGGGGGAGAACTTGCGCCGGGCGGTGTGCAGTCGCTCGAACACGCCCGCCAGGTCGCCGGATTCAATCTCCGACAGCTCGACGGTGGTCGGGTCGGGGGTCATCACCTCGGACACCTGCGTGAAACGGTCGACGCCCTGGCAGTCAGCGGGGGTGACCACACCGACCGGCCGGTTGCCGTCCACCACCA
The DNA here is from genome assembly GCF_040685135.1 of Cellulomonas sp. NPDC089187. Taxonomy (NCBI): domain Bacteria; kingdom Bacillati; phylum Actinomycetota; class Actinomycetes; order Micrococcales; family Cellulomonadaceae; genus Cellulomonas; species Cellulomonas sp. NPDC089187. Next base: position 471,456 of record NZ_JBFBHI010000001.1, on the reverse strand, counting down.
CAGCGGCACCGTGCGAGCGCTTGCCGATGAGCGTCAACGCGGTGTGCACGGTGTCATGCGGGCCGACGGTCACCGGGGACTCGACCACGGTGTGCTTGGCCTTCACCGAGGCGATCACATCGGCGACCACCTCCACCGGCACGTCCTGCGGGATGACCGCGATGCCACCCCGTCGGGCGACGGTCTCGGCCATCCGACGTCCAGCAACCGCGGTCATGTTGGCGACCACGATGGGGACGGTGGTGCCGGTGCCGTCCGCGGCGGACAGGTCGACGTCGAATCGGCTGGCGACCTCGGACCTCGACGGAACCAGGAAGACATCGCCGTAGGTCAGGTCGGAGCTGGGCTGGTGCCCGGGCAGCAAGCGCATGAGGAATACCCCTTTCCGCCTGAGCCTAACCATCTCGCCCCGAGCCGTCCTGCGCGGGGCGGTCTTCGGTGGGCGAGGCAGGCCCCAGCCACCTACCGTTCTCCCATGACCCTGCTGGACGCCATCGGCGGCCCCGACGACCTGCGCGCGCTGCCGGGATCGCAGCTGGACGCGCTGGCCGCCGAGATCCGGGCGTTCCTGGTCGACCGGGTATCGCGTACCGGGGGTCACCTGGGACCGAACCTCGGGGTGGTGGAGCTGACCCTGGCCCTGCACCGGGTCTTCGACTCGCCCCGGGACACCCTGGTCTTCGACACCGGACACCAGGCATATGTACACAAGCTGCTGACCGGTCGGCAGGACTTCGACCGGCTACGCCACCGGGACGGGCTGTCCGGCTACCCCGCGCGGGGCGAGTCGGTGCACGACGTGGTGGAGAACTCGCATGCCTCCACGTCGTTGTCCTGGGCGGACGGGATCGCGCATGCCCGGGCACTGGCCGGCGAGGGTGACCGCACGGTGGTGGCGGTGATCGGTGACGGGGCGCTCACCGGTGGGATGGCCTGGGAGGCGCTGAACAACATCGCCGACGGCACCCCCCGTCGGCTGGTCATCGTGGTCAATGACAACGGCCGCTCCTATGCGCCCACCGTCGGCGGGATGATGCGCCGCGGGGTCGAGGGGATCATCAAGGAGCTCGGGCTGAGCTACATCGGCCCGGTGGACGGCCACGATGTCGCCGAGGTCGAGGTGGCCCTGCGCGGTGCCCGGGCAGCCGGGGGACCGGTGGTGGTGCACGCGCTGACCGAGAAGGGTCGCGGTTACGCTCCCGCCGAGCAGGACGTCACCGACCGGTTCCACGCCGTCGGCCGGATCCACCCGGAGACCGGTCTGCCGGTGGTGCCGAGCCGCTTCGGTTGGACCGGGGTCTTCGCCGAGGAGATCGTCCGGCTCGGCCACAACCGCCCAGACCTGGTGGCGATCACCGCCGCCATGCGCGAACCCGTCGGTCTGGCACCCTTCGCCGCCGCCTTCCCGGACCGGATCCTCGACGTCGGCATTGCCGAGCAGCACGCCCTGACCACCGCCGCCGGGATGGCCTACGCCGGACTGCACCCGGTGGTGGCGCTCTACGCGACGTTCCTCAACCGGGCCTTCGATCAACTGCTGATGGACGCCGCCCTGCACCGTGCCGGGATCACGGTCGTGCTGGACCGGGCGGGCATCACCGGCGACGACGGCCCGAGCCACTACGGCATGTGGGATCTGGCCATGCTCGGCCTGGTGCCCGGTCTGCGATTGGCCGCGCCCCGGGACGGCGACACCCTGCGCCGAGCCCTGACCGAGGCGGTGTCGGTCGATGACGCCCCCACCGTGCTGCGCTACCCCAAGGGTGCTCTGCCCGAGCCGGTGCCCGCCGTCGACACGGTGGACGGCCTGGACATCCTGTTCCGACGCCCCGGGCCCGACCCGCTGTTGATCGTCGCCGTCGGTGCGCTGGCGCCGATGGCGCTGGAGGTCGCGGCGGAGCTGGACCGGGGTGTGACGGTGGTCGACCCGCGCTGGGTGCTGCCGGTGCCCGACACGCTGGTGCGGCTGGCGGGGGAGCACGCCGAGGTCGCGGTGATCGAGGACGGGCTGCGGGACGGCGGGATCGGGTCGGCGGTGGCGCTCGCCGTGCGCGATGTGCCGGTGCGGGCCTTCGGGCTGCCGAAGGAGTTCCTGGCGCACGGGACGCGGGCGCAGGTGTTGGCGGCGGCGGGCCTGACCGCTCCTTCGATCCTCGGGGCGCTGCGCCGCCGATGATCGCCGTGACCCACCCGGACGAGAGGTCGGGGCGCGACACCGGATGCGGCGGTCACGATGAGGACGGTCAGCGAGACACCTGGAGGTCGGTCAAGCCGGCCAGGGGGCGCAGGTCGGTCACCGGGGTGTCGATCAGTCCGAGGTGGCGTAGCTCGCGCAGTCCGGACAGCGGACGGAGATCCGTGACCGCGGTGCCGTGCAGGGTGAGACAACGCAGCTCGGTCAGCCCCGCGAGCGGTGCGAGATCATCGACGCGGGTGTCCTCTAACGACAGACGGCGCAGTCGGCTCAGCCCGGCGAGCGGGGTCAGATCGCGGACACCGGTCCGGTCTGCCCGGAGCTCGGTCAGGGCGGCCGATCCGGACAGTGGTGACAAGTCGTCGACTGCGGTGTCCTCGATCAGCAGGGTGCGCAACTGCGGGAGGTGGGCCACCGGCGCGAGATCACGGATGTTCGTCCGCTCCAGCCACAGCACCTCCAGCTGACGCAGGCCGATGATCGGACTCAGGTCCGCGACCCGGCTGCCCATCAGCTGGAGGCTGCGGAGTCGATGCAGGGCGGCCACCGGTGCGATGTCCTCGACCGCAGTCTCGATCACCGACAACGTCTCGAGTCCGATGAGCGGCTGGATGCCGTCCAGCGTCGTGACCGGTCCGTAGTCGGCGATCAGAGTCCGGACATCGGATGGAGTCCCGGCCTCCGCCACGGCGCGGGCGATCCGTTCGTCGAGGAAGGTGCTCATGGCCGCGGCCACTCCTGCCCGGTCAGTCGCGCGCTGTCGCTGTTGAGTCGATGCGGCGTGTCCACCGACTCCCGCGTCTCGCCCGGAGACCGGTCCGCCAGCACGTTCGCGGTGCCGACTGTGGAGGTGTCCAGCCCGAACACGTCGGAGAGTGCGGCGGTCAGCTCGTCGTGGTGGTCGCTCACGCCGCCATCCCGCCCTACCCTTCACCGGGATCCTGGCGTCGCTGAGGCAGACGCTGATCGTCGGGTCGGTGCTGTGCGCGGTGGCGACCAGCTTGCCGGTGATGGTGGTCGTCCGCGGACCGGAAGTGCTGTCCAGCGCGATGCTCCCGCTCGGGATCGGTCTGCTCCGGCGGGAGTGGCGGTAGGCCGACGGTCGGGAACCGTCGGTGCGATGGCGCTGGCGGCGGCGGATCTGGACCGGGGTGTGACGGTGGTCGACCCGCGCTGGGTGCTCCCGGTGCCCGACGCGCTGGTGCGGCTGGGCGGCCGGACTGACCGCGGACGCGATCGGCCACGCGCTGCGCCTATGACATCATCCCCGGCGTGACAGCGTTCGAGTCTCTGGACGCCACGATTCCGCTCCTGGTCGCCGCTGCGCCGTCGAGCACACTGGTGGGCAAGCGGGTGCTCCGATGGGGCCCGGCGGAGGACGGATCGGCTGCGAGCTCAGCTTCCAGCTCTACCAGCGAGGGACCGGGACCAGGTCGGTACCCGTCATCCCGAACGTGGCGATCATCTCGAAGGACCTGGCCTCCTGGCGGCGTGCGGCGGGGTTGCCCCCGCGCAGAGGGCTTGTGCTCGGTTGCCCGCTGGGGCTGCTGTCCCCGCGCGCCCAGGGCAACGTCTGGGAGATCGGGGAGGCGAACCGCGCGGCATCGGCGGCCGACATCCTCCGCACCATGGACGAGGTCTTCCGACCGTTGGTCGAGCTGCTGCGCGACCCGGGCCGTGCCTGTCAGCGCCTGGCGGAGGGCTTGTGGACCGTCGCGCCGCATGCGCCGGAGTGGTTGGCGAAGCCCCAGTGGAGTATCTGCTCTGCTTCGGGAGGGCAGATCTCCTTCCCGCGCTCGTGGCCCGGGCGGAGCGCGTGCCCCAGTTCCGGCGGGAGTGGCGGCAGGACGACAGTCGGGAACCGTGGGTCCGGTTGGCGCGTCGCGCCTGTTGTCAAGCGCCTGTCGTGCGCGGTGGGTCGTCGCCCCCGGAGCCGCGGATCGTGCGGTGATCGGTCCCTCGCGCGGGTCGGCGTGAGCGGCTTCACAGGGCGGTATGTCGCGCTCGGGACAGAGGTCCCAAGACATCCCATGACCTCGTGAATACGTTCACTAGTACCGACCCAAGCGAGGGAGCTCTCACATGGCCACCACCGCAGTACCCCAGACCGGCGCCGACGCCACCGCGGGCGCCTGGGACGGGTTCGTCACCGGCCCCTGGTGCGACGGCATCGACGTCCGCGACTTCATCCAGCGCAACTACACGCCGTACACCGGCGACGCGTCGTTCCTCGCCGGACCGACCGAGCGCACCACCGGGATCTGGTCGAAGCTGTCCGGGATGTTCCCGGAGGAGCGCGCCAAGGGCGTCTACGACATCGACAACCACACTCCCTCGACCATCACCTCGCACGCCCCGGGCTACATCACCGAGGACCAGGAGCTGATCGTCGGTCTGCAGACCGATGCCCCGCTCAAGCGCGCCATGATCCCCAACGGTGGCTGGCGGATGGTCGTCAAGTCCCTGCAGACCTACGGCTACGACGTGGACCCGCAGGTCGACAAGATCTTCAGCGAGTACCGCAAGACGCACAACGACGGCGTCTTCGACGTGTACCCGCCCAACGTGCGCGCCGCGCGCTCCTCGCACATCATCACCGGTCTGCCGGACGCCTACGGCCGTGGCCGGATCATCGGTGACTACCGTCGCGTCGCCCTGTACGGCGTGGACGCCCTGATCGAGGCCAAGCGCATGGAGCGCCACGAGCTCGACATGGAGCGCTCGGTCGAGGACGTCATCCGCGACCGCGAGGAGAACGCCGAGCAGATCAAGGCGCTCAACGAGCTGAAGCAGATGGCAGCCTCCTACGGCTACGACATCTCCGGCCCGGCCACCACCGCCCGCGAGGCGATCCAGTGGCTGTACTTCGGCTACCTGGCCGCGGTGAAGGAGCAGAACGGCGCCGCGATGTCGCTGGGCCGCACCTCGACCTTCCTGGACGTGTACCTCCAGCGCGACCTGGAGAACGGCACCATCACCGAGGAGTTCGCGCAGGAGCTGATCGACGACTTCGTCATCAAGCTGCGGATCGTGCGCTTCCTGCGGACCCCGGAGTACGACGAGCTGTTCTCCGGCGACCCGACCTGGGTGACCGAGTCCATCGCGGGTATCGGTGAGGACGGGCGGCCGCTGGTCACCAAGTCGTCCTTCCGCTTCCTGCAGACCCTGTACAACATCGGCCCGGCACCGGAGCCGAACCTGACCGTGCTGTGGAGCCACCGCCTGCCCGAGGGCTTCAAGCGGTTCTGCGCGCAGGTCTCGATCGACACCTCGGCGATCCAGTACGAGTCCGACGAGCTCATCCGCACCTCCTGGGGCGACGACGCGGCGATCGCCTGCTGCGTGTCTCCGATGCGGGTCGGCAAGCAGATGCAGTTCTTCGGTGCCCGGGTGAACATCGCCAAGGCCCTGCTGTACGCGATCAACGGTGGCCGCGACGAGGTCTCCGGCAAGCAGGTCGCCCCGGTGACCGCCCCGGTGACCGGTGACGTGCTGGACTACGACGACGTGTACGCGAAGTACGACGTGCTGCTCGACTGGCTGGCCGAGACCTACGTCGACGCGCTGAACTGCGTCCACTACATGCACGACAAGTACGCCTACGAGCGCATCGAGATGGCCCTGCACGACAAGGAGATCCTGCGGACCATGGCCTGCGGCATCGCCGGTCTGTCCGTGGTCGCCGACTCGCTGTCCGCGATCAAGTACGCCAAGGTCACCCCGGTCCGCGACGAGGACGGTCTGGTCACCGACTACGTGGTGGAGGGCGACTTCCCCAAGTACGGCAACGACGACGACCGCGCTGACGACATCGCGGTCAACCTGGTCAAGTCCTTCATGGAGAAGATCCGTCGCCAGAAGACCTACCGGAACGCACTGCACACCCAGTCGGTGCTGACCATCACCTCGAACGTCGTCTACGGCAAGGCCACCGGGAACACCCCGGACGGTCGCCGGGCCGGTGAGCCCTTCGCCCCGGGTGCGAACCCGATGAACGGGCGGGACTCGCACGGCATGCTCGCCTCGGCGATGTCGGTGGCCAAGCTGCCGTACTCCGAGTCGATGGACGGCATCTCGCTGACCAGCACCGTGGTTCCCTCGGGTCTGGGCCGCGACCGCGACGAGCAGATCACCAACCTGGTCGGCCTGATGGACGCCTACAACGTTCAGTCCGGGTACCACCTGAACGTGAACGTGCTGAACCGGGACACCCTTGAGGACGCCATGGAGCACCCCGAGAAGTACCCGCAGCTCACCATCCGGGTCTCCGGCTACGCGGTGAACTTCGTCCGACTGACGCGTGAGCAGCAGCTCGACGTGCTCTCCCGGACGTTCCACGGCGGGCTCTGACCCCTGTCGATGACGAGGTCGGGCCCGCTGGGAGAGAACTTCCGGCGGGCCCGACCTGCATCCACCCCGTACCAGCCGCAGCAGTGCCGCCCGTCAGGAGGGCCGAGATGGACACGCAGACGATGGGCGCCCCGGTGATCGACCTGGGCGTGCCGGTGATCGGTGGATCGAACACCCGCTCCAGCGCCGGCACCGCCGGGATGGCCACCTTCGCCACTGATGACCGCTCGGAGAAGCTGGCCCAGATGCGCGCCGGTGAGCTCGGGTCGCTGCACTCGTGGGAGCTGGTGACCGCGGTCGACGGCCCCGGCACCCGGATGACGACCTTCCTGTCCGGCTGCCCGCTGCGCTGCCTGTACTGCCACAACCCCGACACGATGGAGATGCGTCGGGGCGAGCCGATCACCGCGGAAGAGCTACTCAAGCGGATCGGCCGCTACACGAATGTCTTCGAGGTGACCGGCGGGGGGCTGACCATCTCCGGCGGTGAGCCGCTGATGCAGCCCGCATTCGTGGCGAACATCCTGCGCGGTGCCAAGGAGCTCGGCATCCACACGGCCATCGACACCTCGGGCTACCTGGGCGCGCACTGCTCGGACGCCATGCTCGAGGACATCGACCTGGTGCTGCTGGATGTGAAGTCCGGCATCCCGGAGACCTACAAGAAGACCACCGGCCGGGAGTTGCAGCCGACTCTCGACTTCGGACGGCGGGTGGCCGACTCCGGCACCGAGATCTGGGTCCGGTTCGTGCTGGTGCCCGGGCTGACCGACGCGGAGGAGAACGTCGAGGCGGTGGCGGACTACGTGTCCACCCTGTCGACGGTCAGCCGGGTCGAGGTGCTGCCCTTCCACCAGATGGGCCAGGACAAATGGGCCACCCTGGGCATGGACTACCAGCTGACCGACACCCGGGCACCGTCGCCGGAGCTGGTCGAGCGGGTGCGCGGACAGTTCCGCGCCCGCGGCCTGACCGTGTACTGAGCGAGGCCTCGACCAGGCCCCGGCAGGAGTGATCCCGCCGGGGCTTGGTCATGTCTAGCGTGCCAGGTACCCGCCGCGGACCAGGTACGGGGTGATCCCGCCCAGATGCCACGGCCACCCCGCGCCGAGGATCATCGCCAGATCCACCTGCTCCGGCCCATCGACCACCCGCTCGTCCAACAGCAGGCCGATCTCCTCTCCGAGCCCGGCGAGCACTCGGTCCAGCACCTGCTGCTCCGTGACGTCCCCGGGCTGACCGAAGGCCTCCTGGATTCCCGGATCGACCACCCGGGTGCCCTCCGGTCCGCTGCGGGTCACTGCCCGGCCCTGCTCGGTCAGCGCATCCAACCCGGGGGACAGGCGGTACCGGGGGCCGAGCTCCCGGTGCAGGGTGGTCAGCACATGCCCGCCGACGGCCAGGCCGACCAGGTCGAGCAGCGCGAAGGGGCTCATCGGCAGGCCGAGCGGGTCGAGTGCCCGGTCCGCGACCTGCACCGGAGCGCCGTCCTGCACCGCCGCCAGCACATCCGAGAGCATGCGCAGCAGCACCCGGTTCACCACGAATCCGGGAGCGTCCGCCGTGCGCACCACCGTCTTGCCACAGCGCCGGGCCAGGTCGGCGGCCGTGGTCACCGCCACCGGGTCGGCTCCTGCGGTGGCGACCACCTCCACCAACGGCATCCGGTCCACCGGGTTGAAGAAGTGCAGTCCCACCACCCGCTGGGGATGGTCCAGCCCGCTGGCCATCGCCGTCACCGACAACGCCGAGGTGTTGGTGGCCAGGATCGTGCTGGGCGATACCACCCGCTCCAGCTCGGCGAAGACCTGGCGCTTGACCTCCAGCACCTCGGTCACCGCCTCGATCACCAGATCGGCCTGCGCCAGGGCGGACAGGTCGGTGCCGACGGTGAGCAGATCGCGCACCGCCGGGTCGATCCGGCCCTTGTCCGCCAGCCGGGACACCAGGTCGGTGATCCGGTCCCGACCCGCGGCGGCGCGCTCCTCATCGACCTCCCGCAGCGCGACCGGGACGCCGAGCTTGCCCCCGATCAACACCGCCAGCTGCGCGGCCATCAGCCCGGCTCCCACGATGCCGACCCGGCGGATCTCCCGGGGCAGTGCCTGCGTGGGCCCGGTGGCGCGGGCGGAGCGGTTCACCAGGTCGGAGGCGTAGAGCGCGGCACGGGCCTGATCGGAGACCAGCAGCTCGGCCAGGGCGTCGTCCTCGGCGGCGAACCCGGTGTCCCGATCCCGGCTCCTGGCCGCGCCCAGCAGGGACAGCACCCGGGGGTAGGCCGGGGCGGCCCCGTGCAGGCGGGTGTCCAGGGCCGCAGCGGTCGCCGCGATCAGGGCCGCGTCGTCCGAGTTCGCAGCCGACGTGGAGGCGTGATCCGACGTCGCAGCCGGCTCGGCTGTGTGGTCCTCGGTGCCAGGCGGCTCGGCCTCATCGCCACGCCGGGTCGGGTTTGGAGCGTCCGGCGCTGTCCCGGACGCGGACGGGTGATCGTCAGCCATCGAGGACGTGGCGGCGGCTCCGTGATCCCGGAGCGGTGTGCCGGTGTGTCCGAGCGTCCACTCGATCGCCTTCATCGCGAAGTCTTCGGCGGGCAGCACGGCGTCCACCAGCCCGATCCGCTCGGCGGTGGCCGCATCGACCAACCGATGCTGCGCGGGTCGGTGCACCGCCAGGTCGATGGCGGCGGGCAGACCCACCAGGCGCGGGAGCAGCCAGGTGCCGCCCCAGCCGGGCACGATGCCCAGCGAGGCCTCCGGCAGCCCCAGGGATCGCACGCCGTCGGCGACCACCCGGTAGTCGCAGTGCAGCGCCAGCTCCAGTCCGCCGCCGAGGGCGTGTCCGGTGATCCAGGCGACGGTGGGCACCGGCAGCTCGCCGAAGGGGCGCAGGGCAGCGTGGCCTAGCTCCGCCAGCGTCCGGGCGTCGACGGTGTCCCGCAGTCGACGGGCCACAGTCAGGTCGGCACCGGCCACAAAGCAGCCGGGGCGGCCGGTGACGGCCACCGCCACTAGCTGGTCGGCGCGCGCCGCCACCCCGGTGATCGCCTCGTGCAGCGCGAGCAGGCCGCGGGGTCCCAGCGTGGTCGGTCGGCGTCCATCGGGGGAGTCCACGGTCAGCACCGCCACCCGCCCGGCCGGTGTGCTGACGTCCTCCACGCTCACCTGAGCGACCTGCCGGTCCGGTTCGGCCGGCAGATCCGTCGGACAACCGTGCGGCAGCAGCGCCGCGAGTCGCTCGGTCTGCGCGGCGCTCAACGTCGGCGGCGGACTCGGCTGCTCGGGCGAGGTGGCACCGGTGCTGACGGGGTCGATGGACGTGCGGAGGTGGCGCATGCGGTCTCCCTGGACGACGGTGTCCGGTCGTCGCCGACCCTAACCGCAGGTCCGGGCGCTGTCCTGGCGGAAGTCGACCGGTCAGTCCACTGCGGCGAAGGCCGTGGCCAACCGCTCCGCGATCAAGCCGATCTGCCACTCCCGCGCCCCGCCGGCCCGCAACCGCTCAGCGAGGGCATCGGCATCCGCGGGGGTCGGCGGTGCCCAGCACACCCGGCGCAGCAGATCGGGCTGCACCAGGTTCTCCACCGGCACATGGTGCTGCTCGGACAGTGCGGCGACCAGCTCCTTGGCGGCGGCCAATCGGGCGGCGGCAGCGGGGTCACGGTCGGGCCAGGACCGGGGCGGGGGCGGACCGTCCGAGCGCGGACCACGCGAGGGCGGCAGCTGGTCCTCGGGCAGCGCGAGACCGGCGTCGATGGCGCGCTGCCAGAGCGCGGCCCGTCGACGGGTGCCCTTGCCGGAGAACTGAGGCAGCCCGGTCAGCTGCGGCACCGAACGGGGCAGCGCCTGGGCAGCCGCCAGGATCGCCGCGTCGGGCAACACCCGACCGGGGGAGATGTCCCGCTGACGGGCGTTCTCGTCCCGGGCCTCCCACAGCGAACGGACTACGGCCAACCGGCGCGGGTCGCGGATGGCGTGCACCCCGGAGACCCGCCGCCAGGGATCGACCCGGGGCGCGGGCGGCGGTGCCAGGCGCACGGCCTCGAACTCCTCCGCGGCCCACTGCGCCTTGCCGGCCACCGCCAGCCGCTCGGCCAACACCTCACGCAGATCGACCAGCACCTCGACGTCCAGGGCGGCATAGCGCAGCCACTGCTCGGGCAGCGGACGGGTGGACCAGTCGACGGCCGAGTGCTCCTTGGCCAGGCCGAGTCCGAGCAGTTCGGCGACCACGGCCGCCAACCCCACCCGGTCCAGGCCGAGCAACCGGGCACCGAGTTCGGTGTCGAAGATCCGGCTCGGTCGCATGCCCTGCTCGGCCAGCGGATGCAGATCCTGGGAGGCGGCGTGGAACACCCACTCGACCCCGACCAGCGCGTCAGAGAGCGCGGACAGGTCCGGCAGTGCGGCCGGGTCGATCAGTGCGGTGCCCGCGCCCTCACGGCGCAGCTGCACCAGGTAATTGTGCTGGCCGTAGCGGTAGCCCGAGGCGCGCTCGGCGTCGACCGCCACTGGTCCGGTCCCCGCGCCGAAGGCCCGGACGACCTCGGCGTAGGCCTCGGGGGTGGCGATCACCGGGGGAATGCCGTCAGCGGGCTCGGTCAAGGGGACGACCGTGGGGGTCTGCTCGGTCGGCTCGCCCTCCCGGGCGGTGGGATCGTCGTCGGCCGGGGTACCGGCCGGAGTGCTCTGCATGGGGTTTACCGTAGGGCGTGTCGCCCGGCGTGTTGTGCCGCCGCGCGGGCCGCAGGCACAGGATCGTCACGCCGGCGGCCAGGAACCAGAGCAAGATCGGATAGACGCCGATCCGCTCCACCAGACCGAACAGGTGCCTCGGGAAGGCCACGGTCACCACCAGCGCCGCTAGGCCCACCGTGCCGGTGGCCACCCCCGCCCAGCCCAGCGCGCGCAGCCCCGGACGCTCGCGTACCCCTCTGCCGAGCAGGAGCACCCCGAGTAGTCCGCAGCCGACGGCCATCAGCGCGCAGGGCACGTGCCAGGCGCTCACGTCCTCGGGGAACAGCCCCACGCCGATCTCACCCAGCCCGGACAGCACCAGGAGCCCGGTGCCACTCCGACTGCCGAACACGTGTCGGGTCAGGACGGCACCGGTCGCCAGCGTCGCACCGGCCAGCACCCAGGAGGCCTGAGCCAGCGCATGCCACGGCGAGCAGACCTGGCGGCCGGCGAACTCCCCGCACGTCGCAGCGCCCAGGTCGCTGATCGCGTAGGTCAGCGGGTCGTAGGGCAGCGTCCAGGCGGACCGCACCACCAGCAGCAGCACGAAGTACTGGATGACCGACACCCAGAGCAGGCCACCGATCCGGGTCTGTCGACTCACGGACCCCGAAACTAGCTGAACAGACCGGTCCGAATCGAGATCGCCACGAGTGCGGCCCGGTCGCCGGTGCCGAGTTTGCGGGAGATGCGCGCCAGGTGGCTCTTCACGGTCAGTGCGGACAGGCCCAGCTCCTCGCCGATCGCCCGGTTGGAGAACCCGTCGGCCACCAGTCGCAGCACGCTCAGTTCACGGGAGGTCAGCTCGGGGCGGGTGTGCCCGCCGGGGTGCGTGGTGAAGGGGGCGGCGGCCTCCGCCGGGTCGACAGCATTCGGGTCGGTGGCGACGGCACCGCGCAGCCCACCGGTGAGCAGGGTGACCAGCTCCGGGCGTCCGGCCCGGCGGGCGAGCAGGATCACCCGGCCCGATCCGCGACGGCGCAGGTTGCGCACCAGGATCTGGGAGTCGCCGGGCTTGAGCTCGGTGACGACCACGCACATCTGACCCAGCCCGCGGCGCGGCGGTACGCCCGGTCGGCGGATCTGCACGGCAGCGGCGGATCGGCCTGGATGTACCGGTTCGTAGCTCACTGCACTGTCCCCCTGATGATCGGTTGCACCCCCTATCGGCGGATTTCACCCGCTCCTTGAGGGTTTCGGGCCAACTCGCCCGCTCAGTGCCGGCGGCCCAGCGCCACCACGCCCTCCGGCAGCGGCGGCAGACCTGCCACTGTGCACAGCAGCTCACCCCAGGCGCGCAGGTGGGGGGCCAGATCCTCGTCCGCGGCGGTCCAGGAGGCGCGCATCTCCAGCTCGCACAGTTCGGGCCGCTCGTCCAACGCACCGAAGCTCTGGGACAGCACCCGGGTGACGGTGCCCCCGGCAGCACGGATGTCCACCTCGGCCTCGGCCAGCGCCTCGGACAGCCAACTCCAGGCGACCTCCGCCAACAACGGGTCCTGACCGACCTCCGGTTCGAGCACCGCGCGCACCAGCGTCACCAGGCGGAAGGTGCCCTCCCAGGCGTCCTGCCCTGCGGGGTCGTGCAGGATCACGAACCGGCCCGAGGCCAGCTCATCGGCCTCCGGGTCATGGCGCGTGGTGCGGACCTCGGCGTTGAGCGCGGCGGTGTACGGCGCGATCCGGGCCGGACCGGGCACCTCCTCCAGCGTGACCTCCGGTCGCAGCGTCACCCCGCGCAGCGAGCGCAGCGCCCGCAGGAACTCCGGGGGTGCGGTGCGCGGGCCGGTGGACATGTCAGGGAGGCTAGGGCTGGGGTCGGGCGGGACGGAGCAGGCGCGCCGTGGACGCTCACCGGCGGTGCGGAGCAGGCCGACTAGGGTGAAGCGGCACCACAGCACGCTCAACCTCAGGTAGTCCCCTCGAAGGAGCATCACCGATGTCCGCTGCACAGATCGGCGTCACCGGCCTGGCCGTCATGGGCCGCAATCTGGCCCGCAACCTGGCCCGTCACGGCTACACCGTCGCGGTGCACAACCGCTCCTACGCCAAGACCGAGTCGCTGATCGCCGATCACGGCGACGAGGGCACCTTCGTGCCGTCGGAGTCCGTGCAGGACTTTGTGGCGAGCCTGGAGCAGCCGCGCAAGATCATCGTCATGGTCAAGGCTGGTGCGGCCACCGACGCGGTGATCGACGAGCTGGTGCCGCTGCTGGACGAAGGCGACATCGTGATCGACGCCGGGAACGCGCACTTCCCGGACACCATCCGGCGCGAGGCCGCGCTCAAGGCGCACGGGCTGCACTTTGTCGGCTCCGGCGTCTCCGGCGGCGAGGAGGGTGCCCTGCTCGGCCCGTCGATCATGCCCGGTGGCTCGCGGGAGTCGTATGAGGTGCTCGGCCCGATCCTGGAGGACATCTCCGCCAAGGTCGACGGAGTGCCCTGCTGCACCTACGTCGGTCCGGATGGTGCCGGACACTTCGTCAAGATGGTGCACAACGGCATCGAGTACGCCGACATGCAGCTGATCGCCGAGGCCTACGACCTGCTCAAGCAGGGGCTGGGTGCCTCCGCCGCGGAGATCGCCGAGATCTTCAAGTCCTGGAACGAGGGCGACCTCGAGTCCTTCCTGATCGAGATCACCGCCGAGGTGCTGGCGCACGTCGACGCCGAGACCGGCAGTGCCTTCGTCGACATCGTGCTGGACCAGGCCGAGCAGAAGGGCACCGGGCGCTGGACCGTGCAGAACGGTCTGGACCTGGGGGTGCCGATCACCGGCATCGCCGAGGCGACCTTCGCCCGGGCGCTGTCCGGCTCGGTGCCGCAGCGCGCCGCCGCGGTGTCCACGCTGCCCGCGCTGGCCGAGGACTTCCAGGTCACCGACCGGGAGGCGTTCATCGAGGATGTCCGCTTGGCGCTCTACGCCTCCAAGGTGGTCGCGTACTCCCAGGGCTTCGACCAGATCGCCGCCGCCTCCGCGGAGAACGGCTGGGACATCGACCGTGGGGCGATGGCGCGAATCTGGCGCGGTGGTTGCATTATTCGGGCGCGGTTCCTCAACCGGATCACTGAGGCCTACGAGCGCGATGTGCACCTGCCGTTGCTGCTGTCGGACGAGTACTTCACGAATGCGGTGGCGGGTGGTGTCCCGGCCTGGCGTCGGGTGGTGTCGCAGGCCGCGCTGGCGGGTGTGCCCACCCCGGCGTTCAGCTCCTCGCTGGCCTACTACGACGGGGTCCGTGCCGAGCGGCTGCCCGCCGCGCTGATTCAGGCGCAACGGGACTTCTTCGGGGCGCACACCTACCGGCGCACCGACAAGGACGGGACCTTCCACACCGAGTGGTCCGGCGACCGCAGCGAGCAGAACGCGTGACGCAGGGCAGCATCGTCCGGCCGGTCATCCTGGGCGCCGACATCGGCGTCTACGCACTGGCCCGGGCGTTCCACGAGGAGTACGGCGTCCGCAGCACCGTGATTGCCGGGGCGGCACTGGGCCCCATCGCGGACTCGGCGATCCTGGACGTCCGGCTGGTCGCCGACGGACATGATCCGCGTCAGCTGGTGGACGAGCTGCTGGTGGTCGCCCGCCAGCACACCGGTCCGGAGCGGCTGGTGCTGCTGGCCAACTCGGACTGGTTGGTCCGAGTGGTGGTGCAGCACCGCGCCGAGCTGGAACCGTTCTACGTGGTGCCGTTTCTGTCCGAGGAGCTGTTGGACCGACTGAGCGACAAGGCCACCTTCGCCGAGGAGGCGGTGGCGGCCGGGCTGTCGGTGCCGCGGACCATCGTGCAGGACTTCGCTCGGGCCGGTGAGGACGACTGGGCCCCGGCACCGGTGGACATCACCTTCCCGCTGATCGCCAAGGCGGCCAGCAGCGCCGACTACCAGGAGGTCGAGTTCCCGGGGAAGGCCAAGGTCTTCGAGATCGCGGATGCCGACGAGCTGGCGGCACTATGGGTGTCGCTGCGCGAGGCCGGGTTCCGGGGTCGCTTTGTGGTGCAGGAGCTGATCGGCGGCGACGACACCCAGATGCGGTCGATCACCGCCTACGTCGACTCGCGCGGAGCGATCACCCTGCTCTGCTCGGCACATGTCCTGCTGGAGGAGCACACCCCCTCCGGGCTGGGCAATCCGGCGGCGATGATCGTCACCCGGGAGCAGGAGATGCTCGACCAGGCGGCGGCCTTCCTCCGGCAGGTGGGGTACGTCGGCTTCGCGAACTTTGATGTGAAGGTTGACCCGCGGGACGGCAGCTTCCGGTTCTTCGAGGTCAACCCGCGGATCGGGCGGAACAACTACTACGTCACCGCGGCCGGGGCGAATGTGGCCCGGTTCCTGGTGGAGGACCGGGTGCTGGACCACGCGCTGGACCCGGTGGTGGTGGACGGCTCGGTGCTGTACTCGATCCTGCCGCACCGCCTGCTGCTGAAGTACGTGCTCGACCCGGCGCTGGCGGCCCGGGTCCGCGGGCTGATCAAGGCCGGACGGGTGGCACACCCGCTGCGCTACCGGGCGGACGCCGGTGTGAAGCGCCGCTGGTACGCATTCGTCGCCGGGATCAACCAGGTGCGCAAGTTCCGGCGCTGGTACCCGAAGGTCACCGGCACCGGCTTCTGAGACGCAGAAGGAAGGCCCCGACCATCAGCGGTCGGGGGCCTTCCTCCTGTCCGCGGGTCAGCCCAGCTCGGAGGTGCCCAGGTACAGGTGCAGCACGGGGACGTGCAGCTCCTCGCGGGCCCGGGATGCCCAATCCTGGTGGAAGGTGTCCTCCAGGGCGTGCGGGTAGGTCGCCACCACCGCCTCGCGGGCACCGGTCTCACTCAGCGCGGCGCGCAGAGCGGGCAACGGGTCGTCGTCCACCACGGTGCCGGAGGCATGCGCGCCGGCGGCGGCGAAGGCCTCCAGCGACTGCGACAGCTGCTCGGCGGCGTCCGCGGTGGCGCGGTCCGGTGCGGGCTCGCGGCCCAGCACGGTGTCCAGCGCCTCGCGCAGCTCGCCCATGCTCAGCTGGTCCACCAGGGAGACCAGCACATTGCGCTCGGTGTCCGCGGGCACCAGCACCCGGTAGGCCAGCTGCTCGTCGCTGTGCAGGGAGAGGATGTGCGCCACATCCGCCGAGGTCAGGGTGTCCTCTGTCAGGACCAGGATCGTGTCGGTCACAGGTCCGAGCCTAGCTGCCAGCGCCCGAGCAGCATCCCGTTGCTGTGGAACAGATGCGCGGGGGCGGCGGGCACGGTGGGGGACAACCAGTCCTGGGTGTGCACCGGTCGCACACCCGGCCCTCCGGTCAGCATCGGGCTGGTGGACAGGCACAGCTCGTCGACCAGTCCGGCCGCGACCAGATCGCCCAGCAGCCGCGGGCCGCCCTCGGCCAGCACCCGGGTCAGGCCGTGTGCGGCGAGCTGGTCCAACGCAGCGGCCAGGTCAACGGTGGTGTCCCCGGCGATGATCACCCGCGCCGGGTCGAGCTGGTCCAGCCGGGGGTTGGTGGCCACCGTGATCACGTAGGGCCGGTCCTCGGCGGGCACGTCACGCAGCTTCTCCGGCAGGACACCGGTGCGGGTGACCAGGGCC
Source organism: Cellulomonas sp. NPDC089187 (assembly GCF_040685135.1). Classification (NCBI taxonomy): domain Bacteria; kingdom Bacillati; phylum Actinomycetota; class Actinomycetes; order Micrococcales; family Cellulomonadaceae; genus Cellulomonas; species Cellulomonas sp. NPDC089187. The sequence continues at coordinate 454,605 of NZ_JBFBHI010000001.1, read as the reverse complement.
AGCGGCAGTCGCTCATCCTGGCCTCGTTCGGCCCGGGCGGCGCGCAGATCCGCGGGAACCCGCAGCGGGCCGTAGCCCTCGTCCCGGGCGGTCCCGGCACCGACCAGCACCACATCGGCCACCGCGCGCTGCACCCGGAACGCTCGCCAGTCCGCCGGGCCGTTGATGCTGCGCGAGCGTCCGTCCGGACCCTGCGCGGAGCCGTCCAGGGTGCTGATCATGTTGGCGCGCACCGCGGTCGAGCGGCCCGGTCGGGGGGCGGGGTGGGCGTAGAAGGCGTGCAGCACCGGCTCACCGGGGGCGGGGGCCAGGCTCTCACCAGCACGCTCGGCAGGCAGCAGGATGTCCAAAGGGGGCAGCTCCGGGGGCATGTGGCGAGCCTACGGGGGCGCGAGGGGCGGCCGCAGGTCAGCGCCCCGGGCTTCATCGCGGATGCTGCGTGCCGGGGCGTGAGCGTGGGCTTGCCCGGGCCCGAACCGGTGGGCTGTCGCCGGATCCGCCCGCGCCGCCTAGGCTGTCCGCCCGTGACCAGCCGCACCACGCCGACGACGGCGTCCCTGACCGACCGGAACCCCCAGGTGGCCCCGGAGCGGTTGCTGGCCGAGCGGGTCCCGCCGCCGCACTTCGCCGCCGAGTCCTTCGACACCTACCGCCCCGACCCGGCACATCCCTCCCAGGCCGCCGCATTGGCCCGGCTGCGTGAGGTGGCCCAGACAGTGACCGCCCGACGCGGAGGATTGTTCCGCCGCAAGACCGCGGTGCCGGCGGTGTACCTGGACGGCGGCTTCGGAGTGGGCAAGACCCACCTGCTGACCTCGCTGGCCTCGGCGGTCGGAGAGGACGCGGCCTACGGCACCTTCGTGGAGTGGACCAATCTGGTCGGCGCGCTGGGGTTCCGCCCCACTGTGGAGGCGCTGTCCGACCGGCGGCTGGTGTGCATCGACGAATTCGAGCTGGACGATCCCGGTGACACCGTGCTGATGTCCCGCCTGTTGCGCGAGCTCACCGACCGGGGCGTGGCCCTGGCCGCCACCTCCAACACGCTGCCTGAGTCATTGGGTGAGGGGCGGTTCGCCGCGGATGACTTCCTGCGGGAGATCCAGGACCTGTCCGGGCGGTTCGAGGTGCTGCGGATCGACGGGCCGGACTACCGCCAGCGCGCGGTGGTCACCGACACCGAGCCGCTGAGCGACGACCAGGTCCGCGCCGCCACCCAGGCAGTGCCCGGGGCCACCTGCGACGACTGGTCGACGCTGCTCACCCACCTGTCCCGGGTGCACCCCAGCCGCTACGGCGCGCTGGTCGAGGGCACCACCCTGGTCGGGTTGACCGCCGCCGGTCCGGTGCCGGACCAGGATGTGGCGCTGCGCCTGGTGGTGCTGGTCGACCGGCTGTACGACCGCGACGTGCCGGTGCTGCTCGGGTCGGCGGGCGCGGGATCGCTGTTCTCCGAGTCGATGCTGGCCGGCGGGTACCGGAAGAAGTACTACCGGGCGCTGTCCCGGTTGGGTGCGCTGGTCGACCGGGGGCGGGCGGAGTTCGTGCGGGCTTGAGGCACCTGCGAGTGGGGCGCAGGCCACTGGTCGGGACAGGGCGCTGTGTTCAGCGTAGGACGACGACGGTGTGCGGCGGGACGGCCACCGTGGCCTGCGTGGGGTCGGGTGACTCCCCGCTCGCCGAGGGCTGCGCACCCGGGGTGACCCGCGCGCCACCCGCCGCCCACGCGGCCAGCACCTGCGGGTGTCCGGTGCGGCCGAGCGGGATGGTCTGCGCGGAGTCGGCCAGGTTGATCACCACACGGGCATCACCGCGGTGCAGGACCAGCCAGCTGCGCCAGGCTCGGGCGCGGGCGGCTTCGGGGGAGTGGTCGACGTCGCCGGGGCCGATCTCCGGAAGCTCGGCCCCGGTGTCCCAGGTCAGCGCGGTGGCCGTCCGGTTGCCGTCGCCGAGGGCGGACACCTCACGGCGCAGCGTGGTCAACTGCCGGTACCAGTCCAGCAGGCGGCGGTGCCCGGGGAGTTCGGGCTCGGCCCAGTCCAGGCGGCTGCGCTCCAGGGACTCGATGGCCTGCGGGTCGGGGACGCGGAAGTCCTCGTCGGTGCTGCCGTACATCACCGCCCACCCGTGCGATCCGAACTCGGCGGCCCGCCCCTGCCGTACGGCCTCGGCCAGCTCGGGCTCAGGGTGGTCGGTCAGGAACAGCCAGGGTGTGCGCGCACCCCACTCCTCACCCATGAACAGCATCGGGGTGAAGGGGGACAGCAGGATCAGCGCGGCCTCGGCTGCGAGGGCGGCGTCGGCCAGGCGTTCACTCGGCCGATCGCCCAGGGCCCGGTTGCCGATCTGGTCGTGGTCGGAGCCGAAGACCACGAACCGGTGCCCGTCGACGCCCTCGGGCACGGGTCGGCCCCAGTCCTGTCCACGGAAGGTGGAGTGCCCGCCGTCGTGCACGAACACCCGGGTCATCGCCTGGGCCAGCGTCTGCGGGGACCCGAAGTCGACGTAGTAACCCTGGCGCTCCCCGGTGAGCAGCGCATGCACGGCGTGGTGCACGTCATCGGCCCACTGCGCGGTCATACCCCAGCCGCCACCGGAGGTCGGGGTGACCGACACCGGATCGTTGAGGTCGGTCTCGGCGATCAACGACAGCGGACGGCCGAGGTCCAGGGCGGCGACCGCATCGGACAGCTCGGTGAGGATGTGCCGGGGGGAGTCGTCGATCAGGGCGTGCACCGCGTCCAGGCGCAGCGCGTCCACGTGGAAGTCCCGGAACCAGCGCAGCGCCGAGTCCACGATCCAGCGCCGCACCTCCGGCTGACCCAGATCGATCGCGCTGCCCCAGGGGGTCTGGTGTGCGTCGGTGAAGTACGGGCCGAACTCGCCCAGGTAGTTCCCGGAGGGCCCCAGGTGGTTGTGCACCACGTCCAGGCAGACCGCCAGCCCGGCCCGGTGCGCGGCGTCGACAAAGCGTTGGAGGGCCACCGGTCCGCCGTAGGGCTGGTGCACGCCGTAGAGCGAGACACCGTCGTAGCCCCAGCCATGCCGACCGTTGAAGGGTGCCACCGGCAGTAGCTCGACCACCTCGACGCCGAGGTCCACCAAGTGCCCGAGCCGGGCGATGGCGGCGTCCAGGGTGCCGCCGGTGGTGAAGGTGCCCACGTGCAGCTCGTAGACCACCGCCCCGCGCACATCTCGCCCCGCCCAGGCACCGTCCGCCCACTCGAACCGTTCGGGGTCGAACACCCGGGACGGTCCGTGTACCCCCTCCGGTTGCCAGGGTGAACGCGGATCGGGGCGCAGCGGACCGCCGTCCAGCGCGAAGCCGTAGTCGGTGCCGTGCGGCTGCGGCGCGCCCTGCCACCAGCCGCCCTCAGTGCGGATCAATGGCAGACGGTCACCGCCGCCGTCATCGGTGCCGGGCAGCACCAGCTCCACGGTGCTCGCCGTCGGTGCCCACACCCGCATCGCTCAGCCCTCCCGCACCAGCAGTGCCACCGGCATCCGGTCCAGCACCTCGGCCAGTCGTCGTACCCCGCCGCTCACCGGGCGGTCGGTCAGCACGTCCTGCCAGTCGCCCTCGGGCAGCGCCACGGTGTGCTCGGCCCAGCCGCCCATCCGCTCCACGGACGCGGCCAGCCGGGTGGCCACCACCACGATCCGGGGCTGGTCGGCGACGGTCCGGGCATAGGTGATCGCGTGGCCGGAGGAGTGCGCCAACGGGGCGAAGCCGGCCTCCGGACCGGTGATCGCCTCCCGCAGCTCCCGGCGCACCCGCAGCGCCATCGCGGTGACCAGCAGCTTCTCATCGGCCAGGTCGCGCGGTCCGGCGCCCTCGTCCAACCGGGCCAGCCGGGCGGCGATGGCGGCGTGGTCCACCGGGCGACGGTTGTCCGGGTCGACCAGCGCCACGGCGGGGATCTCGGTGCCCTGGTACACATCGGCCACACCGGGCAGGGTGAGGTGGACCAGCGCGGTGCCGAGGATGGCGGCGCGCACCGGCCCCCGGGTGCGCTGCTCCCACCGGGTGAACAACTCGGCCACCGCCGGGTCGGTGACGGCCTGGCGGGCCGCGGCGAGCACAGCGGATTCGTAGGCCTCGTCCGAAGCGGTCCAGCTGGTGTGCTGTTTGGCCTCGCGGACCGCCTTGGTCAGGTACTCGGTCAGCCGGTCGGCGTTCAGCGGGCCGTCGGCGGTCCAGGTGCCCGCCAGGGTCTGCCAGAGCAGGTTCTCGGTCCGGCCGTCCAGTAGCGCCGGTCGCCAGCCGGCGGAGGCGGCGCGCAGGTCACCGACCAGTTCGGCCCACTCCACCGGCAGCTCGGACAGCACGCCGAGCCGGGCACGGACGTCCGCGGAGCGTTTGGTGTCGTGGGTGGACAGGGTGGTCATGCCTAGCGGAGAACTGACCTGCATCCGCCCGGCCCAGGTGAGCAGCTCGGTGGGGGACAACGCGAACCGGTCCGGCTCGCCGCCGACCTCGCACAGCGACACCAGGTGGGTCCAGCGGTAGAAGGCGGTGTCCTCCACACCCTTGGCCATCACTGCGCCGCAGGTCTGCTGGAAGCGCACGATCAGCTCGTCGCGGCGGGCATCCCGGGTGCGACCGGCGGAGCCCACCTCCCGGCCGAGCAGCAGGTCGACCAGGACGTCCATCGTGGCGGCCCGTTCGGGGGCGAGTCGAGTCCGGGCCAGCGCGGCGGCGGACTCCAGGACCTCGACATCCGCGGGGTGCGGGGTCTGCCCGGGCACCACATAGGCCCGGTAGCGGTCCATCGCGACCAGCAGCTCGATCAGGCAGTCCTGTAGCGAGCGCCAGGTGTGGTCGCGCAGTCGCAGGTCACCCGAGCAGATCGCCGCGGCCAGTTCGGTCAGCCGGTGCACCTCGGCGTAGAGCGCGCGGTCGACCACCTCACGTTTGGCCTGGTCGACCAGGTCGGGCAGGGCGTCGGTGGTGTCGCCGGTGAGCCGGTGCATCAGCGCGCCCAGCCGTCCACCGCCGCCGGGGTCGATGAACGCCTGCTGGATGCGCCATAGCTCGTCGTAGCCGGTGCTGCCAGCGGTGTCCCAGTCGGCGGGCAGCTCCTCGTCGCCCTGCAGGATCTTCTCCACCACCACCCAGGCTCCGTCGGTGGCCTCGCGCAGTCGGGCCAGATACCCCGCGGGATCGGCCAGTCCGTCCGGGTGATCGATCCGCAGCCCGTCGATGATCCCCTCGCGCACCAGCCGGAGCACCAGCGCGTGCGTGGCGTCGAAGACCGCCGGGTCCTCGACCCGGATCGCGGCCAGCGTGCCGACATCAAAGAACCGTCGGTAGTTCAGCTCCTCATCCGCCACCCGCCAGTAGGCCAGCCGGTAGTGCTGGCGTTCGACCAGCTCGGCCAGCGGCAGCGATTCGGTGCCCGGTCGGACCGGGAAGACGTGGTCGTAGTAGTGCAGCTGCCCGTCGACCAGGGTCAGTTCGCCCCGGGCCAGCACCGCGCCGATCCGGTCACCCAGCACCGGCATCAGCACCGCGCCGTCCCCGGCGGACCAGTCCACGTCGAACCAGTCCGCGTAGGGCGACTCCGGGCCCTCGGCCAGCACCGACCACAGCGCGCGGTTGTGCCAGGCCGGGGTGGGCACCGCCATGTGATTGGGCACGATGTCCAACACCAGCCCCAACCCGGCGGCATGGGCGACCTCCGCCAACCGGCGCAGCGCCTCCTCACCGCCGAGCTCGGGGGCGACCTCGTCGTGGTCGACCACGTCATAGCCGTGGGTGGAGCCGGGTGCGGCGCGCAGGATGGGGGACAGGTACAGGTGCGTGACACCAAGGGAGTCCAGGTACGGCACCAGGTTGGCGGCGTCGTCCAGCGACAGGTCCGGTCCGAGCTGGAGCCGGTAGGTGGACACCGGTACCGGACGCCCGGGGGCAGGTAACCGGCGGGACGGGGTGGTGGGGTCGCTCACGGCGTGCTCTCGGGGTCGTCGGTGGTGCTCATCGGTGGGCGGGTGAGCACCACCAAGGAGCGCGGGGCCAGTCGGAGCTCGGCCCGTGCCTGCATCGTCTCGTCCGCCGCGAACTGGCTGTCGGTGTCCAGCACGACGGTCCACTGCTCGCCGTACTCGGTGTCCGGGAGGGTGAAGGTCACCGGCTCGGGCGCACCGTTGAGCAGCACCAGGAAGGAGTCGTCAACGATGTCCTCCCCGCGTAGGTCCGGCTCCGCGATCGCGTCCCCGTTGAGGAACACCGCCACCGAGCGGGCGTACTCCTCCTGCCACTGCGCATCGGACATGTGTGTGCCCGACGGGTCCAGCCAGGCGATGTCGCGCAGATCGGACTCCCCACCGCGCTCCGGTGCCCCCGCAAAGAACCGGCGACGACGGAACACCGGGTGCTCCCGGCGCAGCGCCACCACCGTGCGGGTGTACTCCAACAGCTGCTCGCGGGTGGCATCCAGATCCCAGTCCACCCAGGACAGCTCGTTGTCCTGGCAGTAGACGTTGTTGTTGCCCTGCTGGGTGCGACCCAGCTCGTCACCGTGCGCCATCATCGGCACCCCCTGGGACAGCAGCAGCGTCGCCAGGAAGTTCCGGGACTGACGCAGCCGCAGCTCCACGATGTCGGCATCGTCGGTGGGGCCCTCGACGCCGCAGTTCCAGGACCGGTTGAAGGACTCGCCGTCGTTGTTGTCCTCGCCGTTGGCCTCGTTGTGCTTCTCGTTGTAGGACACCAGGTCGCGCAGGGTGAAGCCGTCGTGCGCGGTGATGAAGTTGACGCTGGCGATCGGGCGACGACCGGTGTGCTCGTACAGATCCGAGGAGCCGGACAGTCGACTGGCGAACTCCGCCAAGGTGGCCGGCTCACCACGCCAGAAGTCCCGCACCGTGTCCCGGTAGCGTCCGTTCCACTCCGACCACAGCGGTGGGAAGCCCCCCACCTGGTAGCCGCCGTCACCCAGATCCCAGGGCTCGGCGATCAGCTTCACCTGGGAGATCACCGGGTCCTGCTGCACGATGTCGAAGAACGCGCTCAGCCGGTCGACCTCGTGGAACTGCCGCGCCAGCGTCGCCGCCAGGTCGAAGCGGAAGCCGTCGACGTGCATATCCCGCACCCAGTAGCGCAGCGAGTCCATGATCAGCTGCAACACATGCGGGGAGCGCATCAGCAGCGAGTTCCCGGTGCCGGTGGTGTCGAAGTAGTGCTCCCGGTCGTCGTCGACCAGCCGGTAGTAGGAGGCGTTGTCGATCCCGCGGAAGCTCAGCGTCGGGCCCATGTGGTTGCCCTCGGCGGTGTGGTTGTACACCACGTCCAGGATGACCTCGATGTCGGCGGCGTGCAGCGCCTTGACCATGGTCTTGAACTCCTGCACCTGCTGACCGGTCGACCCGTAGGCCGCGTAGCCGTTGTGCGGGGCGAAGAAGCCGATGGTGTTGTAGCCCCAGTAGTTGGTCAGGCCCTTGTCGGCCAGGGTGCTGTCGTGCACGAACTGGTGCACCGGCATCAGCTCGACGGCGGTCACCCCCAGATCGGACAGGTGCTCGACCACCGCCGGGTGCCCGAGTGCGGAGTAGGTGCCGCGGATCTCCTCCGGGACGGCCGGGTGCAGCTGGGTCAGCCCGCGCACATGCGCCTCGTAGATCACCGACTCGTGGTACTCGTGCTGCGGCGGGCGGTCGTGCCCCCAGTCGAAGTACGGGTTCACCACCACTGAGGTCATGGTGTGCCCGGCCGAGTCATCGGTGTTGCGCTGATCGGGTGCACCAAAGGTGTAGCTGTACAGCGACTGGTCGCCATCGGTCTGCCCGTCGATGGCTTTGGCATAGGGGTCCAGCAGCAGCTTGCTCGGGTCGCAGCGGTGCCCGGACGCGGGGTCATAGGGACCGTGCACCCGGTAGCCATAGCGCTGCCCCGGTTGCACGGCGGGCAGGTACCCGTGCCAGACGAAGGCGTCCACCTCCGGCAGGTCGATCCGGCGCTCGCTGCCGTCGTCGTCGATCAGGCAGAGCTCCACCCGTTCGGCGACGGCGGAGAACAGCGCGAAGTTGGTGCCGCTGCCGTCGTAGGTGGCCCCCAGGGGGTAGGGGCGGCCCGGCCAGATCCTCATGACAGTGTCCTCACCAGCTCAGAGTGCCAGGGACGTCGCGGATCGGCACCGCGAACCATCCGGGTGATTCACCCGAGCAGACCCTCGCATATCGGGCAAAACGGACGCATGCTGACCGCCATGCAGGAGGACGACCGGGTCGTGATCACCAATGCCGACATCGCCGCGGCCAAGCGTGACTGGCAGCAGGCACGCACCCGCGGCGACCACGCCGAGGCGATCGACGAGGCGCACGACGTCTACCGGCGACTGGTCTCCGCCCAGGCCCAACAGATCGCGGACACCTTCCGAGCCACCGGCACACTGCCCGCCGATCAGGGCTAGAAAGCGGTCGTCAGCTCAATGTGAGCCCGGCTCAAACGGGTGAGAGCAGCGATGGTGGTCGGTGTGGAGACACCTGCCGTGAGATCGGTCAGTACCCGCACCGCAAAACCGGCCTGGGCGGCGTCCAACGCCGTCGCCGTCACGCAGTGGTCCGTGGCCAGCCCGACCACATCCACCGCCGAGACCCCCGCCGCGCGCAACGCGCCGGCCAGATCACCGGGCCGGTCCACCAGCTGTCCGGCGAACCCCGAGTAGTCCTGCCGGCCCTGACCCTTGTGGACCAGCACGGCGCTCGCGGGCAGGCGCAGATCGGGGTGGAAGGCCGCCCCGGTGGTGTCCCGCACGCAGTGCTCCGGCCAGGTGGCGACATAGTCCGGTGGGGCATCGACCGCGAAGTGCCCGTCATTGCTGTCCGGCAGCGGCTCGTGCCAGTCGGCGGTGGCGGCCACCAGTGCGTAGTCCGCGGCCCGACGGTCCAGATAGGAGCTGATCGCCCCGGCCACCGCCGCGCCGCCCTGCACGGCCAGCGCCCCGCCCTCGCAGAAGTCGTTCTGCACATCCACCACGATCAGTGCGCGTGTCATGCCGTCCTCCGTTGCCTCGACGTCATCCCCAGTCGTCCCGGGGACCATCATGCTGCCCGGGGCCGCACCGCCACCACGGCGGTGGCGTCCAGCTCGGGATCGCGCACCACGCGGGGCAGCAGGCCCGCCGCCGTGCACGCGGCCGCGGTGCGCTCGGCCTGCCGCTGCGACGTCTCGATCACCAGCGTGCCGCCCGGACGCAGCCAGCGCGGGGCCACCGCAGCAACCCGGCGGTGCAGGACCAGGCCGTCCGCGCCGCCGTCCAGGGCGAGTGCGGGCTCATGGTCACGCGCCTCGGCCGGCATCAGGGCGATCTCCTCAGTGGGCACGTAGGGCGCGTTCACGGTCAGCACGTCCACCCGACCGGCCAGCGTGCTCGGCAGCGCCTGGCCCAGATCGCCGAGCAGCACCCGTCCGTCCACCCCGGCCTCAGCGATGGATCGTCGCGCGCAGTCCACCGCCGCCGGGTCCAGATCGCAGGACCACAACCGGCTGCCGGGCAACGCACGGGCCACGGCCACACCGATCGCCCCCGACCCGCAGCACAGGTCCACCAGCACCGGGCCGGTCGACACCGCGCCACCAGCCGTCACCGCCGCACGCACCACCAGCTCGCTGCGCCGCCGCGGCACGAACACCCCCGGTGCCACTGGTACCCGATGTCCGGCGAACTGTGCCCAGCCCACCACCTGCTCCAGTGGCTCCCCATCCACCCGGCGTGCGGTCATCGCTGCCAACGTCCCGGCATCCGGCGCGGACTGCACCAACACGCGCGCCTCGTCCTCGGCGAACACGCATCCTGCGGCGCGCAGCCGCGCCACCAGCGTGCTCAGGTCGACCGATGTCACCCAGGCACCGTACGCGCCCGCTAGGATGGGTGCGCACACGGCCCCGATAGCCCAACTGGCAGAGGCGTTCGGCTCAAACCCGATCCAGTGTGGGTTCGAATCCCACTCGGGGCACAGTGATCGACATCAGCGCGCAGGACCTGGTCCGGTCCAGGATCATCAGGGAATGGCTGCCACCGACCCGCCGCTGATCCTCCCCGACGCCGCCGCCTGGCGCGCCTGGCTGGACGCCCACGAGTCCGACTCCGACGGTGTGTGGCTGGTCCTGGCCAAGAAGGGCACCACCGACCCCACTCGGTTGCTGGTCACCGAGGCGTTGGACGAGGCGCTGTGCTCCGGGTGGATCGACGGGCAGCGCAAGGGACGCGACGCGACCACGTTCCTGCAGCGCTACACCCCGCGTCGGCCCCGGAGTCTGTGGTCCGCGCGCAATGTGCAGTACATCGCCCGGCTGACCGAGCAGGGCCGGATGCGCCCGCGCGGACTGGCCGAGGTGGCTGCCGCGCAGGCGGACGGGCGCTGGGAGCGGGCCTACGCCGGGCAGGCCACCATTGAGGTGCCACCGGATCTGGTGGACGCCCTGGCCGCCGCGCCGGGTGCGGCCGAGGCCTTCACGGCGCTGAGCAAGTCCGCGCGGTACTCGGTGCTGCACCAGGTGATCACCGCCGCGACGCCCGAGACCCGGGCACGCCGGATCGCCCGCTGGGTGGCCTCCCTCACGCGGCGATGAGGGCAGGTGCTCGGGTTCACAACCGCCGAATCCGCCACGGTCGGGACCTGAGGACCTAGAATCTTCTGCGTGAGCACCCAGGACGCAACCCCGAACGAGGCCGCGGAGCAGGCGAACGCCGCCCCGCTCGACCTCGATATTCCCCTCAAGACCGAGCAGCAGCCCACCGAGCCGGAGGCCCGCCCCGCGCGCCGCGCCGTCGTCGCCGAGGACGAGGCCCTGATCCGGATGGACGTCGTCGAGACGCTCCGCGAGGCCGGATTCGACGTGGTCGGGGAGGCCGGTGACGGTGAGCAGGCCGTGGCGCTGGCCACCGAACTCACGCCGGACGTCGTCGTGATGGACGTCAAGATGCCGGTGCTGGACGGCATCTCCGCCGCCGAGCGGATCGCCAAGGCCCACCTGGCCCCGGTGGTGCTGTTGACCGCGTTCTCCCAGACCGAGCTGGTCGAGCGCGCCCGTGACGCCGGTGCGATGGCGTATGTGGTCAAGCCGTTCAGCCCCGCCGACCTGCTGCCCGCGGTGGAGATCGCCATCTCCCGCTACGCGCAGATCAGCGCACTGGAGTCCGAGGTCGCCGACCTGGCCGAGCGGTTCGAGACCCGCAAGCGGGTGGACCGGGCCAAGGGCCTGCTGATGACCAAGATGGGCCTGTCCGAGCCGGAGTCCTTCCGGTGGATCCAGAAGACCTCGATGGACCGTCGCCTGACCATGCGTGAGGTCGCCGACGCCGTGATCGATCAGGTCGGCGGAGCCTCCTGACCGCTGGCTGAACCCTGGTGCTCATCGCAGAGCCCGGCCCGTCGCGCTGACGGGTCGGGCTCTGTGCGTTGATCACGAATCCACAACAACTCTGGTTGAGACACCGCCGACACACGGGTGACACAGAGCGCCCCTAGCGTCGCCGCCACAGTCACTCCACCAGAGGGGTTCCACGCATGATCCGTACGACACATGCCCTCCAGGCGGCCGGGCTCGCCGGCGCCGTGGCGCTCGTGCTCACCGCGTGCAGCAGTTCCGACGACGCGGGTGCGGGCGGTTCCAGTTCCGGCAGCGGCTCCGGTGACGGCAGTCCGCTGATCGTCGGCACGCTGCTCCCACAGACCGGCACCCTGGCTTACCTCGGTCCGCCGGAGGTCGCCGGTGTGAACCTGGCCGTGCAGGAGATCAATGAGGCGGGCGGGGTGCTCGGCTCCGATGTCGAGGTGGTGCACGCCGACTCCTCGGATGCCGATCACGCCGAGGTCGCCACCCAGTCGGTCACCGACCTGCTCTCCCAGGACGTGCAGGTCATCATCGGGGCGGCCTCGTCCTCGGTGACGTTGAACGTGGTTGATGACATCACCGGTGCCGAGGTGGTGCAGATCTCCCCGGCGAACACCGCGACCTCGCTGTCGGGGTACTCGGACTACTACTTCCGCACCGCACCGCCGGACACCGTGCAGGGTGCCGCTCTCGGCAACCTGATCACCGGGGACGGCAAGGCGAATGTCGGCATCCTGGTGTTCAACGACGACTACGGGACCTCGCTGCGTGACGTGGTGAAGTCCACCGTCGAGGACGCCGGGGCCACCGTGGTCTACGGCAACCCGGGGGAGGAGTTCGACCCGGCCGCGTCGTCCTTCGCCACCGATGTCACCGCGCTGATGGCCACCAACCCGGATGCCATCGTCATCTTGGCCTTTGAGCAGACCAAGCAGATCATCCCCGAGCTGGTCGCCGCCGGAGCGGATCTGTCCACGGTGTACATGGTGGACGGCAACACCGCCGACTACTCCGCGGACTTCGACCCCGGCACGTTGGAGGGCGCCCAGGGCACCATCCCGGGGGCGTTCCCCAGCGATGAGTTCCAGGCTCGATTGCAGGAGGTCGACCCGAATCTGACCGACTACGCCTACGGCCCGGAGTCCTACGACGCGACGATCTTGGCGGCGCTGGCAGCGGTGAAGGGTGGCGGCACCGACGGTCCGACCATCCAGGCCAACCTGGCGGCGGTCTCCGGCGCGGACGGCGGCGAGGAGTGCAGCACCTACGCCGACTGCGTGGAGCTGCTGGACGCCGGTGACGACATCCGCTACGTCGGGCAGGCCGGTATCGGCCCGTTCAACGAGGACAACGACCCGTCCAGCGCGTTCATCGGCGTCTACCAGTACGGGGCCGACAACAAGAACGTGTGGGTGAAGGCGGTCGAGGGCGCCGTCGACTGACCTCGCCTGCTGCGCCGGGGCCTGGCAGAGGTCGGGGCCCCGGCGCAGCGTCGCGACGTGAGTTCGTGTCATGGTCGGCTCCTGGGCGGTGCATCAGCGGGTCAGGCGCTGACCGCTCGCCGGTCCAGGCGCACCGGCCTACCGTGAGCGGCATGTGCCGGAACATCACCACGCTGCGGGGCCTGGAGCCCGCCGCGACCGACGAGGAGATCGTGGCCGCGGCCCGTCAGTTCGTCCGGAAGGTCAGCGGTGTGCAGTCGGTGAGCGCCGCCACCGCCGAGCCCGTCGAACGCGCCGTCGAGCAGATCGCCGCCATCGTCGCCGCACTGTTGGACGAGTTGCCCGACCGGCGTCGCCCGCCCGCCACCGTCCCGCCGCTGCGCCGTCCGCAGGTGCGGGAACGGCTCGGGCTGGGGGAGTTCCCCGACCCGGAGCACGACCATGTGCACGAGCCCGGGAGCACCCCGGAGCTCGCGCACTAGGTCAGTCGTCCTGCTCGGCGCGCTCCGCCGCGGCGGCCTCCACCTCGGTGGCCAGTGTGCCCAGGTACAGCTCGATCACCTGGGGGTCGTGCATCAGCTCCCGGCCCGGACCGGAGTAGGCATTCGACCCCTGGTCGAGCACATAGGCGCGGTCACAGATTTGCAGGCAGCGGCGTGCGTTCTGCTCCACGATCACCACGGACACCCCGGCCCGATTGATCTTCCGGGTGCGCAGGAAGGTCTCGTCCTGCCGCACCGGGGACAGTCCGGCGCTCGGTTCGTCCAGCAACAACACCTGCGGGTCCATCATCAGGGCCCGGGCCATCGCCACCATCTGCCGTTCCCCGCCGGACAGTGACCCGGCGCGTTGCCGTCGTCGTTCCCCGAGCACCGGGAACAGGTCCACGATGAACTCGAACCGGTCAGCAAACCGCTGGGGTGCCTGGAACAGCCCCATCTCCAGGTTCTCCTGGATAGTCAGGGACGGAAAGACGTTGTTGGTCTGCGGCACGAACCCCACCCCGCGGCGGACCAGCGCGTCGGCCCGCTGGTTCGTGATGTCCTGCCCGGACAGCACCACGCTGCCGGAACGGATCGTCACCAGCCCGAACAGCGCCTTGAGCAGGGTCGACTTGCCCGCCCCGTTCGGCCCGATGATCCCGACCAGCTCGCCGGGGTGCACCACCAGGTTGCAGTCGTTGAGGATGTTCACCCCGGGCAGGTAACCGGCGACCAGATCGGTGGCGGCCAACAGCGGCTCACCCTCCGGCGCGCCACGGTGCAGCAGTGCGGTGGTCATCAGTCCTCCAGCAGGGCGTCGTCGCCGAGGTCGGTGTCATGGTGCGCGCCCAAGTAGGCGTCGATCACGGCCTGGTCCGCCATCACGTGCTCCGGTCGGCCCTCCGCGACGATCCGGCCCTCGGCCATCACCACCACCCAGTCCGAGATGTGCCGGACCATGTGCATGTCGTGCTCGACGAACAGCACCGTGGTGCCCTCGTCCCGCAACGCTTGGATGTGCCCGAGCAGGGACTGGGTCAGCGCCGGATTCACCCCGGCCATTGGTTCGTCCAGCATCACCATGGTCGGACGGCTCATCAGGGCGCGGGCCATCTCCAACAGCTTGCGTTGCCCGCCGGACAGCGACCCGGCGTAGTCGTCGCGTTTGGTGTCCAGCGTGAACCGGGCCAGCAGCTCCTCGGCCTGTGCAGTGATCTCCCGCTCCCGGGCCGTCCACAGCGGCGGGACCAGCGCGGTGAGCAGGTTCTCCCCGGGCTGCTGCCGGGCACCGAGGCGCATGTTCTCGATCACGGTCATCCGGCTGAGCGCCTTGGTCAGTTGGAAGGTCCGCACCATGCCGGAGCGCGCCACCCGGGCCGCCGACATCCCGGACAGCGGTCGCCCGTCGAATGACCAGGTGCCGGTGGACGGCCGGTCGAATCCGGTCAGCAGGTTGAACAGCGTGGTCTTACCCGCGCCATTCGGGCCGATGAGTGCCGTGATCGCGCCGCGCTGCACCTCCAGGTGCTCGACATCGACGGCGGTCATGCCGCCGAAGTGCCGGGTCACCGCGTCGGCCACCACGATGGCATCCGGTTTGGGTACTCCGGGGGTCTGCGCCACGAACCTCAGGTCGGCGGTCACCAGATCAGCGGACATCGATCGCCAACTCCTTCTTGTCGCCGAGGATCCCTTGCGGTCGGAAGATCACCAGCAGCATCAGCGTCACGCCGACGATCACCCAGCCGAACTGCTCGATCTGTTCGGTGCGCATCACCGACTCCGGGACACCGACTCGCATCACCGACTTGATCGCCATCAGCGACACCCAGAACACGATGGAGCCCAGCACCGGCCCGAACACGGTGGCCGCCCCGCCGAGCAGCAGGATCGTCCACACGAAGAAGGTCATTGGCCGACCCATCGAATCGGGCTGCACGGCGCGGGGCAGGACGTAGATGATCCCGCCCAGCGCCCCGATCACGCCGCCGAGTACCAGGGCCTGCATCTTGTAGGAGTAGACGCTCTTGCCCAGGGACCGAACCGCGTCCTCATCCTCCCGAATGCCCTTGAGCACCCGGCCCCAGGGTGAGCGCATCAGCCGCCACACCAGCAGGCACACCAGACCCACCAACGCCCATCCGACCAGGCGCACCCACCACGAGTTGGACGCATTCACCGCGTACTCGAAGGGGCCGAGCGCCAGATTCCCGTCCGGGAACGGCGACGCCTCCTGGAAGGTGTGCTTGTAACTGTTGCCGCGCAGTCCGGAGGAGGCCCCGGTCAGCTCGGTCAATGCCGTCGACCGCCCGACCAGTCGCACAATCTCCGCCGCCGCGATGGTGACGATGGCCAGGTAGTCGCCGCGCAGCTTCAACGTCGGAATGCCCAACAGCAGGCCGAAGAGCGCGGCCGCGACCAGCGCGATCAGCACCGCCGCCCACAGTGGCCAGCCC
Source organism: Cellulomonas sp. NPDC089187 (assembly GCF_040685135.1). Classification (NCBI taxonomy): domain Bacteria; kingdom Bacillati; phylum Actinomycetota; class Actinomycetes; order Micrococcales; family Cellulomonadaceae; genus Cellulomonas; species Cellulomonas sp. NPDC089187. Next base: position 438,890 of record NZ_JBFBHI010000001.1, on the reverse strand, counting down.
GCGATGGTCGAGATCGCGAACCCATAGGCACCGACCAGCATGAATCCGGCCTGGCCCATGTTCAGCAGTCCGGTCAGCCCGAAGTGCACATTCAGTCCGATCGCGGCCAGCGCGTAGGCCGCGGTGGTCGGGGCGAAGATCTCCCCGGCGGTGTTCACCAGGATGCGTGTCCAGTCCATCGCGAAGCCCCTAACCGATCCGCTCGGCGCGACCGAGAATGCCCTGCGGCCGCAGCAGCAGGACGAGGATGAGAATGAGCAGCGCGCCGGCGTAGCGCATATCGCTCGGGATGATCAGATTCGACATCTCGACCACCAGGCCGATCACGATGGACCCCGCGAGCGCACCGAAGGCCTGACCCAGTCCGCCCAGGGTGACCGCCGCGAACATCAGCAGCAGCAGCGCCCCGCCCATGTTCCAGTTGGTGGCGTTCAGATACAGCCCCATCAGCACGCCGCCCAGCGCCGCCAACGCCGCGCCGAGCACCCAGACCAACCGGATGATCCGCTCCACCGTGATCCCCGAGGCCGATGCCAACGCCGGGTTGTCCGAGACCGCCCGGGTGGCCCGACCGATCCGGGTGCCCAGCAGGAAGTACGCCACCGCGCCGAGCACCGCCACCGCCAGCAGCAGTGACACCAGCGAGGTCACCGTCATCCGCACCGGACCGAGCGTCAGCATCGTCGGGTTGGTGGTGACGATCCGCAGCTGCCCCCCGCCCAAGAAGAACTGGTAGGTGTACTGCAACGCCATCGACAGGCCGATGGTGACGATCATCTGCTGCGTGGTGCCGACCCGTCGCCGCCGCAGCTGGTGCCAGAGCCCGGTGTCCTGCACCCAGCCGGAGGCAGCCCCGATCAGCACCGCGATCACCCCCGAGACCACCAGCGGCAGGTGCAACAGCTGACATCCGACGTAGGCGGCGATCGCACCGAGGGTGACCTGCTCACCGTGTGCGAAGTTGCTCAGCCCGGTGGTGCCGTAGATCAGCGACAGCCCCACCGAGGCGAGCGCGAGCAGCAGCCCGAAGACGACCCCGTTCACCGACTGCTGCGCCACTCGCGACCACGTGAAGGACCCACTGGTGCTGGACCCCACCGGCGCACCGACCTCGGCGGTCGCCTGATCCTCGGGTGCGGCACTCGGCTCCGGGGCACTGGCTGTTGGCGGGCCCAGCGGGAACAGTGCCCCCGTCGAGGAGCTCAGCGCCACGGTGACCGTCCGGGGGTTGGCCTCCGGATCGCGCAGCTGCTCACCCGACGGGAGGGTGTCGACGTCCAGGGTCACCGTGTACTGACCGGCCTTGGTGACCGCGGCGGACCAACGACCCTGTGCGTCGGTGCTGGTCGACACCGTCCCACCCGGCCCGGTCACTTCCAGCGCCACCCCCGCGGCCGGTGCCCGATCGGCGGTGGAGATCGTCCCGTTCACACAGCCGGTGGCCGCATCCGGCACACAGACTCCGGTGGCGCTGGCCTGCGCCCGGGGACCGGACAGCAGCAGGACGACGACGGCGAGGACGAGCAACGACAGTGCTGAGACGATGCGGGGCACGGTGGCGGCTGTGCGCACCTGGTCCTCCGTCCGGTCGGGTCTGGGAACCCGGCAGACGCTAGGGACGGAGTGTGTCGACGGCGTTTCCGTCGTGTTGTGGACGATGAGTTTCTTGCCTGACTAGGCAGGAGCGGTCGATCCTTGCCATGATGCCGGGGCACTACGCAGAGGAACGCTTCGAGGAGGTCGCTGCAGCCGTGCGCTCATCAGCCGTTGTCCGCTCCATCCGTCCGGAGGATGCGGATCAGGTGGTCGACCTGTGTCTGGCCGCCCGCAAGGAGTCCATGCTGGGTTCCCAGCTGTGCACGGACGACCCCGAACGCCTGCGGCACCAGGTTGGTGCGATGACCGCCGAGCCCGGCGCATTGGCCCTGGTCGGTGAACTCGACGGTCGGGTGCACGGACTGATCCTGGCGCGGGTGGTCGGCCCGAGTCTGTTCACCGACGAGGTCTCGGTGGGCATCGAGGCGGTGTACGTCGGGGAGTCCGCCCGGCGGCGGGGGATCGGGCACGCGCTGCTTGCGGGGGTCGCCGAGCAGGCCGAGCAGGTCGGCGCGGTGGAGATCTTCGCGGTGCCACTGCCCGGTGCCCGCGGCGTGCTGCGCTTCCTGTCCCGGCTGGGCTTCGCACCGGCGGCCGCACACCGGGTGGTCAGCGTGGAGACCCTGCAACGCCGGCTGAGCACCGAGTCCGGTCCTCAGCGCTCACGGGGGATCGATGACCTGGTCGCCCGGCGTCGTGCCGCCCGGGCCACCCGCTCGGAGGGTCAGCTCTCCGGCTTGGCCTCGATCAGCATGCAGGTCAGCCGGGCGGTGCACACCCGTCGGCCCCGCGGGTCCTCGACCACCACCTCATAGGACGCCAACGTCCGGCCACGGTGCAGGGCGGTGGCGGTGCCGATGACCTCGCCGTCGACGGCCGACCGGTGATGGGTGACGTTCAACTCGATCCCCACCGCCTGACGACCGAACTCGGCGGCGTGCACATTCGCGGCATAGGACCCGAGCGTCTCCGCCAGTGCCGCACTCGCCCCGCCGTGCAGCAGACCGAAGGGCTGGGTGTTACCGGAGACCGGCATCCTGCCGACCGCGCTGTCGGCGTCCACTCGGTCCAAGGTCATCCCCATCCGGGTCATGAGCGTGCCGTCGGGGAAGATGCTGTCGGTCATGGCGGATAGGTTGTCACCCGTGACTGCTGCGACGCGACCGCGACTGCTCCTGGTGGACGGCCACTCGATGGCCTACCGCGCCTACTTCGCCCTCCCGGTGGAGAACTTCGCCACCGTGACCGGGCAGCCGACCAATGCGGTCTTCGGCTTCGCGTCCATGCTGGCCAACCTGCTGCGCGATGAGGAGCCCACCCATGTGGCGGTGGCCTTCGACCTGGGCCGCGTCACCTTCCGCACCGAGCGCTACCCCGAGTACAAGGCCACCCGCGACGCCTCGCCGGAGCCGTTCCGCGGCCAGGTCGACGTGATCCGGCAGCTGCTCGGCACGATGAACATCCCGGTGCTGACCAAGCCGGACTACGAGGCTGATGACATCCTGGCCACCCTGTCCCGGCAGGGCGCGCACGCCGGGATGGAGGTGCTGGTCTGCACCGGTGACCGCGACGCGTTGCAGGTGGTGAACGAGGACGTCACCGTGCTTTACCCGGTGCGCGGCGTCTCCGAGCTGGCCCGGATGACCCCGGAGGCGGTGGAGGCCAAGTACGGCGTGCCCCCGCACCGCTACCCGGATATCGCGGCGCTGGTCGGTGAGTCCTCGGACAACCTGCCCGGCGTGCCCGGCGTCGGCCCCAAGACCGCCGCCAAGTGGGTCACCGCCTATGACGGTCTGGACGGGGTGGTCGCACACGCCGGGGAGATCAAGGGCAAGGCGGGGGAGTCGCTGCGCGCGCACCTCGATCAGGTGGTGCTCAACCGGGAGCTGAACCGCTTGGTCGACGACCTGGAGCTGCCGCTGGACCCCGAGGACCTGGTCCGGCGTCCCTGGGACCGCCCCGCGGTGCTGGAGCTACTGGAGGAGTTGGAGTTCCGCGGGCAGCTCCGCGAGCGGCTGCTGGCGGTGGCCCCCGGCGACGACGGTGGACCCAGCGGGCCGGTGGACGAGCCGCTGAGCGTGGACGGTCCGGAGCTGGTCACCCCGGCTGACGGGGGCCTAGCCGAGTGGCTGAGCGCCCACGCAGGTCAGCGCACCGGCGTCGATGTCCAGGGCTCGGCCACGCCCTCCGGTGGGGACGCCTGGGGGATCGCCCTGTCCGCCGGGGGCCAGGCGGTGGCCTACGACCTGTTGCGGATCGACCCTGCCGACGAGTCCGCGCTGAGCACCTGGTTGGCCGACCCGGAGCAGCCCAAAGTGGTGCACGCCGCCAAGGAGGCCTGGCACGCACTGACCGGTCGGGGACTCACGCTGTCCGGTGTGGTCTTCGACACCGAGCTGGGTGCCTACCTCTGCCAGCCGGAGCGGCGCGGCTACGACCTGGCCGACCTGGCGATGAGCTACCTGCACCGCGAGCTGACCCCCACGGAGTCCACCGAGGCACAGGGTGCGCTCGACCTCGGCCTGGACGGCAACGAGGAGCACGAACGCGGTGCGATCCGGGCCGCCGCAGTGCTCGACCTCGCCGACGTGTTGGCCGACCAACTGGCCGACCGGGGTGCCGAGCACCTGCTGGCCGACGTGGAGCTCCCGTTGGAGAAGGTGCTCGCCGGGATGGAGCACGTCGGCATCGCCGTCGACACCGACTACCTGAGTGAGCTGGAGCAGCAGTACGACGCCGTGGTGCAGCGCGCCGCCGCCGAGGCCTACGACGCCATCGGCCGCGAGGTGAACCTGGGTTCGCCCAAGCAGCTGCAGGAGGTGCTCTTCGACCAGCTGAACATGCCCAAGACCAAGAAGACCAAGACCGGGTACACCACCGACGCCGCCGCCCTGGCCGACCTGTTCACCAAGACCCAGCACCCGTTCCTGGCCGCGCTGCTCGCGCACCGGGACGCGATCAAACTCCGCCAGACCGTCGAGGGTCTGCTGCGCTCGGTGGCACCGGACGGGCGGATCCACACCACCTTCCAGCAGACCATCGCCGCCACCGGCCGGTTGTCCTCCACCGATCCGAACCTGCAGAACATCCCGATCCGCACCGACGCCGGTCGGCAGATCCGCCGGGCGTTCGTGGTCGGCGAGGGCTACGAGACCCTGATGACCGCCGACTACTCCCAGATCGAGATGCGGATCATGGCGCATCTGTCCGGTGACGAGGGTCTGATCGAGGCCTTCCGCGGCGGGGAAGACTTGCACAACTACGTCGGCTCCCGGGTGTTCAACGTGCCCACCGACCAGGTCTCCAGCGCCCAGCGCTCCAAGATCAAGGCGATGAGCTACGGGCTGGCCTACGGGCTGTCGTCCTTCGGACTGTCCCAGCAACTCAACATCGCCGTCGGTGAGGCAGCCGCGCTGATGGAGGACTACTTCCACCGGTTCGGCGGTGTCCGCGACTACCTCGGCACCGTCGCACAGGAGGCCCGCGGGGTCGGCTACACCGCTACCATCCTCGGCCGCCGCCGGTACCTGCCCGACCTGACCAGCGACAACCGGATTCGGCGTGAGTCCGCCGAGCGGATGGCCCTGAACGCCCCGATCCAGGGCTCCGCCGCGGACATCATCAAGCTGGCCATGCTCGGGGTGCAGCGCGAGCTCACCGCCCAGGGATTGACCAGCCGGATGCTGCTCCAGGTCCATGACGAGCTCGTGCTCGAGGTCGCGGCCGGGGAGCAGGAGGCCGTCGAGGCGCTGCTCCGCGAGCAGATGGGGGCCGCCTACCAGCTGGACGTTCCGCTGGATGTGTCGGTCGGCGTCGGTACGTCCTGGCACGAGGCCGGCCACTGACCGCTCACCCAACACGCCGGTAGGGTTGGCAGTCGATTCCCCGGAAGCCGCGCCGGGCCGAGCAGGTGAGGTGTGGCGTGGTGCGGCTGGCGGATGCGGTGGTGCGGGGAACCCTGCACCGGGTGAGGCGCGGCCGGGAGGAGTTCCGGGTGGCGCGGATCCCGTTGACGGGGCGGCTCGTGGAACGCCAGTCGTGCGACTCTGACCTGGTCGGCGGCTTCGGAGCCGATGCGGCACGACGACTGGCCGTCGGCTGGGCGTTGGCGGCCCGGTCGCGGCAAACCCTGGTGTACTTCCCGATCGCGCCCGAGGTCACACGGGACGGACGCCTGCGCAATCCGTTGCCGGAGGGGCGATCGGACGCGCCGAACGTCGACCTGCTGCTGGTGCCCCGGGGTCGACTCCGACCGAGCCGCTGGCCAGAGATCCGCTCGCGCCTCGGGCCGGGCACGCCGACCACCATCGACCTGCCCGAGGACGCCTTCCAGGTCACCGAGGAGGCGTCCGAGCGTGCTGATCGGCTGTCGGCCACCCGCCACGCCCGGACGCTGATCGTCACCGGGACCGGAGCGGCCTTCGCGGACTCCCTCGGCCCGCTGACCACCCTCGCCGAGGACCTACCCGCTGCCGCGGCCCGACACCCGGAGCAATTCCACGTGTCCGAACTGGTCCTCGATCGTGCGGTGGGCCAGGGCCTGTTCCTCTATCTCGCCCCGCACGGCGGAGTGCTCGCCTCCTGACCGCCGGTCAGCCGGGCCGATGTGTGACCAGGATCGCCGTCCCGGGGAGGCGTTCACCGCGCACCCGGCTCCAGCCACCCCAGGTGCGGTCGTGCCCCTCGGGCCACTCCGGCTCGACCAGGCGGTCCACCACGAACCCCGCACCCACCAGCTCGCCGATGTGGTCGCCCAGCGTGCGGTGGTACTCGGCGTAGAGCACCCTGCCGGCCGCATCGAGCTCCACATACGGTCTCCGGTCGAAGTACGACCGATCCGCGGTCAGTCCGCGCTCGGAGGGGTCGTCCGGGAACGCCCACCGGATGGGGTGGGTCACCGAGCACACCCACCGCCCACCGGGCCGCAGCACCCGGAATGCCTCGGCATGCACCCGCTCCGCATCCGGCACGAAGGGGATCGCCCCGTAGGCGGTGAACACGGTGTCGAAGCTGCCGTCCGGGAAGGGCAGGGCGCGGGCATCGGCCTGCACGAGCGGAACCGGGCTCGACACGGCAGCCGAGGCTGGGGTGACACCGTCGCCACCACCACCACCGGCACCGACACGGCCAGCACCACCGCGCGCCACGCCGATCCGTGCCGCGTCGGCCCGTGCCGCGTCGATCCGCGCCGCCGCTGCCAGCATCGCCCCGGACACATCCGTCGCCACCACCTGCGCGCCTTGCCCGACCAACCACCGCGCGCACTGCGCCGCCCCCGAGCCGACCTCCAACACCCGTCGCCCGCGCACCGGCCCCAGCAACTGTGCCTCGGCCTCGCGCAGCCCTTCCGGGCACCAGCAGAAGTCGTCGTCGCCGAGGAACGTCCCGTGCTCGTCCAGGTACTCGTCGGCGTTCGCGTCCCACCACAGTCGACCGGCCCCGGTGGCGGCGGAGGCGGGCACATCGCGGTACCCGGCATCGGCCATCGGCCCGGGCTGTTCGGCATTCACTCGGATGACGGTAGAGGACGGCGCGCCGCACGACCTTCGACCCACCGCGGCCCTGCTCAGCCCGGATAGCCTGGTCGTGCTCGCGCGCTGCTGCGCGGGCTTCCCCCGAATCGATGAAGGAGACCTCAGCGTGCGAGTCGGACTGCTCACCGGTGGCGGCGATGTCCCGGGCCTGAACGCCGCGATCCGCGCCGTGGTCAAGCGCGGGGAGGGGGAGTACGGCCACTCCATCATCGGCTTCCGCAACGGCTGGCGCGGTGTGGTCGATGGCGACATCGTCCCGCTGACCCGCAGCCACATCCGCAATGTCCTTCCGGTCGGCGGCACCCTGCTGGGCACTGCCCGGTTCCACCCGCACTCGGCGGACGGCGGGATCGACGCGGTGATGTCCACCCTGGAGGCGGAGCGGATCGAGGCGCTGATCTGCATCGGTGGTGACGGCACTCTGCACGCGGCCTCCAAGGTCGCCGAGGCCGGGGTCAAGATCGTCGCGATCCCCAAGACCATCGACAATGACGTGTGGGGCACCGACCGCTCGATCGGCTTCGACACCGCGGTGGAGATCGCCACCGAGGCGCTGGACCGCGTGCACACCACCGCTGAGTCGCACAACCGGGTGATGATCGTCGAGGTGATGGGCCGTTCCGCCGGGTGGATCGCGGTCACCGCCGGGATCGCCGGTGGCGCGGAGCTGGTGCTGGCACCGGAGGAGCCCTTCGACATCGAGAAGATCGTCAAGTTCCTCAAGCACCGCCACCGCGCGCACGCCAACTTCTCCATCGTGGTCGTTGCCGAGGGCGCGGTCCCGGCTGAGGGCACCTCGATGTCCTACGAGGCCCCGGTCGGCAAGTTCGGGGAGATCGTGGCCGGTGCCATCGGCGAGCGGGTGAAGTACGAGATCGAGCAGCGCACCGGATTCGACACCCGGGTGACCGTGCTCGGTCACGTGCAGCGTGGTGGATCGCCGGTGCCGGCCGACCGGATCCTGGGCAGCCGGTTCGGAGTGGCGGCCATCGACGCGATCAGCCGGGGCGAGACCAACGTGATGACCGCCCTGCGCGGCGAGAACGTGGTGCTGGTCCCGCTGAGCGAGATCGCCGGCAAGGTCAAGCACGTGCCGCAGGACTTGCTGGATGTGGCGAAGGCGCTGGCCTGATCGCATCCGCTTTGACCCGTTGTCAAACTGGCCGGTAGGCTGGTCGGCGGTGTCGCGTGCCCGCGCGGGTGAAACTGCGTGGCGAGCCGCACCAGTGAGATCCCGGACCCCCGCCACCTGGCGGATCGGCCCGTTTCCTGTCCGCACAACGTATCTGTCCGCATCGGAGCCCACCCCTACATGAGCATCTCCACCCCCGCCAAGTCCGGCACCCCGCAGGTCGCGGTCAACGACATCGGCTCCGCCGAGGACTTCCTCGCCGCCGTCGACGCCACCATCAAGTACTTCAACGATGGCGACATCGTCGAGGGCACGATCGTGAAGGTCGACCGCGATGAGGTCCTGCTGGACATCGGCTACAAGACCGAGGGCGTCATCCCGTCCCGGGAGCTGTCGATCAAGCACGACGTCGACCCCGGTGAGGTCGTCCAGGTCGGCGACGAGGTCGAGGCCCTCGTTCTCCAGAAGGAGGACAAGGAGGGTCGTCTGATCCTGTCCAAGAAGCGCGCCCAGTACGAGCGCGCCTGGGGCACGATCGAGAAGATCAAGGAGGAGGACGGCGTCGTCACCGGCACCGTCATCGAGGTCGTCAAGGGCGGCCTCATCCTCGACATCGGCCTGCGCGGCTTCCTGCCCGCCTCGCTGGTGGAGATGCGCCGTGTCCGCGACCTCGCGCCCTACGTGGGCAAGGAGATCGAGGCGAAGATCATCGAGCTGGACAAGAACCGCAACAACGTGGTCCTGTCCCGCCGTGCCTGGCTCGAGCAGACCCAGTCCGAGGTCCGCTCCACCTTCCTGCAGACCCTGCAGAAGGGCCAGGTCCGCCCCGGTGTCGTGTCCTCCATCGTCAACTTCGGTGCCTTCGTGGACCTGGGTGGCGTCGACGGTCTGGTGCACGTCTCCGAGCTGTCCTGGAAGCACATCGACCACCCCTCCGAGGTCGTCGAGGTCGGCCAGGAGGTCACGGTCGAGGTCCTGGACGTCGACTTCGACCGCGAGCGGGTCTCGCTGTCGCTGAAGGCGACCCAGGAGGACCCGTGGCAGGCCTTCGCCCGGACCCACGCCATCGGCCAGGTCGTCCCGGGCAAGGTCACCAAGCTCGTTCCGTTCGGTGCGTTCGTGCGCGTCGAGGACGGCATCGAGGGTCTGGTGCACATCTCCGAGCTGGCTGTCCGCCACGTGGAGGTCCCGGAGCAGGTCGTGCAGGTCGGCGACGACGTCTTCGTCAAGGTCATCGACATCGACCTGGACCGCCGTCGGATCTCGCTGTCGCTGAAGCAGGCGAACGAGGGCTTCGACCCGACCTCCGAGGACTTCGACCCGGCCCTGTACGGGATGGCGGCGGAGTACGACGAGGAGGGGAACTACAAGTACCCCGAGGGCTTCGACCCGACCACCAACGAGTGGCTCGAGGGCTTCGACGCGCAGCGTGAGACCTGGGAGGCGCAGTACGCCGAGGCGCACGCTCGCTGGGAGGCGCACCGCAAGCAGGTGCTCGACGCGACCAAGGCTGACGCCGAGGCCGCCGCGGGTGAGGTCGCTGGTTCGTCCTCGTCGAGCTCCTCCAGCTCGGCGTCGTCCTCCAGCAGCTCCTCCTACTCCTCGGCTCCGGCCCAGGAGGCCACCGGTACCCTCGCCTCCGACGAGGCGCTGGCCGCTCTGCGGGAGAAGCTGACCGGTAACTGATCCGGTTCGCATCACGGTCCGAGGGGCCGGTCACCTGCGGGTGGCCGGCCCCTCGGCCTGTCTGCGGTGCATGAGAAGATCCTGAGCAGTCCCTGTATCAGCCAGAGAGGCCTCGACGTGCCCCCGCGCTCCACTCCGCGCCGCCCCGCCACCCTGACCGGATCGGTCACCCGTCGCTCCGCCTTGCTGCTCGGTCGGGGGATCGCCTCGCAGCCGGGTACCTATGTGCTGGCGATCGGGACCTCGGCCGCCTTCGGTGCGTTCACCGTGTTGGTGAGCCGGGTGCTGGGCTGGGCCACCGACACGGTGGTGGTGCCCGCGTTGGACGGTGATGCGGTCGCGCGCGGTCGGATCTGGTGGGCAGGTGGTGCGCTGGCTCTGGTCGCGCTGAGTCTGGCGCTGTCGGTGGCCGGTCGACGGGTGTTCGCCGGGATGGGTGTCTCGGACCAGCAAGCGATGTGGCGCCGCGGGGTCACTCGGCAGTACCTGGCACTGCCGATGTCCTGGCACCGCCGCCACCCCACCGGTCAGCTGCTGTCCAACGCCTCCTCCGATGTGGAGGCGGCGACCAACGTCTTCAACCCGCTGCCCTTCGCGCTGGGCGTGGTGGTGATGATCGGCGTGGCGGCGGTCGCGCTGTTCACCACCGACCCCTACCTGGCGGTGGCGGCGTTGATCGTGCTGCCGTTGGCCGTGATCGCCAATGTGATCTTCCAGCGGCGGATGTCCCCGGCGGTGACCCGGGCGCAGGAGCTGCGGGCCGAGGTCGCGGATATCGCGCACGAGTCCTTCGAGGCCGCCCTGCTGGTCAAGTCCCTGGGCACCGAGGACCGTGAGGAGCATCGGTTCGCCGAACGCGCCGACACACTGCGCGCAGCGAATGTGCGGGTGGGCGTGGTCCGGGCGTACTTCGACCCGGTGATCGACATGCTGCCCAGCCTCGGATCGGTGCTGGTGCTGGTAGTCGGTGTGTGGCGGGCGAGCATCGGCGCGGTCAACACCGGTGACATCGTCTCGGCCGCGTACCTGCTGACCCTGATGGCAGTGCCGGTGCGGGCTTTCGGCTGGGTGCTGGGGGATCTGCCCCGCGCCCTGGTCGGACAGGAGCGACTGGCACGCGTGGTCGACGCCGAGGGTGAGCTGCCCCCGGGCTCCGCACCCCTGACTCGGACCGAGCGTGGCGCGACGCTGCGGATGACCGGGGTCGGTGTGCGGGTGCCCGGACCGGTCGGACCCGTGTCGATCCTGCGGGATGTCGACGTGGCGGTGGAGCCCGGCACGGTGGTCGCAGTGGTCGGCTCCACGGGCGCGGGTAAGACGACCCTGGTGTCGTTGGTGCCCCGGCTATCCGACCCGACGACCGGGCGGATCGAGGTGGACGGCACCGATGTGCGGGAGCTGGACATCGACGACCTGACCGCACAGGTGGTGCTGGTCGGGCAGCAGACCTTCATCTTCGAGGACACGGTGCGTGGCAATGTCACGCTGGCCGATCCGGGTGAAGCCGGTGCGCCGAGCGATGACGAGGTGTGGGACGCGCTGCGCCTGGCCCGGGTGGACGACGTGATCCGTGAGCTGCCCGGTGGTCTGGACGCGCCGCTGGGGGAGCGTGGCTCCAACCTGTCCGGTGGGCAGCGGCAGCGGTTGGCCATCGCTCGGGCGCTGGTCCGTCGTCCCCGGTTGTTGATCCTCGACGACGCCACCAGTGCCGTCGACCCGCGGGTGGAACGGGACATCCTCACCGGTCTGCGCGACCACACCGGCGGCACTGGACCCACGGTGTTGCTGGTGGCATACCGGATGAGTTCGGTCGCCCTCGCCGATGAGGTGCTGCACCTGGAGTCCGGCCGGGTGGTGGATCAGGGCACGCACGGGGAACTCCTGGAACGTGACCCGGGCTACCGAGCGTTGGCCACCGCCTACGAGCAGGAATCGCAGCGCCGGGCGCAGGCCCGCGCCGATGCCATGGACGACGAGGCGATGACCGGAGGACAGCGATGAGCGCCCCGGAGCGCAGCCATACCCTGGGTGACACCGAGCAGCTCGGGGTCTTCGGCACCCTGCGCCGCGGTGTGCAGGTCTCACCCCAGCTGGTGCGCGGCATCGGCCTGACCCTGCTGCTCGCCGTGCTGGCCGCCGGGGGCAAGGTAGTGGTGCCGATCGCGGTGCAGCAGACCATCGACACCGGGATTCTTGCCGACGGTGGCCCGGATGTGCAGCGGGTGCTCCTGCTCGCCACTGGTGCCGTGGTCGCGCTGGTGCTCGGTGGACTGTGCTCGGCGGCGGTGAACATCCGACTGTTCAAAGCCTCCGAGGCGGGCCTGGCCGAACTGCGCGTGCGGGCCTTCCGCCATGTGCACGACCTGTCGGTGCTGACCCAGAACACCGAGCGGCGCGGCTCCCTGGTGTCCCGGGTGACCAGCGATGTCGACACCATCTCCCTGTTCGTGCAGTGGGGCGGGATCATGCTGGTGGTCTCCGTCCTGCAGGTCGGGGTGGCGACCGTGTTGATGGCGGTCTACTCCTGGCAGCTCGCGCTCCTGGTCTGGGCCTGCTTCCTGCCGTTGGCCATCGCCCTGCATCCGCTGCAAAAGCGGGTCAACCGGGCGTACACCCGCGTGCGGGAGCGGGTCGGTGCGATGCTGGGCGCGGTCTCCGAGGCAGTGGTCGGCGCGGAGACCATCCGGGCTTACGGCGTGCAGCGCCGGACCCAGCGCACGGTGGACGCCCGGATCGGGGACACCCGCAACGCCCAGGTCCGGGCGCAGAACACCGTCTCGCTGGTGTTCTCCTCTGGTGTCCTGGTCGCGAACCTGGTGCTCGCCGCCGTCGTGGTGGTCGGGACGTTCTTGGGGATCGGTGGCGGGCTGACCGTCGGCAAGCTGCTGGCCTTCCTGTTCCTGGTCCAGCTGTTCACCGGTCCGGTGCAGCAGGCCACCGAGGTGCTGAACGAGTTGCAGAACGCGGTCGCCGGGTGGCGCCGGGTGCTGAGCATCATCGACACCCCGGTGCAGGTGGCCGACCCCGGTCCGTCCGGGGTGTCCTCACCACGCGGACCGGCGCAGGTGCAGTTGGACGGCGTGCGCTTCGCCTACCCCGGTGGTCCGACGGTGCTGCACGAGGTCGACCTGGCACTCCCGGCCGGGCGCTCGGTGGCCGTGGTCGGGGCGACCGGCTCCGGCAAGACCACCATTGCCAAGCTCGTCACCCGGTTGATGGACCCGGTCGACGGCGCAGTGCGATTGGACGGGGTGGACCTGCGGCAGATCCGCACCGAGGACCTGCGTCGCCGCGTGGTGATGGTGCCGCAGGAGGGCTTCCTCTTCGATGCCACGCTGGCGGAGAACCTGGCCTACGGGCTGCGGGACGACGACACCCCGGATGACGCGACGCTGTTGGCCGCCCTGGGCGAGCTCGGCCTGGACGACTGGGTGCGTGACCTGCCCTCCGGGCTGCACACCCCGGTCGGTCAGCGCGGCGAGTCGATGTCCGCGGGGGAGCGGCAGCTGGTGGCCCTCGCCCGGGCGTACCTGGCCGACGCCGACCTGCTGGTGCTGGACGAGGCGACCTCCGCCGTCGATCCCGCCACCGAGGTGCGGATCGCCCGCGCGCTGGACTCGCTGACCTCCGGGCGCTCGACGATCACCATCGCGCACCGCCTGTCCACCGCCGAGGCCGCCGACCTGGTGGTGGTGGTCGACGCCGGGCGGGTGGTGGAGTTCGGACCGCATGACGACCTGGTCGCCGCCGACGGGGTGTACGCCTCGATGCACGCCGCCTGGGTCGCACAGACCCGCTGACCGGGCATGGAAAGATCAGCGCTATGACCGACACTCTCGACCCGACGATCGCCGCGCGCCTCACGCGTGACGAGAACGGACTGGTCGCCGCCGTCATCCAGCAGCACGACACCGGTGAGGTGCTGATGCTCGGCTGGATGGACGACGAGGCCCTGCGCCGCACCCTGACCGGCGGCCGCGTGGTGTTCTGGAGCCGGTCACGGCAGGAGTACTGGCGCAAGGGCGACACCTCCGGACACGCCCAGTACGTGAAGTCGGTGCAGCTCGACTGCGACGGCGATGCCCTGCTGGTGCGGGTCGACCAGGTCGGCGCGGCTTGCCACACCGGTGCCCGCACCTGCTTCGAGGCGGGCGGCGACCTGGGTGCCACGATCGGGGAGCGGGCATGAACCCGGTGCAGGTGCCCTGGGGGCAGACCTGGCCGACGGTCGAGGACTTCCGGGAGCTGGCCACCGCACGGCGGGTGATTCCGGTGGTCCGGCGTCTGCTCGCCGACGACACCACCCCGGTGGGCTTGTACCGCACCCTGGCGCAGGGACGGCGGGGCACCTTCATCCTGGAATCGGCGGAGCAGGACGGCACCTGGTCGCACTGGAGCTTTGTCGGGGTGCGCTCCCGGGCCACCCTCACCGTGCGTGACGGGCGGGCCACCTGGCTGGGCGATGTGCCCGCCGGGGTACCGACCGAGGGCGACGTCCTCGACGTGCTCGACCGCACCCTGGAGGAGCTGCGCACCCCGGAGATCCCCGGACTGCCGCCGTTGACCGGGGGACTGGTCGGCGCGTTGGGCTGGGACATCGTCCGACACTGGGAGCCGACGCTGCCCGCGCAAGCACCGGAGGAGCTGGACGTCCCGGAGCTCTCGCTGTGTCTGGCCAGCGACCTGGCGGTGACTGACCACCGGGACGGGTCGGTCTGGCTCGTGGCCAATGCGATCAACTTCGACGGCACCGATCAGCGCGTCGACCAGGCTTACGCCGACGCGGTGGCCCGGCTCGACGCCATGGAGCGCCAGCTGCTGACCAGTGCGGCCCCGGCGGTGGCCGTGCTGGACCCGCAGGCCGACACCCCGGAGCTGGAATTCCGGACCAGCCGACCGGACTTCGAGGACGCGGTGCGCGCCGGACAGGTCGCGATCCGGGACGGTGAGGTCTTCCAGGTCGTCATCTCTCAGCGCCTGGACCTGGACTGCCCGGCCGACCCGCTGGACGTCTACCGGGTGCTGCGCACGATCAACCCCAGCCCGTACATGTACTACCTGCAGTTGCAGGACGCGCAGGGCCGGGACTTCGCCGTGGTCGGTTCGAGCCCGGAGACGCTGGTCAAGGTCGCCGACCGCCAGGTCACCACCTTCCCGATCGCCGGGTCCCGTCCGCGCGGTGCCACCCCGGAGGAGGACCGGCGCCTGCACGACGAGCTGCTGGTCGACCCCAAGGAACGCGCCGAGCACCTGATGCTGGTCGATCTGTCCCGCAACGACCTGGTCAAGGTATGTGCCCCCGCCTCAGTGGAGGTGGCGGAGTTCATGCAGGTGCACCGTTACAGCCACATCATGCACATCTGCTCCACCGTCACCGGGCAGCTACGTGAGGGGGCCACGGCGTTGCAGACTCTCACCGCCACGTTCCCGGCCGGGACGCTCTCCGGCGCACCCAAGCCCCGGGCCATCGCGCTGATCGACCAGATCGAGCCCGCACGTCGCGGGATCTACGGTGGAACCGTCGGCTACTTCGACTTCGCCGGGAACATGGACATGGCCATCGCGATCCGGACCGCGTTGATCCGGGACGGTCGGGCCAGTGTGCAGGCCGGGGGCGGGATCGTCGCCGACTCGGTGCCGGCGCTGGAGTACGAGGAGTCGCGGAATAAGGCGGCTGCTGCGGTGCGGGCGGTGCAGATCGCCGCGCGGCTGCGGCCGGTGGCGCGATGAACCTGAGCCGGCGTGGTCCCTGGGTGCTGGTGCTCCTGGTGCTGGCCGGACTGTGCGGTGCGGTGACGCTGCCCACGTGGATCACCGCCACCGCCACCGGTCCGGTGGTCGGCACCGTCGGGGTGCGGGTCGCCGGGTCTGCCGCTGCCCCCGGGGTGATCGGCGCATCGCTGGTGTTGGCCGCCGCGGCGCTGGCCCTCGGCCTGGTCGGTCGGGTCGGGCGCTGGGTGGTCTCCGTCGTTATCGCCGCAGGCGGTGTCGTGGTGCTGGTGGGTGCGCTGACCGCCCGGGCGGGCGCGCAGGACCGGGCGGAGCAGGCGGCCGCCGACCTGACCGGCGTCGGCGTGCTGGACGGTGACATCTCGGTCGCACCCTGGCCGTGGGCCGCCGCCGGGCTGGGGGTGCTGGTGATCGTGGCCGCGGTGCTCCTGCTGCGTGTCTCGGCGCACTGGGCGGCACCCTCCGCCCGACACGAGCGCGCCGGTGCCCCGTCGACCGCTGCGGGGACCGAGCCTCCGGCCGATGACGAGCGGGCGACGTGGGACGCGCTCGGCCGGGGGGACGACCCGACCTGATCGGGCCGGTGCGCATCCGGTGTTCCCGCTGTGCCGCTTCGGCGGTGACCGCTAGCCTGGTCGGCAGCCGCATCCCCTGATCACGCACCCTCAAGGAGATCCATGTCGACCCCGAGCCAGCCGCAGGATCCTTACCAGCCCTCCGAGGGCAGCACCGGCGATTCCGGTACCCCGCAGTACGGCCAGACGCCGTCCTACGGTCAGCCCCCGGCGTACGGGCAGACCCCGCAGTACGGTGCGCCGCAGGACCCGGCTGGTGGCTACCCCAGCTACCCGTCTGCCCAGCCTTACGCGCAGACCCCGATGTACGGCTACCCCAAGAACACCCTGGGCGTCTGGTCGCTGGTGCTGGGCATCGTCGGACTGGTGCTGTGCGGCTTCGTGACGGGTACCCCCGCGGTGATCCTCGGAAACAACGCCAAGAAGGCGGTCGCCCGGGGTGAGGCGAATAACGGCGGAATGGCGACTGCTGGTCAGGTGCTCGGGTGGATCTCGATCGCGTGGGGCGTGATCGGCATCATCGTGCTCGCCACCGGCAACTACTCCTGGTCGATCAACTGAGCGTGACCACGCCCGGTCGCCAGCAACGGGCCGAGACTCCTGTGGGGGTCTCGGCCCGTCTGCGTGCGGCCCGCACCCCGCTCCTCGCAGCCGGTGTGGTCGCGGCGGCATCGGTGGCCCTGGTGCTGCGTGATCCGCACCAGACCGGGTCATGGGGTGCCTGTCCGCTGTTCCTAATCACCGGCACGTACTGCCCGGCCTGCGGTGCGCTGCGCGCCACCCACGACCTGCTGACCTTCGACCTGGCGGGCGCCTGGGCGATGAACCCGCTGTGGGTGCTGCTGGCCCCGGTGGTCGTGGTGCTGTGGGCGCGGTGGGCCTGGCTGCGCAGTCAGGGGCGCAGCGCGGCGCTGCACATCCGGGACCGCTGGTACATCGTCGCCCTGGTGCTGTTCCTGCTCTACGGCGTGGCACGCAATGTTCCCGCCTGGTCCGCGCTGGCCCCGCCGCTGTGACGGCGACGGCCTACGCGGACGCGTCGGTGAAAATCTCCTCGATTCGACGCTCGAACACGCGGGCCAGGGCGAAGGCCAGCGGCAGCGACGGGTCGAATCGGCCGCGTTCGATCGAGATGACGGTCTGACGGGAGACGCCGAGCTCCTCGGCTAGACGTTGCTGGGACCAGCCGCGCTCCCGGCGTAGGTCGGGGATGGTGTTTTGCATCGCTTAACCCTGCCGACGCTGGATCAGGTAGCGCACCGCGAAGGAGCCCATGCCGACCGCGAGGACCGCGCACAGGGTGGCGGTGGTGGCGAGCTTGACCTGAGTCATCGCGACGACGCCGAGCCCGATGCCGGAAGCGATGAGCAGGTCGGTGAACGCCCCACTGGCCGCCGACCGGTACCAGGCGGACTCGACCGTCTCGTCGGGCCGTGCGGCGGTGCCGCGCAGTGTGCTGCGGTCGACAAGCAGCACCCACACGAGTCCGAAGATCGGCCATACCGTGGCCGCTGCGATGATGCTGCCGCCGAGGAGGGGCCGTGGCCCCACCAGGTTCCACGCGGCACTGGCGGCACCGATCCCCGCGGCGAGGAGGACGGCCACCGGCAGTGCCGTCCAGAAGGCGGGCGCGCCCCCGTTGGCACCGCGGGTCCGTCCCCATCGGGTGCGCTGGGTCGGTGTGGAGCTGCTGTCGATGGACATGGTGCCATCCCTTCTGTAAAGCGTGCTTGACGTAAAGCAGACTGTACATATTCTGGCCGGGTGCCGCAACGCTCCCGCTGACCTGCACAAAGAGATCCGCCCGGCTGGCTAGAGTGACGTTGACCTGCCAGGCCACTGCGAGGAGCAGCATGTCCACCCCCACCGATCCACCGAGCCCTTACGGACCGGCAGGGACACCCCGCGCGGACGACCCCGCGGTGGATCACGCCCCGGCTGCTGAGCAGGACGAATTCGGCTCCCCGGAGGGTTCGCAGGGTGACCGCGTGGCACCGGGGCAGCCCGCCCCTCAGGCACCTGAGGCCGCCCCGGGCCCCTGGTCCGTCGCACCGACTGCTGGTGAGTCGTCCCCGGTCGACCCCTATGCCGCCGCTGCGGGCCCGCACGCAGTCGACCCCTATGCCACCGGCATCGGGCAGTACCCGGGTGGCCCCGCTGCCGATCCGTACGCCACCGACCCCTACGCCGCTCCGTACTCGAGCAGTGCCGACGGGTCGATCCCCGGCTCGTTGGCCACCCCGTACGACCCGTACTCCCCGGCCCCCGCACAGCCGGCTTTCCCCGGCGACCCCTACGCCCCCGGCTCATCGCCCTACGCGGGGTCGTATGCCTCACCGGTCGGTCCGCAGCCCTATGGAGCCGGATCTGGCTACCCGTATCCGGCCGGGCAGCCATCGATGCCTCCGACCTACGGCGCGCCTGCCCACGGCCAGCCGCCGGTGCCCGGGTATCTGCCGGTCTACGCCCCGGTGGTGACCTACCCGAAGAACTCCCTGGGCGTGTGGTCCTTGGTCCTCGGTCTGGTCGGCGTGGTGCTGTTCTGGGCGTTGTGCCCCGGCTTAGCTGCGGTCGGCGCTGTCATCACCGGGCACCTGTCCCGCTCGGCGGCTCGGCGTGGGGAGGCGAACAACGGCGGCATGGCGCTGGCGGGCGTAATCCTGGGCTATGTCGGCATCGGGCTGTGGGTGCTGCTGTTCCTCGCCAGCTTCCTGCCGAGCATGTACTGACGGTCACCGTCGGTTAGGGTTGACGACATTCCGTCAGAAAGGTCCAGGGAAGACATGGTCGGTCAGCCGGTGCGTACTGAGAGCCCCCGGGGTGGCGTCGCCGCCACGGTGCAGGGTCCGCGGATGGAGGCACTGCGTCTGCCGCCGGTGGCCCCGCCGACCAATCACGGGCGCACCGTCGCAGCGTGGACCGTGACCTGGGTGGTTGTGCTCGGGTTCCTGGTCGCCGGTCTGGCGATGATGTTCTCCCAGGTCTGGTTGTTCTGGGTCGGGATGGGTGCCGCAGTGGTGGGCGTGATCGCTGGTGTGCTGCTGCGTGCCGCCGGTTTCGGTCAGGGCGGGAAGCGCACCTCCGACCACCACTGACCTGCTCACCTGGTGGGCGGATGCACGGGCCACCCATCCGGCGGCCCTACGATGGCTAGGCCGCCGAAGTGGGGAGACGTCCGATGGCAACTGTTCTCGATGACATCGTGGCCGGGGTCCGTGAGGACTTGGCCGTGCGCCAGGCTGCGACCTCGCTGGACGAGTTGAAGGAGCGCGCCGCGCACCTGCCCGGGGCGGTGGACTGTGTCTCCCGATTGCGGTTGGAGGACGCGGTGACCGTGATCGCCGAGGTCAAACGGTCCAGCCCGAGCAAGGGCGCACTGGCCACCATCACCGACCCGGCAGCTCTGGCCGCCGAGTACGAGAAGGGCGGCGCCACCGCCATCTCCGTGCTCACCGAACAGCGCCGGTTCAAGGGCACGCTGGCCGACCTGGACTCGGTGCGTGCCACAGTCGACATCCCGGTGCTGCGCAAGGACTTCATCGTCACGCCCTATCAGGTGTGGGAGGCGCGGGCGCACGGTGCGGACCTGGTGCTGCTGATCGTCGCCGCGCTGGAGCAGACCGTCCTGACCTCGCTGATCGAGCGGGTGCATTCCCTGGGCATGACCGCCCTGGTCGAGGTGCACGACACCGAGGAGGTGCTGCGCGCGGTGGACGCCGGTGCCCGGGTGGTCGGCGTGAACGCCCGCAACCTCAAGACGCTCGAGGTGGACCGCAACACCTTCAACCAGGTCGCCCCCTCGATCCCCAGCGACATTGTCCGGATCGCTGAGTCCGGGGTGCGTGGCCCGCACGACGTCATGGACTACGCCCGGGCCGGTGCCGATGCGGTGCTGGTCGGCGAGGCGCTGGTCACCGATGACGCCCCCCGGCAGTCGGTGGCGGATCTGGTGGCCGCCGGTGCGCACCCGTCGTTGCGTGCCGTTCGTCAGTGAGACCTGAGAGGAACCCCGTGCCTGACGCAGCTCCCGGTCGTCCGCCTGTGACCCGTACCCCGGCCACTGGCCCGCTCGCCGAGCACCAGGGGCCCTACTTCGGTGAGTTCGGCGGCCGATTCGTGCCCGAGGCGTTGATCGCCGCACTGGACGAGCTGGAGGACGCCTTCGCGAAGGCCAAGGCGGACCCGGAGTTCGCCGCGGAGCTGAACCGCCTGCACCGCACCTACACCGGTCGGCCCAGCCCGCTGACCGAGGTGCCGCGGTTCGCTGAGCACGTCGGTGCCGGGGTGCGGGTCTTCCTCAAGCGCGAGGATCTCAACCACACCGGCTCGCACAAGATCAACAACGTGCTCGGGCAGGCCCTGCTGGTCAAGCGCATGGGCAAGACCCGGGTGATCGCGGAGACCGGTGCCGGACAGCACGGAGTGGCCACCGCCACCGCCGCGGCGCTGCTCGGACTGGACTGCACCGTGTACATGGGGGCGGTCGACGCCGAGCGCCAGGCGCTGAATGTCGCGCGGATGCGGCTGCTGGGTGCCGAGGTCATTCCGGTCGAGATCGGCACCCGCACCCTGAAGGACGCGATCAACGAGGCGCTGCGGGACTGGGTGGCCAACGTCGACAGCACGCACTACCTGCTGGGCACCGCCACCGGCCCGCACCCGTTCCCGAGCCTGGTGCGCGACCTGCACTCGATCATCGGTGAGGAGGCCCGCGCGCAGCTGGCCGCGGAGATCGGGCGGCTGCCGGATGCCGTGGTGGCCTGTGTGGGTGGCGGGTCGAATGCCATCGGCCTCTTCAACGCGTTCCTGGACGAGCCCTCGGTCCGACTGTTCGGATTCGAGGCCGGTGGCGCGGGCATCTCTTCCGGGCGGCACGCGGCACGGTTCTCCGGCGGGTTCCCGGGCGTACTGCAGGGCACCAAGTCGTATCTGTTGCAGGACGACGACGGCCAGACCCTGCCCAGCCACTCGGTCTCGGCCGGACTGGACTACCCGAGCGTCGGCCCGGAGCACGCCTGGCTGCATGACACCGGCCGCGCGCACTACCTGCCGATCACCGATGACCAGGCGATGGACGCGTTCCGAACTCTGTGCCACACCGAGGGCATCATCCCGGCCATCGAGTCCTCGCACGCCTTGGCCGGGGCGATCACGCTCGGTGCCGAGGCCGCGGGCTGGCGCGAGGACGGCGAGCCTCCGGTGATCCTGATCAACCTGTCCGGCCGTGGTGACAAGGACGTGGCCACCGCAGCCGCCTGGTTCGGTCTGGTGGAGGACAAGCCGGTGGTTGACGCCGATGAGGGAGAGCAGCTGTGAACGTGCGGGTCGCCGCCACGCTGGACCGGGTGAAGGACGAGGGCCGGGCGGCGCTGATCGGCTACCTGCCGCTGGGGTACCCGGATGTCGCCGGATCGGTGGCCGCCGCGACGACCCTGATCGACAACGGCGTCGACGTGATCGAGATCGGCCTGCCGTACTCCGACCCGGTGATGGACGGGCCGACCATCCAGCACGCCGTCGACCGGTCGCTGGCCCAGGGCACCCGGGTGCGCGACGTGTTCGCTGCGGTGGAGCAGATCGCGGCCACCGGTGCGCCCACGCTGGTGATGACCTACTGGAACCCGGTGCTGCGCTACGGCGTGGACGCCTTCGCCCGTGACCTGGCGCAGGCCGGGGGAGCCGGGCTGATCACCCCGGACCTGATCCCGGACGAGGGAGCCGACTGGATCGCCGCGTCCACCGCACACGACGTGGACCGGGTGTTCCTGGTCGCGCCGTCCTCGACCCCGGAGCGGTTGGCGATGACCGCGGCGGCCTGTGACGGGTTCGTCTACGCCGCGTCCACCATGGGCATCACGGGGGAGCGGACCAGTGTCGGGGCGCAGGCCGAGCGGTTGGTGCGCGACACGCGTGCGGCCGGTGGTGCCCGGGTCTGTGTCGGTCTCGGGGTGTCCCGACCGGAGCAGGCCGCGGATATCGCGCGGTATGCCGATGGGGTGATCGTCGGTTCGGCCTTCGTCCGAGCGCTGGACGACGGCTTGGCGGAGCTGGGCGCTGTGGCCGCGGGGCTGGCCGAGGGTGTGCGCTCGGCACGCTGATGCCGGACTGTGACCTGATCGGGGCCGATGCGGCTTCGGTACGGGTGCGGCCACCGCTTACAGTCCAGGGGTGATTGCCGCCGCTGTGCTGCCCGCCAGCATCCCCAGTCCTTCGGAGTCGGTCTGGTACCTCGGACCGCTGCCGCTGCGCGCCTACGCCCTGGCCATCCTGGCCGGGATCGTCGCCGCCGTCCTGCTGACCCAGCGTCGGTGGAAGGACCGTGGTGGTGACCCGGACGAGGTGCTGGAGATCGCCTTCTGGGCGGTGCCCTTCGGCATTGTGGGCGGCCGGTTGTATCACGTGATCACCAGCCCGGACGCGTACTTCGGTGCCGGCGGCGACCCGTGGAAGGCCTTCGCGATCTGGGAGGGCGGCCTCGGGATCTGGGGCGCGGTGGCCCTGGGTGCGGTCGGTGCCTACATCGGCTGCCGTCGACTGCGGGTCAGCTTCCCGGTGTTCGCCGACGCGCTGGCACCCGGGTTGTTGATCGCACAGGCCGTGGGTCGGCTCGGCAACTGGTTCAACCAGGAGCTGTTCGGCGGTCCGACCACGCTGCCCTGGGGTCTGGAGATCGACGCGGCGCATCTGCCCGCCGGGTACGAGGTGGGCACGCTGTTCCACCCGACGTTCCTGTACGAGCTGCTGTGGAACCTGGCCGGTGCCGCGCTGTTGATCTGGCTCGACCGCCGGTTCCGGCTCGGGCACGGGCGCGTGTTCTGGCTGTACGTCGTCGTCTACACCACCGGTCGGTTGTGGATCGAGCTGGTCCGGATCGACCCGGCGCACACCATCCTGGGCCTGCGCGTCAACGTGTGGACCTCGATCATCGTCGGGGTGGGCGCTTTGGTAGCGTTCCTGGCGGTCGGACGTCGCCACCCCGGACGCGAGACCAGCACCCAGCTGATCGGTGCGGATGACGATGAACCCGCCACCGCGGACGCGTCCGACTCCCTCGATGAGCCCGCCACACCGGACGAGCCCGTTGCCCGGACCGGCACCGAGCGAGACGACACCTCCGCCACCGGGGCAAATCAGTAGTTTCCGCATTTGAGACGATATGCGTCCGGCAGGTGAACGGCATGTATCGTCACCCCACCTCGGGCCGATGACGTCCCACCCCCCACATGTATCGACGTGGCCCGCCCCCGGGCCGTGAGGACGGTGCAGATGCCCGCGTCACCGATCAACGCCCCCAGCGCCACCGGTCTGTACGACCCGGCGGCGGAGCACGACGCGTGCGGATTCGCCTTCGTGGCCACGCTCCGGGGCACCCCCGGGCGGGACATCGTGGACGCCGGTCTGACCGCGCTACTGAACCTGGACCACCGCGGGGCGGTCGGCGCGGAGGAGAACAGCGGTGACGGCGCGGGAATCCTGACCCAGATCCCGGATGCCTTCCTGCGCGACGTGGTCGACGCGGATCTGCCGCCTGCCGGGCACTACGCGATCGGGCTCGCCTTCCTGCCGATGGACGAGGCCGAGCGGATCGCCACCGAGCGCGCCGTCGAGGCCGTCGCCGCCGAGGAGAAGCTCGACGTCCTGGCCTGGCGTGATGTGCAGGTCACCGCGGATCTGGTCGGACCCAGCGCCCGCGCCTCGATGCCGTTCTTCCGGCAGCTGGTGGTGGCCGACCCGTCCCGTGAGCTCTCCGGGCTGGAGCTGGACCGCCGGGCGTTCCGGCTGCGCAAGCGTGCGGAGCGGGAGCTGGGGCTGTACTTCGCCTCACTGTCCGCCCGGACCTTGGCCTACAAGGGCATGCTGACCACCGGACAGCTGGAGCCGTTCTTCGCCGACCTGTCCGACCCGCGCTACGCCAGCGAGATCGCGCTGGTGCACTCGCGCTTCTCCACCAACACCTTCCCGTCCTGGCCGCTGGCCCAGCCGCTGCGGCTGATCGCGCACAACGGGGAGATCAACACCGTCAAGGGCAACCGGAACTGGGTCGCCGCCCGCGAGGGCACCCTGCGCAGCGAGGAACTGGGTGACCTGAACCCGCTGCTGCCGGTGTGTACCCCCGGCGGGTCGGACTCCGCGTCCTTCGACGAGGTGCTGGAACTCCTGCACCTGTCCGGCCGCAGCCTGCCGCATGCGGTGATGATGATGATCCCCGAGGCGTGGGAGAACCACGCCCAGATGGACCCGGCTCGCCGCGCGTTCTATGAGTACCACGCCACCCTGATGGAGCCCTGGGACGGCCCGGCGGCGATCACCTTCACCGACGGGACCCTGATCGGCTCGGTGCAGGACCGCAACGGGTTGCGCCCCGGGCGGTTCTGGGTCACCGAGGACGGTCTGGTCGTGATGGCCTCCGAGGCCGGTGTGCTCGACCTCGACCCGGCCAGCATCGTCCGCAAGGGTCGCCTGGAGCCGGGCAAGATGTTCCTGGTCGACACCGGCAAGGGCCGGATCGTCGAGGACGACGAGGTGAAGGCCCAGCTCGCCGCGCAGAAGCCCTACGCCCAGTGGGTGGCCGAGAACTCGGTGTACCTGGACCAGTTGCCGGAGCGCGAGCACATCGCGCACTCCACCGCCTCGGTCCGTCGCCGTCAGCGCGCCTTCGGGTACACGGAGGAGGAGCTGAAGATCCTGCTGTCCCCCATGGGGGCCACCGGTGCGGAGCCGCTCGGTGCGATGGGATCGGACACTCCGGTGGCGGTGTTGTCGACGCGCCCACGGCTGCTCTTCGACTACTTCACGCAGATGTTCGCGCAGGTGACCAACCCGCCGCTGGACGCGATCCGTGAGGAGCTGGTCACCAGCATCGGCGGTGCGATCGGTCCGGAGCCGAATCTGCTCCAGGACGGTCCGCAGCACGCCCGCAAGCTGGTGCTGCCTTTCCCGGTGCTGGACAACGACGGTCTGGCCAAGATCGTCAAGATCGACCGCGACCCGGCGATGGCGGGCATCTTCAGCAGTGTGATCGTTCGTGGGCTCTACCCGGTCGCCGGTGGCGGCGAGGCGTTGGAGCACCGACTGGAGGAGATCTTCGCCGAGGTCGACCGCGCAGTCGAGCACGGTGTGAGCTTCATCGTGCTCTCCGATCGGGACGGGGACGCCGACCGCGCGCCGATCCCGTCGCTGCTGCTGCTGTCCGCCGTGCATCACCACCTGCTGCGTCGCCACACCCGCACCCAGGTATCGCTGGTGGTCGAGGCCGGTGATGTGCGCGAGGTGCATCATGTCGCATTGCTGATCG
This sequence comes from Cellulomonas sp. NPDC089187, assembly GCF_040685135.1. Taxonomy (NCBI): domain Bacteria; kingdom Bacillati; phylum Actinomycetota; class Actinomycetes; order Micrococcales; family Cellulomonadaceae; genus Cellulomonas; species Cellulomonas sp. NPDC089187. The sequence continues at coordinate 413,342 of NZ_JBFBHI010000001.1, read as the reverse complement.
GCTACGGCGCGGCCGCGGTGAACCCGTACCTGGCGATGGAGACCGTCGAGGATCTGGCCCGGTCCGGGTTCCTGCCGGAGGTCGCCCCGGAGAAGGCCGTCGCGAACCTGATCAAGGCGCTGGGCAAGGGCGTGCTCAAGGTGATGTCCAAGATGGGCATCTCCACCATCGCCTCCTACCGGGGTGCACAGGTCTTCGAGGCCATCGGGCTGTCGCAGCCGCTGGTCGACCGGTACTTCACCGGCACCACGAGCCGTCTGGGCGGGATCGGGCTGGACGTGATCGCCGCCGAGGTCGCCGCCCGGCACGCCGACGCCTATCCGGCCTCCGGCAACCGGCAGCCGCACCGACGGTTGGCCACCGGCGGCGAATACCAGTGGCGTCGGGACGGCGAGGACCACCTCTTCGACCCGGAGACCGTATTCCGGTTGCAGCACTCCACCCGGACCCGGCAGATGGACGTCTTCCGGCAGTACACCCACCGGGTGAACGAGCAGTCCCAGCGCTTGATGACCCTGCGCGGCCTGCTGACGTTCCGCGACGGTGAGCGTGCGCCGATCCCGGTGGAGGAGGTCGAGCCGATCAGCGAGATCGTCAAGCGGTTCTCCACCGGTGCGATGTCCTACGGTTCGATCAGCCAGGAGGCGCACGAGACCCTGGCCATCGCGATGAACCAGCTCGGTGCCAAGTCGAACACCGGTGAGGGCGGTGAGGACCCGGAGCGTCTGCATGACCCGGTGCGCCGCTCCGCGATCAAGCAGATCGCCTCCGGTCGGTTCGGGGTGACCAGTGAGTACCTGACCTTCGCCGACGACATCCAGATCAAGCTCGCCCAGGGCGCCAAGCCCGGTGAGGGTGGGCAGCTGCCCGGTCCGAAGGTGTACCCCTGGGTCGCCAAGACCCGGCACTCCACTCCGGGCGTGGGCCTGATCTCCCCGCCGCCGCACCACGACATCTACTCCATCGAGGATCTGGCTCAGCTGATCCACGACGCGAAGAACGCCAACCCGTCCGCCCGGATCCACACCAAGCTGGTGTCGGAGTTCGGGGTCGGCACCATCGCCGCCGGGGTGGCCAAGGCGCACTCGGACGTGGTGCTGATCTCCGGGCACGACGGTGGCACTGGTGCCAGCCCGCTGACGTCGCTCAAGCACGCGGGAACGCCGTGGGAGATCGGCCTGGCCGAGACCCAGCAGACCCTGGTGCTGAACGACCTGCGTGACCGGGTGGTCGTCCAGGTCGACGGTCAGCTCAAGACCGGGCGGGACGTGGTGATCGGCGCGCTGCTCGGGGCGGAGGAGTTCGGCTTCGCCACCGCCCCGCTGGTGGTCTCCGGCTGCATCATGATGCGGGTCTGCCACCAGGACACCTGTCCGGTCGGTGTGGCCACCCAGAACCCGGAGCTGCGTGCCCGGTTCACCGGCAAGGCCGAGTTCGTGGTGACCTTCTTCGAGTTCATTGCGCAGGAGGTCCGGGAGATCCTGGCCGAGCTGGGTTTCCGCAGCATCGAGGAGGCCGTGGGCCACGTCGAGCTGCTGGATACCCGGGAGGCCGTAGACCACTGGAAGGCGCAGGGTCTGGACCTCGCGCCGGTGCTGGCCGTACCGGAGCCGCTGCCCGGGTCCGCGCTGCACCACGTGCAGGACCAGGACCACGGTCTGGACCGCGCACTGGACAACCAGTTCATCGCACTGGCCGGCCCTGCGCTGGAGGACGCCCGCCCGGTGTCCATCGAGCTGCCGGTGCGCAACGTCAACCGCACGGTCGGCACCATGCTCGGCCACGAGGTCACCAAGCGGTATGGCGGTGCGGGTCTGCCGGACGGCACCATCGACGTGCGACTGACCGGCTCGGCGGGGCAGTCCTTCGGGGCATTCCTGCCGAAGGGCATCACCCTGCGCCTGGAGGGCGACGCGAACGACTACGTCGGCAAGGGTCTGTCCGGTGGTCGGATCGTTGTGCGGCCGGACCGCTCCGCCGCGCTGGCCGGGTCGCACAATGTGATCGCCGGCAACGTGATCGGCTACGGCGCGACCTCCGGTGAGCTCTTCGCCTCCGGCCTGACCGGTGAGCGCTTCGGTGTCCGGAACTCCGGTGCCACCCTGGTCACCGAGGGCGTGGGTGACCACGGCTGCGAGTACATGACCGGTGGCACCGTGCTGGTGCTCGGCCGCACCGGGCGGAACTTCGCGGCGGGCATGTCCGGCGGGTCGGCCTACGTGCTCGACCTCAAGCCGGAGCGGGTCAATGTGCAGTCGATGGCCGCCGGCGAGCTGGCCCTGACCGCGCTCACCGACGAGGACGCCGCCCTGGTCGGCGACCTGGTCCGTCGCCACCTGGAGCTCACCGGCTCGCAGATCGCCGCGGAACTGCTCGGCGACGGCAACACCCTGACCGACGAGGCCCGCGCCCGGTTCACCCGGGTGCAGCCGGTCGAGTACGCCCGGATCCGGGCCGCTCTCGCCCAGGCGGAGGCCGATGGACTCGATCCCAGCGCCCCCGGCGTGTGGGAGGGCATCGTGGAGGTGGCACGTGGCTGACCCCCGTGGGTTCCTGAAGGTTCGGGAGCGGGAGCTGCCCCCGAACCGCCCGGTCGAATTGCGTCTGATGGACTGGCGTGAGGTGCACGAGCACCTGTCCGTGGCCGAGGACAAGCAGTCCGCCACCCTGATCCACCAGCAGGCCGGTCGCTGCATGGACTGTGGTGTGCCGTTCTGCCACAACGGCTGCCCGCTGGGGAACCTCATCCCGGAGTGGAATGACCTGGTCTGGCGCGGGCAGTGGGCGGAGGCCATCGAGCGGCTGCACGCCACCAACAACTTCCCGGAGTTCACCGGGCGGATCTGCCCGGCGCCCTGTGAGTCGGCCTGTGTGCTGGGGATCAACCAGCCCGCGGTGACGATCAAGAACGTCGAGGTCACGATCATCGATGAGGCCTTCGACCGTGGGCTGGTCACCCCGCAGGTGCCGCAGCGCCTGACCGGGCACACCGTCGCGGTGGTCGGCTCCGGTCCGGCGGGGCTGGCCGCCGCCCAGCAGCTGACCCGGGCCGGGCACACCGTGGCCGTGTACGAGCGGGATGACGAGATCGGCGGGCTGCTGCGCTACGGCGTGCCGGACTTCAAGCTGGAGAAGCGGCACATCGACCGTCGTCTGGAGCAGATGACCGCCGAGGGCACCCGGTTCCGGCCGGGGGTCGAGATCGGCCACGATGTCACCTGGGCGGATCTGCGTGCGCGGTACGACGCCGTCGTGGTCGCCACCGGGTCCACCGTGCCCCGCGAGTTGCCGTTGCCCGGCCGTGAGTTGGCTGGCATCCACCCGGCGATGGAGTACCTGCACCAGTCGAACGCCCTGGTCGCGGGCAAGGTCGTGGCCGACCCCATCGATGCCGCGGGGAAGCACGTGATCGTGATCGGTGGCGGTGACACCGGCTCGGACTGCCTGGGCACCGCGCTGCGTCAGGGGGCCGCCTCGGTCACCACCCTGGCGATCGGCAAGCAGCCGCCGACCGAACGCCCGGCGAACCAGCCCTGGCCCACCGACCCGGTGGTCTTCGAGGTGTCCTCCTCGCACGAGGAGGGCGGTGAGCGGGCGTACCTGGCCTCTACCGTGGCATTCGAGGGTGTCGACGGGCAGGTCACCGGCCTGCGCCTGGCCACCACCGAGTACCTGCCCGACGGTCGCCGGGTGCCCGCCCCCGGAACCGAGCGAGAGATCCCGGCCGATCTGGTGCTGATCGCCATGGGCTTCACGGGCCCGGAGACCGCCGAGCTGGTCGAGCAGACCGGTGTCGATCTCACCGCCCGGGGCACGGTGCGCCGCAGCGACGACTTCGCCACCAGCGAGCCCGGTGTCTTCGTCGCCGGTGACGCTGGACGCGGTCAGTCGCTGATCGTGTGGGCCATCGCCGAGGGTCGGGCCGCCGCCGCCGCCGTGGACCGGTTCCTCACCGGCACCACCGAGCTGCCCGCCCCGGTCTCCGCGAACACCCAGGCCCTGCGCGCCTGACCTTCCGTGCTTCCGAGCGCACCGAGCCGACAGAATCCGACGCTCGTGCGACGCCACTGGCGTCGGTTTCTGTCAGCTCGCCGTCGGACAGCTGTGTCCTAGGTCCCTGTCCGGCGGCGCTCCGATGGGCAAGCCGGAGTGCGATTCGGGCGGGATCGGTCCCCGTCGGCAGGCACGGGGGAGGGCAAACCCCCGCGGGAGCCGTAGGATGAGTCACGGCTTGGTGCGTCCCGGGTCGTGGACCTCAGGACAGCCGGCCTGAACGGCGAGGACACCTTCGTCCCCGAACCGCCCACCACGAAAGGCCTAGGCTGAAAACCCATGCGTAGAGCGAAGATCGTCTGCACCATCGGCCCCGCGACGGAGTCCGCCGAGCAGATCCAGGCTCTGGTCGACGCCGGTATGGACGTCGCCCGTATCAACCGGAGCCACGGCGACGCCGAGGCCCACGCCAAGGTGTACGAGAACGTCCGCGCCGCCGCCCAGGCCTCCGGCCGCTCCGTGGCCGTCCTGGTTGACCTCCAGGGCCCGAAGATCCGCCTCGGACGCTTCGTCGAGGGCAAGCACTACCTCGCCGAGGGTGACACCTTCACCATCACCACCGAGGACGTGCCGGGCACCAAGGAGCTCGTCTCCACCACCCACAAGGGGCTGCCCAATGACGCGCGCGTCGGCGACCCGCTGCTGATCGACGACGGCCGCGTGCTGGTCCGCGTCACCGCGGTCGAGGGCCCCCGGGTCATCACCCGCGTCGAGGTCGCCGGTCCGGTCTCCAACAACAAGGGCATCAACCTGCCCGGCGTCGCGGTCTCCGTGCCGGCGATGTCCGAGAAGGACGAGACCGACCTGCGCTGGGCGCTGCGGATCGGCGCGGACATCATCGCGCTGTCCTTCGTCCGGAACGCCGCCGACTACGACGACGTCCGCCGGATCATGGAGGAGGAGGGCCGGGTCGTCCCGGTCATCGCCAAGGTCGAGAAGCCCCAGGCTGTGGAGAACCTGCCGGAGATCGTCGACGCCTTCGACGGCATCATGGTCGCGCGCGGTGACCTCGGTGTGGAGCTGCCGCTGGAGCAGGTGCCGCTGGTGCAGAAGCGCGCGGTCGAGCTGGCCCGCCGCAACGCCAAGCCGGTCATCGTCGCCACCCAGGTGCTCGAGTCCATGACCAACAACCCGCGCCCGACCCGCGCCGAGACCTCCGACTGCGCCAACGCGGTGCTCGACGGTGCCGACGCGGTCATGCTCTCCGGTGAGACCTCGGTCGGCGAGTACCCGATCGAGACCGTGCGCACCATGGCGCGGATCATCGAGGCCACCGAGGAGCTGGGCCGCGAGCGGATCGCCCCGCTCGGCTCGACCCCGCACACCCGCGGTGGCGCGATCACCCGGGCCGCTGCCGAGGTCGGTGAGGCGCTGGGTGTGAAGTACCTGGTGACCTTCACCCAGTCCGGTGACTCCGCCCGCCGGATGTCGCGCCTGCGCAGCTCCATCCCGCTGCTGGCCTTCACTCCGGACGAGGCGGTCCGCAACCGTCTGTCGCTGACCTGGGGCACCCAGACCTACCAGGTGCCGTCGGTGGAGCACACCGACGACATGGTCAAGCAGGTCGAGCAGACCCTGCGTGCGCAGGGCCTGGCCGAGGCGGGCGACTACGTCGTCGTCGTGGCCGGTACCCCGGTGGGCGTGGTCGGCTCCACCAACACCGTGGTGGTGCACAAGATCGGTGACGAGGCCTCGGGTCGCGTCGCCTGATCATTCAGCACTGAGTTCCAGCAGGAGGCCCGGACCGGACGGTCCGGGCCTCCTGTCGTCATCAGGGACTGCCGTCCCTGGCGTCGGAGCCGCCACAGATGATGGAGTGGCCCCATGGCTACCGCTCGCGTGCTGCGCACCCTGACCACCGGGGCGGCCCTGACCGCCGGATACGTGCTTGCCCGGCAGCGGGCGCTGCGACTCGGAGCCACCCAGGTGGAACGCTCGATCACCCTGGCCGGAGACGAGCTGCTGCCGGATGCCGACCTGGTCGCCACCCGGGCAATCACCATCCAGGCACCGGCCTCGGCGGTCTACCCCTGGCTGCTGCAGCTGGGGCAGGGACGCGGCGGCTTCTACAGCTACGACGCACTGGAGAACCTACTCGGGGTGGACATCCACTCGGCTGAGGAGATCGTCCCGGCGCTTCAGGACCTGGCCGAGGGTGACACGGTCCGACTGGCCGAGCAGGTGTCGCTCACGGTGGCGCGGTTGGACCCGGACCACGCCGTGGTGTTGCACGGCGAGGGCCCCGCCCTGCCGGATGAGGATGAGGTGCCATTCGACTTCGTGTGGTCCTTCGTGCTGCGTCCCGGGCAGTTGCCGAACACGACCCGGCTGATCGTGCGGGAGCGCTACGGCTACCGCGAGTCCTGGGCACGGTGGATGGTCGAGGCGCTGACCTGGGCGAGCACAATCATGACCGACCGGATGCTGCGCGGGGTCCGGGACCGGGCCGAGCAGCGCGGCTGATCCCGGCAGGCCAACGGTGCGGCCCTGCGCGTGTCGGTGACCGGGCATAACGTGGCGGACATGAACGGGATCGACGTACTGACCGAGGGCTTCGGCCGACTGGACGATCTGGTGCGGACCGCCGTGTCCGGCCTGGATGACAAGCAACTCACGGAGCGGATCGGGCCGCAGTCCAACACCATCGCCTGGCTGGTCTGGCACCTGGCGCGGGAGCAGGACGCGCAGATCGCCGAGCTGAACGGCACAGAGGAGGTCTGGACCGCCGAGGGCTGGGCCGACCGCTTCGGGCTGCCGCTGGACCCCGCGGACAACGGCTACGGCAACACCACCCAGCAGGTGGCCCAGGTCCGCGCACCGGCCGAGCTCCTGGTCGGCTACGCCCATGCCGCGACCGCTGCATCTGTGAGCTACCTGGCCGGTCTGACGGACGCGCAGTTGGATGAGGTCGTCGATCCGGGCTGGGACCCGCCGGTGACCCGCGGTGTGCGCTTGGTCAGCGTCCTGGATGACGCGGTGCAGCACGCGGGGCAGGCGGCGTTCGTGCGCGGGGTGTTGCTCAGCGCGTGACCCGGGGGAGTGTGGACCCCACAGCTGCCACGACCCGGCAGTCGCGATGACCCGGCAGACTGCCCGGGTGCATGTCGAACCGATCACCCCCGCGCAGGTCCGCACCCGGCTGGTCGATCGGATCGCCGTGCTCGGTCCGCGCCCGCGGGTGCTGATCGACGGCTGGTCGGTGACCGACCCGCTCGCGTTGGCCACGGAGCTGGTCGAACCCCTGCGCGTGGCCGGACGTCCGGCGGTGGTGGTCCGGGGGCTCGACTTCCTGCGGCCCGCCTCGGTGCGCTGGGAGTTCGGCCGCGACGACCCGGACGCGCTGCTGGATGTGGCGCTGGACTCCGGTGCGCTGATCCGCGAGGTGCTGGACCCGTGGGAGGCGGGCACGGCCTACTTGCCGGCGCTGTGGGATGCCGCACAGGACCGTTCAGCCCGACGCCGCACCGAGCCCGTGCCGGAGAACGGCGTGCTGTTGCTGGCGGGGGAGCTGCTACTGGGCCGCTGGCTCCCCACCGACCTCACGGTCCACCTGGCGCTGCGCCCGGACATGCTCGCCCGTCGACTGCCGACCGACCAGCACTGGCAGCTCGCCGCGGACACCCGCTACCGCGCGGAGGTCGACCCGGAGGCGACTGCCGATGTGGTGATCCGGGTGGACCACGCACACCGTCCGGGGTGGGTGCTGGAACGCTAGATCAGTACAGGTCGACGATGGTCACCACGTCGTCGTCCACCTCGTACTCCCCGGCCTCGATCAACTCGTTCGCTCGGGCCAGGTAACCGCCCAGGCTCGACGCCAGGGGCTCGTCCAGATCGGGCGCGTTCGGCCGGACGAAGACCTGACCGACGGTGCCGGTCTCGCCAGGATCGAGGTCGATCATCAACGCGTCGCCGTCGACGGTCATTACCGGGATCCAGTCCGGCGACCAGACCGACCAGCGGTAGGCGGACGGCTGAGGGCGGGGTTCGACCATGTCCCCGACAGCGTCGGCGAGCTCGCGGTGGAACCGCACCAGCTCGTCCACCGAGCAGAAGCTCAGGTGGTTGATCATTCCGTACACACCCGACGGGTCGTCCTGCCCATTCGCCTCTGACAGCAGTGCGCGCAGTTCCGGCGGGGTTCGACCGTCCAGGACCTCGTCCAGTCGCTCCAGCTCGTCGGCGGTGGCAGGCGGGTTGAAGGTGCGGGCGGAGCCGGGAGCCAGGCGCTCCAGGTGGGAGCGCAGGCGGCGGAACTCGACGGTGACATCAGGGGTGCTCACGCGGCGTGAGTATGCCAGCTCCCCGCATGACGAAGGCGCTCGCCCCGCGGGGGGCGAGCGCCTTCGTTCTCTGAGCGGATGACGGGACTCGAACCCGCGACCCTCACCTTGGCAAGGTGATGCTCTACCAACTGAGCCACATCCGCATGTGAACAGCGAGGCCGTCCCGATCTGAACCGGGACGGCCCGTGCTGGTGGGCGATACTGGGATCGAACCAGTGACCTCTTCCGTGTCAGGGAAGCGCGCTACCGCTGCGCCAATCGCCCAGTGGGAACCACTGGAAATACGAGGTGGAGACGGGATTCGAACCCGTGTATACGGCTTTGCAGGCCGCTGCCTCGCCTCTCGGCCACTCCACCCTGAGACCTCAGTCCTCAGCGACCGTGACCGATCGACCAGGAGTGTCTGCCTCCGAGCGGATGACGGGACTCGAACCCGCGACCCTCACCTTGGCAAGGTGATGCTCTACCAACTGAGCCACATCCGCATGCGCCATGTGTCCGACCGTCTGGCCGGGCTGTCCGGTGCGTCGTGAACTCTACGCGAAGTTCTCGGCGGGAGTCCAATCCGTCCTGCTCGGGCGGTGTGTTCCGCGTGTTCACCGGGACGCAGACTGGTCGATTCGGCGGTTCAGGCGCTCTGTCCCGTTACCGTGTGCGGGTGCGAGAGGGCGGCTGGGCGCGGATGGGCGGGCGCGAGTTCCACGGTGTGCTGGAGCATGTCCCGGATGTGGCCGCCGCGCCGGAGCGGCTACACACCCCGGGGCACTGGGTGCTGGTCGGGGACTTCGACGGTCCGGTCCGTGCGTGGCGCTTCGCGCGGATCGGAGCCGTGACCAGCACCGGTCGTCGCTGGCGCGGCACCGACGGCTGGACCAGCTCGATGGATCGGGACGCCTACGTCGACGGCGTGCACCGGGTGCGGGCGGCGATCCGGGAGGGTGAGGTCTATCAGGCGAATCTCTGCCGGGTGTTGAGCGCGCCACTGCCGGCCGAACCGGATGCTGCCGCTCTGACCGACCGACTGGCCGCGGGCAATCCAGCCCCCTATGCGGCGGCGATCCAGGTGCCCGGCCAGTGGGTGGTCAGTGCTTCGCCCGAGCTGTTCCTGCGGATCGCTGACGGTCGCATCACATCCGCGCCGATCAAGGGCACTGCGCGCACCGCCGAGGGTCTGACCGCCAAGGATCGGGCCGAGAACGTGATGATCACCGATCTGGTCCGCAATGATCTGCAACGGGTCTGCCACCCCGGCACCGTGCGGGTCGACGACCTGCTGGCCGTGGAGGAGCACCCGGGTTTGGTGCATCTGGTCTCGACCGTCTCCGGCGAGCTGCGCACCGCCGACTGGGCCGCGCTGCTGTCCGCCACCTTCCCGCCCGGATCAGTGTCCGGCGCACCCAAATCCGCTGCCCTGCGGGTGATTGCCGCCTTGGAGACCGCGCTCCGAGGGCCGTACTGCGGCCTGATCGGCTGGGCCGAGGTCGACGCCGAGGGCGGGCTCACCGCGGAGCTGGCGGTGGGCATCCGGACGTTCTGGTGGTCCGATGGCGTCCTGCGCTTCGGCACCGGCGCGGGCATCACGTGGGGGAGCGATCCGGAGGGCGAATGGGCGGAGACCGAGCTCAAGGCCGAGCGGCTGATCGCGCTGGCGACGGGGGAGCGGGCATGAGGGTGTGGGCGCACGGGCGGCTGATCGATGCCGATGACCCGGTGTACACCGCTGCTGACCCGGTGCCCACCCACGGGCTGGGACTGTTCGAGACCTGCGCGGTGCGCGACGGCGTGGTGCTGGACCTCGGCCAGCATCTGGCACGTCTGACCCGGTCGGCGGCAGCCCTGGGACTGACGGTCGATCTCGGGCAGGTCAGGGCCGGTGTCGAGGCGGTGCTGGATGCCCACGTGGGACGGGTGCGGATCACCGTCGGATCGTCGCGGGGCCCAGTCGTCGTCGCGGGGCCCCGGGAGGATCGCCCGCATCCCACCGCCCGTCGTAGCCCCTGGGTGCGCAACGAGCGCTCACCCCTGGCCGGGCACAAGTCCACCTCCTACGCCGCCGACGCCCTGGCCCTGGCCGACGCCCGCCGCCACGGCGCGGACGAGGCGCTGCTCGCCGATACTCGCGGACACCTGTCCGAGGGCAGCACCTCCAACGTCTGGGTGGAGATCGACGGCGAACTGCTCACCCCGAGCCTGGACAGCGGCTGCCTGCCCGGGATCATGCGGGAACTCGTGCTGGACCACGAACCGACCGCCCGCGCAACGCAGCTGCCCTGGTCGGTGCTGGACCGGGTGAGCGCGGGGGAGGCCGGGCTGGCGATCAGCAATGCGCTCCGTGGGCTGGTGCCGGTGAGCGCACTCGACGGCGTCCCGGTTGCCGTCACGCCCCTGATTGCGCGCGCTGGTGCCCTCATCCGGCGGAGGTGACTACTCAGCTGCGCCCAACGTTCCGCGCTGGCGGGCAGGGTGGGGTGCATGGACTCGCACGTAGTCAGCGCCGTCGAGGACCTGCTGAGGTCGGAGGACTATCAACAGCAGCTGCACGACTGGGCTGACCGGACAGGTGCGCAGCTGGACGACCGCCCGCTGCACCCCGTGGTGCGCGACATCCTGGTGCGCCACCTCGCGCTCTCCGGGTTCACGGTGGACGAGGTCCGAGGAGTGCTCGGCGTCGAAGGGTTTCAGTCGTTCCTGGACGCCAAGGTCGTGCGTGACACGGTGGACGATGACGACCCGGACGGAGATTTCCCGCCGGGTGAGACGCCCGACCCGGCGGACCGCGGTGGGGTGATCAAGGAACTCGGGTATGCGTCGACGGTGATCGCTGACACGGCGATCTGGTACCTCGTGGCCCTCCAGGGCCGATCAGCGCTGGCCCGGTACTTCCGGGCGATCCGCATCCCCGGCGCGTCGACGTACGCCGGGCAGGTCATGGGGGATATGCCCGCATGAAGCTCCTGCGCGGACTCGAGGCGCTGATCGCCGCCCTGCCCGAGCTCGATGGCACCGTCTGTCTGCCACTCGGCGTCGGCGCGCCCGAACCTGAGGCGCTGTCCGCCACGCGATTCCTCGTCCTGGACCACGACGAACCGGGCCGGGACTCCTGGCGACCGTGGCTGCCCACCGCCGTGCTCGCCCAGGTGCCGTGGGGGACCGCGCCGACGGGGGAGCTGGTGGACGCCTGGTTCCGTCCGCACAGCCCGGTGGCGGTGCTCGTCGACCGCAGCTGTGCCGAGTCCGACATCCCCGACGAGTACGTGATCCCCGCGGCCATGACGCCGGACGAGCGGCTGCGCTGGTGGTCGTGGGCGGTGCGACTGCACACCTGGCAGATGGCGGGTGACGTGACTGCTGATGTGCTGCGCCCGGCGACCCGGATCGAGCTGGCCATGGCCGAGCACCGACTGGGGGTCGTGCTGCCGGAGTCGTTGCGCCGCTACCACCTGGCGCTCGGGTCGACGCCGTCGGTGGAGGGCATCCTCGGCTTGACCGGTGAGCGCTTCGAGCGGGTCGAGCCGCTGGCGGACGCCTACCCCGGGATCGTCGAGATGGGGCTGGACCACACGAGGGTCGACCGGCTGATTGCCTTCGGTGACTACCTGGGCAATGGCAATCAGTGGTGCTTCGACCGGGCCGACGGGTCGGTCTGGTACTTCGACCACGACGGAGGTCGGGCGTTGACTCGGATGTTCGACGATCCAGGCGATTACCTCGATGCGCTGACCGTCCGGGCGATCGGGGCTGCGCACGACTCGCTCGGACGCGACGACCGGAGCGAGGACGCCCTCGTGGCCCTGCTGAGCGAGGAGCGCGTGCGGACCTGGCCGTTCTGACTCAGGCGGTGAGCAGCGCCGCGATCAACGCGGTCAGCTCACCTTCCATCCGCTCGCTCTCGGTGCCGATCGGCACCAGGTTCTCGGTCCGGGTCAAGAAGTGCTCCACCGCGTCGGCGGGTGCGGCCAGCAGCGCCGATCCCTCGATCCCGGTCAGCGAGAGCAGCACGAACAGGGGGTCCTCGTCCCGCCACACCTGCACGTCACCGCTGCCCGCGGGGTCGTCGGCATCAGCCAGCATGCCCTGCACCAGGAGTTCACGGCCGAGCAGCCAGACCGAGGTCGACTGCGGGCTGCTGAATGTGGCGCGGACGGTGTAGGGGTCGCCGGCGCGGAAGGACAACTCTGCGGTGACCGGCAACACGCTCGCGTCGGAGCTGATCAACTGCATCGCGACGGACTCCACGACGTCGTCACTGTGCTGTGCCATAGCGTCACCCCCCTTCGGTGTCGATCCATCATGGCAGTCACGACGGTGCCAGGCCGAGACACGCCGCGCACTTTCACCCGCTGTGACCTGCGCTTCACCCGCTCCGTCCCTTCATGGCGATTCGGGCGGATTCGATCGCGCGCGAGCCCGTGATCAGCGGGGGCGCGGCACCGGTTTCCGGTTTGGCCGGGGAGTTCGGTATGGTGTTCCAGCACCGGGCGATTGGCGCAGTGGTAGCGCGCTTCGTTCACACCGAAGAGGTCACTGGTTCGAACCCAGTATCGCCCACCCGGATGCGAAGGCCCCGATTCCAGTGATGGATCGGGGCCTTCGTCGTGTCCGGCCGGGATGGCCTGCCAGGTCGGTAGCATCGGGGGTGGCCAGGCGCGCGAGGCGTCCGGTGAACCGAAGTCGAGGAGACCCACCCGTGTCAGAGAACCTCACCCTCACCGTCGACGGCAGCCCGACCACCGCCGCGACCGGGACCACGGGGGCGGACCTGTTCTCCGACCGCAAGGATGTGGTGGTCGTCCGGGTCGACGGCGAGCTGTGGGACCTGTCCCGTCCGCTGCCCGAGGGCGCCACCGTCGAGTCGGTGACCATCGACTCCCCGGATGGTCTGAGCGTGCTGCGGCACTCGGCTGCGCATGTGCTGGCGCAGGCGGTCCAGGAGGTCAACCCCACCGCCAAGCTCGGCATCGGCCCGCCGGTCACCGACGGCTTCTACTACGACTTCGACGTGGAGACCCCGTTCACCCCCGAGGATCTGCGCAAGCTCGAGAAGGTGATGAGCCGGATCGTCAAGGAGGGCCAGACCTTCCGCCGGGTCGAGGTCACCGATGACGAGGCGCGTGCGCTGGCCGCCGACGAGCCGTACAAGCAAGAGCTGATCGGGCTGAAGTCCACCGCGGCCGATGCCGGTGAGGGTGCCTCGGTGGAGGTCGGCGAGGGTGGCCTGACTTATTACCAGAACGTACGCGGCGCGGGCCGGGAGTCGGAGACCGTGGTCTGGCAGGACCTGTGCCGCGGCCCGCACCTGCCCAGCACCAAGCTGCTCGGCAACGGCTACCAGCTGACCCGGTCGGCGGCGGCCTACTGGCGCGGGTCGGAGAAGAATCCGCAGTTGCAGCGGATCTACGGCACCGCATGGCCGACCAAGGACGAGCTCAAGGCGTACCTGGACCGGATCGCCGAGGCGGAGCGTCGTGACCACCGCCGGTTGGGCACCGAGCTGGATCTGTTCTCCTTCCCGGACGAGATCGGCTCCGGGCTGGCGGTGTTCCACCCCAAGGGCGGCCTCATCCGGATGGAGATGGAGGAGTACTCCCGGCGCAAGCACGTCGAGGCCGGGTACTCGTTCGTCAACTCCCCGCACATCACCAAGCAGCACCTGTTCGAGATCTCCGGGCACCTGGACTGGTACTCCGAGGGCATGTACCCCCCGATGCAGCTGGATGAGGAGCGGGACGCCGACGGCAACATCACCAAGCAGGGGCAGAACTACTACCTCAAGCCGATGAACTGCCCGATGCACAACCTGATCTTCGACTCCCGGGGACGGTCGTACCGGGAGCTGCCGCTGCGGCTGTTCGAGTTCGGCACCGTCTACCGGTATGAGAAGTCGGGGGTGGTGCACGGCTTGACCCGTGCCCGCGGTTTCACCCAGGACGACGCGCACATCTACTGCACCCGCGACCAGATGAAGGACGAGCTGACCAGCCTGCTCACCTTCGTGTTGGACCTGCTCAAGGACTACGGCCTCGACGACTTCTACCTGGAGCTGTCCACCAAGAACCCGGAGAAGTTCGTCGGCGACGACGCCACCTGGGAGGAGGCCACCGAGACCCTGCGGCAGGTGGCCACCGAGTCCGGTCTGGACCTGGTGCCGGACCCGGGCGGTGCGGCCTTCTACGGTCCGAAGATCTCGGTGCAGGCCAGGGACGCCATCGGCCGGACCTGGCAGATGTCGACCATTCAGCTGGACTTCAACCTGCCGGAGCGATTCGAGCTGGAGTACACCGCCCCGGACGGCACCCGGCAGCGCCCGGTGATGATCCACCGTGCACTCTTCGGCTCCATCGAGCGGTTCTTCGCGGTGCTGACCGAGCACTATGCGGGCGCGTTCCCGGCCTGGCTCGCGCCGGTGCAGGTGCTGGCGGTGCCGGTGGCCGAGGCCTTTGACGAGTACCTGTCCGACGTGGTCTCCCAGCTGCGCGCCCAGGGCATCCGTGCCGAGGTGGACCGTTCCGATGATCGGTTCGGCAAGAAGATCCGCAACGCCGCCACCCAGAAGATCCCCTTCGTGCTGATCGCCGGTGGTGAGGACGCCGAGGCCGGTGCGGTGTCCTTCCGGTTCCGGGACGGCTCGCAGGAGAACGGGGTGCCGGTGGCCGACGCGGTGCAGCGGATCGTCACCGCGGTCCGCGAGCACGCTCAGGTCTGAGCATGGAGGTGGAGGACGCCGCGGAGCTGCCCGGCGTGCCGGACGGCTTCGGTCGACTGTGGGTGCCGCACCGAATGGCGTACATCGGCGGGGAGAACAAGCCCGCCGATCGCGCCGCCGGTGACGGCTGCCCGTTTTGCCGTGCGCCCGGACTCTCCGATGAGGACGGGTTGATCGTCGCCCGCGGGCAGCGTGCCTTCGTGCTGATGAACCTCTACCCCTACAACGGGGGGCACCTGTTGGTCTGCCCCTACCGGCACGTGGCGGACTACACCGAACTGACCACCGAGGAGGTTGCGGAGGTCGGGGAGCTCACCCGGACCGCGATGACCGTGCTGCGTGAGGTCTCCGGACCCGGCGGATTCAACCTGGGCATGAACCAGGGCGATGTCGCCGGGGCGGGGATCGCCGCTCACCTGCACCAGCACGTTGTGCCACGGTGGGCCGGGGACGCGAACTTCCTGCCGATCGTCGGTCGGACCCGGGCGCTGCCCGAACTGCTCGCTGACACACGGACCCGCCTCGCCGCCGCGTGGCCTGGGGAGGACCACTGATGGATCGCCTGCGAGGCTTCGCCACCCGGATCTTCACCCCGGTGGCCGACCGACTGCTGCGCTGGGGAGTCTCGCCGGATGCGGTGACCATCACCGGCACCGTGATCGTCGTCCTGGCCGCGCTGATTCTGCTGCCGACCGGGCACCTGCTCGCCGGCAGTCTGGTGATCGGGGCCTTCGTGCTGACCGACTCGCTGGACGGGGTGATGGCGCGCCGGGCCGGGCGTTCCGGTGACTGGGGGGCATTCCTGGACTCGACGCTGGACCGGTTCGCCGATGCAGCGATCTTCACTGGGCTGGTGCTGTGGTTCGTCGGGCAGGACGGCGCGCTGGCGGACTGGGGCGTCGCCCTGGCGCTGGCCTGCCTGGTGCTCGGGTCCATCGTTCCCTATGCCCGGGCCCGAGCCGAGGGGCTGGGGATGACCGCCAAGGTCGGGATCGCCGAGCGTGCGGACCGGCTGGTCGCGGTGCTGGTCGCCACCTGTGTGGTCGGGGCCGGGTTGCCTGCCGCGGTGCTGGTCGTTGTCCTGGGTCTGCTAGCTCTGGCCTCGCTGATCACCGTGGTGCAGCGGATGGCCACCGTGCGGCGTCAGGCGGTGACCCGATGAGGATCGACGTCGCCAAGGTCTACGCCACCGCGTGGCGGATCACTGGCAAGCTGCCCGATGCCGTGGTGAGGGGTGCGTTCCGCCTGGTCGCCGATGTGGCCTGGTGGCGGCGCGGGGACGGTGTGCGGCGGCTGGAGAGCAACCTGCGCCGTGTGCGCCCGGAGCTGGACGACAAGGCGCTGCGCCGACTGTCCCTGGCCGGGATGCGCTCGTACATGCGGTACTTCGGTGAGGCATTCGCGCTGGTGGGTGTGCGTCCGGAGCAGGTCGACGCTCGGGTTCGCCTCGCCGGTGACCTGAGCGTGGTCGACCGGATGCGCGAAGGCGAGATGGTCGTGATGGCACTGGGGCACCTGGGCAACTGGGATCTGGCTGGCGCCTGGGCCACCCGCAACCTCGGCCGCACCCTCACGGTGGCCGAACGTCTGAAGCCGGAGGCGCTGTTCCAGGAGTTCCTGGCCTTCCGGGAGAGCCTCGGGCTGGAGATCGTCCCGCTGTCCGGTGGCGGTGGCGGCGTGTTCCGGGAGCTGGTGCGCGGTATTCGTCGGCCCGGCGGGGGGCTGGTGCCGCTGCTGGCCGACCGTGACCTGACCGCCCGCGGTGTCGAGGTCGACCTGTTCGGGGAGCGCGCCCGGGTCGCGGCTGGACCGGCAGCGCTGGCGATCTCCACCGGGGCGCCGCTGTGCACCACGGTGATCCGCTATGAGCGTCTGCACGGCGAACGTCGCCGTGCGGCCGGCACCGGGTGGGGGATCGTGGTGGAGTTCTCCCCGATCCTGACCCCGGACCCGGAGCTGCCGAAGAAGGAGCGGGTGCCCGCGCTCACTCAGCAGTGGGTGGATCACCTGGCCGACGGCATCCGGCGTCACCCGCAGGACTGGCACATGCTGCAGCGGGTCTTCGTCGCCGACCTGGACCCGGAGCGCTACGCCCGCACCCTGGCGGAGGCCGGGGAATGAGCAGCGCCCTGGACGCGCTGCGCCCACCGGAGCGACCGCTGCGAGTCGGCATCGTCTGCCCGTACTCCTTTGACGCGCCGGGTGGGGTGCAGTTCCACATCCGAGACCTGGCCGAGGCGCTGATCGCCCGGGGGCACACCGTCGGCGTGCTCGCCCCCGCCGACGAGGACACCCCGATTCCGGACTACATGACCTCCGCCGGACGGGCGGTGCCGGTGCGCTACAACGGCTCGGTGGCGCGGCTCGCCTTCGGCCCGCTCACTGCCGCCCGGGTGCGTCGCTGGTTGGAGGCTGGGCAGTACGACGTGCTGCACCTGCATGAGCCGATGAGCCCGTCGCTGTCCATGCTGGCGCTGTGGATCGCCGACGGTCCGGTGGTGGCGACCTTCCATTCCTCGCAGCAGCGGTCTCGCTCGTTGCAGGTCGCCTACCCGCTGGTCCGGCAGTCGTTGGAGAAGATCAGCGCCCGGATCGCCGTCTCCGAGGATGCCCGCAGGACGCTGGTCGACCATCTGGGCGGTGACGCGGTGGTGATCCCCAACGGCGTATACGTCGACCACTTCGCGCAGGCGGACACCGACCCGCAGTGGACCGGGACCCCGGAGCGTCCGACGGTCGCGTTCCTCGGCCGGTTGGACGAGCCGCGCAAGGGGCTGCCGGTGCTGCTGGAGGCTGTGCCCGCGGTGCGTCGGGCCATTCCGGGGGTGCGGTTCCTGATCGCCGGTCGCGGTGACACCGGCCCTGCTGAGGTCCGCGAGCTGATCGGGGACGACGCGGAGGCGGTGGAGTTCCTGGGCGGGGTCAGCGACGCGGAGAAGGCAGCGCTGTTCCGCTCCGTCGACGCCTATGTCGCACCGCAGACCGGTGGGGAGTCCTTCGGGATCGTGCTGGTCGAGGCGATGAGCGCGCACACCCCGGTGGTGGCCAGCGACCTGGGTGCCTTCCGGCGGGTGCTGGACGAGGGCAACGCCGGTGAGCTGTTCCGCACCGGCGACGGTGCCGATCTGGCCCGGGTGCTGACCGGCCTGCTGGCGGACCCGCAGCGGCGCGCCGAGCTGGCGGATCTGGGCTCCGCGGCGGTGATGCGTTACGACTGGTCGACCGTGACCCACCAGATCCTCACCGTGTACGAGATGGCCGTGGAGAGCGGGCACGCCCCGGTGGGCGAGGACCCGTCCTCGGTGCGCGGTCGACTGCGGCGCTGGCGCGGGGAGGACGCATGACCTGGAGCGAGATCGCGGTCATCGTGGTGGCCGTCGTCCTGCTGATCGTCTGGTGGCTGTGGGTCACCGCCAACCGGATCGACCGGCTGCATCGCAAGGTGGTCGCCTCCCGCGCGGTGGTGGACACCCAACTGCTGCGCCGCGCCTCGGCCGCGTCCACCCTGTCCGCCTCCGGCATGTTGGACCCGGTCAGTTCCGTGCTGGTCGGTGAGGCAGCCTGGGCGTCGATCAACGCCGGACGCCCGGAGACTGCGGGGATGGCACCGCTGCCCGCCGGAATCGCCGCGCCGGTGGGCACTGCGGACCGCGGAACCGTCGAGTCCGAGCTGTCCGCCACCCTGCGCGAGGTGCTGGACGACCCAGAGGAGGTTGCTGAGCTGCGCGAGGAGCCCGGCGGCGGTGACCTGCTCGATGCGCTGGCTGACGCCTGGTACCGGGTGCAGCTCGCCCGCCGGTTCCACAACGAGGCGGTCGCCCAAGCCCAGCGGATGCGGCGCGGCTGGGCGATCCGGACGTTCCGCCTGGCCGGACGTGCGCCGCTGCCGCAGACGCTGGAACTCGACGACGCCTGGCCCCATGCACTCGGCGCCGCCGGGACGCCGCCGGAATCGTCGACCGGGTGACCCCCGCTCGGGACTACCATGACCGCACGCAAGCCGCTGACACCATGAACTGCGAGGGCACTGTGACCGACAGCACCACCACCCCCACCAGCAGCGACGCCGTGGTCGGCACCGCCCGGGTGAAGCGCGGCATGGCCGAGATGCTCAAGGGCGGCGTGATCATGGACGTGGTCACCGCCGAGCAGGCCAAGATCGCCGAGGACGCCGGTGCGGTGGCCGTGATGGCGCTGGAGCGGGTGCCCGCGGACATCCGCGCCCAGGGCGGCGTGGCCCGGATGAGCGACCCGGACCTGATCGACGGCATCGTGAACGCCGTGTCGATCCCGGTGATGGCCAAGGCCCGGATCGGGCACTTCGTCGAGGCGCAGGTGCTCCAGGCGCTGGGCGTCGACTACATCGACGAGTCCGAGGTGCTGACCCCGGCCGACTACGCCCACCACATCGACAAGTGGCAGTTCACCGTGCCCTTCGTCTGCGGTGCGACCAACCTGGGCGAGGCGCTGCGCCGGATCACCGAGGGCGCGGCGATGATCCGCTCCAAGGGCGAGGCCGGCACCGGGGACGTCTCCAACGCCACCACCCACATGCGGACCCTGCGCGACGAGATCCGTCGGCTGTCGTCGCTGCCCGAGGACGAGCTGTTCCTGGCCGCCAAGGAGCTGCAGGCGCCCTACGAGCTGGTCGCCGAGGTCGCGAAGAACGGCAAGCTCCCGGTGGTGCTCTTCACCGCGGGCGGCATCGCCACCCCGGCCGACGCCGCGATGATGATGCAGCTGGGCGCTGAGGGCGTGTTCGTCGGCTCCGGCATCTTCAAGTCCGGCAACCCGGCCGAGCGCGCCGCCGCGATCGTGAAGGCCACCACCTTCTACGACGACCCGGACGTGATCGCGAACGTCTCCCGTGGTCTGGGCGAGGCGATGGTGGGCATCAACGTCGACGACGTGCCGGTGCCGCACCGTCTGGCCGAGCGCGGCTGGTGAACTCGACTCCGTCCGGCTCCGGCCCGTCGCACCCCTCGGGGAGTGGCGGGCCGGTCCCGTCCCCGGGTTCTGCCGCGTCGCCCGCAGGGCTCGGCCCTGACTGGCAGCCCGGCCCCGATGGTCTGCCGTACCGGCGTGCCGCCCGGGTGCTGCTGGTGGACGAGGCCGACCGCCTGCTGCTGGTGCGGGGGCATGACATCGACCAGCCGGAGCGCAGCTGGTGGTTCACCGTGGGTGGCGGGTTGGAACCGGGGGAGTCGCCCCGGCAGGGAGCGGTTCGCGAGGTCTTCGAGGAGACCGGCCTGGTGGTGGACGCCGACGCACTGATCGGGCCGGTGCTCACCCGCTCGGCGATCTTCGACTTCGTGGCGCAGCGGTGCCGTCAGGACGAGGAGGTGTTCCTGGCCCGGATCGCCGGTGATGCGGTGCTCGCCTCGGACGGCTGGACTGAGTTGGAGGTCTCCGTGCTGGACGAGATGCGCTGGTGGTCCCTGGACGAGCTCGCGGATGTGCGGATCGAGGTCTTCCCCGAGGGACTCGCTGACCTGGTCCGCCCGCTGCTGACCGGATGGGACGGGGTCACCCGGCACCTGGGCCTCCAGTACGACTGAACCGTACTGGGTAGTAACAACTCGGGGTATCGTCGGCGCGTGCCGATCTCGACCTCACCCGCCACCCGCATCCACCGCTCCGGCATCCGGACCTTGATGGAACTGGCGATGCGCGACCCGCAGGCCATCCGGTTGGAGATCGGCGAGCCGGACGCGACCACCCCCGCCCATGTGGTGGCCGCCGCCGCACGCGACGCAGCCGCCGGGCACACCGCCTACACCTCCAGCACCGGTGAGCCCGAGCTGCGCGCTGCCCTGGCGGAGAAGGTCCGTCGGGTGAACGGGTTGGATGTCACTGCGGACGACATCGTGGTCTCGCACGGTGCGATGCACGGTCTGGCGATGGCGATCAGCGCGCTGGCCGGGCCAGGGGAGTCGATCCTGTTGCCCGATCCGGAGTTCCCGAACTGGCGGATGGCCGCGGTCTCCGCCGGGGTCGACGTGCAGACGTACCCGGCGCGGGCAGAGAACGGATTCGTGCCGACGCTGGACGACATCGAGGCCGCGCTGACCCCGCAGACCCGGGTCATCGTGGTCTGCTCGCCGAACAACCCCACCGGGGCGATGTACCCCGCGCCCCTGCTGGCCGGTGTGGTGGAGCTGGCCCGCCGTCACGACCTGTGGGTGTTCTCCGACGAGTGCTACGAGGCGATCACCTTCGGTGCCGAGCACATCAGCCCCGGCACCTTCGACACCGACGACCGGGTGGTGACCTTCTTCAGCTTCTCCAAGACCTACGCGATGACGGGCTGGCGGATCGGCTATGCGGTCTCGCGCAATGAGCAGGTGATCGACCTGCTCGGTCAGGTCGCCGAGGCCACCGTCGCCTGCCCGTCCTCCGTGGGGCAGCGTGCGGCGTTGGCGGCAGTGACCGGCCCCCAGGAGGAGGTCGCCGCAGCGGTCGACTCCTACCGGGAACGCCGGGATGCCGCCGTCGAGCTGCTCACCGCCCGGGGGATCGGTTGCGTGCGCCCGGAGGGTGCGTTCTACCTGATGGTCGACATCTCCGCGGCGACCGGCGACTCCGAGGCCTTCGCACTGCGCCTGCTAGATGAGCGCCATGTCGCCGTGTCGCCGGGCAGCGCCTTCGGGGCCGGTGGTGAGGGGATGGTCCGGGTGTCGCTGGCGGCCGAGCGCTCCGCCCTGCTGCGCGGCCTTGATCTGCTGGCGGACCAGATCCAGCACTGGTCCGAGCTCTCCGTGGCCGACGCGGAGTCAGCCTGACCTGCGTGCTCCTGACCCGGGCGGCCCGGGTTGCGGGGATTCGTAGGATGTGCGGGTGAATCCGACCATTGGCGTCCTCGCCCTGCAGGGTGACGTTCGTGAGCACCTGGCCGCGCTCACCGACTCCGGTGCGACCGCAGTTCCGGTGCGTCGCCGCAGTGAGCTAGACGCGGTGGACGCACTGGTGTTGCCCGGTGGGGAGTCGACCACCATCGACAAGCTGCTGCGCGCCTTCGAGCTGGACGGGCCGGTGCGCGAGCGCCTGGCCGCGGGGATGCCCGCGTACGGATCGTGCGCCGGGATGATCCTGCTCGCCGACCGGATCGAAGGCGGGATCGAGGGGCAGCGCACGCTGGGCGGACTCGATGTGACCGTCCGACGCAATGCCTTCGGGCGGCAAGTGGACTCCTTCGAGACGGACCTACGGATCGACGGCATCCCGGAGTCGACCGAACGTCCGGTGCACGCCGTGTTCATCCGCGCGCCGTGGGTGCAGGAGGTCGGACCCGCCGCCACCGCGCTCGCCCGCGTCGAGTCCGGGCCGGCCGCCGGTAGGATTGTCGCGGTGCGCCAGGGCTCGTTGCTCGCCACGTCCTTCCATCCGGAGGTCACCGGCGACACGCGGGTGCATCGCTTATTCGTGGAGATGGTCCGCGAGGCGGCTGCGGGGACACGCCCTTGAGGGGTGGTCGAGCGGCGGTGTCGCTGGCGCGGATCCGTAGACACACACCAGGGATCGAGGGGTAGGTAACCGATGTCGGGGCACTCCAAGTGGGCCACCACCAAGCACAAGAAGGCGGCGATCGACGCCAAGCGCGGCAAGCTGTTCGCCAAGCTGATCAAGAACATCGAGGTGGCCGCCCGGGTCGGCGGCGGTGACCCCGCGGGCAACCCGACCCTGGTCGACGCGATCCAGAAGGCCAAGAAGTCCTCGGTCCCGAATGACAACATCGACCGCGCGGTCAAGCGCGGCTCCGGTCTGGAGGCCGGCGGCGCCGACTACCAGACGATCATGTACGAGGGCTACGGCCCCGGCGGTATCGCGGTCCTGGTCGAGTGTCTGACCGACAACCGCAACCGCGCCGCCTCGGACGTCCGGGTGGCCTTCACCCGCAACGGCGGTCAGATGGCCGACCCGGGTTCGGTGGCCTACGTCTTCTCCCGCAAGGGCGTCGTCATGGTCCCCGCCGAGGGCACCGACGAGGACAGCATCACCATGGCGGTGCTGGACGCCGGCGCGGAGGAGGTCACGGAGATGGGTGACTCCTTCGAGGTGCTGTGCGAGGCCACCGACTTGGTCGCGGTCCGCACCGCACTGCAGGAGGCCGGGATCGACTACGACTCCGCCGATTCGGTGTTCTACCCCGCCACCCAGGTCGAGGTCGACGTCGAGGGTGCCCGCAAGATCCTGCGCCTGATCGACGCGCTGGAGGACTCGGACGACGTGCAGAACGTCTTCACCAACTTTGACGCCTCGGATGAGGTGATGGCCGCCCTCGACGAGGAGTGAGCCTTCCCGACGACGCCCCGCCCCGGTCCTCCGCGGCGGGGCGTCGTCGTGTCCGCCGGTCGGGCTGCGAGGATGAGGGCATGCGCGTGCTCGGCATCGACCCTGGCCTGACCCGCTGCGGCCTGGGGGTCGTGGACGGGCTCTCCGGTAGACGGGTGCAGATGGTCGCCGTCGGAGTGGCCCGCTCCGGTCCGGACGAGGACATCGACCAGCGCCTGCTCCGGATCGGGGACCAGCTCGACGTGTGGTTGGAGGAGCACGCCCCGGACACGGTCGCCATCGAGCGGATCTTCGCGCACGACAACCTGGACTCGGTGATCGGTGTCGCACAGGTGACCGGTATCGCGATGCTGGCTGCGGCCCGGCGCAAGATCCCGGTCGCTCTGCACTCACCCAGCGAGGTGAAGGCCGCCGTCACCGGCAACGGGCGGGCGGACAAACCCCAGGTGCAGCAGATGGTCACCCGGCTGCTGCGCCTGACCGAGGTCCCCAAACCCGCCGACGCCGCCGATGCGTTGGCCATCGCTATCACCCATCTGTGGCGACCGGCCGGCGCGGTGGGCGGTCCGCAGCGGGCACCCGGGGCGATGACCGCGGCACAGCGCGCCTGGGCCGAGGCCGAGCAGAAGGCGCGCCGCGTCCGCGCCTGACTGCGTGTCGTTCGTACACCTGTTCGCACCCGTGGCAGACTGCCCCGCAGTGGACCCCTGTTGTCGAATGGAAGGAACCCGCCGTGATCGCCTCGGTGCGCGGGACGGTGCTGACGGTGCGGCTGGACGCTGCGGTGGTCGAGGTCGGCGGTGTCGGGATGCTGGTGCAGGCCACGCCGACGACGTTGGCCGCGCTGCGGGTCGGCCACGAGGCGCGACTGGCCACCTCGATGGTGGTCCGGGAGGACTCGCTCACCCTGTTCGGCTTCGGTGACGACGACGAGCGCGACGTCTTCGAGGTGTTGCAGTCGGTCTCCGGTGTCGGGCCCAGGCTCGCGCTGGCGATGCTGGCGGTGCACACCCCGGACGGTCTGCGGCGCGCGGTGGCCGCCGAGGACCTGGCGGCGCTCAAGCGGGTGCCCGGGATCGGGCAGAAGGGCGCGCAGCGGATCGTGCTGGAGCTCGGTGATCGCCTGGGCGCGCCGGTCGGTGATGGCCTGAGTGGCACGCCGACCCCTTCGGCGGCGGTCGATCGCCGGGACGAGGTCGTCGAGGCGCTGGTCGGTCTGGGCTGGAACGTGAAGGTGGCACAGGAGGCCGTCGCAGGCGTGCTGGCGGATGTCGACGGGCCGATCGGTCCCGAGGAGGTCGCGGGTGTGCTCCGCGCCGCGCTGCGTGGACTCGGGGCGAACCGTGGCTGAGGATCTGCTGCCCGAGGATGACGGGGGAGAATCCCTGGTCCGCGCCGGTGCGGACGATCTGGAACGTGCCGCCGAGGCCGCGCTACGACCCCGACACCTGGACGAGTTCGTCGGGCAGCCGGTGGTCCGTGAGCAGCTGTCGCTGGTCTTGCAGTCCGCGCTGGCCCGGGGTCGCACGCCCGATCATGTGCTGCTGTCCGGACCGCCCGGCCTGGGCAAGACCACGCTGGCGATGATCATCGCCGCTGAGCTGGGCACCTCACTGCGGGTGAGCAGCGGACCGGCGATCCAACACGCCGGTGACCTGGCCGCAATTCTGTCCTCCTTGGAGGAGGGCGAGGTGCTGTTCCTGGACGAGATCCACCGACTGGCGCGCCCGGCGGAGGAGCTGCTCTACGTCGCGATGGAGGACTTCCGGGTCGATGTGGTGGTCGGCAAGGGTGCCGGGGCCAGCGCGATCCCGTTGTCGCTGCCGCCGTTCACCGTGGTGGGCGCGACCACCCGGGCGGGTCTGCTACCCGCTCCGCTGCGCGATCGATTCGGGTTCACCGGGCACCTGGACTTCTACGCTGATGGCGAGCTTGAGCGGGTGCTGATGCGCTCCGCCGGGCTGTTGGGCGTTCCGCTGGAGGTCGAGGCCGCCGCGGAGATCGCCTCCCGGTCGCGCGGCACGCCCCGGATCGCCAACCGTCTGCTGCGCCGGGTCCGGGACTGGGCGCAGGTCCGGGGGACCGGTGAGTTGACCTTGGCGGCGGCTCGGTCCGCGCTGGAGGTCTACGAGGTCGACCATCGGGGGCTGGACCGACTGGACCGGGCGGTGCTCAC
Source organism: Cellulomonas sp. NPDC089187 (assembly GCF_040685135.1). Lineage (NCBI taxonomy): Bacteria > Bacillati > Actinomycetota > Actinomycetes > Micrococcales > Cellulomonadaceae > Cellulomonas > Cellulomonas sp. NPDC089187. The sequence goes on along the minus strand of NZ_JBFBHI010000001.1, from coordinate 387,832 downwards.
CGCGCTGTGCACCCGGTTCGGCGGCGGGCCGGTCGGTCTGACCACCCTGGCAGTGGCGGTGGGTGAGGAGCCGGAGACGGTCGAGACGGTGGCCGAACCGTTCCTGGTCCGCGAGGGGCTGATCGGTCGCACACCGCGGGGCCGGGTGGCCACCGCCGAGGGCTGGGCGCATCTGGGCCTGTCTGCACCCGCTCCGACTGGGACGCTCTTCGGCTGAACCAGTACGCGACCGGGCGGCGTCCCGGGAACTGCCGGTCTTCGGCGGTCGTTAGGAGCCCCGGAGCCGTGGCACCTAGACTGCGGTGGACGTCATTCGTGAGGGAGCACCGTGGAACTGATCATCATCCTCGTCATCGGCGTGGCCGCCATGTGGTTCATGTCGAGCCGTGCGCGCAAGCAGCAGCGGGAGGCGGTCAGCTTTCGGGACAGCCTGCAGCCCGGCCAGGAGGTCATGACCGGTTCCGGCCTGTTCGGCACCGTGGTCTCGGTCGAGGGCGATGTCGTCACCCTCGAGTCGACCCCGGGCAATGAGACCCGCTGGTTGAAGGCCGCGATCGCCAAGCTGGTCGACCCGCCGGTCGAGGAGGACGACCAGGTCGAGGACTCCGACGCCGACGAGTTCGCCGCCACCGGTACGACCACCGTCGAGGAGGGCACCACCATCGAGCCCTTCGGTGACGAGGACGGCACGAAGCAGCCGAAGAACTACTGACCCGATCGGGCACGTTCCCGGAGTTCAGCCGTCCGGGGCCCTACCATCCGTACCGCCCGCATTCCGCGGGCGGTACGCGCACGAGAGAAGAAGATCGTTGGCCCCTCCCACACGCCGCCGGCACCACCCGGCGCGCACGCTGATCACGCTGGTGGTCCTGATCGTCGCCGTCTTCGCCGCGGTCTTCGCGGGGAACAAGTGGTCTGACGCGACCTGGACCCCCAAGCTCGCGCTCGACCTCGAGGGCGGCACCCAGCTGATCCTTGCCCCGAAGACCGAGGACAACTCGAGCGTCAGCTCCGAGACGATCCAGCAGGCGATCGAGGTCATCCGGCAGCGAGTCGACTCCTCCGGCGTCGCCGAGGCGGAGATCACCAGCCAGGGCGGGTCCAACATCGTCGTCGCCCTGCCCGGGCGGCCGAGTGAGGCCACGCTCGATCTGGTGCGGACCTCCGCCCAGATGGAGTTCCGGCCGGTGCTGACCTACGCCGACCCCACGCCGACCAGCACGGACGCGGCCACCGCCGACCCGTCGGCCGCCGCGACGGCTGACCCGTCCGCCGCTGCGACCGCTGACCCGTCGGCGCAGGCCACCGCTGAGCCGACCGATGGTGCGACGGCGCAGAACTCCTCGGCCTCCACCGAGGCGGTGTTCCAGAACGCGGTCGCCACCTCCGACGAGGCGGTGGTGCGCAATGCCTCGGCCACGGACGAGCCGACCGCGGAGCCGACCCCGCAGGCCACCGATGGCACCAGCACCACGGGCCCGGAGTCGCCGAGCGACATCAACTACTACGTCACCGAGGACGTGCTGACCCGCTTCAACGAGCTGGACTGCACCGACCCCGCGAACCTGACCGGTGGCGAGACCGCCGACCCGGACACCGCGCTGGTCACCTGCGACCCGACGGGCACGATCAAGTACATCCTCGGTCCGGTGGAGATCACCGGTGACCACATCTCCAACGCCTCCTCCGGCATCGGCGTCAGCTCCACCGGCGTCTCCACCGGTCAGTGGGTCGTGAACCTGGAGTTCGACCGCACCGGCACCCAGGACTTCAAGGAGATCACCACCCGCTTGCAGGCGTTGACCACGCCGCAGAACCAGTTCGCCATCGTGCTGGACGGCCTGGTCATCTCCGCGCCGTCGCTGTCCACCGGCACGATCATCTCGGACGGCAAGGCGGAGATCTCCGGCTCCTTCAACCGGGAGACCGCGACCACTCTGGCCAACCAGCTCAAGTTCGGTGCGCTGCCGATCTCCTTCGAGGTGCAGTCCGAGGAGCAGATCTCGGCCACGCTCGGTTCCGAGCAGCTGGAGAAGGGCCTGATCGCGGGTCTGATCGGTCTGCTGCTGGTCGTCATCTACTCGCTGTTCCAGTACCGGGCGCTGGGCATGGTCACCGTGCTGTCGCTGGTGATCGCCGCGGTGCTCACCTACGGCGTGATCACCCTGTTGTCCTGGACGCAGGGGTATCGGCTCTCGCTGCCCGGTGTGGCGGGGTTGATCGTGGCGATCGGTATCACCGCCGACTCGTTCATCGTGTACTTCGAACGCATCCGCGATGAGCTGCGCGAGGGCCGCACCCTGGTCGCCGCTGTCGATCGTGGCTGGGAGCGGGCGCGCCGCACCATCCTGGCCTCCGACGCGGTGAACTTCCTGGCTGCGGTCGTGCTGTACTTCCTGGCTGTCGGGTCGGTGCGGGGCTTCGCCTTCACGCTCGGTCTGACCACGCTGCTCGACCTGCTGATCGTGTTCGTCTTCACCCACCCGGTGATGCTGCTGATCGCCAAGACGAAGTTCTTCGGCAGCGGTCACCCGCTGTCCGGTCTGGACCCGCGCCGCCTGGGTGCGGCCGGTGCGACCCGCTACGTCGGCCGTGGCCGGGTGTCGACCGGTCGTGCCGAGGCCGCGGGCGAGGAGTCCGAGGCACTGTCGAGCAGCAACCCGCTGGTCGCCACCACCGTCGCCGGCGGCACCATCGCCGAACGGCGCGCAGCCGCCAAGGCAGCCGAACGGGCCGCGACAGCGCCAACGTCCACGGGGGAGTCCGAGGACACGGTGAACCCCAGCACCGCGGACATCAACACGGACGCCAGCACTGCGGACACCAGCACCGGTGATCCCGGACCCGCACCCGACGATCAGCCGCAGGACACCGCCCCGGCCGAGAAGCGCACCGAGGGGAACGACTGATGGCTGTGAACTTCGCCCAGTGGGGCAATGACCTCTACACCGGTCGCCGGTCGTACAACATCGTCGGCCGCCGCCGGATGTGGTTCACCATCGCCGGCGTGCTGGTGCTCGTGGCCGCAGTGCTGCTGTTCAAGCCGGGCCTGCAAGCGGGTATCGAGTTCCGTGGCGGCTCGGAGTTCACCGTCTCCAACGTGAGCTCCACCGAGCAGCAGCCCGCGATCGACGCCGTCACCGAGGTCGCGCCGGACGAGGTGCCACGGGTGACGACCGTCGGCTCGTCCTCGATCCGGATCCAGACCGCCGAGCTGAGCAACGATCAGGTGGAGCAGGTCCGCACCGCCCTGGAGGACGCGTACGACGTCACCGAGGACGATGTCGCCAGCTCCTTCATCGGCCCGACCTGGGGCGCGGACGTCTCCAAGAAGGCCGGCACCTCGCTGGTGGTCTTCCTGGTGCTGCTGGCCGTGGTGATGACGATCTACTTCCGCAACTGGCGGATGGCGGCGGCGGCGATCATCGCGCTGTTCCACGACATCGCGGTCACCGTCGGGGTCTACGCCGCGGTCGGCTGGGAAGTCACCCCCGCGACCGTGATCGGGTTCCTGACCATCCTCGGTTACTCGGTCTACGACACCGTGGTGGTCTTCGACAAGGTGCGCGAGAACACCATCGCGGTCACCGAGCAGAGCAAGGCCACCTACGAGGAGCGCGCGAACCTGGCGGTCAACCAGACCCTGGTGCGCTCGATCAACACCTCCGTGGTGGCATTGCTCCCGGTCGCGGCGATCCTGTTCATCGGAGCGTTCGTGCTCGGGGCCGGCACGCTGCGGGACATCGCGCTCGCGCTGTTCGTCGGCATGTTCGTCGGGGCGTTCTCCTCGGTGTTCCTGGCCACCCCGCTGGAGGTCGCGTTCCGTCTGCGGGAGAAGTCGATCCAGGAGCACACCGCCAAGGTGCTGGCCGCGCGTTCTGCCACGGTCGGGGCCACCGGTGACGTCACCACCGCCGACGCGGTCCGCATGACCGGGCAGATCCGCCCGGGTTCCCACCAGGGCACCTCCGCCCAGCCTCGCCGGAAGGGCCGCTGATGACCGCCTCGCAGAACCTCACCGATGATCCGCAGCTGTCCGCCCGGATCGCCGAGCTCGTCCGCGACGTGCCGGACTACCCGAACCCGGGCGTGATCTTCAAGGACATCACCCCGCTGCTGGCCGACCACTCCGCTTTCGAGGCGACGATCAAGGCGATGGCCCACGCGATTCCAGGTCCGATCGACCTGGTCGCCGGGATGGAGGCGCGCGGTTTCATCGTCGCCGCCCCGGTCGCGCTGGAGCTCGGTGCCGGATTCGTGCCGGTTCGTAAGGCGGGCAAGCTTCCCGGGCCGGTGGCCAGCCGCGAGTACGACCTGGAGTACGGGTCGGCCACGGTCGAGGTGCACCCCTTCACGGTGCCGGCGGGTTCGCGGGTGCTGGTCGTCGATGACGTCCTGGCCACCGGCGGCACGGCGCTGGCCACCATCGAGCTGCTGCAGGAATGCGGTGCCGAGGTGGTGGGGTTGAGCTTCCTGATGGATCTGACCTTCCTGCCCGGCCGTGAGCGGCTGGCGGGGTATCCGGTGAACGCCCTGCTGAGCGTGGGCTGAGCCGGTCGTAGAATCGTGTGATCCGTCCGCTCGGGACGGTGGTGCCCGGTGTCGGGCCGAGGGGAGGTGGGTGTGATGGCGGATTCCCTGCGGACCCCTGACGCCCAGGAGACCCCGGCGGTCACCGGTGCCACCGCCCGGGTCCGGCAACGGTTGGCACGCTTCGGCCAGGGCCGGGTCCCCGCGCAGACCGCCGCTATCGAGCCGTTGTTGCAGGCGGTACGGACCAACCACCCCCGGGCCGATCTGTCCCTGATCGAGCGCGCCTACATCACCGCAGAGAAGGCGCACCGCGGGCAACTGCGCAAGAGCGGCGACCCCTACATCACCCACCCGGTGGCGGTGGCCACCATCCTGGCCGAACTCGGGATGACCCCGCCGACCCTCGCCGCGGCGCTGCTGCACGACACGGTCGAGGACACCGACTACTCGCTCGACCAGCTGCGCAGTGAGTACGGGCCGGAGATCGCGATGCTGGTCGACGGCGTGACCAAGCTGGACAAGGTCACCTACGGCGATGCGGCGCAGGCCGAGACGGTCCGCAAGATGGTGATCGCCATGTCCCGGGACATCCGGGTGCTGGTGATCAAACTCGCCGACCGGCTGCACAACGCCCGCACCTGGAAGTTCGTGCCCGCCCACAAGGCCGAGGGCAAGGCCCGCGAGACGCTGGAGATCTACGCCCCGCTGGCGCACCGGCTCGGGATGAACACGATCAAGTGGGAGCTGGAGGACCTGTCCTTCGCCACCCTGTACCCCAAGGTCTACGACGAGATCGTGCACCTGGTCGCCGAGCGCGCTCCGGCTCGCGAGGAGTACCTGGCGGTGGTGCGCGAGCAGGTCGGCGGTGATCTGCGCACCGCGAAGATCAAGGCCACCGTCACCGGTCGACCGAAGCACTACTACTCGATCTACCAGAAGATGATCGTGCGCGGACGTGACTTCGCGGACATCTACGACCTGGTCGGCGTGCGCGTCCTGGTGGACACCGTGCGCGATTGCTACGCGGCGTTGGGCACGCTGCACGCGCGATGGAATCCGGTCCCGGGCCGGTTCAAGGACTACATCGCGATGCCCAAGTTCAACCTGTACCAGTCGCTGCACACCACGGTGATCGGCCCCGGCGGGAAGCCGGTGGAGATCCAGATCCGCACCCACGACATGCACCGTCGTGCCGAGTACGGGGTGGCCGCGCACTGGAAGTACAAGGAGAACGCCAAGAGCCCGGCCGGTGACGAGGCCGGTGGCGCGGACATGACCTGGCTGCGCCAGCTGGTCGACTGGCAGAAGGAGACTGCGGACCCCTCGGAGTTCCTGGACTCGCTGCGCTTCGAGATCGCCGACGGTGAGGTGTACGTCTTCACCCCGAAGGGCGATGTGATGGCCTTGCCCGCCGGTGCCACGCCGGTGGACTTCGCCTACTCGGTGCACACCGAGGTCGGTCACCGCACCATGGGTGCCCGGGTGAACGGTCGGCTGGTCCCGCTGGACACCAAGCTGGAGAACGGCGACGTCATCGAGGTCTTCACCTCCAAGTCGGAGACCGCCGGGCCGTCGCGTGACTGGCTCGGATTCGTCACCAGCCCGCGCGCCCGGAACAAGATCCGGCAGTGGTTCACCAAGGAGCGCCGCGAAGAGGCCATCGAGCAGGGCAAGGACGCCATCGCCAAAGCGATGCGCAAGCAGAACCTGCCGATCCAGCGTCTGCTCTCCCACGAGGCGCTGGTCGGCCTCGCCAACGAGATGCGCTACGCCGACATCTCCGCGCTCTACGCCGCGGTCGGCGAGGGCCAGGCCTCCGCTGCGTCGGTGGTGCAGAAGCTGGTCCAGGCGATGGGCGGCGAGCCCGGCACCGAAGAGGACATCGCCGAGACCGCGCGCCCCGGGCAGACCACCCGGCGTCCGCGCACCGGTGACCCCGGTGTGGTCGTCAAGGGTGTCGACGACATCTGGGTGAAGCTCGCCAAGTGCTGTACCCCCGTGCCCGGGGACGACATCGTCGGCTTCATCACCCGTGGCGACGGTGTGAGCGTGCACCGCTCCGACTGCATCAACGTCACCCAGTTGCGGCAGCAGCCCGAACGCATGGTCGACGTGGAATGGAGCCAGGGGACCGGTGGCCTGTTCCTGGTGCAGATCCAGGTCGAGGCACTGGACCGGTCGCGTCTGCTCTCGGACATCACCCGGGTGCTGTCGGACAGCCACGTGAACATCCTCTCGGCGTCGGTGTCGACCTCCCGGGACCGGGTAGCGATGTCACGATTCGTCTTCGAGATGGCCGAGCCCTCGCACCTGGCCTCGGTGTTGTCCGCGGTACGCAAGGTCGAGGGCGTGTTCGACGTGTACCGGATCACCGGGGCAAAGGCCGAACAGCCGGTCGGCGGCTGACTGGACGTCGCGGCACCACCCGGCGGATCGACCGGTTCGGTCTGACCCGGGCGTCTCACGCCGCCGCGGACCTCTGTCGGAGAGCCTCGCGCAGCACCCGGTCGGCCCGCACCACCCCGCGTTGGCGACCCAATCCGGCCAGTCGGTTCAGTGCCGCGTGCAGATCCACGCCGTGCTCCGCCAACTCGAGCAGTCGGCGCAGCGCGGTCTCCGGCGGCGTGAGGCATGCCAGGTCCACCGCGGTGCGCACCGGGGAAGTGAACGGCACCCCGGCGATCTCCACCCGGTCGCGCGCCGGCATCGCCTGCTGGTGCAGCACCCGCGCCGGGACATCGGGCGGCAGATGGGTGGCAGGGGGACCGATGACAGCGAGCGCGCTCGGTCCGGCACCGCCGACATGCACCCAGAACGCGGTGGCCCCACCGAACAACCAGCCACGGGGCAATACCCCGGTCAACGCCGCCGCGCGATGGGCCGGGGAGGGACGTCGACGCACGGGGATGGCGACCCCCGGGCCGACGGTGCGCAGCGCGCCCTCGTGGACCAGCAACTGCCAGGCCACCGAACCGAGATCGGCGGGCCGGAACAGTCCGTCGTCCCGGGCGGCGGCCTCAGGGGAGTCGGGTGGGGCGGTCAGCGTGGGGGTCGTCATGGCCCCACTCTCATTCAGCCCGTGATCGCGGGCGACCACGGCACGGTCGACCTGGGGACGACGGGCCGCGGGAGTTGGCTGTGGACGGTCGAAGGGCCCGGAACCTCACGGGTTCCGGGCCCTTCGACCGTGAGATCGGCTCAGCCGCGGGACTCGTCCGCGGCCCGCTGCACCTGCTCCAGCCAGGAACGCCGGGCGTCCAGCGCTGCCTGGGCCTCCTTGATCTTGCGCTCGTTCCCGGCGGCCTTGGCGGTGGCCAGGTCGTCCTCGAGCTGCGCGATCGCCTGCTCCAGCTGCGCGGCAGCGCCCTCAGCGCGGGCCCGGGTCTCCGGGTTCGTGCGGCGCCACTCGGCCTGCTCGGCATCCCGGATCGCGTTCTCGACCGCACGCATCCGACCCTCGACCCGCTGGATGTCCGCACGCGGCACCTTGCCCGCAGCCTCCCAGCGGTCCTGGATCGACCGGATCGCGCGCTTGGCCGCGGTGAGGTCGGCGGCGACATCGATCGCCTCGGCCTCGGCGAGCAGCGCCTCCTTGACCTCCAGGTTCGCGCGGTACTCCTCATCGATGGCGGCGTTGAGCTCGTCCCGGGCCTGGAAGAACCGGTCCTGCGCGGCCCGGAACTGCGCCCACAGGGCGTCGTCGTCCTTGCGGGAAGCACGACCAGCCGCCTTCCAGCGGGTCATCAGGTCGCGGAACTTCCCGGCGGTCGGACCCCACTCCGTGCTGCCGGAGAGCGCCTCGGCCTCCTTGACCAGCTGCTCCTTCACCGTCTTGGCGGAGGCATTGCGGGTCTCCAACTCGGCGAAGTAATGCCGACGCTCACGGTCGAAGGTGGTGCGGGCGTGGCTGAACCGCTTCCAGAGGGACTCCTCGGTGGGACGGTCGATGCGCGGCCCGGTGCGCTGGGCTTCCTTCCACTCGTCCAGCAGGGCGCGCAGCTGCTCTCCGGCCGGGCGCCACTGCATCCGCGCGGGGTCGGTCTCGGCGATCTTCTCCGCCTTCTCCACAATGGCAGTGCGGGCCTCGACCGCGACCTGCTTGGCGGCGGCACGCTCGGCCTCGACCTGCGCGCGACGCTCGGCGGCGACGGTGCGCAGTGAGTCGAGGCGGGCACGCAGGGCGTCGAGGTCGCCGACAGCCGCCGGCTCGGCCAGCTCCTCGGTCAGCCGGGTGAGGGTCTGGTCGATCTCCTTGACGGCGAGGTCGGTGGCCTGCAGCCGGGCCTCGAACACGGTGACCTTCGCCTGCAGGTCCAGGAAGCGGCGAACGTACAGGGTCAGCGCCTCGTCGGCGGAGGCACCGGGGAACTGACCGACGCTGCGCTCACCCGCGGCCTCGCGGACGTAAACGGTGCCCTCCTCATCGACCCGGCCGAACTCAGCGGCGGCCTTCGCCTCGGCGGAGTCGTCCGGGACGGGGGTGGGGGCGACCGGGGCGGTGGGGGCAGCTGCCGCACCGCCGGGACGGGCCGCACCCGGGCGAGGCCGCATGGCGCTGGGCTTGGGCGCGCGGGGGCGAGGGGCTGCGGCCGGGGTGGAGGTTGCCGCCGCAGTGGTCGAGTCGGCCTCGGCGGGGACCGGAGCATCGGCCTGGGTCTCGGCCACGGCGGGAGAGTCTGCCGGAGCCTCCACGGGGACAGGCGACTCGACCGGAGCGTCCGCAGCTGCCTGAACTTCGGTGGCCTCGGAAACGTCGGCGGGGGCCGAGGTCTCCGGCTCAACCGACGTGGTCTCGCTGGCGTCGGCCTCAACGGTCGGGGTCTCGGTGGTGGGGTTCTCGTCGGCAGCGGTCACGTCCGGCTCCGTCGTCGGCTCGGCCACACCGTCGGTGTCGGTGGGCGGGGTGGTGGGGGTGTCGGTGCCGGGCTGATCGGCAGGGGTCTCGGTCACTGGGTCTCCACTCCCTCGATGGTGACGCGCGTCGCGGGCTGGCCGTCGGTGGCCCCGTCCACGACACCCGCGTCAGCGATGGCCTGGATCACGTCGAGTCCTGACGTGACCTGGCCGAACACGGTGTAGCCGGTCTCGTCGGGCAGCTCGGTGTCCTCGTACACGATGAAGAACTGCGAACCCTGGCTGTCGGCTGTCTGGCTGCGGGCCATCGCGATGGTGCCAGCCGGGTAGACGCCGTCCTTCGGGGCGTTCTCCACCGGTCCGAAGGAGTAGCCGGGGCCGCCGCTGCCGGTGGCGGTCGGGTCGCCGCACTGCAATACGTACAACTGGCTGGTGGTCAGCCTGTGGCAGTCGGTGCCGTCGAAGTAGCCCTCCTGCGCCAGCGTGACAAAGTTCGCCACTGCTTGCGGGGCTGCTGCGCCGTCCAGCTCGATGCCGAGTTCGCCCTCGTTGAGGCTGAGCGTGCCGGTCCACTCACGGTCCTCGGCCAATGCCTTGTCCGGGAGCTGACCGTCGTTGCCGGTGCGCGCCTCGCCGCCGATCACCGGTGCGGTGCTGGTCGGGGTCGGATCGAGGGTGGCCGTCGCATCGGAGTCGTCGCGTCCGAGCAGCACAGCGGTGGTGACACCGATGGCGACCACCAACACGGCGACCACACCACCGGCGATCAGCTGGTTGCGTCGACGCTGAGCGCGCTTGGCGGCCTGGCGCTCCTGCCACTTCTCGTACCGACGGCGCTCGTACTCGCGCTCGCGCTTGCTGGACGGCACGCCACACTCCTCGGGGCTCGACGGCGCGCGGGGGCTCCGCGCCAGCGGACAGTCTAGGCGGGGGAGGTCCGAACACCGGCACTCTGAGCGTCGACGGAGCGTCATCAGGGGTGGCCAGGGCCCCGATACCGTGGGCGAATGCAGATCCTGACGCTCACTGCCCCTGTTTTCGGTGCGTGCTGCTATCTGGTCGTGGCGGACGACCTCGACACCGTGGTGATCGACGTCGGCGGCGGGGTCGCGCCGGAGGTCGCTCGGGTGGTGGCCGATCGTGGCCTCCGGGTCACGGGCGTGTTAGCGACTCACGGGCACGCCGACCACGTGTGGGATGCGGCGCAGGTCGCGGATGCGGCGGGCGTTCCGGTGACGATCCACGCCCGGGACGCCTTCCGGATGGACGACCCGATGGCACCGCTGGGTGGTGTGCGCTCCGGGGTGTTCGCGGCCCTGCAGTCGTCGGGGCTGTCGACACAGTGGCGTCGGCCTGCCCGGATCGACCTGATCGCGGCCAAGGACAAGTCGGATCGGACGGCGGATGTGGAGTTGACCTTCGGCTCGGTGCGGCTGACCGCTCGGCATGCACCCGGCCACACTGAAGGCTCCACGCTCTACCTCCTGGATGAGGCAGCGGTGTGCACCGGCGACGTGGTGTTCCGCGGTGCCATCGGCCGGACCGACCTCCCCGGTGGTGACCACCCGGCGATGCTCACCACTCTGCGCGAGGTGATCGCGACGCTGCCCAGTGACGCGGTGGTGCTGCCCGGGCACGGTCCGGCCAGTCGGGTCGCCGAGGAGCTGGCCACCAATCCGTTCCTGATCGACCTGGCAGGATGAACCACATGGCACGCCCCACCCCACTCTCTGGCTTCCCCGAATGGCTTCCCGACGGTCGGATCGTCGAGCAGCACGTCTTGGACACCCTGCGCCGCACCTTCGAGCTGCACGGGTTCGCCGGGATCGAGACCCGGGCGGTCGAGCCGCTGGACCAGCTACTGCGCAAGGGCGAGACCTCTAAGGAGGTCTATGTGCTGCGCCGGTTGCAGGAGCAGGACGAGTCAGGCAAGGACGCGGGCCTCGGGCTGCACTTTGACCTGACCGTGCCCTTCGCGCGGTACGTGCTGGAGAACGCCGGACACCTGGCGTTCCCCTTCCAGCGCTACCAGATCCAGAAGGTGTGGCGCGGCGAGCGCCCCCAGGACGGGCGGTTCCGCGAGTTCGTGCAGGCCGACATCGATGTGGTGGGCGCGGGCGACCTGCCGTACCACTACGAGGTCGACCTGCCGCTGGTGATGGCCGAGGCGCTGGGCGCACTGCGCGAGATCGGTGTGCCCGAGGTCCGGATCCTGGTGAACAACCGTCGGGTGGCCGAAGGTTTCTACCGCGGCATCGGGCTGGACGACGTCGAGGCCGTGCTGCGCAGCATCGACAAGCTGGACAAGATCGGCCCGGAGAAGGTCGCGGCGCTGCTGGTCGCCGACGCCGGTGCCACCGAGTCCCAGGCGCAGGCGTGCCTCGACCTGGCCGCGATCTCCGGCTCGGACTCGACGGTGATCGACCGGGTGCGGGCCCTGGCCGCCGCGCACGGGGTCGACTCGGAGCTGATGGACCAGGGCTTGACCGAGCTGGGTCAACTGATCGACGCCGCCGCCGTGCGTGCGCCGGGAGTCGTCGTCGCCGACCTGAAGATCGCCCGCGGTCTGGACTACTACACCGGGTCGGTCTACGAGACGGTGCTGGTCGGGCACGAGCAGCTGGGCTCGATCTGCTCCGGTGGCCGTTACGACACGCTTGCTTCGGACGGCGCGAACACCTACCCGGGAGTTGGTCTGTCCATCGGCGTCTCCCGCCTGGTGTCCCGACTCATCTCCGCCGGGTTGGTGCGGTCCACCCGTGCGGTGCCCGCGGCGGTGCTGGTCGCGGTGATCAACGAGGAGAACCGCGCGGCCTCGGACGCGGTCGCCACCGCGCTGCGGGCCCGGGGTATCCCTGTGGAGGTCGCCCCGACCGCGGCCAAGTTCGGCAAGCAGATCAAGCACGCGGACCGGCGGGGCATCCCGTTCGTCTGGTTCCCCGGCGAGGACGGGGACCAGGTCAAGGACATCCGGTCCGGGGACCAGGTCGACGCGGATGCGGCGATCTGGGCTCCGTCGGAGGACGACTGGTGGCCGCGGGTCGTGCCCTCCGGGCAGTGACGGGAACCGCCGATCCAGGTACGGGTCACGTGCTGACGTTCAGCGGCGCTGACGGAGCTTGACCTCCCGCTCCCAGGCCGTGACACGTCGCGGATCGATCTGCTCGTCACCGAGTATCCACGGGAGCAGCTGGGCGATGTTCCGGGCGTCGTCGACCCCGCGATGGTGGGTGCCGACAAAGCCGAGGCCGGCCAGATGGATCGCGTCGTCGGGCCCCGGGCGCTGACGCAGTCCCTGACGTTCGGTGAACTCCTGCTTGAGATTGCGGTGCGGGAGGGGGGAGGGGGAGCGGTGTGGTCGTGCCGTGCCGCCGAACGTCATGGGCGAGTTGGTTGCGGTCGTAGTCGCCCCAGGACCCCCACCAGTCATCGGGCTCGGCATGCGCGGCCACAAAGTCGGCGAACCGTCGACTGGCGGACCGGAAGTCGTCGGCGGCGTCCACGTCGTCCTGGGTGATGCTGGTGAGCGCGGTGCAGAACGGGGTCAGGCGAGGGTGACGGGTCGGTCGGACGAAGACGCTGAACGGCACTTCGCCCTGCGCTGAGACGGCGACGGCACCGATCTCGATGATCTCCATCTCGGATCGGGCAAGCGAGCCGTCATCGGCGCAGGTCGCCTCGAGGTCCACCAGGATCGGCATGGGCCCAGGCTAGACGCGCGCTCAGTTGAGGGCCGCCACCGCCGCGTTGAGCGTCGTGGCGTACAGCGCCCACGCCAGGTACGGCCCGAGGAGCCACGCCGCGCGCCGGTGCACCCGGTGGAAGGCCACGATCGTGGCGACCAGCGCGACCTCCAACAGCAGGATGATGACCAGCCCGCCGCCGAGGATCTCCGCGCCGAAGAAGACCGGGGTCCAGGCCGCGTTCAGTGCCAGCTGCACGCCGTAGAGCACCAGCGGCAGCCGGGCGGACCGGGAGTCGACATCGCGCCACACCCACCACGCGGCGACCGCCATCAGCACATAGAGCACGGTCCACACCGGACCGAAGAGCGCGTTCGGCGGGATCCAGTCCGGCTTGGCCGCGTCCGCGTACCACCCGTCGACACCAGAGGTCGAGGCGATGGAGCCACCGGCGGCGACGAGGGCGTTGATCACCAGCAGGGCGACCAGCACGGGCCAGGTGCGGCGGTGGCGTTCGACGGGGACGGGGCGGTCAGCGGTGGCGGTGGTCATGTGTCCACAGTCGGGCCGTCGTGCCCAGGCGGCAACCGGAGGCTTGCATCCAACTCGAACAGGTGTTCGAATCACGTCATGCGATGGGACGGACAGAAGATCGACGCGGAGCAGCCCGCAATGCTGCCCGGTTTGGTGCTGACCGGGCACCAGCGGTCAGTGCGCACCCCAGAGTTCGCGGGGGTGACGTTCCATGAGGTGCACGCCAAATCAGCGTTGAACAAGGTGCCCGACGCCAGCGACGTCCCGTTCCGGTGGACGGTCAACCCGATGCGCGGCTGTCTGCACGCCTGCGCGTACTGCTTCGCGCGGCCGACGCATGAGTACCTGGGTCTGGGTGCGGGCGAGGACTTTGAGACCCAGATCGTGGTGAAGACCAACATCGTGGAGGTCCTGACCGCCGAGCTGCGCCGTCGGTCCTGGGCTCATGAGCTGGTGGCGTTGGGGACCAACACCGACCCGTATCAGCGGGCCGAGGGTCGGTATGCGCTGATGCCAGGCATCATCGGCGCGCTGGCGCACTCGGGCACACCGTTGTCGGTGCTGACCAAGGGCACGCTGTTGCGCCGCGACCTGCCGTTGCTGCGGGATGCCGGGCAGGAGGTTCCGGTGAGCCTGGCGATCTCGTTGGCGATCGGCGACGAGGACCTGCAACAGGCGATGGAACCGGGCACCCCGACCCCGAGGGCGCGGCTCGCATTGATCCGGGCGGCCCGGGAGGCAGGGCTGGAATGCGGTGTGCTGGTGGCGCCGATCATGCCGTGGTTGACCGATGGCACCGAGCATCTGGACACGCTGCTGGGGGAGTTGGCCGAGGCGGGTGCGAGTTGGGTCACGACCATTGCGCTGCATCTGCGTGGCCCGGTGCGCCCGTTGATGATGCGGTGGCTGGCGGAACACCGCCCGGCGCTGGTCGCCAAGTACCGACGGCTGTACGGCAATGGTGCGTACGTTCCGCAGGAGTACCGGCGGTGGTTGCACAGTCGAGTGCAGCCGCTGCGCGAGCGGTACGGACTGAGCGATCCACCGGAGGGCGTGACGACCTTTGGACGGTGGCGACGCGGGGCGCTGGCCGAGACCGTGTCCCGGCAGTCCGTGACACCCGAGGCGGTGATGCCGGGCGTGGTGCAGACCGCCCTGTTCTGAGCGGACCGGCGGTGTGCCCGTCGGCGATAGACTCCCGCGGGTCGCCTGTTGGCGGCACCGACCCCACTCCGAGAGGACTTCCCGTGCTGCGCACCCACACCGCCGGCTCGCTGCGGGCCGAGCACATCGGCTCCACCGTCACCCTGACCGGGTGGGTGGATCGCCGCCGGGATCACGGTGGGGTGGCGTTCGTGGATCTGCGGGACGCCTCGGGTATCGCCCAGGTCGTCATCCGGGATGAGGCTGTCGCCCACGGTCTGCGCGCCGAGTACGTGCTGCAGGTCACCGGTGAGGTCGGTCGCCGCCCGGAGGGTAACGCCAACAGTGCGCTGGCCACCGGCGAGGTCGAGGTCATCGCCACCGAGGTGGTGGTCCTGAACGAGGCCGCGCCGCTGCCGTTCCAGGTGTCGACCGCGCTGGACGAGCCGGTGGGTGAGGAGGCGCGACTGCGCTACCGCTACCTGGACCTGCGTCGGCCAGCTCCGGCGCACGCGATCCGGCTGCGCTCCAGGGCCAACCAGGCGGCCCGTCGGGTACTGGACGCCCAGGAGTTCGTCGAGGTGGAGACCCCGACGTTAACCCGGTCCACCCCGGAGGGTGCCCGCGACTTCGTGGTGCCTGCCCGGCTGGCCCCGGGCAGCTGGTACGCCCTGCCGCAGTCGCCGCAGTTGTTCAAGCAGCTGCTGATGGTCGCTGGCATGGAGCGCTACTACCAGCTGGCCCGCTGCTACCGCGACGAGGACTTCCGTGCCGACCGGCAGCCGGAGTTCACCCAGCTCGACGTGGAGATGTCCTTTGTCGACCAGGAGGACGTGATCGCCCTCGGTGAGCAGATCCTGGTTGCGCTGTGGGATCTGATCGACTACCGCATCCCCACCCCGATCGCCCGGATGACCTACGCCGAGGCGATGGAGAAGTACGGCACCGACAAGCCGGATCTGCGCTTCGGTCTGGAACTGGTCGAGCTGACCGAGTTCTTCAAGGACACGCCGTTCCGGGTGTTCCAGGCTCCCTATGTCGGTGCGGTGGTCCAGCCCGGCGGTGCCTCGACGCCTCGTCGTGGCTTCGACGCCTGGCAGGAGTGGGCCAAGCAGCGCGGTGCCAAGGGTCTGGCCTACGTCACCGTCGGCGAGGACGGCACCCTGGGTGGTCCGGTGGCCAAGAACATCTCCGACGCCGAGCGCGAGGGCCTGGTCGCCGCGGTCGGTGCCCAGCCCGGTGACGCGGTGTTCTTTGCCGCGGGCAAGGCCACCGAGGCGCGCGGCCTGCTCGGTGCGGCGCGACTGGAGATCGGCAAGCGCGGCGGCCTGATCGATGAGGATGCCTGGTCCTTCGTGTGGGTGGTCGACGCACCGCTGTTCAAGCCCACCGGTGAGGATGACGATGTGGCGGTGGGCGAGGGTGCCTGGACCGCTGTGCACCATGCCTTCACCAGCCCGACCCCGGAGTGGATCGACCGCTTCGAGGAGGACCCGGGCAATGCGCTGGCCTACGCCTACGACATCGTGTGCAACGGCAACGAGATCGGTGGCGGTTCGATCCGTATCCACCGTCGGGACGTCCAGGAGCGGGTGTTCGCGGTGATGGGCATCGGCGAGCAGGAGGCGAACGAGAAGTTCGGGTGGCTGCTCGACGCCTTCCAGTTCGGTGCCCCGCCGCACGGCGGCATCGCCTTCGGTTGGGACCGGATCGTGTCCCTGCTGACCCGCTCGGAGTCGATCCGTGACGTGATCGCCTTCCCGAAGTCGGGCGGCGGATACGACCCGCTCACCGGTGCGCCGGCCCCGATCACCGCGCAGCAGCGCAAGGAGGCGGGGGTCGACTTCACGCCGAAGCCCGCCGGTGCCAAGCCGAGCGCGGACGGGGCCGCGGAGTCGACCGCGGACCAGCACTGATACCCGGGCTGCCGGGCGGCGGGTCGGGTGACCCGCTCCCGGCGTCCTGGGCGCTGGACGAGCTGCTGCAGGACGAACGCGACCGCTGGCGACCCGCTGCCTGGCTGGGTGATGACGAGGCGCTGTGCGTGCGCCTCGACCCGGTGCTGGACGGGTGGTGGTCGACGGAGCACGCACCCGCACCGGTGCCGGACGGTCAGCTGCTGTTCGCCGTGGGGGAGACCTCGGCCCTGATCCCACTGATCGAGCACGCCGTCGACCCGAGTCTGGTGTCCGCCTGGATCGCCACCGACGCGTTACCTGCGGTACGCGAACGCCTCACCACGCTCGGACTGCGCGCGAATCGCACCGGGTGGGAGTGGATGGTCACTCGCACCGCACCCGACGTCTCGCCCGTGCAGGATCGGTTGCGTGCCCTGACCGCGGACGACCGGCAGGCGGCGTCCGACTGCCTGGCGGTGGCCAACCCGAGCACGCAGGCACGCCCGGGCGCAGCCGGTGAGCGCTGGTGGGGCGTCGACGGTCCGGACGGCGCTCTGCTCGGGGTGGTCGGTGCGGAGCCACGGCCCGGAGCACTCGCTGGGCGCGGGTCGTGGCACCTGCACGGGCTGGGCGTGCGACCGGAGGCCCGCGGCACCGGTCTGGGCGGCGCGTTGATCGCCGGGCCCACTCGTGCGCTGCTCGGGGATGGTGCCGACTGGGTGTCGTTGGGAATGTGGGACGACAATCACGGTGCGCGTCGGATCTACCACCGGCTGGGATTTCGGACCGTGCATCGATTGGTGACCTTGCACCGGCGGTGAGTCGACCCGACGGACATTTCGCCATAACGGTATTCGGATGGGGATGGACGGGTGCGAGGGCACTACGGTCGGGCATGCCGGGGGGCCGCAGACCTCGGTTGGCCAGCCCGCACCAGTTGAACGAGGACCCGATGGTCGACCCCTACCAGCCTCACCCTGACGCGCCGCAGCCCTCTGGCGCGTACCCGCCGCCCGCTGCTGCGCAGCCCGGCTTCCAACCTGGCTACCAGCCCGCCAGTGCCGCCCAGCCCGGCTACCAGCCCGCCGGTGCCGCCCAGCCCGGTGCCCAGCCGGGCGGTGCTCCGCAGGGGTACCCGGTTGCTCCGCCGCCGATGCCCTACGCGCAAGCGGCCTACGGCGACCCGCGGTTCGTCTTTGATCCCGCGCAGGGCCCCGACGACCTGGCGCGCCCGCTCTACGGTGCGGGCTTCACGGTCGCGGTGCGCCGGTTCTTCCGTCAGTACGCCACCTTCACCGGCCGTGCTTCGCGCTCGGAGTACTGGTTCGCCTATCTGTTCATGGCTCTGGTGCAGTTCATCCCCGGTGTGCTGATGGGCATCGGCTGGGTCATGATGATTGCCGGTTCGGTCGACTCGTACTACTACGACGACCCCGCCTGGTCCGCCCTGCCCGGCTTTGGGGCGCTTGTGCTCGGATGCGTGCTCTTCGGGGTACTCGGTCTGGCGATGCTGGTGCCGAACCTCGCGCTGTGCTGGCGTCGACTGCATGACTCCAACCAGCCGGGCCCGATGTACTTCCTCGGCTGCATTCCGTATGTGGGCGGCATCATCCTGCTGGTCCTAATGGCGATGCCATCCAAGCCCGAGGGTCGACGCTTCGACCTGCCGCGCTGAGTCCTGTCGCCCGCGACGACGCCCGGGGTCGAGACTGCCCGGGCGTCGTCGCTCCCTGCCTTCGTCGTACCCAGTGAAAGAGCACGCCATGGTCGACCCCCGCACACCTGACGAGTACCCGAGCACACCGGCGCAGCCGGTCCCGATGCCGGAGGGGTGGGGTCCCGCCCCGGATGGAGCTGCGCCCGATGGCGGCACGCTGCCCTCCGGAGCCGCGCCCTACGGAGCCGCGCCCTACGGAGCGATGCCTCATGGAGCCGCGCCCTACGGGGAAGCGCCCTATGGAACACAGCCCTACGGGACACAGCCCTATGGAACACCGCAGCCGGGCGCATGGGCTCCCCAGTACCCGGGAGCGATGCCGTTCCCGCCCGGCGGGTACCCACCCATGAGCCCGCAGCAGCTCTTCGATGGCGCGCAGACCCCGGACGACCTGGCTCGGCCACTGTACGGAGCGCGCTTCCCGGACGCCTGCCGTCGGTACTTCCGGAACTACGCCACGTTCACCGGGCGGGCCTCTCGGTCCGAGTACTGGTGGGCGTTCGCGATGCAGGGCCTGGCGATGCTGGTCGGGCTAATCCTGGTGTGGATCGGCGCGGCTCTGATGGCGACATCGCAGAGCGCGGGGAACGCCGTGATCTGGTCCGGTGTGGTGGCCATGACCGCCGTGGTCATCGCCTGCTTAGTGCCGAACCTGGCCATCAGCTGGCGGCGGCTGCACGACACGAACCTCGGTGGCCCGATGTACTTCCTGTCCTGCATCCCGTATCTGGGCGGGCTGATTCTGCTGATCCTGCTGGCGATGCCGTCCAAGCCGGAGGGTCGCCGGTTCGACCTCCCACGCTGGCCGCGCTGACGGTGCCTCGCGCGGTCAGTGGGTGATCGCGAGCCGGTCGTAGACCCGCCGCAGCGGCGCGGGTGCCCACCAGTTCCACTCCCGCAGCACGGTCATCGTGGCCGGCACCAGCAGCAGGCGGACCAGCGTCGCGTCGATCAACACCGCCACGGCGAGGGAGAAGCCGACCTCCTTGATCACCAGCAGGTCCCCGGCGACGAACCCGGCGAACACCGCGACGATCACGGCGGCCGCGCTGGTGATCACCCGGCCGGACCGTTGGAGCCCGCGCCGGACCGCGTCGTCGTTGCTGGTGCCCTGGTCGTGCAGCTCCTTGATCCGGGACAGCAGGAAGACCTCGTAGTCCATCGCCAGGCCGAAGCCGAACGCGATCACCAGGGCGAGCACATAGGTCTCGATGCCACCGGTGGACTCGAAGCCCAGCAGGCCGGACAGGTGGCCGTCCTGGAACACCCAGACCAGCACGCCGAGGCTTGCGCACAGCGACACCGCGTTGGTGAGCAGCGCCTTGATCGGCACCAGCACCGAGCCGGTCATCAGGAACAACAGCACCAGCGTGGCCAGGGCGACGATGGCCAGTGCCCAGGGCGCGCGCTCGGCCAGCGCGTCCACAAAGTCGATCTGGTTCGCGGCCTGCCCGCCGACGTGGGCGTCCAGGTCCAGCGCGCGGATCTCCCGCACGACGTCCTGGGTGGGGCGACTGCCGGGGTCGAGATCGGTGGGGTGCACGCCGATCAGCACGCCGTGTCCGACGGCCACAGGATCGTCGACGGTCTCGACGCCGGGCAGGTCGGCGATGGCGGTGGCCATGGTGAGGGCCTGATCCAGGGTCGACTCGGTGACGACCTGGACAGAGGGGCTCGCTGAGGCGGGGTACTCGGTGGACAGCACCTGCACGTACTCGCGCTGCGGGCTGTTCAGCGGGAGCAACTGGGTGGTGGAGTTGCGTAGCTCCAGGTGCAGCAGCGGGCTGGCGAGCACCAGCAGGATCACCAACGAGCCGCCGATCACCCACCAGGGACGGCGCTGCACCCGGGCGGTCAGACGGGAGAACGCCCCCTCGTCAGCCTGGACGTCGGCGGTGCGTTCCAGGACACGATGCAGGAACGGCACCCGGGAGAGCAGACCGGAGCCGGCCAGTCGTCGACCGGTGAAGGCGAGCAGCGCGGGCACCAGCGTGAGCGCGGTGGTGACGGCGAAGATGATGACGGCGATGGCTCCCGCCCCGAATGCGCGCAGGATGTCCTGGCGGAAGACCAGCAGTCCGGCGATGGAGACGGCGACGGTCAGCGCGGAGAAGGCGACGGTGCGCCCGGCGGTGGCGATGGTCCGGATCAGCGCGGTCGTGACGGCTCCGTCCCCGCGGCGGCGACGGTTGGATGCGCCCTCGTCATCACCCAGCGCCGTGCCGAGCTCCTCGCGGAACCGCGACACGATCAACAGGCCGTAGTCGATGGACAGACCCAGCCCGAGCACGGTGACGACGTTGACCACCGAGGACTCCATGTCGGTGATCAGGTGGGAGAGCAGCCACAGTGACCCGAGCCCCCCGGCGATCGAGGCCAGCGCCCCGGCCAACGGCATCGCAGCGGCCAGGAATCCGCCGAACACCAGCACCATGATCACCAGCGCGATGGGCAGCGCCACCGCCTCTCCGGTGGTGAGATCCTCCCGGACCTGGTCGGTGATGGCGGAGATGATCAGCGAGGTGCCGCCAACCAGACCGGTGGCCTGCGGGGCGACGTCCGTCAGTGCGTCCGGGACGTGACTCAGCGCGCTCTCGACCCGGGACAGGGCGGCGTCCCGGGCATCGGCGGACAGCTCCGGGTCGAGTTCGGCCACCATGAGGAACCCGTCACCGGACTGGGCGAGCAGCGGTGCAGCGGCGGGGTTGTCGATGCCGTCGGGCAGGACGTAGGGGTCAATGACGGTGGCGACACCCTCGATGCTGAGCAGGTCCGCCCGTGCCGGTTCCAGCGCCTCGGCCAGCCCGTCAGCGGAGGGGTCCACCTCGCTGACCGCCAGGGTCAGTGACGCGCCGACGTCATCGGAGGTGAGGAGCTCAGCCGCCCGGGCACTGTCCGACCCGGGCACCACCGGCTCGCCGGTGCTGAGCCGGTCGAAGAGGTTCTGGCCGCCCAGGCCAGTCAGCGCGAGCAGCCCGCAGGCGACGGCGATCGCCGCCCAGACGACGACGGTGAGACGGGGATGACGGGCGACCGCCCGACCGAGACTCTCGAACACGCCGGTCAGCATCTCAGGCCGGACCGGCTGTGGGCGAGCCACCAGGTCACCGAGTGTGGGCGGCGCTGCGTAGGCTGACGGGATGGACCTGTTCGACGCGCTGGGTTCGACCGCGCAGGGCACCCCGGCACCGGCACCGGGTGCGCCGCTGGCGGTGCGGATGCGACCGGCCAGTCTGTCGGAGGTTGCTGGGCAGGAGCATTTGTTGGAGCCCGGGTCTCCGCTGCGTCGCCTGGTCGAGCCGGCGGACGGCACCCAGCGTCGGGCGGCACCGTCCTCGGTGGTGCTCTGGGGTCCGCCGGGCACGGGCAAGACCACGCTGGCCTATCTGGTGGCGGCGACGTCGGGCCGACGGTTCGTCGAGCTGTCCGCGGTCACCGCCGGGGTCAAGGACGTGCGCCAGGTGGTCGAGGACGCCCGACGCCGTTTGGCCGCCGACGGTTCGGAGACCGTGCTGTTCATCGATGAGGTGCACCGGTTCACCAAGGCCCAGCAGGACGCGCTACTGCCCAGTGTGGAGAACCGCTGGGTGACCCTGGTCGCAGCGACCACGGAGAACCCGAGCTTCTCGGTGAACTCCCCGCTGCTGTCCCGCTCCCTGCTGTTGACCCTGCGCCCGCTGACCACCGAGGACGTGCGTGCCCTGGTCCGGCGAGCGGTGGAGGACGAGCGTGGTCTGGCCGGGTCGGTGCAGCTGAGCGCGGACGCGGAGGAGCACCTGCTCCGGTTGGCCGGTGGTGACGCGCGCAAGGCGTTGACCATCCTGGAGGCCGCTGCCGGTGCTGCGCTGGAGGAGCCGGACGCCCCGACCCCGGCTCCGGTGGACCTGCCGACGATGGAGCGCGCGATCGATGTCGCCGCGGTGCGCTACGACCGGGACGGTGATCAGCACTACGACGTGATCAGCGCGTTCATCAAGTCGATCCGCGGATCGGATGTCGACGCCGCGCTGCATTACCTGGCCCGGATGATCGCTGCGGGGGAGGACCCACGGTTCATCAGCCGCCGGATCATGATCTCCGCCGCCGAGGATGTCGGGATGGCCGACCCCTCCGCACTGCAGACCGCGGTGGCGGCGGCGCAGGCGGTGCAGCTGATCGGGATGCCGGAGGCGCAGATCATCCTGGCCGAGGCCGTGGTGCACCTGGCGACCGCCCCCAAGTCCAACCGGTCCTACGCCGGGATCAACGCCGCTCTGGCCGATGTGCGCGCCGGGAAGATCGGCACGGTGCCCTTCCATCTGCGTGACGCGCACTACGCCGGAGCCCAGCAGCTTGGTCACGGCAAGGGCTACCAGTACCCGCATGACGACCCGATCGGGATCAGTCCGCAGCAGTACCTGCCGGAGGACCTGGTCGGGACGCGGTACTACGAGCCCAGTGACCGCGGCTACGAGCGCCAGGTCACCGAGCGGCTGGGCCGGATCAGGTCAGTGTTGGACCAGGCCACCGACTGAGCCGTGTAGACTTGACCGGTCCTCGGGCGCTGCTGTGCCCGATGCGACCACCTGGGGTCCTAGCCCGCGGAGTTCCACACACCGCATCAAGGTCGGCCCCACGCCCCATCGGAACTCACCGGTGCGGTGTGCCGTGTACTGCAAACGACAGGAAGTATCACTGTGAGCAACGTGACCCGCTCGCGCCGCCAGGTGCGACTGTCCCGTGCGCTGGGCCTGGCCCTGACGCCGAAGGCCGTCAAGCACTTCGAGAAGCGCCCCTACCCGCCCGGTGAGCACGGCCGCGCCCGTCGTCGGACCGAGTCCGACTACGCCGTCCGTCTGCGGGAGAAGCAGCGTCTGCGCGCCCAGTACGCGCTGCGCGAGAAGCAGATGGTCCGCGCCTACGAGGCCGCCCGCAAGGCCCCGGGTCTGACCGGTGAGGCCCTGGTCGAGGACCTGGAGACCCGCCTGGACGCCCTGGTGCTGCGCGCCGGGTTCGCCCGCACCATCCTGCAGGCCCGTCAGGTCGTGACCCACCGTCACGTGCTGGTCGACGGCCAGATCGTGGACCGCCCGTCCTTCCGCGTGAAGGAGGGTCAGACCCTGCAGATCAAGCCGAAGAGCCAGACCACCGTGCCGTTCCAGGTGGCCGCCGCCGGTGCCCACCGCGACGTGCTGCCGGCCGTTCCGGGCTACCTGGACGTCCAGCTGGAGAAGCTCTCCGCGAAGCTGACCCGCCGTCCGAAGCGCGCCGAGGTCCCCGTGACCTGCGACGTGCAGCTGGTCGTCGAGTACTACGCTCGCTGATCCACTGAACTCCGCAACGCCCCGGCACGACCCCTGGTCCGTGTCGGGGCGTTGCTGCGTCCAGGCGTCCTCATCCATCCCGTTGCCGGGTTCCTGACGGGGCCATCGCCGCCGGGTCGGCCCGGGTAGGGTGCTCCGGGACGCAGAACTGCCATGAGAGAAGGGTCATCGTGCTGGGAGACATCGCGGGGTTGATCGCCGCCATCGCCTTCGTGCTGCTGGTCGGCGCGCTGGCCCTGCCTCTGGTGAAGCTCGGACGTGTGCTCGACGAGACCCGGACGTCGGTCCGGGAGCTCACCGAGCACACCGTCCCGATCCTGGACGAGGCCGCCACCACGGTGAGCAGCGCCAACACCCAGTTGGAGCGGGTCGACACCGTGACCACCGCGGCGGCGAACGTCTCGCAGAACGTGTCCGCACTGAGCTCGCTGTTCTCCGCGACGGTCGGCGGTCCGATGATCAAAGTTGCCGCGTTCTCCTACGGGGTGCGCTCGGCGCTGTCCGGTCTGGCCGGCCGCGGGAAGAAGTCCGGCCGATGAGGCGTTTGATCTGGGTCGGTGTCGGAGTGGTCGCCACCGTGGCGGTGGCGCACCGGCTCGGCCTGATCGACGTGCCCGGTGCGCCGCGTCGGGAGTCGAAGCCCGCGGACCCGGTGATCGCCGCAGCCCGCGGACTGCTCGCTGCCGGACGGACAGCCGGGGGAGTCCAGCAGGCACTGCGCCAGGCCCGGACCGACTTCCGTGACGGGATGGCCGAGCGCGAGGCCCAGCTGCGGGACAACCTGCTCGGGGATGCCGACATCGACGCGATCAAGGCGGAGCGCCGGGCAAGCGCAGCACCCGGACCCGCCACCGACGGGGTAGCCCCGCCGTCCTGGCACACCGACCCGGAGGCTCGCCGCGAGGCGCGTGCGGCCCGGGCCCGACGTGGCTGGGCGGACGCCCCCACCGAGGACCCCGAGGACGACGACGAGCAGCCGTACTCCTTCTTCTGATTCACCCCTGACTGTCACTGACTGACTTCACACCACGAGGACACCATGCGTACCGCCGAGATCCGTCAGCGTTGGCTCGACTTCTTTGAGAGCAAGGGCCACGCGGTCGTGCCCTCCGCCCCGCTGATCTCGCCCGACCCGTCCACGCTGTTCGTGATCGCGGGCATGGTGCCGTTCATCCCGTACATGCTGGGCGAGCAGACCCCGCCGTGGCCGCGTGCCACCTCGGTGCAGAAGTGCGTGCGCACCCTGGACATCGAGGAGGTCGGCAAGACCACTCGGCACGGCACGTTCTTCCAGATGAACGGCAACTTCTCCTTTGGTGACTACTTCAAGGCCGAGGCGATCGGCTACGCCTGGGAGCTGATCACCGGCAGCCAGGCGGACGGCGGCTACGGATTCGACCCGGACAAGGTCTGGGTCACCGTCTACCACGACGACGACGAGGCCGCGCAGCTCTGGAAGAAGATCGCCGGGCTGCCGGACGAGCGGATCCAGCGCCGTGGGATGCGGGACAATTTCTGGTCCACCGGTGCCCGGGGTCCGGCCGGTCCGTGCTCGGAGATCTACATCGACCGCGGTCCGGAGTTCGGTGCGGAGGGCGGCCCGGTCGTCGACGAGGACCGCTACCTGGAGATCTGGAACCTGGTCTTCATGCAGTACGAGCGCGCCGACGGTGGGACCAAGGACGACTTCCCGCTGCTGGGTGAGCTCAAGCAGAAGAACATCGACACCGGCATGGGCCTGGAGCGGGTGGCCTACCTGATGCAGGGCGTCGACAACATGTACGAGATCGACCAGGTCTTCCCGGTGATCGGGGCGGCGCAGGAGGTCTCCGGTCGTCGCTACGGCGCGAACCACGAGGACGACGTGCGGATGCGGGTGGTCGCCGACCACGTGCGCTCTGGTCTGATGCTGATGAGCGACGGCGTCACCCCCTCCAACGAGGGCCGTGGATACGTGCTGCGCCGACTGCTGCGCCGTTCGGTGCGGGCGATGCGGCTGCTCGGCGTGGAGGAGGCGACCCTGCCGACCCTGCTGCCCACCAGCAAGGACGCGATGAAGGACGCGTACCCGGAGCTGGAGACCGACTTCGACCGGATCAGCCGGATCGCCTACGCGGAGGAGGAGTCCTTCCTGCGCACGCTGGCGGCGGGAACGACGATCCTGGATCTGGCGGTGTCCGAGGCGAAGAGCGCCCCGAATGTGCCGACCCCGGTGCTCTCCGGTGACAAGGCCTTCCAGCTGCACGACACCTACGGCTTCCCGATCGACCTGACGTTGGAGATGGCCGCCGAGCAGGGCGTGACCGTCGACGAGACCGCGTTCCGCTCCCTGATGCAGGCGCAGCGCGAGCGTGCTCGGGCCGATGCGCTGGCCAAGCGTTCCGGCCGCGCGGACCTCACCGCGTACCAGGACCTGCACGCGACCCTGAACAGTTCGGGTGCCAAGCCGGTCGAGTTCGTCGGCTACAGCCAGGCCTCCGCCCGCGCCCGGGTGGTCGGTCTGCTGGTGGACGGTGTGCCCGCCCCGGCGGCGACTGCCCCGGCGGAGGTCGAGGTCGTGCTGGACACCACGCCGTTCTACGCGGAGATGGGTGGTCAGCTGGCCGACCAGGGCACCATCGTGCTGGATGGCGGTGCCACCATCGAGGTGGACGACGTGCAGGCGCCGATCAAGGGGCTGCCGGTGCACCGTGGTCGCCTGATCGACGGCACCATGACCATCGACGAGCCCGGCACCGCCACCATCGACACCACCCGTCGCCTGGCGATCAGCCGCGCGCACACCGCCACCCACCTGGTGCACAAGGCCGTGCGCGAGTCGCTCGGTGACACCGCCACCCAGGCGGGCTCGGAGAACGCGCCGAGCCGAATCCGGTTCGACTTCCGCTCCGGCCAGGCCGTGCCGACCGGGGTGCTGGGCGAGATCGAGGCCCGGGTGAACAGCCGCTTGCAGGAGGACCTGGAGGTCACCGACCAGGTGATGCCCATCGCCGAGGCGCGTGCGCTGGGCGCGATGGCGCTGTTCGGGGAGAAGTACGGCGATCAGGTGCGGGTGGTCTCCATCGGCGGTGACTGGTCGCGTGAGCTGTGCGGTGGCACCCACGTGCGCCGCTCCGGTGAGCTGGGTCTGGTCACGCTGCTCGGCGAGTCGTCCATCGGCTCCGGCGTGCGCCGGGTCGACGCGCTGGTCGGCGACGGGGCCTACGGCTTCCACGCCACTGAGCACGCGCTGGTGGGGCAGCTGTCCGGTCTGCTCGGTGCCCGCCCGGATGAGCTGCACGACCGGGTGTCCTCGCTGATGACCCGGCTCAAGGAGACCGAGAAGCAGCTGTCCACGATGCGTGCCGCCCAGGTGCTGGCCGCCGCGGCGGGTCTCGCCTCCGGCGCCGAGCTGGTCAACGGCACCCGTGTGGTCACCCACGACGCGGGTGAGGCCGCGGCCGATGACCTGCGCACGCTGGTGCTGGACGTCCGCTCCCGCCTCGGCGAGTCCGCCCCGGCGGTGGTCGCGGTCGGCGGGGTGGCCAAGGGCCGTCCGGTCGTGGTCATCGCGACCAATGCCGCCGCCCGGGAGCAGGGCATTCGTGCCGGCGCGCTGGTCAAGACCGCCACCGGTGTGCTCGGTGGCGGTGGTGGCGGCAAGGACGATCTGGCACAGGGCGGCGGTCAGGACGCGGGCAAGCTGCCCGAGGCACTGACCGGCGTGCGTGACGCCGTGGCCGCGGCCTGAGCGCGGCTGTGTCGACTGTCGATGACGCGCCGGTCGAGCGCGGGGTACGCCTGGCGGTCGACGTCGGGTCGGTCCGGGTCGGGCTCGCGAGTTCCGACCCGGATGGCCTGATCGCCACGCCGGTAGCGACCCTGGCCCGCGACCGACGCGCCGACGTCGAGATCCCCACCGATCTCTCACAGATCGTCGCTGAGGTGCGGGAACGAGCGGCTGCGATCGTCTATGTGGGCCTGCCACGTCATCTTTCTGGTGCCGAGGGCTCGGCATCCGAGGCTGCGCGCGCGTACTCTATTGCGCTGGCGCAGGCCATCGCACCGGTTCCGGTGCGGTTGGTCGATGAGCGGATGAGCACGGTGTCCGCCCATCACGCGCTGCATGCGTCCGGCCGAGCCGGGCGGCGCCATCGTTCTGTGGTCGATCAGGCTGCGGCGGTGGTGATCCTGCAGAGCGCCCTGGACGGGGAGCGAGCGCGGGGTCGGCGACCGGGGGAACCGGTGCCGGTTCCGCAGTCGCCCACCGGTCCGGGCGAGGGGGACCGCCAGGATGCCGGACCAGCACGACCGACCGAAAGGACCACCGAGTGAGCGACCTCTTCCTCGATGCTCCGCACCAGGAGGAGCACGACGAGGCCCCGCTGCCGAGCCGTCGCTCCCGCCGCGATGACCGGGTGGCGCAGACCAAGCGCCGCAAGAACCGTCGGCGTCGCAGTGGCGTGGTGCTGGTGTTGGTGCTCGCGCTCCTCGGCGGGACCGGATTCGTGGTCTGGAGCGTCTTCGGCGACCTGTTCGGTGGGGACGGCACGCAGGCCACGGTCCGGGACTACCCCGGGCCCGGTGCCGGTGAGGCTCAGGTGACGGTCTCCGCTGGGGATTCCGGTCAGGCCATCGGTGCCAAGCTGGTCGACGTCGGCGTGGTCGCCACCGTTGGTGCCTTCACCGACGCCTACTCCGCGAACTCCCAGGCCACCTCGATCCAGCCGGGCACGTACGCGCTCAAGCAGCAGATGACCGCGGCTGATGCCGTCAACGCGCTGCTCGACCAGGCCAACCGGGTGTCGTCGCGGGTCACGATCCCCGAGGGCTACACCGCCGCCCAGATCTACGACCGCATCTACGAGATCACCACCATCCCGGTGGAGGACCTTGAGGCCGCCGCACAGGACCCCGCCGCGCTGGGTGTCCCGGTGGCGGTGGAGAACATCGAGGGTTGGCTGTACCCGGCCACCTACGAGTTCGAGCCCGGATCGTCGGCGACCGATGTGCTCAGCGCGATGGTCGCCAAGACGGTCCAGGAATTGACCGCCAAGGGCGTGGCCACCGACCAGATGGAGACCGTGCTGATTAAGGCCTCCATCGTCGAGCGCGAGGGCAAGCGGGACGAGGACCGGCCGAAGATCGCCCGGGCCATTGAGAACCGGCTCGCGGACGGGCAGCTGCTGCAGGTGGACGCCGTGGTGGCCTACGGGCTAGGCATCTCCGGCACCGAGCTGACCAACGCCGACACTAGCGGTGCCCAGCCGCCATACAACCCGTACAACACCTACAAGGTTGCCGGGCTGCCGCCGACGCCGATCGCGTCGCCGGGTGCCGCCTCCGTGGATGCGGTGCTGGCCCCAGCGGAGGGGGACTGGCTGTTCTGGGTCACCGTCAACCTGGACACCGGCGAGACCAAGTTCGCGCGGACCTATGACGAGCACCAGGCGAATGTCGCCGAGCTGCGCGCCTGGCAGGCCGCCAACTCCTGAGTCGTCGCCGACCTCACCCGAACGCCGCTTGCCCAGCTGGGCGGGCGGCGTTCGTGTGATTCCTGGCCGACTAGGCTTCCGCGGGTGAGCGAGCAGACGGCAAGGCGGGCAGCGGTGCTCGGGCACCCGATCGGGCACTCGTTGTCCCCACGGCTGCACCGGGCGGCCTATGCGGCCCTCGGGCTGGAGAGCTGGCAGTACACGGCCATCGATCTGACCGAGGAGCAGTTGCCCGCGTTCATCGCTGGGTTGGACGACTCGTGGGCCGGGCTGAGCGTCACGATGCCGTTGAAGCAGGCCGTGATGGGGCTGGTCGATCACGTGGAGCCGTTGGCGAGCGTGGTCGGGGCGGTGAACACCGTGCTGGTGCAGGGTGGTGGGCGTCGTCCGACGCTGGTCGGGGCGAACACCGACGTGCACGGGATCGTCGCCGCACTGCGGGAGGGTGGTTCTGGTGGCACTGCCTCCACGGCGGCCGTGCTCGGGGCCGGCGCTACCGCGTCCGCGGCGCTGGCGGCGTTGGCGGAGCTCGGATGTGCGGAGCCGGTGGTCTACGTCCGGTCGCTCGGACGCACCGGAGCGCTGGCGTTGGCCGCGCATCGGATGGGTGTGCATCCCGTGTTTCGGCCGCTCGCCGAGGCTGCGACGGGAATCCTCGATGTCGATCTGGTCGTGTCGACACTGCCGCCGGGCGGGGCGGACTTCCTGGTCCCGGAGGTGGCTGGACGTCAGGTCGCCGGGGTGTTGCTCGATGCGGCCTACGACCCACGACGCAGCGCGGTGGGTGCGGCCTGGGCGGGCGCGGGTGGGTCGACGGTCGACGGCGAGCGGATGCTGCTGCACCAGGCGGTCGAGCAGGTGCGATTGATGACCGGACAGCCAGGCCCGCTGACGGCGATGGACGCGGCGCTGGGTGACGCCCTGGGGTGAGTCCGCCACGGAGCGCTCATCCCTGACGCCCCGCCTGCCGATGGTCCCTGGGGACGGGTAAGCAGCCCGCCCGGGAGGGAACGGTCGGTTGAAGCAGCTCGGCGAGATCCTGCTGGACGAGGGCCTGGTCACCGAGGCGCAGCTGATGGCGGCGCTGGATGAACAGATGGCGCGAGGGCAGTCGTTGGGTCGCACCCTGGTCGAGGTCGGCATCCTCACCGAGGGACAACTGGTCGCGGCGCTGGCCCGGCAGGTCGGGATGGCCTTTGTCGATCTGGACGAGTACCCGGTGGACCGGTCCGCCGTGACGGCGGTGCCTGCTGCGTTGTGTCGGCGGTACACGGTGCTGCCGGTCGGGTTCCAGGACGGTGCGCTGGTGCTGGCCACCGCGGACCCGGGCAATGTCGTGGCCGTGGATGATGTGCGCACCGTCTCCGGGATGAGTGTGCTGCCGGTGGTCGCCACCTTCGAGAACGTCACCCGCGCGATCGATCGGTACTGCCGGGCCGACGGTGAGATGGAGGACCTGTCCAGCGCCTTCGAGGAGGAGCAGGCACCGGCGGAAGCGGACCTGTCCCGCATTGGCGACGTGGTCGACGACGACGCCCCGATCGTCCGCTACGTGAACCTGCTGGTCACCCAGGCGATCTCCGACCGGGCCTCGGACATCCACATCGAGCCCACCGAACACGACCTGCGGGTGCGGTACCGGATCGACGGTGTGCTGCATGAGATGCAACGCTCGCCCAAGCAGATCCAGGGTGGGGTGATCTCCCGGGTGAAGATCATGTCCGACATCGACATCGCCGAGCGGCGCAAGCCCCAGGACGGGCGGATGTCGGTCACCCACAACGGTCGCAAGATCGACCTGCGGGTGGCGACCCTGCCGACGGTGTGGGGCGAGAAGATCGTGATGCGCATCCTGGACAACTCCACCGCCTCGCTGGACCTGCGAGACCTCGCCTTCCTGGACCAGAACTTCGAGGTCTACTCCGAGGCGTACACCAAGCCCTACGGAATGATCCTGGTCACCGGTCCGACCGGTTCCGGCAAGTCGACGACGCTCTACGCGACGTTGAACGCGGTGTCGAAGCCGGAGATCAACGTGATCACGGTGGAGGACCCGGTGGAGTACCGGCTGCCCGGGATCAACCAGGTGCAGGTGAACCCCAAGGCGGGGCTGACCTTTGCCGGGGCGCTGCGGTCAATCCTGCGCTCGGACCCCGATGTGGTGCTGCTCGGTGAGATCCGTGACCACGAGACGGCCCAGATCGCCATCGAGGCGGCGCTGACCGGTCACCTGGTGCTGTCGACCCTGCATACCAATGACGCGCCCTCGGCGGTGACCCGGCTGACCGAGATGGGCATCGAACCGTTCCTGGTCGGATCGGCGCTGGACGCGGTGGTCGCCCAGCGGCTGGCCCGCAAGCTCTGCGACAAGTGCTGCGAGCCGTACACCCCCTCGGAGGAGGAGCTGGTCGGGGCGCGGTTCCCGCGGATGCCGGGGGAGGACCGCCCGGAGTTGTTCCGCCCGGTGGGCTGCGTCGCGTGCTCGCGCACCGGCTACCGCGGTCGACTCGCCCTGCATGAGGTGATGCGGGTGACTGAAGAGGTCGAGCGCCTGGCGGTGGCCCGGGCCTCCGCCGCGGAGATCGCCGCCCTGGCCCACAAGCAAGGGATGATCACGCTCCGCGACGACGGCTGGCAGAAGGTCGTGCTGGGGCAGACCTCGGTGGAGGAGATCCTGCGGGTCGTGGCCTGACGGGTGACAGCTGGGTCGGAGGGCTTCAGGTGGGGCCTGCGACGTCCGATGGGTTCACCAGTGGCCGCGTCCGTGGCCGGTTCGGAGGACTGTGGTGACCGAGGGGTACTCCGGCGACCTGCGTTGGTCGCCGCTGGCCGAGGGGGTGCCGGGCGGAGCTGCCGAAGCGTCGGAGCAGCCGGGCCGGACGACGGAGGGGCTCACCGCGGGTCGCACGAGACCGGGTGAGGCCCGGATGCCGGTTCAGCCCGGCCCGGCCGCCCCGGTGGACGGTGTCGGCGCGCGGTCGGCGGCACCGGTGGGTTCCCGGGCGGCGATGCGGTCGCAGGGCCGGGTGGGCATGGGACACCAACGCCGTGAGCAGGATGTGGTGTTGGACGAGATCTTGATCGCGATGGTCCAGGCCGGTGCCTCGGATCTGCACCTGACGGTCGGCGCGCCCCCAACGATCCGACTGTCCGGCGAGCTGCGCCCGCTGCCCGGGTTCGACGCACCGCTGGAGGCGGAATCGCTGCGCCGGTCGCTGTTCTCCGTGTTGACCCAGAAGCACCGGGAGAAGTTCGAGCAGGAGTTGGAGTTGGACCTGTCCTACTCGGTGCGCGGGCACGCCCGGTTCCGGGTCAACCTGTACCAGCAGCGCGAGTCCATCGGCGCGGCCTTCCGGGTGATCCCGTACGAGATCAAGCCGCTGGAGGAGCTGGGGCTACCGCCGGTGGTGGCGAACTTTGCCGGGCTGCCGCGCGGGATGGTGCTGGTCACCGGTCCCACCGGGTCGGGCAAGTCGACCACGCTGGCGTCGATCATCGACCTGGCGAACCGGACCCGGGCCGAGCACATCATGACCGTCGAGGACCCGATCGAGTTCCTGCACCGGCACAAGAAGGCGCTGATCAACCAGCGCGAGGTGGGGGAGGACACCCACTCCTTCGCGGCGGCGCTCAAGCATGTGCTGCGCCAGGACCCGGACATCATCCTGGTGGGGGAGATGCGCGACCTGGAGACCATCTCCGTGGCGTTGACCGCCGCCGAGACCGGGCACCTGGTGTTCGCCACGCTGCACACTCAGGATGCGGCCCAGACCATCGACCGGATCATCGATGTCTTCCCGGCCCACCAGCAGGCGCAGGTCCGCACCCAGCTGGCCGGGGCGATCCAGGGCGTGGTCTGTCAGACGTTGGCCAAGCGTGCGGACGGCCCTGGGCGTCAGGTCGCCACCGAGGTCATGGTGGCCACCCCCGCGATCCGGAACCTGATCCGCGAGGGCAAGACCCACCAGATCTACTCGGCGATGCAGGCCGGTGCGCAGCAGGGCATGCACACGATGGACCAGCAGCTGGCCGAGCTGGTCAAGTCCGGTCGGATCTCCTATGAGACCGGGCTGGAGAAGAGCCACCACGCCGAGGACTTCAACCGGCTCAGCGGCCGGTTCGGGGTCGCGGCGGGGCCGGTGGCCCAGGGCGGCATGCCCGCCCAGGACGCGATGTACAGCGGTTACGGACAGACTGGGAGTGGCATCTGATGGCGGAGGCGAAGGTCTTCGAGTACGCGGTCCGTGATCGGGCCGGCAAGGTCGTCAAGGGGCGGATCGAGGCGGCCAGTCAGGCTGCGGTGGCCAACCGCCTCAAGACGATGGGTCTGGCACCGACCTCGATCACCGAGGTGCAGACCACCGGTCTCCAGCGCGAGATCCACATTCCCGGCTTCGGGGAGAAGATCAGGCTCAAGGACCTCGCGGTGATGGCGCGGCAGATGGCGACCATGGTCTCGGCCGGGCTGTCCCTGATCCGCACACTCAGCATCCTGGCCGACCAGACCGAGTCCAAGCCGCTGGCCAAGGTGCTGGGCCAGGTTCGCTCCGATGTCGAGACCGGGCAGTCGCTGTCCGCCGCGATGATCAAGCACCGGGAGGCCTTCCCGCCGCTGATGATCAACATCATCCGGGCGGGTGAGGTCGGCGGATTCCTGGAGAAGGCTCTGCTGTCGGTGGCGGAGAATTACGAGGCCGAGGTCAAGCTTCGCGCCAAGATCAAGTCCGCGATGACCTATCCGGTGATGGTGTTCATCATGGCGATCATCGCCGTGGCGGCCATGCTGATCTTCATCGTGCCGGTGTTCCGGGATATGTATGCCCAGCTGGGTGGGACGCTGCCGTTTCCGACCCTCATGTTGGTGTACATCTCGAATGTGCTGAAATGGGCGATCGGTCCGATCGTGATTGGTCTGATCGTGTTCTTCGTCTGGTGGGGCAAGCACAAGAATGATTCGGAGATTCGCCAGAAGGTCGACCCGCTCAAGCTCCGGGTGCCGGTGTTCGGCAACCTGACCCGCAAGATCGCGGTCGCCCGGTTCGCGCGGAACTTCGGCACGATGATCGGCGCCGGAGTGCCGCTGCTCCAGGCGTTGGACATCGTCGGGCAGACCAGTGGGAACTGGGTGATCGAACGCGCCATCGCCGATGTGCAGGAGGCTGTCCGCCGAGGTGAGTCGCTGTCCGCGCCGCTCGCCCAGCACCCGGTGTTCCCGACGATGGTGGTCCAGATGCTCGCCGTCGGTGAGGACTCCGGTGCGATGGAGACCATGCTGGAGAAGGTCGGGGAGTTCTACGACCAGGAGGTCGAGGCGACCACCGAGCAGCTGACCAGCCTGATCGAGCCTCTGATGATCGCGTTCCTCGGAGTGATCGTCGGCGGGATGATCATCGCGCTGTACCTGCCGATCTTCAACGTCTACGACCTGGTGGAGTGAGTCACCCGTTCGGCTGATCGGGTGAATCTGCCCCCATCACCCGAACGAGGCATTCAGATCCCCCGAGCGGTGGCCGATGTCCTGGATGCACGGCAATGACGGACCGGAGTGATCCGCCCGTTCTGACATCTGGTATCGCACATTCAACACTTTCCGGGAGAACAGCGTGATCGCTCGCATCCGCAAGGCCATGGACGACAACGACAAGGGATTCACCCTCGTCGAGCTCCTCGTCGTCATCATCATCATCGGCATTCTGGCGGCCATCGCGGTGCCGGTGTACCTGAACCAGCAGGACAAGGCCAAGGACTCCGCGGCCAAGTCGGACCTGGGCAACGCGAAGATCGCAGTGGCGTCGGCGCTGGTGGACGACCCGAACGCGACCTCGGTCACCCTGGCGGACCAGGGCTTCGAGTGGACGGATGGCGTCAAGGACACCACTGACCCGGTCCCGGTGACCGGTGGTGACTTCTGCATCGCGGCGACCTCCGCTGCGGGCCACACCTTCCACGTGAACGCCAACGGCGGCATCGAGGAAGACGGGTGCACCCCGTGATCGCCTGATCACGACACGACGGTCGGCCGGTGGTCCCCAGGGCGGGGCCACCGGCTGTCCGCCGTCGCGGACGCGGCGCAGACTCGGCGTGATCCCTCCGCACCCGCTCCGTAGCTCCGACCCGTGCGACAGCCGCACCGCAGCACTCACCGGTACAGCACCCGCACCCCAGCTCCACCCGCGACGTCCCCCGCGTCGCGGCCCCACCCGCCCGAGGAGACCCCCGTCGCCATGCGCCGCCCCTCCCGGCTCCACCGCCACCCGGCCCGACCCGGCGCGCACCCTGTCATTGACGGCCCGGACAGCAACGCCCCCGACGCCAGCCCCGGCCCCCAGGCCCGCCTCGGTAGCGACGCCGGCATCGGCATCGTCGAGATCCTGGTCGCGATGGCGGTCTTCGGCGTCCTGATGGCCTCAGTGACCCCGCTGCTGCTGAACTCGATCACCCAGACCGCCCGTGCCGCGCAGTTGGCCACCGCGAGTCAGATCGCCAACCAGCAGGTCGAACGCGCCCGGTCCGCTGCCACCGACTGCGGCCAGCTGGTCGCCCACCTGACCGCCTCCTCCGGCGCGGCCCAGGCGGCGGTGCACGATTCGCGGGGCATCACCTACGCAGTCACCGAGACCGCGCCGGGGTCGATCAACTGCCCGGATGCCGACGGGCTGGTCACCTACGCGGTCACCGTGGAGGCGCAGACCAACACCAGCCGCCCGGTGCGCGCCACGGTGGAGACCCAGATCTGGGTGGGCAAGTGAACCGCCTGCGTCACGCGTTGCACCCGAGTGACCGTCCGGCGGACGCGGGGCTGTCCCTGGCGGAGCTGCTGGTCTACATGGTGCTGTCCGGGATCGTGCTGGCCATCGTCGGCACTCTGCTGGTGACCACGCTGGTCACCCAGCGCGATGTGCGCGCCCAGGCCACCGCGTCCTCGGCCGCTCAGGTGGTGCTGACCGACATGGAGAACGCGCTGCGCAATGCGGTGAGCGTCCGCACGCCGTCCAGCTTCGACGGGAATCTGCTGGTGGTGAAGACCCGGATCGCCGACTCCGACGCGGACTCGTCCTTCACCTGCCGCGGCTGGTACCTGGACCCGGCCACCGGGCGCATCCTCACTGTTCGGGGCGCGCCGGGCAGTACGGCACCGACCCGGGGATTGACCACCGGCTCCGACTTCTCCCGTTGGGCTGTCGCGTTGGAGGACGTGCGCCGGTCCACGGTCACCGCATCGCCCGCCCCCGTGTTTACCGCGGAGGGGGCGACCGGAGCGCACATCCGATTCGAGGTCCTCGATGGCGAGGACGGTTCCAGCCTGACCATCAC
The DNA here is from genome assembly GCF_040685135.1 of Cellulomonas sp. NPDC089187. NCBI lineage: Bacteria > Bacillati > Actinomycetota > Actinomycetes > Micrococcales > Cellulomonadaceae > Cellulomonas > Cellulomonas sp. NPDC089187. Next base: position 351,379 of record NZ_JBFBHI010000001.1, on the reverse strand, counting down.
CTCTGCGGCGATCCCGCGAGCGCAGGGGACGAGCACCGGGAGCACGTCATGTTTCTGAGTCGTCGGCTGGGCGCGGGTCTGCGCGATGACCGGGGGTCGGCGCTGATCACCGTGATCGCCATCTCCGCGGTGGTGGCGATCGTCACCACGACGCTGGTCGCCACGGTCACCTTCGCCACCGGGACGAGTGCCACCTCACGCGGGACGGTGCAGGCCCAGGCCACTGCGGAGGATGCGATCGACTCGACGCTCTCGCAGATGTCGAGCTACCGCTACGGCGCGGAGGGGTCCTTCCCCTGTGCGCTGAGCTACCAGGAGGTGACCAGCTCAGGGTCCGCCACCGCGACGGTGACCCTGCGGTACCGCGCGCAGGGATCGGCGTCGCTGGCCTGCCCGGTGCCGTCCTCCCGGCAGATCGTCGAGGCGGAGGTGACCGCGGTGGCCGCTGTTCAGGTGCCGACCGGCGACGGGATGCGGTCGGTCGAGCGCACGGTGAAGCAGCGATTGAGTGTGCAGGACTCCGAGGAGTCGAATGCGCTGTTCAACTACGGGGTGTTCTCCAACGGGGACCTGACCATCACCAACGACTTCAAGGTCGACGGCGGTGGGGTGCACACCAACGGTGCCTTCAAGTGTTCCGTGGCAGGCACGGTGGTCGGGCCGGTGAGCGCGGTCGGCGCTGTGTCGCTGACCAACAGCTGCCTGACCAAGGACGTGCGCGCGGGCGGCACCTTCACCTGCTCCGCGGGGCCGGTGGTCACCGGTGATGTGACCGCGGCGGGCACCGGGACGTCGACGCTGACCAACGCCTGCAAGATCACCGGGTCGATGACCGCCGCCGGGAAGATCGACATCACCACCACCACGCCGCGGGTGGGCGGGAACCTGATCTCCTCCGGGAGCTCGATCAAGGTCGCCAACACTGCGCCCATCGTCGCGGGCTATGGCCGGGCGGCCACCACGATCAGCACCGGTGACGGCGGCTCGGTGGCCACGGTCTTCGGCAGCACGTCGACCGGCGGTTCACCGTCGGCCGCCCCCTCGGTGCCGGAGGTGCAGACCATGCCCGCGATCACCTGGGCGGACCTGACCCCCACCGGCACCCGGGTGCAGGACTTCAAGCTGTGGTTGCAGGAGAACGCCATCGCGAACAACGCCCCGACCTGGACCGATCCCCGGGCCGGCACCACCTGCACCGCGGCCCGGGCCAACTGGTCGCTGAACGGCAACCTGGTCGGCCCCGCCGCCGCGACGGTGCTGGACGCTCGCGGCTGCGACGTGACCCTGCAGGGCGAGAGCGCGTCGGCCCCCCTGACCATCACGCTGCGCGACGACCTGACCATCGTCGCCAAGTCGCTGAACACCACCAACGGGGTCAGGGTGTCCTCGGTGAAGACCGGTGCGGATGCCAAACTGCGGATCATCGTGCCGCTGAGCTCGGGCACGGCCACCTGCTCGGCCGCGGTGCCGTCCAGCGCCAAGGGCACCATCGCTTTCACCGGCACGGTGGTCTTCGACTCGAATGTGGACACGATGCTCTACACCAACGGCACGGTGTCGCTGACCAACGACACCACGATTCACGGGTCGGTCTACGGCTGCGAGACCCGCGCCTCGGTGCGCACCACCATCGTCTACACCGACGTGACACCGCCGGGCATGGAGGGTCCGGACACCGGCACCTACACCTGGGACCAGACCGCGCGGTACAACCTGTACCCGAGCTCATGAGCGGCGGGGTGCGCTGACATGGTGATGCTGCTGGGGGCGGTCCTCGGGCTGGTGATCGGCTCCTTCCTCAATGTGGTGGTGTGGCGGGTCCCGCGCGGGGAGTCCGTGGCTCACCCGCCGAGCGCCTGCCCACGCTGCGGCCACCGGGTCCGCGCCCGGGACAACGTTCCTGTGCTCTCCTGGTTGCTGCTGCGCGGTCGCTGCCGGGATTGCAGCGCACCGATCGGCGCGCGCTATCCGGCGGTGGAGGCGGGTACCGCGGTGGCCTTCGCGCTGGTCGGTTGGTGGCTCGGCTGGTCGTGGGCGCTGCCGGCGTTCTGGTACCTGGTCGCCGTGTCGGTGGCGCTGACCCTGATCGACCTGGACGTGCGTCGTCTGCCGGATGTGATCGTGCTGCCCTCCTGGGTGGTCGGCGTGCTGCTGTTGACGGTGGCGTCCTGGGATTCGGGCCAGAGCTCCGACTGGGGGGCACTGGGGCGGGCGCTGATCGCCGCCGTGGTGATGGGGGCCAGCTACCTGCTGATCCTGCTGGTCTACCCGGCGGGGATGGGGCTGGGTGACGTGAAGTTGGCGGTGCTGCTCGGGCTGTACCTGGGCTGGATCGGCTGGTCGGCGCTGGTGGTCGGCTGGTTCGCGGGATTCCTGCTCGGCGGGATCGTCGGCGTCGTCCTGCTGCTGACCCGGCGGGCGGGACGCAGCACGCAACTGCCCTTCGGCCCGTGGATGCTCGCGGGCTGCTGGATCGGACTGGTGGTCGGCCCGACCGTGGCGGCGGGCTATCTGGAGCTGGTCGGTCTCTGACCGCACTTCCCCCCGTGCAGTCCCTCAAGAACCACTCCGTCGTGGCCGATCAGCTCGGGGGAGTGACCATCGCCCGTCGTCGTCGGAAGGACCTGGAGTGGGTTCGGCACATGTGATCGGTCTGGACATCGGCACCACCGCGGTCCGCGCAGCGGAACTGGAGTTCGGCGGGTCCCGCTCCGGGCAGTCCGCCACCCTGGTGCGCTACGGCGAGGTGCCGCTGCCGACCGGAGCGGTGCGCGACGGTGAGGTGGTCGAGCAGCAGACCGTCGGCACGGCGCTGCGTCAGCTGTGGCAGCAGCAGAAGTTCAGCACCAAGGACGTGGTGGTCGGCGTCGGCAACCAGCGGGTGGTGGTCCGGGAGCTGGAGTTGCCCTGGGCGCCGCTGACCCAGCTCAAGGCGTCGCTGCCGTTCCAGGTGCAGGAGATGCTGCCGGTGTCCGTCGACGACACCCTGCTGGACTACCTGCCCACCGATGAGGTGGACGGTCCCAGCGGGCGCATGGTCCGTGGCCTGCTGATCGCCGCGCCCCGGGACACCGTCACCGCGAATCTGTTGGCGGTGGAGGCGGCCGGGCTGCGACCGACGATGGTCGACCTGAATGGCTTCGCGCTGGTGCGCGCCCTGCATCGGGCGGGCAACACCGGTCGGATCGCGGCCTATGTCGAGGTCGGTGCCCGAGTCACCACGGTGGTGGTGGCTCAGGGGACCACACCCCGCCTGGTCCGGGTGCTGCCGATGGGCGGGCAACAAATCACCGATGCGATCGCCCGCACTCTCGCGGTGAGCCAACCGGAGGCGGAGCAGGCCAAACGCGAACTCGGTCTGGAGGGGCACGGGCCGGTGCAGTCCGCCGTCACCGAGGTCACCCGCGGGCTGGTCGAGGCGGTGCGCAACACCTTCGTGTACTACCAGGCCAACCATCCCGGGCGGGGCATCGAGGTGGTGGTGCTCTCCGGTGGCGGGGCGCATCTGCCGGGCTTCGGGCAGTACATCTCCAGCGCCAGTCGGCTTCCGGCAGTGCTCGGTGATGCCCTGGCCGGGATCACGATCGGCAAGGGTGTGCCCAGTGGGCGGATGCAGGGTCTGGAGTCGCTGGTGGCACTGCCGACCGGCCTGGCACACGGGGTGGCGGCATGAGTCAGACGATGGAGCGGGCGTCCGCGCGGCAGCGCACCGGCGCGGCGGGACCCAGTGTGGTCGGCACCGGCCTGCCGCAGATCAACCTCTTGCCCGAGAGCATCCGGGCAGTCCGTCGGCTGCGGGACGCCCGCGGCTGGTTCGGCCTCGCCGTGCTGGTCTGCCTGGTGCTGGTGGTGCTGGCCTACCTGGGCGGCACCCTGCTGGTCGGGCAGGCCGAGGACGACCGGGCCGCACAGGAGCAGCGCACCGCCGAGCTGCTCGTCAGCAAGGGCCAGTACGCCGAGGTCACCCCGGTGATCGCCGAGGTGGAACGGCAACAGCGCGCCATCCTGGTGGGCTCCGGCGCGGAGGTCGAGTGGGCGCAGTACGTGGGTGCCGTAGCGGCGGTGCTGCCGGCCGGGATGCAGGTGAACTCCCTGGCGATGGCACCCATCGGCCTGGATGACGGCGCGGTGATGCCGAGCGACCCGTTGGTGACCCCGGGCCTGTACCAGCTGACCTTCGAGGCGCTCGCAGCCGCGGCACCGAATGCGGCCGACCTGATCGACGGACTGGACGCCGTGCCCGGGTTCACGGACGCGCGGGTGACCGTCTTCGACCGCGCCGAGGACCAGCCGTTGTACCAGGTGACCGGCACGGTCCAGGTCACGGCGGCGGCGCTGTCGGGCCGCCTGACGACCACAGAGGAGGACTGATGGCCGCGTCGATGCGCACCTGGATCGCCGGCACCGCCGGACTGTGTGTGGTGGTGCTCGCTCTGGGCGGGTTCGTCCTGGTCAAGCCGCAACTCGACCAGCGAACCACCCTTCGGGAGGAGACCGCCGACCTGGCCGCCGCCAACGATCTGCTGGCCCAGGAGGTCGAGCAGCTCAAGGCTGACTACGCGGACATCGAGACCTACCGCGCGGCACTGGCCGCCGGGCAGGTGAAGATCCCTCAGCAGGCGGATCTGGCGGCGATGCTGCGGGAGATCTCCAGCACCGCGGAGGCCACCGGGGTCGCGCTGATCACCGCCTCACCCCAGACGGCCGAGGCCACCACCACCGAGGAAGACGGGGAACCGGCACCCGCCGAGTCCGGTGAGTCGGATGACTCCGCTGAGCCGACGGCCGAGCCGTCGCCGAGCGCGGGTTCGGCGGACGCGCAGCAGGCCGCCCAGGAGGACGCCACCGAGCAGATCACGGCCGCGCTGAGCGAGGTGGAAGGGCTGTACGCCATCCCGGTCACCATCGACGTGGCGGGGAACTTCGCCGCGATTCAGTCCTTCCTCGCGACGTTGCAGACCGGCACCCAGCGGTACTTCTTTGCCGGGCCGTTCACGATGAGCCGGATCGAGACGGCCGGCGGCAAACTCCCAGACACCGTGCAGCCCGGTGATGTCGAGCTGGCGGTCCAGGCGTTCGTGTACACCCTGACCCCGGTCGACGGCAGCGTGCCGGAGGCGGAGGACCAGGGCGGCGACACCACGGTTCCGGCGGTGCCGGGAGCCGACCCGTTCACCGCGAACCCGCTGGGCTGATCAGCCTGGCATCTCACACTGCGCCCCGGTCCACGTTCTGGGCCGGGGCGCAGTGCGTCCTGCGGAGCGTGAAAGGATCAGACCCATGCTGCGTTGGTTGACATCCGGTGAGTCGCACGGTCCCGCCCTGGTGGGAATCCTGGAGGGCCTTCCGGCCGGGGTGCAGGTCACCACCGCCGACGTGCAGGCCGCCCTCGCCCGGCGTCGTCTGGGCTATGGCCGGGGCGCGCGGATGTCCTTCGAGCAGGACGAGGTGCGCATCCTGGCGGGTCTGCGGCACGGGGTCAGTCAGGGTGGGCCGCTGGCCATCGAGATCGGCAACACCGAGTGGCCGAAGTGGGTCGACGTGATGGCCGCCGACCCGGTGGACGACCCGGAGCTGCTCAACCGCGCCCGCAACGCCCCGCTGACCCGGCCGCGTCCGGGGCACGCGGACCTGGTGGGGATGCGCAAGTACGGATTCGACGACGCGCGGCCGGTGCTGGAGCGAGCCTCCGCCCGGGAGACCGCGACCCGGGTGGCACTGGGCCTGGTGGCGGCGAAGTTCCTGGAGCAGGCCGCCGGGATTCGTCTGGTGTCGCATGTGGTCGGCATCGGGCCGGTGGCGGTGCCCGAGGAGCGCGCGGACCGGGTGTTGCCCACCCCGGATGACGTGGCGGCGTTGGACGCCGATCCGGTGCGCTGCTTTGACCCGGAGACCTCGGCGGCGATGGTCGCGGAGATCGATGAGTGCCACAAGGCCGGGGACACCCTCGGTGGTGTGGTCGAGGTGCTGGCCTACGGCGTGCCCAGCGGGCTCGGCTCCTACGTGCACGCCGACCGGCGGTTGGACTCCCGGCTGGCCGGTGCGTTGATGGGCATCCAGGCGATCAAGGGCGTCGAGGTCGGCGACGGCTTCCGCACCGCCACGCGTCGTGGCTCGGCCGCGCACGATGAGATGGAGCGCGATGCGGACGGCGTGATCCGGCGGCGGTCCAACCGGGCCGGTGGCCTGGAGGGCGGCATGACCAACGGGGAGATCCTCAAGGTCCGGGCGGCGATGAAGCCGATCTCCACCGTCCCGCGCGCGCTGGACACCGTGGACACCACCGGGGGTTCTGCCAAGGCCCAGCACCAGCGCTCCGATGTGTGCGCGGTGCCCCCGGCGGCGGTGGTGGCCGAGGCGATGGTGGCACTGGTGCTCGCCGACACCCTGCTGGAGAAGACCGGTGGCGACTCGGTGCCGGAGGTGCGTCGCAATCTGGACGCGTACCTGGCGTCGATCCCCGAGCTCCTGCGGTGATCGCACCGACGCAGCCCCGGGTCGTGCTGATCGGCGCTCCCGGTGCCGGCAAGAGCACGGTGGGCCCGCTGCTGGCTGACCTGCTCGGCGTGGGGTTCCGGGACACCGACGCCGACGTGGCCCTCGCGGCGGGTAAGTCCGTCCCGGAGGTCTTCGTCGAGGACGGCGAGCCACGATTCCGCGAGCTGGAACGTGACGCGGTGCTGACCGCGCTGGATGCACACGACGGGGTGCTTGCCGTCGGCGGTGGGGCGGTGTTGGACGCCGACAGCCGCACGGCCCTGGCGCGCTACCGCTCCGGAGGTGGTGCGATCGTGTGGTTGCAGGTCACCCTGGCGTCCGCCGCCGGTCGGGTCGGGTTCAACCAGCCACGACCGGTTCTGCTCGGGAACCCGCGCGCGCAGTGGCAGGCGCTGCTGGAGCAGCGTCGCCCGGTGTACAGCGAACTCGCCGCACATGCGGTCGACACCGACCGGGTGCCGCCGCAGGAGGTGGCCGCACGGATCGTCGCACGGCTGGAGGGGAACGATGACTGAGAACCTGCGTCGGGTCGAGGTGGCGGGGGGGCAGCCCTACCCGGTGTTGATCGGCCGGCACCTGCTGGGGGAACTGCCCTCGCTGCTGCGTGACGGCGTCCGCAAGGTGTTGGTGATCCATCCCGCCGCGCTGGCCACCACCGCTGAGGCAGTGCGGGAGGACCTGACCGCGCAGGGATTCGAGGCGGTGCTGGCCGAGGTCCCGGATGCCGAGCCGCAGAAGTCCGCGCAGGTCGCCGCCTTCTGCTGGCAGGTGCTCGGTCAGGCGGACTTCACCCGCTCGGACGCCATCGTCGGGCTGGGCGGGGGTGCCACCACCGATCTGGCCGGATTCGTGGCCTCCACCTGGTTGCGCGGGGTGCAGGTGCTCCAGGTGCCGACCACCCTGCTGGCGATGGTCGACGCGGCGGTCGGCGGCAAGACCGGGATCAACACCGTCGAGGGGAAGAACCTGGTCGGCACCTTCCACCCGCCGGTCGGGGTGCTCTGCGATCTGGCCGCACTGGAGTCGATGCCGCGGCACGACTACGTCGCAGGGCTCGGTGAGGTGGTCAAGTGCGGGTTCATCGCTGATCCGCGGATCTTGGATGTGGTCGAGCAGGCCGGCAACCTGGTGACTGACCCGGTGCGGGCGGCGGGCTCCGCCATGCTGGCCGAGTTGGTCGAACGCGCGGTCACGGTCAAGGCGACGGTGGTCGGCCAGGACCTCCGGGAGAACGGCCTGCGGGAGATCCTCAACTACGGGCACACCCTGGGGCACGCCATCGAGCATGTCGAGCGCTACTCCTGGCGGCACGGCGCGGCGGTGAGTGTGGGGATGGTCTTCGCCGCGGAGCTGGCCCGGTTGGCGGGCAAACTGGATGACGCGGTGGTCGCCCGGCACCGGGAGATCCTCACCGGTCTCGGCCTGCCGGTCGGCTACCGGGGGGACCGCTGGGATCAGCTGTCCGCAGCGATGCGCCGGGACAAGAAGGCCCGTGGCGATCTGCTGCGCTTTGTGGTGTTGGAGGACATCGCACGGCCGGTGCGATTGGAGGGGCCCGATCCTGCCCTGCTACTGGCGGCCTACGCCGAGATTGCCGAGGGTGCGGTGGCGCACAACGCCATCTCGCTGTAGCGGGGGCACGCCCTCCGCGGTGGTACTCGTACAACGCCCCAAGTTTGTTGTGGAAAGTACAAAGGCACAGGCTTGTTGGTAGCCTGTGGGCATGTTCGTGCTCACGCTCGACCAGATTGGCAGCCGCCGCAGCGACGACTTGCTCCCCGCGCTGCTGACCGAGCTGCGGGTGCGCGGTCCGCTGGCCGGACGCGCACCGGCGCTGCCCCACGGCGGACACCCGCCGCGCACGCCGGCCGGCCTGGTACTCCCGCTCGAGCGCACGGTGGGCGATGAGGCGCAGGTGGTGCTGGACGACCCGGTGCTGACGCTGGACCTCGCCCTCCACCTGCTCCGGATCGGCGGGTGGAGCATCGGCATCGGAGCCGGACCGGTGCGGCTCCCGCTGGCCGAGAGTGCCCGGGCGTCTGCTGGTGAGGCCTTCATCGCGGCACGGGAGGCAGTCGAGGCCGCCAAATCGCGCAGCAGGACGGTCCCGCTCGCGGTGCGCGGCGTCGATGCCGAGGCCGCCGCCGACGCCGAGGCCGTACTCAGTCTGATCGGCGCGGTCATCCGCCGCCGCAGTGTTGCCGGCTGGGCCGTGGTGGACCGGGTGGTGCAGGGCGAGCGGCAACAGGATGTCGCGGACGCGCTCAGCATCACCCAACAGGCGGTCAGTGCTCGGCTCGCCGCGGGGCTCTGGGACGAGGAACGTGCCGCGCGCCCGGCGGCGGCGCGCCTGCTCGGCCGTGTCGGTGGCGCCCGGCAGGATGGCTGACTCGCGCGGGGCGAGCGACGGGAGCGGGCATGCATCCGGGGGCGGTAATCGCGGTCGGCCTGGCCGCGCTGGTGGTCAGTGCGGGCGCGGGGTGGTGGCTGTGCGCTCTGGTGCTCCGGCTCGCCGACCGGGGCGGCACCGGGCAGGTGCGACGTGCAGGGGAGCGGCTGCGTGGCGGCACCTGGATCGGTATCTTGGAACGGCTTGCGGTCACCGGGTGCCTCCTGGTCGGGCAGCCCGGGGGTGTGGCCGTCGTCGTCGCCGTCAAGGGTCTGGGGCGCTACCCGGAGCTGCGTGCCGGTGACACCCCTGGGGTCTCCGAACGATTCGTGATCGGCACGCTGGCCTCCATGCTGTGGGCCGGTGGGGTCGGCGCGCTCGGTCACTGGCTGTTGACGCGCTGACGTTCGGCAGGTCATCGGGCACCCGCTACGATGGTCGGCGGCCCGGAACCGGTCCGACCGGCGTGAATCGCCCGGACCGACGACCCAGACTCGACAGGAAGCAGCGAACGTGGCGACGACCAACGACCTCAAGAACGGCACCGTGCTGAAGATCGACGGCCAGCTCTGGACGGTCATCGAGTTCCAGCACGTGAAGCCGGGCAAGGGCGGTGCCTTCGTCCGCACCAAGCTCAAGAACGTCCTGTCGGGCAAGACGGTGGACCGGACCTTCAACGCGGGTCTGAAGGTCGAGACCGCCAACGTCGACAAGCGCGACATGCAGTACCTGTACATGGAGGGCGACGACTTCGTCTTCATGGACACCGACACCTACGACCAGATCACGATCCCGGCCGCCACGGTCGGCGACGCCGCGAACTTCATGCTTGAGGGTCAGATCGCCACGGTCGCCACCAACGAGGGCAACCCGCTGTTCGTCGAGCTGCCGCCGTCGGTGGTGCTGCTGATCACCTACACCGAGCCCGGACTGCAGGGTGACCGCTCCACCGGTGGCACCAAGCCGGCCACGCTGGAGACCGGCTACCAGATCCAGGTGCCGCTGTTCTTGGAGGCCGACACCAAGGTCAAGGTCGACACCCGCGACGGTTCCTACCTGGGTCGCGTGAACGACTGACGTGGGAGCTCGCACCAAGGCCCGCAAGCGCGCGCTGGACGTCCTGTTCGAGGCGGAGCAGCGCCGCGTCGCCCCGATGACGCTGCTCGCCGAGCGGATCGTCGAGCCGGGCACCGAGGCGGCGCTGCCGCAGTACTCGGTCGAGCTGGTCGAGGGTGTGTGTGCCCAGCAGGACCGGATCGATGAGGTGCTGTCCACCCACTCCCACGGCTGGACGCTGGACCGGATGCCCGCGGTCGACCGGGTGCTGCTGCGCCTGGGCACCTGGGAGATCCTGTTCAACGAGGACGTGCCCGATGCGGTGGCCGTGGATGAGGCCGTCGAGTTGGCCCGCACGCTGTCCACCGATGAGAGTCCGTCGTTTGTGAACGGGCTGCTCGGTCGGGTGGTGGACCTCAAGCCGACGCTGCTCGGCTGAACACGCATCGAAGGCCCCGAACACCCCACGGTGTTCGGGGCCTTCTGCCGTCTCAGTCCTCGGGGTCGACCCGGTGTGGAGCTCCCGTGGCGCAGTTCACGCGGACGACTGGTGTCTGGGTCCTTCGACCCGGGGTATCGTCATCGGCGATAGGCAGTTCCTTTAACACCGTCCCGTGAGGCGGGGAAGGAGTGGCCCGGATGAGCTCCGGCACAGGTGTGCCCGGCGGCGGTGGTGGATCCACCGTCGTGCTGGGCGAGCAGGATGTGGCGCGCGCACTGACGCGCATCGCGCACGAGATCCTGGAACGCAATAAGGGCGGCGCTGAGGTGGTTGTCCTCGGCATCCCGACCCGTGGCGTCCCACTGGCGCAGCGGCTGGCTGAGCGGCTGGCCGCGGTGGAGCCGGAGGTCGAGGCGGCGCAGATCGTCGGCGCGCTGGACGTGACGATGTACCGCGACGACCTGGCGCAGCACCCGACCCGGGTGATCGGCCAGACCGTGGAGCCCGCCGAGGGTGTGGACGGCAAGGTCGTGGTGTTGGTCGACGACGTGCTGTTCTCCGGTCGGACGATCCGGGCGGCGCTGGACGCGATCAACGACCTGGGGCGGCCCCGGGCGGTGCAGCTGGCGGTGCTGGTGGACCGCGGGCACCGGGAGCTGCCGATCCGGGCGGACTACGTGGGCAAGAACCTGCCGACCTCGACCTCGGAGCGGGTGCGGGTGCAGCTGGCCGAGACCGACGGCTCGGACGCGGTGATCATCGAGGGTGGTGCCTGATGCGGCACCTGCTGAGCACCGCGGATCTGGACACGGCTGCGGCGATCGGGGTGCTGGACACCGCGAGCCAGATGGCCGCGACCCAGGGCCGTCAGATCAAGAAGCTGCCGACGCTGCGCGGGCGGACGGTGGTGAACCTGTTCTTCGAGGACAGCACGCGGACCCGGATCTCCTTCGAGACCGCGGCCAAGCGGCTGAGCGCGGATGTGATCAACTTTGCTGCCAAGGGGTCCAGCGTCTCCAAGGGCGAGTCGCTCAAAGACACCGCGTTGACCCTGGAGGCGATGGGGGCGGATGCGATCGTCATCCGGCATCAGGCCTCCGGTGCCCCGCACACGCTGGCCCATGCGGGCTGGACCAAAGCGGCGGTGCTGAACGCCGGGGACGGCACCCACCAGCACCCGACCCAGGCGCTGCTGGATGCCTTCACGATCCGCCGGCATCTGCGCGGCACGGTGGAGAACCCCGATGGCGTCGGCGCGGACCTGAGCGGGCTGCACATCGCGGTGGTCGGTGACGTGCTGCACTCCCGGGTGGCCCGGTCGAATGTCGACCTGCTGCACACCCTGGGCGCGCGGGTGACCCTGGTGGCACCGCCGACTCTGCTGCCGGTCGGCGTCGAGCCTTGGCCGTGTGCGGTGTCCTACCACCTGGACGAGGTGCTGGCCGAGCAGCCGGATGCGGTGATGATGCTTCGGGTGCAGCGGGAGCGGATGTCGACAGCGGGTGGGGGATTCTTCCCCGGGCCGCTGGAGTACACCCGGTTGTACGGGTTGGACGCACGACGTCTGGCGATGCTGCCGGAGCACGCCATCGTGATGCACCCCGGTCCGATGAACCGCGGGCTGGAGATCAGCGCTGACGCGGCCGACTCGCCGCGGTCGGTGATCGTGGAGCAGGTGGCGAACGGGGTGGCGGTGCGGATGGCGGCGCTGTACCTGCTGTTGTCCGGTGACGGCGATGTGCCCGGCACTGCGCCGACCACCGGTGCCCTCCCTGCCCTGACCGCTGTGCCGACCCCGGAGGCGACCCGATGACCACCTACCTGATCACCGATGCCGCCCCGCTGGGTGAGGGCCGCACTGATCTGCTGCTGCACGACGGCGTGATTGCCGCGATGGGTGCCGACGCCCGCAAGAGCGCCCCGGCCGACGCGGTGCAGATCGCCGCCGACGGTCTGGTGTTGCTGCCCGGGCTGGTCGATCTGCACACCCACCTGCGCGAGCCGGGCCGGGAGGATGCCGAGACCATCGCCTCCGGCACCCGGGCCGCGGCGGTGGGGGGTTTCACTGCGGTGCATGCGATGGCCAACACCACCCCGGTGCAGGACACCGCCGGTGTGGTCGAGCAGGTCTGGCGGCTGGGCCGCGAGGCGGGCTGGGTGGATGTGCACCCGGTCGGCGCGGTGAGCGTTGGATTGGCGGGGGAGCAGCTGGCCGAGCTGGGCGCGATGGCCGACTCTGCCGCCACCGTCCGGGTGTTCTCCGATGACGGCAAGTGCGTGCACGACCCGGTGTTGATGCGCCGGGCACTGGAGTACGTGAAGGCCTTCGACGGGGTGATCGCCCAGCACGCGCAGGAGCCGCGGCTGACCGAGGGCGCGCAGATGCACGAGGGGATCGTCTCCGCGGAGATCGGCTTGCAGGGCTGGCCCGCGGTGGCGGAGGAGGCGATCATCGCCCGCGATGTGCTGCTGGCCGAGCACGTCGGTTCCCGGCTGCACGTCTGCCACCTGTCGACCGCCGGGTCAGTGGAGATCATCCGCTGGGCCAAGTCGCGGGGGATCGATGTCACCGCGGAGGTGACCCCGCACCACCTGCTGCTCACCGACGACCTGGCCCGCGGCTACGACCCGATCTATAAGGTCAACCCGCCGTTGCGCACCCAGGCCGATGTGGACGCGGTGCGCGAAGGGCTGGCAGACGGCACCATCGACATCGTCGGCACCGACCACGCCCCGCACACCCGCGAGGACAAGGACTGCGAGTGGGCGGCCGCTGCCTTCGGGATGACTGGTCTGGAGACCGCGCTGTCCGTAGTGCAGCAGACGATGGTGGACACCGGCCGGATGACCTGGGCGGATGTCGCCCGGGTGCTGTCGAGGACCCCGGCGCGGATCGGTCGGGTGCCGGATCAGGGCCGACCCATCGCGGTGGGCGAACCGGCCAACGTGGTGCTGGTGGACCCGGCGGCGACCCGGACCGTGGTGCCGGAGGAGCAGGCCACCGCGTCGACCAACTCGCCGCTGCGCGGACGAGAGCTGCCCGGTCGGGTGGTGGCCACCTTCCTGCGCGGACGGGCCACGGTGCTGGACGGTGTGCCGCAGGACGACCCGCTGGCACCCCGGTACGCCGTCGGTCGACAGGAGGCACGCTGACATGCCCCCCGCGGTGAGCGTGACGATCCTCTGCGTGCTCGGCCTGGCGCTGATCGTGCTGATGGTCGTCGGCTGGCGGCGTCGGGTGCGTGTGACCTCGGACGTCCCCACCCCCACGCCTGCACCCGCCGACCTGGGCGAGGCCCGCACCGAGGAGTTGGACGGCACCTACGTCTCGACCACCCGCTCCGGTGACTGGCTGGACCGGGTGGCGGCGCACGGGCTGGGCGTGAAGTCCACCGTGACCGCCCAGGTCTGGGACGCCGGGGTCACCCTGCGACGACGAGGGGCGCCGGATGTGTTCCTGCCCCGGGCGGATCTGCTCGGGGTCGGCACCTCCGGCGGCATGGCCGGGAAGGTGGTCGGCGGCGATGGCCTGACCGTCCTGACCTGGCGCAATGGCGCGCATGAGCTGGACACCGGCCTGCGCCTACGACACCCGGCTGACGCGCTGACCCTGCGCGAGGCCGCCACCAGCCTGATTGAGCACACGAAGGAGACACGATGACGGACGCACTGCTGGTCCTCGAGGACGGGCGGACGTTCACCGGCGAGGCCTACGGGGCCACCGGCGAGACCCTGGGCGAGATCGTCTTCAACACCGGGATGACCGGCTACCAGGAGACGCTGACCGACCCGAGCTATTACAAGCAGATCGTCGTGATGACCGCCCCGCATATCGGGAACACCGGTGTGAACGACGAGGACCCCGAGTCCGGGCAGATCTGGGTGTCCGGCTACGTGGTCCGCGACCCTGCCCGCCGCGCCTCGAACTGGCGCTCCGAGCGGTCACTGGACGAGGAGCTGGCCGCGCAGGGTGTGGTCGGGATCAGCGGGATCGACACCCGCGCCCTGACCCGGCACCTGCGCGAGCGTGGCGTGATGCGGGCGGTGATCGTCTCTGGTGACGCGCTGCTGGACGACGCGGGCCGCCCCCGAACCACGGAGGACCTGGTGGCGCGGGTGCAGTCCTCCCCGCAGATGTCCGGTGCCGACCTGGCCGGTGAGGTCTCCACCACCGAGCCCTACGTGGTGCCTGCCATCGGCGAGACCGTGGCCCGGGTGGCCGCGCTGGACCTCGGCATCAAGGCGATGACCCCGCAGCGGATGGCCGAGCGCGGCATCGAGGTGCACGTGCTGCCCGCGATGTCGACCATCGAGGACGTGCTGGCGGTCAGCCCGGACGGGGTGTTCTTCTCTAACGGACCCGGTGACCCCGGTGCCGCCACCCATGAGATCGAGCTGCTGCGCGCGGTGTTGGACCGCAAGATCCCGTTCTTCGGTATCTGCTACGGCAACCAGCTGCTCGGCCGGGCACTCGGCTACGGCACCTACAAGCTCGGCTACGGCCACCGCGGCGTGAACCAGCCGGTGCTGGACCGCCGCACCGGCAAAGTGGAGATCACCGCGCACAACCACGGCTTCGCGGTGGATGCCCCGATCGACGGGGAGTCCGTGGCCCCGCACGACGGTGGCCGTTACGGCCGGGTCGAGGTCTCGCACATCGACCTCAACGACAACGTGGTGGAGGGGCTGAACGCCCTGGACCTGCCCGCATTCAGCGTGCAGTACCACCCGGAGGCCGCCGCCGGTCCGCATGACGCCGGCTACCTCTTCGACCGCTTCCTCGACCTGATGCAGACCACCACCACCGAAGGGACGGACGCCTGATGCCGCGCCGCACCGACATCCAGTCCGTCCTGGTCATTGGCTCCGGCCCGATCGTCATCGGCCAGGCCTGCGAGTTCGACTACTCGGGCACCCAGGCCTGCCGGGTGCTCAAGGAGGAGGGCCTGCGGGTCATCCTGGTGAACTCCAACCCGGCGACGATCATGACCGACCCGGAGTTTGCCGACGCCACCTACGTCGAGCCGATCACCACCGAGGTGCTGACCACGATCATCGCCAAGGAGCGGCCGGATGCGATCCTGCCGACCTTGGGCGGTCAGACCGCGCTGAACGCCGCCATCGCGCTGGACGAGGCCGGGGTGCTGGCCGAGTACGACGTCGAGCTGATCGGCGCGAACATCCCGGCGATCCAGAAGGGCGAGGACCGCGAGCAGTTCAAGAAGGTGGTGGAGATCTGCGGCGGCGAGTCCGCCCGCTCGGCGATCATCCACACCATCGACGAGGCCCTGGCCGCAGTGGAGGACCTGGGCTACCCCGTGGTGGTCCGCCCGTCCTTCACCATGGGTGGCCTCGGCTCCGGCATCGCCTATGACGAGGCGGACCTGCGCCGGATCGTCGGCCAGGGCCTGCACTACTCGCCGACCACCGAGGTGCTCCTGGAGGAGTCGATCCTCGGTTGGAAGGAGTACGAGCTGGAGCTGATGCGGGACAAGCACGACAACGTCGTGGTGGTCTGCTCCATCGAGAACGTCGACCCGGTGGGGGTGCACACCGGCGACAGCGTCACGGTCGCCCCGGCGCTGACCCTGACGGACCGCGAGTACCAGAAGCTGCGGGACATCGGCATCGCGGTGATCCGCGAGGTCGGCGTCGACACCGGCGGCTGCAACATCCAGTTCGCCGTGGACCCGAAGACTGGCCGGATCATCGTGATCGAGATGAACCCCCGGGTGTCCCGGTCCTCGGCGCTGGCGTCCAAGGCCACTGGCTTCCCGATCGCCAAGATCGCTGCCCGCCTGGCGGTGGGCTACACCCTGGATGAGATCCCGAACGACATCACCGGCTCCACTCCGGCGTCCTTCGAGCCGACCCTGGACTACGTGGTGGTCAAGGTGCCGCGCTTCGCCTTTGAGAAGTTCCCGGCCGCCGACCCGACGCTGACCACCACCATGAAGTCGGTGGGCGAGGCGATGGCGCTGGGCCGCAACTTCACCGAGGCGCTGGGCAAGGCGCTGCGGTCCATCGACAAGAAGGGCACCACCTTCCACTGGGACGGCCAGGCGCTGACCGGCGCGGAGCTGGACGCCCTGAAGTCGACCATCGACCACCCGACCGAGCACCGCCTGGTGGACGTGCAGCAGGTGCTCCGGGCCGGGGTGAGCGTGGACGAGGTCTACGCGATCACCGGCATCGACCCGTGGTTCCTGGACCAGATCCAGCTGATGAACGAGGTCGCCGCCGCCACCGCGGACGCCCCGGAGCTGACCCGTGCGGTGCTGGCCCGGGCCAAGCGGCACGGGCTGTCCGACGTCCAGATCGCGGCATTGCGCGGGATGAACGAGGACGTGGTGCGCGAGGTCCGGCACGCCCTGGGCCTGCGTCCGGTGTTCAAGACGGTGGACACCTGCGCCGCCGAGTTCGCCGCGCGCACGCCGTACCACTACTCGTCCTACGACGAGGAGACTGAGGTCGCCCCACGTGAGCGTCCGGCCGTGCTGATCCTGGGCTCAGGCCCGAACCGGATCGGGCAGGGCATCGAGTTCGACTACTCCTGTGTGCACGCCACCCTGGCGCTCAAGGACCGGTTCGAGACCGTGATGGTCAACTGCAACCCGGAGACGGTGTCCACCGACTACGACACCGCCGACCGGCTCTACTTCGAGCCGCTGACCTTTGAGGACGTGCTGGAGGTCTACGAGGCCGAGCGCGCCGCCGGACCGGTGGCCGGGATCATCGTTCAGCTCGGTGGTCAGACCCCGCTGTCGCTAGCGCAGCGGCTGGCGGATGCCGGGCTGCCGATCCTGGGCACCAGCCCGGAGGCCATCGACGCCGCTGAGGATCGCGGGGTCTTCGGTGGGGTGCTGGCCGAGGCGGGGCTGCCCGCGCCGGCCTTCGGCACCGCCACCAGCCTGGCTGCCGCGAAGGCCACCGCCGAGCGGATCGGGTACCCGGTGCTGGTCCGGCCGTCCTACGTGCTGGGCGGTCGCGGGATGGAGATCGTGTACTCCGTCGAGCAGCTGACCGAGTACGTGGAGCGGGCGCTGGCCGATGCCGCGCAGTCGGGTCGGGCGCACATGCCGCCGCTGCTGATCGACCGGTTCCTGGACGACGCGATCGAGATCGACGTGGATGCGCTCTACGACGGCACCGAGCTGTTCCTGGGTGGCGTGATGGAGCACATCGAGGAGGCCGGTATCCACTCCGGTGACTCGGCCTGTGTGCTCCCTCCGATCACGCTGTCCGCCGCCGAGCTGGAGCGCATTCGGGTGTCCACCGAGGCCATCGCGAAGGGGGTCGGGGTCCGCGGGTTGCTCAACATCCAGTTCGCGCTGGCCTCCGACGTGCTCTACGTCCTGGAGGCGAACCCCCGGGCCTCGCGCACGGTGCCCTTCGTCTCCAAGGCGACCGGGGTGCCGCTGGCCAAGGCCGCCGCACTGGTGATGACCGGCTCGTCCATCGCCGACCTGCGCGCCTCCGGTGTGCTGCCCGCCACCGACGCCCGGGTGATCGACCTGGACGCGCCCATTGCGGTCAAGGAGGCCGTGCTGCCGTTCAAGCGGTTCCGCACCGCTGACGGCACCGCAGTGGACACGGTGCTCGGCCCGGAGATGCGCTCCACCGGTGAGGTGATGGGCTTCGACTCTGACTTCCCGACCGCCTTCGCCAAGTCCCAGGCGGCGGCCTTCGGCGGGCTGCCGGAGTCCGGCACCGTGTTCATCTCTGTCGCGGACCGGGACAAGCGCTCCATCGTCTTCCCGGTGAAGCGGCTGTCCGAGCTCGGGTTCGAGATCCTGGCCACCGAGGGCACCGCCGCGGTGCTCAAGCGCAGCGGCATCGAGTCAACCGTGGTCCGCAAGAACTCGGCCGGTCGTGGTCCGGCGGGGGAGCCGACCATCGTGGACCTGATCGCCTCCGGTGAGGTCGACATGGTGGTGAACACCCCCTCCGGTCAGGGTGCTCGGGCGGACGGCTACGAGATCCGCGCCGCCACCACCGCTGCTGACAAGGCCATCGTCACCACCGTCCAGCAGCTGTCCGCCGCGGTGCAGGCCATCGAGGCGGCCCGCTCCGGCCCGTTCACCGTCGCTTCGCTGCAGGAGCACGACACGGCCCGGGCGGCGGCGCTGTGAGCACCTTCGGTGCGCGGCTCGGCGCGGCGATGGATGCCCACGGTCCGCTGTGTGTGGGCATCGACCCGCACGCCTCCCTGCTGGCCGACTGGGACCTGACCGACGATGTCGCGGGTCTGCGGGCCTTCGCGTTGACGGTGATGGAGGCGGTGGCCGGTCGGGTGGCCGCGGTCAAGCCGCAGAGCGCGTTCTTCGAGCGACACGGCTCGGCGGGGCTGGCCGTGCTGGAGGAGGTGATTGCTGCGGGCCGGGAGACCGGCACCCTGGTGATCGTCGACGCCAAGCGCGGGGATATCGGCTCGACCATGGGTGCCTACGCGGATGCGTTCCTGCGGGACGGGTCACCGTTGGCCGGGGACGCGCTGACCGTGTCGCCGTATCTGGGCTTCGGGTCGCTGGAGCCCGCGGTGCAGGCAGCTGCGGCCAGCGGGCGGGGGTTGTTCGTGCTCGCGCTGACCTCCAACCCGGAGGGGGCGACCGTCCAGCACGCCCGCGACGGCGACGGCGTGGCGGTGGCCGACCGGATCGCCCGGTCCGCCGCAGCCTTGAACGCTGCGGAGACGGCGCGCTCTGGTGCCCCGCTCGGCTCGGTCGGCCTGGTGGTCGGGGCGACCATCGGCGACGCGGCGACCCGGCTGGGTGTCGACCTGGCCGCCGTGCGCGGGCCTTTGTTGGCTCCGGGGGTCGGCGCACAGGGTGCTGGGCCTGCGGAGTTGGCAGCGGTCTTTGGCTCGGCACGCAACGCGGTGCTGGCGTCGTCCTCGCGCGGTGTGCTCTCGGCGGGCCCCGGTGTGCCGGAGCTGCGTCGCGCCGCCGAACTCGCGTCCGCAGACGCCGCCCGCGCGCTGCGCGACTGACCCATCGAGCGGGACGCGGGGCGGGCCGAGGATGGTCGTCCCGCGTCCCACCTGCGCAGGTGCCGTGGAATCGCCGATCGTTGTGACGTGCCACACCGACGATTGCGTGCCAGTATCGACCGATGAGGCCGTCCGGCGCCGCCGGTCGGGGGCGCATGACCGGTCTCATGAGTTGTCCCGCAGACCAGCGATGAGAAGGTGACTGACGTGGCACTTCCGACTCTCACTCCCGAGCAGCGCGCCGCAGCCCTCGAGAAGGCAGCGGCGGCCCGCCAGGCCCGTGCGGAGGTCAAGAACAAGCTGAAGTACTCCCAGGGCAAGCTCTCCGAGGTCATCGCCCAGGGCCAGAAGGACGAGGTCATCGGCAAGCTCAAGGTGCTGGCCCTGCTCGAGTCCCTGCCGGGAGTCGGTAAGGTCAAGGCACGCCAGATCATCTCCGAGGTGGGCATCTCGGAGACTCGGCGGGTGCGTGGCCTCGGTCCGCACCAGGTGAAGGCGCTGGTCGACCGCTTCGGGTGAGTCGTCCCGGCGTCGCACCACCTCGACGCCCGGCACGAACCAGGAGCACCCCATGACCCGACCCCCCGCCCGGCTGACCGTTCTGGCCGGTCCGACAGCAGTGGGGAAGGGCACCGTCTCCGCTGACCTGCGGGCGCGTTACCCGCAGGTGTGGCTGTCGGTCTCGGCCACCACCCGGTCCCCGCGACCCGGTGAGGTTGACGGGGTGCACTACCACTTCGTGTCCAACGAGGAGTTCGACGCTCTGGAGGCCAGTGGCGAGATGCTGGAGACGGCACTCGTCCACGGCCGCAATCGCTACGGCACCCCCCGGCGGCCGGTCGAGGAACGACTGGCTGCCGGGGAGCCCGCGCTGCTGGAGATCGACCTGCAGGGCGCCCGGAAGGTTCGCGAGACCATGCCGGACGCCCAGTTCGTCTTTCTGGCACCGCCCTCCTTCGAGGAACTAGAGCGTCGACTGGTCGGCCGTGGCACCGAGGACGCCGAGGAGCGCGAGCGCCGTCTGGCCACCGCCCGGATCGAGTTGGCGGCCGAGCCGGAGTTCGACCACGTGATCGTCAATGACGACGTGCGGCGCGCCACCGACGAGCTGGTGACCCTGATGGGGCTGCCGCTTGCGCCGACCGAGTAGACTGCTCGGCGAATCCTTTTTCAAACTTCGGGGAGAACCGTGTCCGGAACCGTCGCCGAGCCCATCGGCATCACCGACCCGCCGATCGATCGCCTGCTGGAGCGCTCCGACTCCAAGTACGCGCTGGTCATCTACTCGGCCAAGCGGGCGCGGCAGATCAACGCCTACTACGCCCAGCTGAACGAGGGCCTGCTCGAGTACGTCGGCCCGCTGGTGGAGACCCGCCCGCAGGAGAAGCCGCTGTCCATCGCCATGCGCGAGATCGACGCCGGCCTGCTGACCGCTCAGCACCCCGAGGCCTGACCTCCTCCCATGCGCATCGTCCTCGGTGTGGCCGGGGGGATCGCGGCCTATAAGGCTGCCCTCGTCCTGCGACTGCTCACCGAGTCCGGTCATGACGTCCGCGTCGTCCCGACCCGTGCTGCCCTCGAGTTCGTGGGCCGTGCTACCTGGGAAGCCCTGTCCGGGCACCCGGTGAGCACCGAGGTGTTCGAGGACGTCGCGGACGTTCCGCATGTCCGGCTCGGTCGGGAGGCCGAGTTGGTGATCGTGGCCCCGGCCACCGCGGACCTGCTGGCCCGGGCTACCCACGGCCGCGCCGACGACCTGCTCACCGCCACCTTGCTGACTGCCACCTGTCCGGTGGTGATGGCCCCCGCGATGCACACCGAGATGTGGCAGCACGCCGCCACCCGGGCCAACGTCGCCACCCTGCGCGAGCGGGGTGTGCACGTGATCGAGCCCGACTCCGGGCGACTGACCGGCCAGGACACCGGCCCCGGTCGACTGCCCGAACCGGAGGCGATCGTCGCGGCGGCCTTGGCGGCGGTCGACGCCGGGGGAGCGTGCGATCTGACCGGTCGACGCGTGGTCATCTCCGCCGGTGGCACCCGCGAACCCCTGGACCCGGTGCGGTTCCTGGGCAACCGCTCCTCGGGCAAGCAGGGTGTGGCACTGGCCCGCACCGCCTGGGCGCGCGGCGCGGAGGTGACACTGGTTGGCGCGAACCTGACCGTGCCCGCCCCCGCCGGAGTCCGGGTCGTGGAGGTCGGATCGGCGCTGGAGCTGCGCGACGCGATGCGGGCGAGTGCCGTCGAGGCCGATGTGGTGGTGATGGCTGCGGCGGTGGCTGACTTCCGGCCTGCCGCGCACACCGCGCACAAGATCAAGAAGCAGCCGGATGGCACCGTCCCACCGTTGGAGCTGGTGCAGAACCCGGACATCCTGGCTGAGCTCACCGCTGACCGGTTGCGGCCCGGTCAGGTGGTGGTGGGCTTCGCGGCGGAGACCGGCGACGACTCCGGTGATGTGCTGCATCACGGCCGGGCGAAGGCCCAGCGCAAGGGTGCGGACCTGCTGGCGGTGAATGCCGTCGGCGAGGGTGTCGGCTTCGGGACCGCGGAGAACACGGTCACGTTGCTGGACGCCACGGGGGCCGAGGTCGGGGCCGCGTCCGGCAGTAAGGACGCGGTGGCGCACGCGATCTGGGACGCCGTCGTGGACCGGCTGGCGTAATCGCCATCGACTCCGCGGCGTGATTCGTTAGCCTGTCGCCCATGACCGATGCCGCGCTTCGCCTGTTCACGTCCGAATCCGTCACCGAGGGACACCCGGACAAGATCTGCGACCAGATCTCCGACGCCATCCTGGACGCGATGCTCGCCCAGGACTCGACCGCGCGGGTGGCGGTGGAGACCATGGTCACCACCGGCCTGGTGCACGTCGCCGGTGAGGTGACCACCAGTGCCTACGTAGAGATCCCGCAGATCATCCGCGATGTGGTGCGGGGCATCGGGTACACCTCCTCGGACATCGGATTCGACGGCGACTCCTGCGGTGTGTCGGTGTCGATCGGTCAGCAGTCCCCGGATATCGCCCAGGGTGTGGACAAGGCCTGGGAGGCCCGCCAGGACACCTCGGATGTTGACCCGCTGGACCTGCAGGGCGCGGGCGACCAGGGCCTGATGTTCGGCTACGCCAGCGATGACACCCCGAGCCTGCTGCCGCTGCCGATCTGGCTGTCTCACCGGTTGGCCGAGCGCCTGACCCAGGTCCGCAAGGAGGGCATCGTGCCCGGCCTGCGCCCGGACGGGAAGACCCAGGTCACCGTGGCCTACGACGGTGATCGCGCCGTGAAGATCGACACCATCGTGCTGTCGACCCAGCACGACCCGGAGGTGCGACTGGAGGATCAGCTGGCCCCGGCCATCGCCGAGCACGTCGTGAAGCCGGTGCTGGAGGCCGCCAACCTCGACCTGGACACCTCGGACTACCGGCTGCTGGTCAACCCGACCGGCACCTTCGTCGTCGGTGGCCCGCAGGGCGACGCCGGGCTGACTGGCCGCAAGATCATCGTCGACACCTACGGCGGGATGGCTCGGCACGGTGGTGGCGCGTTCTCCGGCAAGGACCCGTCGAAGGTCGACCGTTCCGCGGCCTACGCCATGCGCTGGGTCGCCAAGAACGTGGTCGCCGCTGGACTGGCCAAGCGCTGCGAGGTGCAGGTCGCCTACGCCATCGGCAAGGCGCAGCCGGTCGGTCTGTATGTGGAGGCCTTCGGCACCGGCACGGTCTCCGATGAGCAGCTGACCGCCGCGATCCGGGAGGTCTTCGACCTGCGCCCGGCCGCGATCATCCGCGACCTGCAACTGCTGCGCCCGATCTACCGCAAGACCTCCGCCTATGGGCACTTTGGTCGGGAGCTGCCGGAGTTCACCTGGGAGCGCACCGACCGGGTGGACGCGCTGCGCGCTGCCATCGCCTGACCGAGGAACGGAGCGCGGCTGCGTGAGTGAAAGCCCTCGGGTGGAGCAACCCACCCTGGCCGGGCTCGATGCTCCGCGGCCGCGTCGCCGTGCCCGAGCGCGGGACATCGAGGTCGAGCCCGCGGCCGAACTCCCGGTGGCGCGGGTGGCCGTCGACCTGTCGCCCCCGCACCTGGACCGTTCCTTCGAGTACTTGGTGCCCGCCAGCCTGGACGCGCAGGCGGTGCTCGGGGTCCGGGTGAAGGTCCGGTTCGGAGCGCAGGACGTCGACGGCTACCTGCTGGAACGGGTGGCCGAACCGGAGCACGACGGTGCGCTGGCCCCGCTGCGCCGGGTGGTATCCGCTGAGCCGGTGCTCACCGCGCAGGTGGCCCGGCTGGCGCGCGCGGTGGCGGATCTGGACGCTGGGACGCTCTCTGACGTGCTGCGGTTGGCGATCCCGCCGCGGCATGCCCGGACCGAGGGTGAGGTCCCGGTCGCACCCGGCAGCACGGTGTCGGCTGATGACCGGTCCGGGTCGCCCGGAGGCCTGACCGACGGGGCGGACGTGGTGGTGCAGCCGGCCCGGAACCCGGTGGTGTCGACCGGCTCGGAGGCGGGACCGTCCGCGAGCGCCGAACTGCACGATGCCGCGTGGCGGCCCTACCGGGGTGGCCCGGCGTTCCTCGCTCACCTGGCCTCCGGTGGCGCACCGCGTGCGGCATGGGTCGCTCTGCCCGGTCCGGAGGGTGAGCAGTGGCCGGATGCGATCGCCCAGGCGGTGGCGGCGACGCTGCGCGGTGGGCGGGGCGCATTGGTGGTCGTCCCCGACGCGCGGGACGTCGACCGGGTGTGCGCTGCGCTGGACGCGGCGGGTGTCCCGGCCTGGGACCCCACACAGTCCGACGGCAGCTACGTGCGGCTGATGGCCGATGAGGGCCCGTCCCGCCGGTACCGCGCGTTCCTGGCGGTGCTGCGCGGTCTGGCACGGGTGGTGGTGGGCACCCGGGCCGCGGCCTTCGCCCCGGTACGGGATCTGGGTCTGGCGGTGTGCTGGGACGACGCGGACGACCTGCACGCCGAACCCCGTGCGCCGTATCCGCATGTCCGCGAGGTACTCGCCCTCCGGTCCGAACTGGAGGAGTCAGGGCTGCTGCTGGCCGCGCACGGTCGCTCGGTAGAGACCCAGGCACTCGTCGACTCCGGGTGGGTGCGCGAGGTCGCCGCCGACCGGGCGGAGGTGCGTCGTCGCACGCCCCGGGTGCGGGCGTTGACCAGTGTGGAGCTGGCCCGTGAGGGACCGGCAGCGGCGGCACGGCTGCCCGGACCCGCGTGGCGCACCATCCGTGAGCAGCTGGCCCGCGGACCGGTGCTGGTGCAGGTGCCGCGCGCCGGGTACCTGCCCGCGGTGGCCTGTGCCCGCTGCCGGTCGGTGGCACGGTGCACGGCCTGCCACGGACCGTTGCAGCTCGGTTCGGCGCAGGCGACCGCGCAGTGCGGCTGGTGTGGTCGTCTGGCCACCGACTGGCACTGCGACACCTGCGGGCACGGGCAGTTCCGGTCGGTGTCGGTCGGATCGGACCGGACCGCGGAGGAGCTGGGCCGGGCGTTCCCGGGTGTCACCGTGCGTACCTCCGGTGCACGATCGGCGACGGGCGTCCTGGCCTCGGTGCCTGACCGTCCGGCCCTGGTGGTGTGCACCATCGGTGCCGAGCCGGTCGCCGAGCGGGGGTACGCGGCCGCTGTGTTGCTGGACGCGGCGGTCAGCACCGGGTCGACGTCCCTGCGCGCCACCGAGGAGGCATTGCGCCGCTGGTTGGCGGCGGCGGCGCTGGTTCGGGCGGACGGTCAGGTGTTGCTGGTCGGCGACGGCGCGGAACGGCCCACCCAGGCCCTGGTGCGCTGGGACCCCGCTGGGTTGGCGGAGCGCGAGTTGGTGGAGCGGACCGAGGTCGGCCTGCCACCGGCGGTGCGGGTGGCGGAGTTGGTGGGGGAGCGTGGGGCGGTCCGCCAGGTGCTCAGCCGGGTGCCGGTGCCGACCGGGGGGGATGTGCTCGGCCCGGTTCCGGTGCAGGACGCGCCCACCCCGACGGTGGACGGTCCGGTGCAGCTGACCCTGGCCGGAGCGGAGGACGAGGTGATCGTCCGCGCTCTGGTGCGGGTGCCCGCGGCGGCGGGCCGGGACCTGGCGCGGGCTCTGGGGGCGTCCATGGCGGTGCGCAGTGCCCGGCGCGAGGCCGGCAGCGTCCGGGCGCGACTTGATCCACGGGAGATGCTGTGACGGCAGTGCTGTTCGACCTGGGCAATGTGCTGGTCCGCTGGGATGCGCGTGCAGCCTTCGCCGGGGCGTACACCGACGCCGAGGTCGAGAAGTTCATGACCGCCGTGGACTTCCCCGCGCTCAACCTGGCTCAGGATGCGGGCCGACCGTGGTCACAGGCCCGCGACGGCATTGTCGACCGCCGACACCGCGCGATGCTGGATCACTACGTGGCGCACTTCCCGGCGGCACTCCCGGGGCCGGTGCCCGGCTCGGCAGCGGTGGTGGACGAGCTGATCGCCGCCGGGGTGCCGGTCTATGGGCTGACCAACTGGTCGGCGGAGACCTTCCACCACGCCGTACCTGCTGCACCGGTGATCGGGCGACTGGCGGGGGTAGTGGTGTCCGGCCAGGAGGGCATGGTCAAACCCGACCCGCGGATCTTCCAGCTGACGGCGCAGCGGTTCGCTCTGGTGCCGGAGCAGACGGTGTTCGTCGACGACAGCCCGGGCAATGTGGCGGCGGCACGGAACGAGGGCTTCGACGGGGTGGTGTTCACCGGTGCCTCGGCGCTGCGGGCGGAGCTGGCTCGACGCGGGCTGCTGGCCTGACCAGGCGGGTCTGGTCGGGTCCAGGCGGGTCGTCTGAGCGCGAGCCGGATCGCGGCGTGCCGAGGGGGATGCCGATGGCCGCCAGGGAGAGCCGCTCGCCCTAGGATCGTCCGGTGCGCCTGATCTTCGCCGGAACCCCCGCGGTGGCCCTGCCGTCACTGGATGCTCTGCTCGCCTCCCGTCATGACGTGGTGGCGGTGATCACCCGTCCTGCTGCCCGCGCCGGACGGGGTCGGACCCTGCGCCCCAGCCCGGTGGCTGAGCGTGCGCAGGCGGAGGGCATCGAGGTGCTGACCCCGGCCAGCCCGCGCGATCTGGAGTTCCAGGCTCGGCTGCGCGAGCTGGCCCCGGATGCGGTGCCGGTGGTGGCCTACGGCGCGCTGGTGCCGGCCGATCTGCTGACTCTGCCGACCCACGGCTGGGTGAATCTGCACTTCTCTGTGCTGCCGGCCTGGCGAGGCGCGGCACCGGTGCAGTACGCCGTGATGGCCGGGGACGAGGTCACCGGTGCCAGCACCTTCCAGTTGGAGAAGGGCCTGGACACCGGGCCGGTCTACGGCACGCTGACCGAGACGATCCGTGCCCGTGACACGGCCGGGGACCTGCTGGAACGGCTGTCGGTGGCGGGTGCGGAGCTGCTGGTGCGCACGCTGGACGCCCTCGAGGACGGCGTGATCACCCCGGTGCCGCAGCCGCAGGATGGGATCAGTTTGGCCCCGAGCCTGACCGTCGAGGACGCGCGGGTGCGGTGGAGTCATCCCGCCTTGGCGGTGGACCGTCGAATCCGTGGCTGCACCCCCGCACCCGGTGCGTGGACCTCGTTGCCGGATGGCAGCCGGTTGGGTCTCGGCCCGGTGACTCTCGCGCCGGAGGTTACGGATCTGGCCGCGGGTGAGCTGCGGGCCGGGCGCAAGGACGTGTGGGTCGGGACCGCGAGCCATGCGGTGCGGCTGGGCGAGGTGCGACCGGCGGGCAAGAAGCCGATGTCCGCGGCGGACTGGGCGCGCGGTGCACGGTTGGGGGAGTCGGTGGTGCTGGGCGCGGTCGAGAACGCGGACGGTGCTGGCGGTGCGGGCATCTCCGGTGCGGAGGCCCAGGCGTGAGCGGCGGGGCGCAGCAGCACGGCGGCGGCCCGGGGCGTGACGGTCGAGGGCAGAACCGTCAGGGCGGTCCGAACCGGCCCCGTGGGCGGGACGGCAGCGGCGCGCCCGGCGACCATGGACGGCGCAGCGGCACGGGCGATCGGACCGGCGGTGGCCGCACGGGTGGCGCTGGCGGCCAGACCGGCGGTGGCCGCATGGGTGGCGCTGGTGACCGGTCCGGTGGCGGGGCTGGTGACCGATCCGGACGCCGTGGCCCGCGCCAGCGCACCGCGGCCGCGCCCTCGCAGCGTCGCCGCCACACCGATCCGGCCCGCGCCGCCGCTTATGACGTGTTGCGCACCGTCGCCGATTCGGACGCCTACGCGAACCTGGTCCTGCCACCGCTGCTGCGCGAACGTCAGATCACCGGCCGGGACGCTGCCTTCGCCACCGAGCTGGCCTACGGCACGCTGCGGTTGCAGGGCCGCTACGACGCGGTGATCGAGCAGGGTGCCGGTCGTGACCCGGCGTCCATCGACCCGGAGGTGCGGGACGCGCTGCGGCTGGGCGCACACCAGGTGCTCGGTATGCGGGTGCCTGCCCATGCGGCCGCCTCGGAGACCGTCGGTCTGGTGCGCGAACGGGTCGGGGCCGGTGCCGCGCAGTTCGCCAACGCCGTGATGCGTCGGATCACCGAGCGCGACCTGGACGAGTGGCTGGATCTGATCGGCGACGGTGCGGGCGAGGACTCGGTGGCCCGACTGTCGGTGACCGAGTCGCACCCCGCCTGGGTGACCCGGGCGCTGCGGGAGGCGCTGCTGGGCCACGGTCGGACGGCGGAGGAACTGCCGGACCTGCTCCGCGCCGACAATGCTGCACCGCGGGTGACGCTGGTCGCGCGACCCGGGTTGGTCGAGCGGGACGAGTTGCTGGCACAGGCGGGGGACAGCGCTCAGCCTGGCCGGTGGGCGTCGACGGCGGTCACCCTTGCCGGTGGCGATCCGGCCGCGCTGCGACTGGTCCGCTCGGGGCGTGCCGGGGTGCAGGACGAGGGCAGCCAGCTGGTGGCGCTCGCCCTGGCCGATGCGCCGTTGGACGGACCGGACGCCCGCTGGCTGGACCTGTGTGCGGGTCCCGGTGGCAAGGCGGCGCTGTTGGCGGCTGTCGCGTCGACCCGGGGTGCGCGGCTGGTGGCGAATGAGGTGCAGCCGCATCGTGCTCGCCTGGTCGCCCAGGCGCTGTCGGCGGTTCCGGCCGAGGCGGTGGAGGAGATCCGCACCGGGGACGGGCGGCGGGTGGGCGAGGATGAGCCCGGTGGCTACGACCGGGTGCTGCTGGACGCCCCGTGCACCGGTCTGGGGGCGCTGCGGCGGCGGCCCGAGTCGCGGTGGCGGCGCACTCCGGCTGATCTGGCCGCGTTGACCGCCCTGCAACGGGAACTGGTGGCCAGTGCGTTGCGGGCGGTGCGGGTTGGTGGGGTCGTGGGCTACGTGACCTGCTCGCCGGTGCTGGCCGAGACCCGGTTGGCGGTGATTGACGCGGTGCGTGCGGCACGCAAGACCGGCATCGAGGTGCAGACCCTGGACGCCCCGGCGGTGCTGCACACCCTGGCACCGGGACTGGACCTGCCCGACCGGGAGGACGCCCAGCTGTGGCCCCACGTGCACGGCACCGATGCGATGCACCTGACCCTGCTGCGACGGCTGGCCTGAGGCTCGCTACCCTGGCCGGGTGCGCGCTCTGATCAGCCCCAGCATCCTGTCCGCCGACTTCACTAACCTGGAGCGGGACCTGCACCGGATCTCCGGTGCGGACTTCGCTCATGTGGACGTGATGGACAACCACTTCGTGCCGAATCTGACCATCGGCCTGCCGGTGGTCACGCGG
The DNA here is from genome assembly GCF_040685135.1 of Cellulomonas sp. NPDC089187. Classification (NCBI taxonomy): domain Bacteria; kingdom Bacillati; phylum Actinomycetota; class Actinomycetes; order Micrococcales; family Cellulomonadaceae; genus Cellulomonas; species Cellulomonas sp. NPDC089187. The sequence continues at coordinate 322,271 of NZ_JBFBHI010000001.1, read as the reverse complement.
ATCGCGGAGGTGTCGCCGGTGCCCATCGATGTGCATCTGATGATCGAGGACGCCGACCGCTGGGCCATCGAGTACGCCCGGGCTGGTGCCGCGTCGGTCACGTTCCACGCCGAGGCCGCGCAGGCACCGGTGAAGCTGGCCCGCGAGCTGCGCGACGCCGGAGTGCGGGCGTCCATCGCGCTGCGACCGGCCACCCCAGTGGAGCCGCTGCTCGATCTGCTCAGCGAATTCGACATGGTGCTGGTGATGACGGTGGAGCCCGGCTTCGGTGGGCAGTCGTTCATCGACGGCACCCTGCCCAAGGTCCGCCGCCTGCGCGTGGCCATCGACGAGCAGGGGCTGGACACCTGGATTCAGGTGGACGGGGGCGTGTCCCGGTCCACGGTCGCCACGGTCGCCGCAGCCGGGGCCAACGTGCTGGTGGCCGGGTCGGCGGTGTACGGCGCGGAGGATGTGGCGGCCGAGATCGAGACGCTGCGCACGATGGCGGATGAGGCGCTGGCCACCCGGCAGCACTGAGACGGTCACCACCGGGAACAGAACCCTGTGGCACGATGTTGCCGCAACAGAGCACGTGCTCCGGGGTCGGTGAAAATCCGAGCCGGCGGTGACAGTCCGCGACCCGTGGTCGACCGAGGTGACTCGGCCGGTCACGGTTGATCCGGTGGAACTCCGGGACCGACGGTGAAAGTCCGGATGGGAGGAGTCGTGCCGGTGTGCGCCCCCTGGGGTGCGCGCCGGGGTTGCGCACACCCGTGCGCCCGCCCACCACGCCCCGGAGCCTCGACGACCGAGAGGCTACAGGTGGCGGGGTTCATCACCGATGAGGCCGCGATGGCGCACGCCCTGGAGCTCGCGTTGCGCGGGCCCGCGGCGGGACCCAATCCTCGGGTCGGCTGCGTGCTGCTGCGCGACGGTCAGGTGATCGGCGAGGGCTGGCACCGTGGCGCTGGGACACCGCATGCCGAGGTGGACGCGCTCTGTGGTGTGGACGCCCGGGGTGCGACCGCCGTGGTCACCCTGGAGCCCTGCGCGCACACGGGTCGCACTGGCCCCTGCGCGCAGGCGCTCATCGATGCGGGTGTCGCTGAGGTGGTGATCGCGGTCGAGGACCCCAACCCGGTGGCCGGTGGCGGCGCGCAGCTGCTGCGAGCGGCGGGGATCGAGGTACGCACCGGTGTGGGGGCCGAGTCAGTGCGCCGGATGCTCGAGCCGTGGCTGGTGGCGGTGGGTCGCGGGCGTCCGTTCGTCACGCTCAAGCTGGCCAGCACGCTGGACGGTCGGGTGGCGGCGGCGGACGGCAGCAGTCGGTGGATCACCTCGGCGGAGTCCCGGGAGCACGCGCATCGGCTGCGCGCCGAGGTGGACGCGATCCTGGTGGGCACCGGCACCGCGCTGATCGACCGGCCCGCGTTGACCGCACGGCTGCCGGATGGCTCGTTGGCGGAGCATCAGCCGTTGCGGGTGGTGCTCGGTGACCGTGAGGTGCCCGGGGACTGGTTGCGGATCACGGGGCACGACCCCGCCGAGGCGCTGGCGCAGCTGGCCGCGCGGGAGGTCAGGCATGTGCTGGTCGAGGGCGGTCCGACGGTGTCGGCGGCCTTCCTGCGCGCCGGGATGGTGGACCGGGTGCTGGCCTACATCGCGCCGGTGCTGCTCGGTGACGGGCGGTCCGCGGTGCAGTCGTTGGGGATCGGGACGCTGGCGGACGGGATCCGACTGCGCACCGAGCAGGTACAGATGCGAGGACCGGATGTGCTGCTGAGCGCACGGGTCGAGGAGGAGATCTGATGTTCACCGGGATCGTGGAGGAGGTCGGCGCGGTGCTGACCTCGCAGGACGGATCGCAGCTGACCATCCGGGGGCCGCTGGCCGCCTCGGATGCCCGGCACGGCGACTCCATCGCCGTCGATGGCGTCTGCCTGACCGTCACCGAGCTGACCGGGGACGGCAGCTTCGCGGTGGATGTGATGCCGGAGACGCTGCGCCGGACCGCGCTGGGCGGTCTGCGTCCCGGTGACCCGGTGAACCTGGAACGCTCGCTGCGTGCCGACGCCCGGTTGGGTGGTCACGTGGTGCAGGGCCATGTCGACGGTGTCGGCACGGTGCTGAGCCGCAACCCCGGTCCGCGCTGGGACACGGTGCGGATCGGCCTGGACCGGGAGCTGGCCCGGTTGGTGGCGGAGAAGGGTGCGATCACCGTCTCCGGGGTGTCGCTGACGGTGACGGTGGTGGGCGAGGACTGGTTCGAGGTCGGGCTGATCCCGACCACGCTGGCCGACACCACCCTTGGCGCGTTGGCGGTGGGCGCTCGGGTCAATCTGGAGGTCGATGTGCTGGCCAAATACGTCGCACGGCTGCTGGAGACGCAGGGATGACCCGGGGAACCGTCGAGCAGGCACTCGACGCGCTGCGGGCCGGTCGGCCGGTGCTGGTCGCCGACAACCCGGACCGGGAGAACGAGGCGGATGTCATCCTCGCCGCCGAGCTGGCCACACCGGAGTGGGTGGCCTGGACGATCCGGCACTCCTCCGGCTACCTGTGCGCCCCGATGCCCGCCGAGCGCGCCGACGCCCTCGATCTGCCGCTGATGGTCCCGTCCAGCCAGGACCCGCGGCGGACCGCCTACACGGTGACCGTCGATGCCGCGGTCGGCGTGACCACCGGGATCTCCGCCGCGGACCGCACCCGGACACTGCAGGTGTTGGCCGAGCCGGGCAGCGGCGCGGAGGACCTGATCCGTCCCGGGCATGTGCTGCCGTTGCGGGCGGTGCCGGGTGGTGTGCTGCACCGGGCCGGACACACCGAGGCCGCGGTGGACCTGTGCCGACTGGCTGGACTCGCCCCGGTGGCGGCCATCGCTGAGCTGGTGCACGACGACGGCACGATGATGCGGCTGTCGGATGCCGAGGCTCTGGCCGAGCAGGACGGCCTGGTGGTGCTCACCATCAGCGACCTGATCGCCTGGCGACGGGCGCACGACGATCTGCCCGCCGCGCCGGAGGCACCCACCGGTCCTCGGGTGCACCGGGTGGCCGAGGCCACGCTGCCGACCCGGCACGGCGACTTCCGGGTCATCGGTTACCGCGATCTGCGCACCGGTGCCGAGCACGCCGCCCTGGTCGCCGCCGACGGACTCGCGGATGCCCCGGTGGTTCGGGTGCATTCGGAGTGCCTGACCGGGGATGCTTTCGCCTCCACCCGCTGCGACTGCGGACCCCAACTGGACGAGGCGCTGGCCATCGCCGCCGCGGAGGGCGGTGCGGTGATCTACCTGCGCGGTCACGAGGGCCGGGGGATCGGGCTGCTCGGCAAGATCGCCGCCTATGCACTCCAGGATCAGGGCCGGGACACCGTCGAGGCGAATCTGGACCTGGGCTGGCCCGCCGACCGGCGCGAGTACGGGGCCGCCGCGGCGATCCTGACTGACCTCGGCGTCGACGACCTGACGCTGCTGACCAACAACCCGGCCAAGGTCGCGGGCCTGACCGCGCACGGCATCCGGGTCGGCGCGGTGCGGGGCATCGAGGTCGGCCGGACCCCCCAGAACGAGGCCTATCTGCGCACCAAGGCGCGGGCGATGGGCCACCTGTTGCACGGACTGAACGAGGAGAGTGACCGATGAGTGGTGCAGGCGCGCCGACACTGACCGTGGACGGCCGGGGATTGCGGGTGGTGCTGATCGCCGCCTCCTGGCACACCGTGGTGATGGACGGTCTGCTCGCCGGTGCTCGGCGGGCGCTGGCCGAGGCCGGGGTGGAGCAGGTGACCGAGATCCGGGTGCCGGGCAGTTTCGAGCTGCCGGTGGCCGCCGCCCGGGCCGCGCGCTCCGGTGCCCACGCCGTGGTGGCACTCGGTGTGGTGATCCGCGGTGGGACCCCGCACTTCGACTACGTCTGCCAGGCGGCGACCTCCGGGTTGACCGACGTGGCGGTGAGCACCGGAGTGCCGGTCGGCTTCGGCCTGTTGACCTGCGACGACGAGCAGCAGGCGCTGGACCGTGCCGGGCTGCCGGGCTCGCAGGAGGACAAGGGTGCCGAGGCAGCGGAGGCGGCGGTGGCCACGGCGGTCGCCCTGCGCGACCTGTGAGCGGGCCGCTCGGCTGGCTGTTCGACGCCCAGTGGGTGATCGCCGGGCACGCGGTGCTGTGGCGTGAGGTGATCGGCAACCTGTTCGGACTGGCCTCCGCGCTCGGCGGGATGCGTCGCCGGGTGTGGGCCTGGCCGGTGGGGATCGTCGGGAACGTGCTGCTGTTCACGGTGTTCCTGGGCGGGGTCTTCCATACCCCACAGGACCGGGACTTGTACGGGCAGGCCGGTCGGCAGGTGTTCTTTGTGGCGGTGGCGATCTACGGCTGGGTGCGGTGGCGGCAGGCGCAGCGTGCCGGTTCTGAGAGCGCGGACGGCGAACCCGCCCCGGCGGTGGTGCCTCGGTGGGCGGGTGTGCGGGGCTGGATCCAGCTGGCGACCATCGGTGTGGTCGGGACAGTAGCCTGTGCGCTGGTGTTCCGGGCGCTCGGCTCCTGGGGACCGTGGGCGGATGCCTGGATCTTTGTCGGGAGCTTCCTGGCGACCTACGGCATGGCCCGGGGTTGGATCGAGTTCTGGCTGATCTGGATCGCGGTCGACGCGGTCGGGGTGCCGCTGCTGCTGTCCGCCGGGTACTACCCCTCCGCCGTGCTCTACCTGGTCTATGCCGCGGTGGTGATCACCGGATTCGTGGTCTGGTGGCGCGCCCGGGACGAGGGCCGTCCGCAACAGGTGACCGCGGCGGGCGGTGTCGAGGGGTGAATGACGAACCGTCTACGCTGACCCGTGTGAAGACCTTCGAATCGCTGTTCGCAGAGCTGTCCGACAAGGCGATCACCCGGCCCGAGGGCTCGGGGACCGTGCGGGAGCTGGACGCCGGGGTCCATGCGATCGGCAAGAAGATCGTCGAGGAGGCCGCCGAGGTGTGGATGGCCGCCGAGCACGAGGGCGATGAGCGCACCGCGGAGGAGATCTCCCAGCTGCTCTACCACCTGCAGGTGTTGATGGTCGCCAAGGGCCTGACCCTCGACGACGTCTACACCCACCTCTGATCTCGCTTCCCTTCACAGACAGGACCTACCCGTGCTGAGGATCGCCGTCCCCAACAAGGGCTCGCTCTCCGAGCCCGCCGCCGCCATGCTGACCGAGGCGGGCTACCGCCAGCGCCGCGACTCCCGCGAGCTGGTGCTGCCCGACCCGGACAACGGCGTCGAGTTCTTCTTCCTGCGACCCCGTGACATCGCGGTCTACGTGGGCACCGGCACCGTCGATGTCGGCATCACCGGCCGCGACTTGCTGCTGGACTCCGCCTCGCCCGCCGTCGAGCACCTGCAGCTCGGCTTCGCGCGGTCGACCTTCCGCTTCGCCACCCAGGCCGAGACGATGTCCGACGTGCAGCAGGTGGCCGGACGCCGGGTCGCCACCTCCTACCCGGTGCTGGTCGCCGACTATCTGCGTGCCCAGGGCGTCGAGCCCGATGAGGTGGTGCGGCTGGACGGCGCGGTGGAGACCGCGATCCGGCTGGGTGTCGCCGATGTGATCGCCGATGTGGTCGAGACCGGCACCACGCTGCGTGCCGCGGGGCTTGAGGTCTTCGGTGAGCCGATCCTGAAGTCCGAGGCCGTGTTGATCCGCCGCGCCGAGGGCGCTGAGCCTGCCGGGCTGGATGTGCTGACCCGTCGGCTTCGGGGGGTGCTCACCGCCCGCGAGTACGTGCTGATGGACTACGACGTGCCGGTCTCCCTGGTCGACCAGGCGGTGGCGATCACCCCCGGGTTGGAGTCGCCGACGGTGTCCCCGCTGCACAACGGTGAGTGGGCGGCGGTCCGCGCCATGGTCCGGCGCTCGGAGACCAACCGGGTGATGGATGTGCTCTACGACCTGGGTGCCCGCGCGATCCTGGTCACGTCGATCCACGCCTGCCGCCTCTGAGCCGGCCGGTCGGGGGCAAGCAATGACGGCGCGGTCCGAGAGTTCACCGGGGTCCGGGGCGAACGGGGCGGGTCTGACCGCGCCCTTCCGGCCCCGTGCCGCCCGCTGGGTCTCCGGTGCGCTGGCCGTGCTCGTGGCGGTGGCGACGGTGCTGCTGTTGGCGCTGCTGCCCGGCACCGGGCTCTCCGGCTACGGCGCACTCGACCGCAGCGGATTCGCGCTGCTCGGGATCGGCGTCGTCTGGTTCTGCTGGCGGCAGGCCACGGTGCGGGCGGTGCCGGTCGACGGCGGTCTGCGGGTGCGGAATCTGGCTACCACCCGCACCGTCGAGTGGGCCGAGATCGTGTCGGTGCGCTTCGGGCAGGGGCGGCCCTGGGTGCAGCTGGACCTGGCGGACGGCGACACGCTCGCCGTGATGGGCATCCAGCGGGCGGACGGCGAGTTCGCCGACGCGCAGGCCCGCCGACTGGCGACGCTGGTGGCCCGGGCGACCCGGACCGCGCGCGACGACTGACGAGGCGACTGGCGCCAGTCAGCCGAGCAGCTGCGCCGCGTGCACTCCGGCCACCGCCGCCGCCAGGAACGCCGCCGGGTCCTGGTCGACCCCTCGGCCCATCGTGGACAGTCGCACCGGGCTCGACCCCAGCGCCGTCATCAGGTCCGCGCCGGCCGGAACATCCACCAGTCGGTGCCGCTGCGCGAGCGCCTGCACTTGCTGGCCGATCCGCTGGCCGAGTCCGTCCAGCGGGGGCAGACCGTCCACCAGCGGGTCCGGGTCGAAGGCCGGCACCGGCACATCGGCGGGCAGCAACGCGACCCGGCCGTAGGCGGTCAGCGAGTGGTGCGAGATGCCCAGGTGCCGCTCCCGCGCATCTGCACCGGAGACCCGCAGTGACGCCACCGGGCGACCACCGAGTACCCCGGCCGCGTTGATCGCCTCGCCCGCCGCCACCCCGGAGAATCCCCAGCGCGTGCCGGTGCCGAGGTTGCCCGGACCCTGCGCGACCACGATCACCTCGGCCTCGACCACGGTGCGGGCGGCCAGCAGCGCAGTGTGCACGGTCACCGCCTCCAGGTCGCCACCGAAGGCCTGCCCGGCGGTGACGCACGCGTCGATCCACCCCGCGTCACGCAGCCCGGCGATGGTGCGGGAGAACCAGGCGGGCAGCGCGCCGCCGTCGGTCATCACGTAGGCGACCCGGGGGGCGGGGCGTCCGGCGCGGGCGGCACCGTGCCGTAGTCCAGCGATGATCGCGGGCACGGCGGAGTGCAGATCGGCCACCACCACCGGGGTGCCGTGCAGGTCGTCGGCGTCCCGTAGGGCCTCGTGGTGTGGGGACTCCTGGTCGTCGACGCCGAGCACCATCGCCTGCAACGGGGTGTACCGGGCCTTGACCAGGTGCCCGGGGCCGGGCGGGGGATCGGCGGGCAGGTGCTGCGCGTCGCCGGGTCCGACCACCAGGGCGTAGCCACCGGTGCCGAGTCCACGGGCCAGCGCCGAGACGTTCACCAGCACGGTGTCGCCAGGGCTGAACCGGCCGACCAACTCGGGGTAGGCCAGCGCGCGCAGCTGGACCGGGTCCGCGTCGAGGGTGGTCCGCACCGTCATCTCGACTGCGCCGGACCACTCATTGCCGACCGACTCCACCACACCCGCGCGCCACGTGATCACTGGACCACGCTACCGGCCCCTATGGTTGTCGCGATGCCCGAACAGATTCCTCCCGCCGAGCGGCTGCTCAACCTGGTCATCGCCCTGGTGCACACCCCGGGCCGGATGACCAAGGAGCAGATCCGCCGCACCGTGGCCGGCTACGCCGACGCGGCCAGTGATGATGCCTTCGAGCGGATGTTCGAGCGCGACAAGGACACCCTGCGCGACCTGGGTATCCCGGTGAGCACGGTGACCGCGGTGGGTCACGGTGATGACATCGGCTATCGGATCGACCAGGACGCCTACGCGCTGCCGCCGATCGATCTGACCTCCGGGGAGCTGGCCGCGCTGTCCCTGGCCGCGGAATTCTGGCAGGACCGCTCGGTGCGCACCGAGACCAGCCGCGCGCTGACCAAGCTGCGGGCGGTCGGCGACGACGGTGAGGCCACCGAGCTGGTCTCCGGCCTGGCTCCGGCGGTGCGGGCCGGTGGTGACGCCTTCCGCCCGCTGCTGGACGCAGTGCAGGACCGGCAGCGGGTGCGGTTCACCTACCGTGCCGCGAACACCGGTGAGGTGCGCGAGCGTGTGGTCGAACCGTGGCGGCTGGTGGCCCGTCGGGGTGGCTGGATTCTGGTGGGCCGGGATGTCGACCGGGCGGCGTCGCGCTCCTTCCGGCTCAGTCGGATCGAGGGCCGCGTGCGCACCGACGGCCCGGCGGGGTCCTTCGACCTGCCGGAGCCGGAGCTGGTCGAGTCGGCGCTACGGACCTGGGAGGTCGGCCAGCAACGGGCTGCGGTGCTGGCGTTGCGTCCCGAGCGGGCCGAGGTGCTGCGCGCCCGCGGTGAGGCGCTCCCGCCGGACCCGACCCGGGCGCCGGATCGGGATCTGTTCCGGGTGCACTACCGCTCCACCTGGGAGCTGGCGGAGGAGGTCGTCACCTACGGCGACGCGGTGCTGGTGGTGGACCCGCCGGAGTTGCGGGCCGAGGTGATCCGGCTGCTTCGGACCGCCGCTGCCCTCGGCCAGGCGGACATCGGTGACCACCCGGACAACAACAGCAGTGAGGGCACCGATGGCTGAGCGGGCGAGCGAGCGGCTGCTGCGACTGATCGGGATGATCGGCTACCTGGACCGGCACGAGGGTGTGGCGGTGGACCGGCTGGCCGAGCAGTTCGGGGTGTCGGCGGCGCAGGTGATGGCCGATGTCGACACGTTGTGGATGAGCGGCACGCCGGGGTACTACCCGGAGGACCTGATCGACTTCGACGCGGACTCCTACGACCGGGGCGTGATCCGGTTGGTGGAGGCGCGGGGGATGACCCGGCCGTTGCGGTTGAGCACCCGGGAGGCGGTGACGCTGGTCGCGGCGCTGACCGCCATGGTGGCCGATCTGGCCCCCACCCTGGACCCGGAGCAGGCCGAGGTGCTGCGGTCGGCGCTGGCCAAGTTGACCGATGCCACCGGGGAGGCCGCGCAGGCGGTGGACGTCCGGTTGGCCGTCGACGGTCGGCCCGAGGTGGTGGCGGCGGTGCGCGAGGCGCTGGCCACCGGTCGACGGTTGCTGATCCGGTACGTGAACGCCTCCGATGTAGCGGGGGAGCGTGAGGTCGACCCGCTGCGGCTGACCACCTCCGATGAGCGCTCCTACTTGCAGGCGTGGTGCCATCGCGCGGGCGGGGAGCGGCTGTTCCGGCTGGACCGGATCGTTGCGGCCACCGTGCTGGACGTGCCCGCGGAGCAGCACCCGGGGGTCGGACGCGGTGCCACCGTGCAGTTCCAGCCCGACCCGACCGGTGACCTGGTGACCCTGCACCTGCGTTCCACCGGGCGGTGGGTGTCGGAGACGGTGCCGGTGGAGGATGTCCGCAACTTGGAGGACGGCTCCTTCGAGGTCGATCTGCTGGTGGAGCAGCCGGCTTTTGTGCAGGCACTGGTGCTGCGGGCGGCGGAGGATCTGATCGCGGTGCGTCCGCCAGCGGTCGCTGCGGCGGTGGCCGGGGTGGCCCGGGCCGCGCTGGACGCCTACGGTCCGATGGACGAACCGGAGGAGATCCGATGATCTGGTGGTTGCTGTGGACCGTGCTGGTCGTCGGCACGCTGGTCGGGGCGTTCTTTCTTGGCCGTTCGCTCTGGCGCAAGGCCCGGGCACTGGTCGCTGAGTTGAGCCGGGCCAGTGAGGTGATGGCGGAGCTGGCCGAGACCACCGGTCGGCTGGCCGAGCAGGCGCAGGAGGCCGAACGCGCGGCCCGCGCCGCCGCGGACGGGCTGCCGACCCGGGAGGCTGCCCGAGCGGAATGGGCGGCCAACCGGCAACGGATCGAGGCGCGTCGGGAAGTCCGTCGGGTGCGGGACGAGCAGACCCGGCGACGCTGGCGCGCCCTGAGCCGCTGAATCGCCAGAACCCGGACGTAACGGATGCTGTGCGCCGGGCGATCCGGCGGATAGGATCGCGGTTCGGCAACGTCCTCGAGCGACAGGAACTACGGATGAACGCGCTCAAGCCCTGGCACATCGTCGTGCTGGTCATCGTCATCGTGCTGCTGTTCGGGGCCAAGCGGCTCCCGGATCTGGCCAAGAGCGTCGGTCAGTCGCTGAAGATCTTCAAGAACGAGGTCAAGGACCTCAGCGGGGACGACAAGGACACCACCGTCAAGCCCGGCGAGCCCACGGTCGCGCCCACCACGCCCATCACGCCCGCCGAGCCGGTACAGCAGCCCGGCAGCACCACGCACCCGCCGTCGGGCGGCAGCAACACCCCCTCCTGACCCGAGGTGGCACGCAAGCAGCGTCGGGTGAACCCCGACGGCAGAATGCCCCTGCGCGAACACCTGGTGGAGCTGCGCAAGCGGCTGTTTCTGGCGGCGGCGGGCATCGCAGTTGGCGCGATCGTCGGCTGGTTCCTCTATGAGCCGGTGTTTGAGCTGCTCCAGCAACCCCTGTTGGACGCGGCGGCGGGCCGGGACGGCAACGTGTCGGTGAACTTTGCCGGACTGGCCAGCGCGTTCGACATGCAGCTCAAGGTGTCGCTGTTCCTCGGTGCGCTGGTGTCCAGCCCGTGGTGGCTGTACCAGTTGTGGGCGTTCATCACGCCGGGGCTGACCACGCGGGAGCGTCGCTCCGCCTTCGGGTTTCTGGGAGCCGCTGTCCCTCTGTTCATCGCCGGGTCCGCATTGGCGGCGTTTGTGCTGCCCGCCGCTGTGCGGGTGCTGACCGACTTCACCCCGGAGGGGGCGTCGAACTTCATCGACGCGCAGACGTACCTCAGCTTCGTGATGCGCTTTGTGCTCGCCTTCGGGCTGGCGTTCGTGCTGCCGGTGATCATGGTCTGCATCAACCTGGTCGGGCTGGTCCCGGCCACCACGTGGGCCAAGGGTTGGCGCTGGGCGGTGCTGCTGGCCTTCGTCTTTGCGGCGGTGATGACCCCCACCCCGGATGCGATCACGATGATCGTGATGGCGCTGCCGATCTGTGGGCTGTACTTCGCGGCACTGGGACTGTGTGTGCTGCATGACCGGCGGGTCGCCAAGCGGGCGTCCGCCGCGCAGGATGTCGAAGGAGCACAAGCGGCGTGAGCCATCTGGGCGTCGTGGTCAACCCGGTCGCGGGCAAGGGCCGAGGCAATGGGGCGGGTCAGCGGGCACTGGCCGCCCTGCGCGACCGGGGGCACCGGGTCGAGGACCTGACCGCCCGCGATTTGCTCACCGCCACGGCACAGGCACGACGGGCCGCGGTGGACGGGTTGGATGCGTTGGTCGTGGTCGGCGGCGACGGGCTGGTGCACCTGGGTGCGCAGGTGGTGGCCGAGACCAGACTGCCGCTGGGCATCGTGTCCGCCGGAACCGGCAATGACGTCGCCCGTGCGCTGGGGCTGCCGCTGCGGGATCTGGACGCCCAGATCGCAGCGGTGGAACACGGCTTGGACGACCCGCGTGCGATCGACGCGGTCCGGGTCGGTCCGCCGCAGCACTCGGCACGCGAGTGGTACCTGGGGGCGCTCAGCTGCGGGGTCGACGCCGCGGTGAACGCCCGGGCGAATGCCATGACCTGGCCCCGTGGCGCTGCCCGCTATGTCCGGGCGCTGGTCGCCGAGCTGAGCGCGTTCCGGCCCTACGGCTACCGGGTCACCACCGACGAGGGGGTGTGGGAGTCCGCGGGCACCGTCGTGGTCGCCGCGAACGGGCCGTGGATCGGTGGCGGGGTGAAGATCGCCCCGGATGCGCTGATCGATGACGGGCTGCTCGATGTGGTGATCGCCGGGCCGTTCACCAAGGCCGGGGTGGTGCGGATCTTCCCCGGGATGTACTCCGGTCGGCATGTGAAGCATCCGAATGTGCAGGTCACCCGCACCAGGCGGCTGCTGGTCGAGGCGGTGCCGGGACTGGGAGCCACAGCGCCGGACGCCCATGCGGACGGGGAACGGATCGGGCCGCTGCCGTTGGAGGCCGTGGTGGAGCCGGGCGCGGTGTTGGCGCTGGTCTGATCCCGATCACCTGGTCGACAATCAGCTCGGCCGGTGTCGGAACCACGACCTAGGCTGGGTGACGTGGCACGTCCCAACCCTGATTCCGAGCTCTCACCCGCTGAGCGCTACACCGCCGCCCGCCGTCGGGCCGCTGCCGAACGCTCCGAGCTCGCCCGGTTCCGCGCCGAGCTGGACTTCCCGTTGGACGACTTTCAGGAGCAGGCCTGCGAGGCGGTCGAGCGCGGCTCCGGAGTGTTGGTCGCCGCGCCCACCGGTGCGGGCAAGACGGTGGTCGGCGAGTTCGCGGTGCACCTGGCCCTCGCCCAGGGGCGCAAGGCGTTCTACACCACGCCGATCAAGGCGCTGTCGAACCAGAAGTTCCACGATCTGGTGCGTCGCCACGGTGCCGACCGGGTGGGGCTGCTGACCGGGGACACCACGATCAACGGTGAGGCACCGGTGGTGGTGATGACCACCGAGGTGCTGCGCAACATGCTCTACGCCGACTCCCGCACGCTGGACGGGCTCGGCTATGTGGTGATGGACGAGGTGCACTACCTGGCCGACCGGTTCCGCGGGCCGGTGTGGGAGGAGGTGATCATCCACCTGTCCGACGACGTGCAGCTGGTGTCGCTGTCCGCCACCGTCTCTAACGCCGAGGAGTTCGGCGACTGGTTGACCACCGTGCGCGGGGACACCGCGGTGGTCGTCTCCGAGCACCGTCCGGTGCCGCTGGGTCAGCAGGTGATGGTGCGGGACAAGCTGCTCGACCTGTACGCCGGACATGTCGACCCGACCCGGCCGGGCAAGAACCCGCCGATCAACCCCGAGCTGGGGCATGAGCTGCGCCGCGCCACCCGTGCCGACGGTCCGCCGCCGCACAAGCGTCGCGGGCCGGGCGATCGGGGCTACCGCGGCCGGGGCGGGGGCCAGGGTGGACGGCGCGGCGGCGAGGCGATGGGCCCGCGTCCGGCCTCCCGCCCAGTGATGATCGAGGCGCTGGATGAGGCCGGACTGCTGCCGGTGATCGACTTCATCTTCAGTCGGGCTGGTTGCGATGCCGCGGTCACCCAGTGCGTCGCCGGTGGGGTGCGCCTGACCACCCCGGCGGAGCAGGCCGAGATCCGCCAGATCGCCGAGGAGCGATGCGCCGCCATCGCCTCGGAGGACCTGGACGTGGTCGGGTACTGGGGGTTCGTCGACGCGCTGACCCGCGGTGTTGCCGCGCACCACGCCGGGATGTTGCCCGCCTTCAAGGAGACTGTGGAGGAGGCCTTCGCCCGAGGGCTGGTCAAGGTCGTCTTCGCCACCGAGACGCTGGCGCTGGGCATCAACATGCCGGCCCGGTCGGTCGTGCTGGAGAAGCTGGTCAAGTGGGACGGCTCGGCGCATGTCGACCTGACGCCGGGGGAGTACACCCAGCTGACCGGACGTGCCGGACGCCGTGGGATCGACACCGAGGGCCATGCGGTGGTGATCGGCCGCGGCGGCCTGGACCCGATGGCGTTGGCCGGACTGGCCTCACGGCGGTTGTACCCGCTGAAGTCCGCATTCCGGCCGACGTACAACATGGCGGTGAACCTGATCGCACAGGTGGGCCGGGTGCGGGCGCGTGAGGTGCTGGAGACCTCCTTCGCGCAGTTCCAGGCCGACCGGGGCGTGGTGGGGCTGGCGCGGCAGGCGCAGCAGCACGCCGAGGCGCGCAGTGGCTACGCCGAGGCGATGACCTGTCACCTGGGCGACTTCGCGCAGTACGCGGCGATCCGGCGGGAGCTGTCGGACACCGAACGCGGCGTGCACCGCGCAGCCGCAGCGGATCGGCGGCGCAATGCGTCGGCGAGCCTGGCCGAGCTGCGGGTCGGAGACATCGTGGCGGTGCCGAATGGCCGGCGGCCAATGCACGCGGTGGTGGTCGAGGCTGGGAACGCCGGAGGATTCGAAGGCGCGCGGCCACTGGTGGTCACCGTGGAGCGGGAGCTGCGCCGGTTGTCCGCCCAGGACATCTCCGATGCGCTCCGACCGGTGGGGCACCTTCGGGTGCCGAAAGGGTTGGCACCCCGGGCCGCGTCGCAGCGTCGCAGCCTGGCCACCGCGCTACGAGCCGAAATCAACGAGGGACGGGTGCAAGCACCGGCCCCGGGTAAGCGGGGTCGCCGCGGCGCTCCGCTGGTGGACGAGGATCAGCGGATCGCCGAGCTGCGTCGCGAGCTGCGCGCCCACCCGTGCCACGCCTGCCCGGACCGGGAGCAGCACGCGCGCTGGGCTGAGCGCTGGTACCGGGCCGACGGCGAGCACCGAGCGCTGGTCAAGCGGATCGAGGGGCGCACCGGCTCCATCGCGGTGGTCTTCGACCGGATCTGCGATGTGCTGGTCCGACTCGGCTACCTGGATCGCGGCGAGCAGGAGACCACGATCACCGAGGACGGCCAGTGGTTGCGCCGGATCTACGCCGAGAACGATCTGTTGCTGGCCGAGTGCCTGCGTCGCGGTGCCTGGGCCGACCTGGATGTGCCCGGACTCGCCGCCGTCGTCTCCGCCGTGGTCTACTCCGCGCGCCGGGACGATCGGGACCGCGATCCGGCGATCCCCGGCGGACCGCAGGGCAAACTCGGCACCGCGCTGGAGGCCACCGTACGGATCTGGTCCGAGCTGGACGACCTGGAGCAGGGCCACCGCCTGACCTCCACCCAGCCGCTCGATCTGGGGATCGTCACCGCGGTGCACCGCTGGGCCGCTGGTCGGGGTCTGGACGCCGTACTGCGCGGGTCGGATCTGGCCGCCGGGGACTTCGTCCGGTGGTGCAAGCAGGTGGTCGACGTGCTGGACCAGGTGGCCAAGGCTGCGCCGGACGAGCGTCTGCGGGCGGTGGCCCGCAAGGCGATCCCGGCGGTGCGTCGGGGCGTGATCGCCGACACGGGCAGTTGATCCCGGCCGTCTAGGCTGACCGCTCGTGACCAGCACCCTGTACCGCCGTGGCGTGATCGACTCCCTGGCCGTCCCCGGGGCCACCGCCCTGCTGGTGGACGGCGACCGGATCGCCTGGATCGGCGGCGAGGACCACGCGGACGGTTTGGCCCCGGACACGGTGGTGGACCTGGACGGGGATCTGGTCACGGCCGGATTCGTCGATGCCCACGCCCATGTGCTGTCCACCGCGCAGCTGGCCGACGGGCTCGACCTGAGTGCGGCACCGGATCTGGATGCCGTGCTGGCCACGGTCCGGACCGCAGCCACCGGCGAGCACGGGCGCAGGCTGGCCGCCGAGGGTGCGCCGCTGACCGGGTTCGGCTGGGACGAGCAGCACTGGCCGGAACGTCGACCGCCACGGCGCGAGGAGTTGGACGCCGCCGCCGGTGGCGCACCGGTGTACCTGGCGCGGGTGGACCTGCACTCCGGGGTCGCCTCCAGCTCCTTCGCGCAGGTGCTCGGCCTCGACCGCCTGCCTGGATGGTCGCCGGATGGGTCGGTCACCGGCGTGGCGCACCAGGTTGCCCAGGATGCGGTGGCCGATCTGGCCCCGAGCCGTCGGGAGCGGCTGTACCGGCTCGGTCTGGCGCAGGCGGCCGCCCGGGGCGTGGTGGCTGTGCACGAGCACTCCGCCCCGTTCACCGACACCCGCGCGGGTCTGCGCTCCCTGCTCGGCCTCGGCCAGGAGCCCGGCATGCCGCTGGTGCTCGGGTATCGCGCGGAACTCTGTGTCACCAGCGACGACGCCCGGGAGCTGCTGGCGGACATCCCCGGTCTGGTGGGGATCGGCGGTGACCTGTGCGTGGACGGGTCGGTGGGCTCGCGGACCGCGGCAGTCCGTCAGCCGTACCGGGACGCCCCCGCCGGGTGGTCCTTCCCGCTCGGGGAACTGGAGCTGACCGCCGAGCAGATCAGCAATCACGTTGCCTCGGTGACCCGTGCCGGCGCGCAGGCCGCCTTCCACGCGATCGGTGACCGGGCGGTGGCGGAGGTGCTGTTGGGGGTGCGGGCCGCTACCGAGGTTGAGGGTCTGGCGGCGATCCGTGCGGCCGGACACCGGATCGAACATGCGGAGATGCTGGACGCCCCGGCGCTGGCCGCCACGGTGCTCTTCGGCCTGATCGCCTCGGTGCAGCCCGGATTCGACGCGGCCTGGGGTGGTGCGGACGGGATGTACGCCGCCCGGCTCGGTGCGGGGCGGGCAGCGGGGATGATCCCGTTGGCTGATCTGCGTGACGCCGGGGTGCCGCTGGCCTTCGGCTCGGACAGTCCGGTCACGCCGGTCGACCCCTGGGCAGCCGTCCGTGCTGCGGCGAGCCACCACACACCGGAGCAGCGGCTGTCGGTGCGGGCGGCGGTCGAGGCGCACACTCGGGGAGGATGGGGCGCCGGACGGGGCGGGGTGCGACGGCCGGGTGGTACGGGATTGCCCGCTGAGGCGGTGGATCCGTTGGCTGGCGAGCTCCGGGTCGGTGCACCGGCCCATCTGGCGGTGTGGCGGGTCGACCCCGCGGCCTGGGCGCACCGGGCGACTGCCGTCAGCACCGGTGGCACGACGGGTACGGTAGGCGCGACGGGGATCGGCGGCACCACGGGTGAGTCTGCTTCCGGGCTGCCGCGGTGGCGTCGTCCGGGCGAGGTCGTGCTGGACCCGACGCTGCCCGCCCTCTCGCCGGAGCTCCCGCTGCCGGCCTGCCGGCGCACGGTGCGGTCCGGAACGGTGATCTACGACGCGCTCGGATGACGGCCCTGTGAATTCTCTGGGGCTACGCTGGTTGAACTGTCCGGGCCCCGGGGTCGACACTCCGAGCGACACGCCGCCCACGGCGCGGGAATCGGGACATTTCACCCAGAGGTGACCTGCCCGGAGGTCTGTCACCGGCGGTGATACCCACCTTGACACCACCTGTGCAGCTAGTAGCGTCTCCGCAGTGGTCGTGAGGTGACCGACCGCCCCTCTGGCCCCGACCGGGCCCGCGTGTTCAGTAGAAAACGTGCTTCTGCGCGGTACGAAGGACACGCGGGCCGGTCGGTCAGGCATCTGCCGCACATCCCGGTGCCGTAGCATCGCGGCGTGCAGCCTCACGGTCCCTCCCGCTGGTGGAGCGCGGTCCTGGCGGCGCTGGGCGGCGTGCTCACCTGGACCGCCTTCCCGGACATCGGCTGGTGGTTCGCCGCCGCTCCCGGCATCGGACTGCTGTTCTGGGCCATGCGCCGGGACAGTGCGCGATGGAACGCCCTGCTCGGACTGATCTGGGGTGTGGCGTTCTTTCTGCCCCTGATCACCTGGGCCGACGAGGCCGTCGGGCTGGTCCCCTGGATCGCGCTGTCTGTGGCCGAAGCCGGGTTCATCGCGCTATTCGGGGCAGCCTGGTCCTGGGCGCGGCGCGGTGAGGCGGTCTGGCGCACCGGCTGGTTGCAGGTGCTGGTCTTCGCGGTGCTCTGGGTCGCGGTGGAGGAGGCGCGCTCGGCGGTGCCCTTCGGCGGCTTCCCGTGGGGGAGGCTCGCCTTCTCCCAGGCCGACGGACCGCTGCTGGCCCTGGCCCGGCTCGGCGGCGCGCCGCTGGTGTCGCTGCTGGTGGCGGGGGCTGGTGTCGCGCTGGCACTGACCTGGTCGGCGGCCCGAGGATTCGCGTTGGGTGCGGTGCTGACCCGGCTCGGCGCGGTGGTCGCGGTCATGATGGTCGGCCTGGTGGTCCCGATGGACACCCGCGCCGAGGACGGCACGCTGCGGGTGGCGGCGGTGCAGGGCAATGTGGCGCAGCCGGGTCTGGACGCCTTTGCCCAGCGTCGTGAGGTGTTGGACAACCATCTGGACGGTACCGCGGCGGTGACTGAGCAGGTCGGTGCCGGGGGAGTGGATTTGATCCTCTGGCCGGAGAACGGTACGGACATCGACCCGCAGGCCGACCCGCAGGTCTGGGCCGACATCGATGCGGCAGCTCAGGCTGCGGGTGCCCCGATCCTGATCGGCACCGTCGAGTACCCGGCGGACAGCGACGGTCGCTACAACACCGCGTTGCTCTGGGAGCCCGGAGTCGGGCCGGTGGACCGCTACTCCAAGCAGCACCCGGCGCCCTTCGCCGAATACATCCCGATCCGTGAATTGGTCCGGCCGTTCTCCTCCGCGGTGGACCTGGTCACCCGGGACATGCTGCCCGGCACCGAGCCGGGTGTGCTGTCCCTGGACTCGCCACGTCTGGAACGGACTGTGACCGTCGGTGATGTGATCTGCTTCGAGGTCGCCTACGACGCCCTGGTGCGCGAGTCGGTCACCGAGGGCGCGGAGTTCCTGGTGGTGCAGACCAACAACGCCTCCTTCGGGTGGTCCGCGGAGTCCACCCAGCAGCTGGCGATGTCCCGGTTCCGGGCAGTGGAGTCCGGGCGTGCGACGGTGCAGGTGTCCACGGTGGGGGTCAGCGCGGTGATCGCACCGAACGGTGCGGTGGCCGAGAGCACCGCATTGTTCACCGCGGACCACCTGGTCGCGAGCATTCCACTGCGTCAGTCACTCACTCCGGCCACTCGGTTGGGCCCCTGGCCCGCCTGGGTGGTGGCAGGGTTGGCGGTGGTCATGACGGGTGCCGGGATGGTCGGTGCCGCACGAATCCGACGCGATGACCGGCCGGAA
Organism: Cellulomonas sp. NPDC089187; assembly: GCF_040685135.1. Classification (NCBI taxonomy): domain Bacteria; kingdom Bacillati; phylum Actinomycetota; class Actinomycetes; order Micrococcales; family Cellulomonadaceae; genus Cellulomonas; species Cellulomonas sp. NPDC089187. Next base: position 303,597 of record NZ_JBFBHI010000001.1, on the reverse strand, counting down.
GGAGCACAGTGACGCAGCAGACACGCCCCCTGGTGGTGATGCCCACCTACGACGAGCGGGACAGTCTGCCGCGCACCCTGGACGCGCTGCGCCGCCACGTCCCCGAGGCCGACGTGCTGGTGGTCGATGACGGGTCGCCGGACGGCACCGGGCAGCTGGCCGAGCGGATCGCCGCGGAGGAGGAGGCGGACCTCGGTCGCCGTCGGGTCCAGGTGCTGCACCGCAGTGGCAAGCAGGGGTTGGGCACGGCCTATGTTGCCGGATTCCGGTGGGCGCTGGAGCGGGGCTACCCGGCGGTGGTGGAGATGGACGCGGACGGGTCGCACCGTGCGGAGGATCTGCCCCGGCTGCTGGACCGGTTGGCCGCGGGCGATCAGCCCGCGCTGGTGATCGGCTCGCGGTGGGTGAAGGGCGGACGGGTGGTCAACTGGCCGCTGCACCGTCAGCTGCTGTCCCGCGGCGCGAATGTCTACGCGTGGTTGGCCATGGGGTTGCCGGTCCGGGACGCCACAGCCGGGTTCCGGGTGTACCGGCAGGACGTGCTGCGGCGATTGGCGCTGGACGAAGTCGCCTCGCACGGGTACTGCTTCCAGATCGATATGGCGTGGCGGGTGCTCAAGGCCGGTGGCGCGGTGGCCGAGGTGCCGATCACCTTTGTGGAGCGGGCCGAGGGGCGTTCCAAGATGAGCCGGAACATCGTGGTCGAGGCGCTGGTCCGCGTGACGGTGTGGGGTGCGCAGGAGCGCTGGCGTCAGCTGCGGTCGTTGATCAGGCGCTGAGACGACCGAACGGGCCCCTCCCCTGGGGGAGAAGCCCGTCCGTCGTCAAGGACTGGTGCGGGTCAGGCGCTGCGACGCAGCTTGCCCGCCCGGAGCAGATCGAGGCGCTCGTCCAGCAGTTCCTCGAGCTCCTTGATGGTGCGACGCTCCAGGAGCATGTCCCAGTGCGTGCGCGGGGGCTTGGTGGCCTTCGGCTCCGGCTTGGACGCGTCGCGCAGCAGCGCCTCCTCGCCGCAGCGGCACTCCCAGACCACCGGGACGTCGGCCTCGACCGAGAACGGCAGGATGATCGTGTGCCCATTCGGGCAGTCGTAGTACGCCTGGAGTCGGGGAGCGAAATCGACGCCCTCATCCGACTCCATGCTGTGGGAACCGATGCGCATCCCGCGCAGGGACCGGTTCGACATGGTGGGACCTCCGTGCCTTGACGTGCAGAGCCAGGTGTTACTCGCACTCCTCAACGTCCGAGTCGCCCCGCGTGTTCCACTCTGCCGTGAAGGTCCGGTGAACGCCTGTCGGGGATCGTCGTTCACCGGTCAGGACAGGGTGGAACGCACAGCGCGCGCCACGACATCCCGGTCGTCGGCACCGGCATCCCGCCACTGTCGTTGCTGGTCAGCGCCGGTGCCCCGATCGAGCAGACGCTGCACCGCCGCCTGGACCCAGTCCAGATCTCCGTTGGCGCGCAGCGCGGGTGTGATGTGTCCCACCAGATGCTCGATCACCTGGCCCGCGGGGGCCGGGCGGCCGGTGAGCGGGGAGAGTAGATCCTCCGCCAAGCCGGTGCGGGCCGCGCGCCATCCCGCCACTCGGATCCACTCGGTGCGCGCCGGATCAGGATCGGGATCGGTGGTGACCGCAGTATCGGCCAGTCCTCGCACCAGCGCACCGATCAGGGCGGCATCCTCCGGGTCGAGGCAGACATCCGCCACCCGCACCTCCACTGTCGGATAGCGCGCGGACAGCCGGGCGTCGAAGTAGACCATGCCGTCGTCCAGGATCGTCCCGGACTCGACCAGCGCACGCACCGATCGGTGATAGGTCGCCGCGTTGCCGAAGGGTGCGGTCGGGCCGGCGGTGGGCCAGCGACCCCAGATCTGGGACCGGAACGACTGGTACCCGGAGTCGTCACCGTGCCAGAACGGGCTGTTGGTGCTCATCGCCAGCAACACCGGGTTCCAGGGCCGCAGATGATCGATCACGCGCACCCCCTCGGCATCGTCCGCGACCGACACGTGCACATGGCAGCCGGAGGTCAACTGGTCCTGTGCGGTGCGGGCGAACAGCGCCATGATCCGTCGCGCGCGAGCGTCGGCCACGACGGTCGGGTCAATGGCGTGTGGGGAGGTTGCCAGCGCCACGATGTGGTTGCCGGTGTGCTGGGCGGAGGCGTCGGCCCGCGCCCGCCCTGCCCGGACCTCGGCCACGAGCTGGTCGATGTCGGTGCACGGATGGGTGGAGGTCTCGACCTGTTCTTGCGCGAACTCCTTCTCCAGCGCGCCGCCCGGGGTGTCGTCATCCTGGGACAGCTCTGCGGAGGCGTGCTGCAACACGGCTGCCGCGACGGCACGCGGAACACCGTCCGGGCCGACGATCAGGAACTCTTCTTCCACTCCGATGGTGCGCACCCGATGATTCTGGGGTGACCTCGCGGGGTTGTCCTGCGCAGACGCTGGATCGTGAGCGGGCGCACAGCCGGGGTGATCACCCGTGCCGGTGGCGCATCGTCGACCTGCGGAGGATGACGCCGCCAGCGAGCAGTCCGAGGCCGAGCAGGAGGACACCACCAGTCGTGGCACCCGTCACGGCCAGCCGACTACCGCCGAGCCCCGAGCCGGTCCCGTTCTGGTGCGGAACTGTCGGTCCGGAACCGGGGTCATCGCTCCCGCCGGTGCCTCCGCCACCCGCGCCGCCGCCGGTCCCCGGTTCGCCAGGGGGAGTCTGTTCCTCGGCGACGGTCACCGTCACCGTCGCCGTCGAGCAGATCCCGGACTCGTCCGCAGCGCAGATGGTGTACGTGAAGGTGTCCGTTCCGCGGAACCCCTCCGCCGGGGTGTACACGAAGCCGCTGCCGTTCCAGACCACCGACCCGTTGGCGGGCTCGGTCAGGATCCCCGGCGGGTCGACCTCGCCGGCGTCGTTGGCGAGGACGTCGATCTGCACCGCCGTACCCGGCGTCGTGCTGGCGGTGTCATCGGTCGCCACCGGGTTGACGATCACCCGGACCAGGCCGGTGGTGCACAGGGTGGGCACCCCGTCGTCGCAGGCGGTGTACAAGAAGGTGTCGATCCCGGCGAACCCGGGCTGCGGCACGTACGTGGTGGTGAGCTGCTGCACCGTCTCGCTGCCGTGGGCTGGCTCGAACACCTCACCGACGGCAATGTCGTCGCCGTCGGGGTCCGTCACTTCGAGGTCCCCGGTGACCGGCGCACCGACCGTGGTCTCAAGCAGGGTCGGTGTGGCGACCGGCGGATCGTTCGCGGGGATGACGTGGATCGTCACCGTGGCCTGAGCGCACACGGTCGGAAAGTCAGCGGCACACGTCTCGTAGACCAGCTCGGTGCTCCCGATGTAGGCGCCCGGGTTGAAGATGAGGTCGCCGGTCGCCGGGTCCCACGAGGTCACGCCGCCATGTGACGGCTGGGTCACGATCCGAGTGATCTGTGCGGTGCTGGTGTCATTGGCCCCGACCGGGATCGTGACCTCCTGCCCGGTCCGGGTGGTGGCCTCGTCATTGAGTGCCCGAGGCAGCACCGTGATCGTGACGGTGGCCGGTGCCGAGCACTGGATTGGATCTTGGGAGTCGCACACCCGGTACTCGAAGGAGTCGATCCCGGAGAAGTCCGGGTCAGGAACGTAGGCGTACAGGCCGGACCCGGACATGCCCGCGGTGCCGTTGGTCGCCTCGGTGAGCCGCTCATAGGTCAGGCGCAGACCATCCGGGGAGGTTCCGGCACCCAACCCGACCAACGGCACTCCGGCCTCGGTGGTGCGGGTGAGATCCGCGGCGGTGGGCGGGTCCGGGGTGGCCGGGTCGGCGGCCTCGACCACGGTCACGACGCGCTGCGCCTGCGTGCTGCCGTTGTTGTTGGCCGGGCTCGGGTCGGGGGTGGTGGCGGTGGAACTGGCCACATTGGTCAGCGACCCACCGTTGGCGATGACCGTGCCGGTGACGGTGAGGACAACCTGCTGGTCGACAGCGAGCGTCCCCAGGGTCCAGGTGACGGTGTCGGCGGTGACCAGCCCACCGTTCGAGGCGGTGACCTCGGCCAGATCGGCGGGCAGGGTGTCAGTCACCGCGACGCCCTCGGCGGCATCGGGGCCCTCGTTGCGCACCGTGATGGTGTACGTCAGCTGGTCGCCGGACTGGATCTGCCCCGGCCCGGACTTGGTGACCTGCACATCGGCGCTGGCGCGGTCGGCGCTCGTGGAACACCCGGGAGCGGGATAGTCGTCCACCGAGCCAGGGGTGACGGTGCCGGCCATCACATTCTCGATCTGACCGGTCTGACCGGGGAACGGCGGATCCTGTCCGGTGTCGACGACGATCGGGTCGGCCGCCGAGTCGCCCCGGAACGTGCCCTGCACCGAGGTGCTGCCGCTGAATGCGTAGCTGCCGAATCCGGTGATGGTCCGGTCGTCGACCAGATTGACGGCGGTCAGGGTGCCGGTGGCCGACTGGGTCCAGGTGCCGTTGTTGGTGAAGGTCCCACCGACCGTCAACAACCCGGCATTGGAGGACCCACGCGCGGTGTTGATGAGGTCGCCACCGGTCTCGATCCCACAGGAGTTCACCAGGACGGCCGAGCCATTGACAGTCAGCGCGCCGGCGATCCGGGTCACACCGGTGTTGTCGAACCGTCCGTCCACCGCCAGAGCCCCCTGCACGATCAGCTCGCCGGAGTTGCTCAACGACACCTGACCGTTGAGGTTCGTCGAGCCTTGAATGGTCATCGTTCCGGCGTTGTCCAGGTGACCGGCGGCGGGGGAGAAGCCGCCGGTGATGGTCAGGCTGGCGTCCTCACGATTGACCAGCTCGGCGTTGCCGTTCACCGCGAGGCCCAGGAAGGTCGTCGTTCCGGCGTTGTCGAGCTCGAACCCGGCGGCCACCGCGAGGTTCGGGGCGTTCAGCACCCCGCCCGGTGCCACCGCGATCGCCCCCTGTGCGTTGTTCAGGTAGCTCGGCGCGAGGGTGGCCCCGGGGGTGACGCACAGGGTGCCCCTGGCCGGCAGCTGGTTGATGCCGCCGTTGAAGGTGCCGCCAGTGAGTGCGACCACCTGCCCGGGGTTGACCGTGATCGGGTTGTTGCCGGTGGTCGCGGCGGTGAGCGTGACGTCGGGTACGGCGCAGTCGTCCAGTGGTGCGGCGACAGCGGGCGTGGCCACGGCGCTCACACCGGCGACGACCAGCGCCCCGAGTAGCGCGCTGCCGGCAAGTCCAGCCAGCAGTCGAGGCGGATGGTCAGCGGACTGGCGCATGGTTCTCCCGGGTCAGCGACGTCACAAGCGATTTAGTGTGACATTTCCGACTTTAGCGTGTGCAGCTGGGTTGCTGGAGCCCACGGTGGTCGATCAGGCCGGGTTGTCGGCGATCCGGCCCAGGAGCTCAGCCACCTCCGCCGGACGCGACCACATCGGCCAGTGCCCGGTCGGCAGATCGACGTAGCGGATGTCCCGCAGCTCGGCGAGCCCGCCGATCCACGCCCAGCCCTCCGCGATGGCCGCACGGATCTGTTCGCTGGTCAGGGAGGTGCACAACACGGTCGTCGGCACATCCCGCCGGGCCGGCGAGGTGAGCGTGGGGGCCTCACGCACCGGTCCGCCCGGCTCCGGCACCGCCCGCTCGCGGAACCGCGCCAGGTGCTCCGGGCTCAAACCCTCCAGACTGTTGCCGTCCTCCTCCAACTCCGTCCAGCTCGGCAGCGGCATCTGCGCGAGGCTGAACTCCGGGTTCAGCGCACCGGTTCCCGGGCCCGAGTCGACGTAGACCGCATGGGCCACCAGCTCCGGGCACCGGTCGGTGGCGGCGTAGCCCGGCACACCCGCACCGGAGTGCACCGCCAACACCACGGGTTCACCCGCCGACTCCATCGCCGCGACCACGGCGTCCACGTGATCGGCCAGGGTGACGGAACCCCGGTCTGGATGGTCAGGTTCCAGACCGGGCAGAGTCACCGTGATCACCCGGTGTCCGTCGGCGCGCAGCCGGTCGGCGACCTCCTGCCACGCCCACGCACCGAGCCAGAAGCCGGGGACCAGGACAAGGGGTGTGGGCGTCATGGGGGTCACAGTAGGACGGCGGTGGGAGATCGGCGCGGGTTCAGAGAACACCCGGTCGACCACCAGGTCTCCCGTGGATGCCGCGTCGTCCATACCCCTCACACGTTCCAACCGGCCCGAAGGTTGCTCCCGCTCCAGTGCCCGCTCAGCTGTGTTGGACGTGCTCGTGGCCCTGGTGCGCCATCGGCTCGATCTGGAAGGTCGAATGCGCCACGGACACCGGGAAGTGCTCGGCCACGCATTCCTGCAACCGGTCGAGGATGCCCGCCGTGTGCCCGTCGGTGAAGCACTCGTCGTCCACCACTACGTGGGCGGTGATGATCGGCAGGCCGGTGGCGATCAGCGACGCATGCAAGTCGTGCACACCGCGCACGTGCTCGATCTCCTCCAAGTGTCGGCGTACCGCGTCCAGGTCGAGCCCGGGTGGGGTGGACTCCAGGAGGACAGAGCCGGTCTCTCGGAGCAGGCGCGCCGCCCGGGGGACGATCAGCACGCCGATCACCAGCCCTGCCACCGCGTCTGCCTGCTGCCATCCGGTGGTGGCGATGACGAGAGCCGCCACGATGACGCCGACAGATCCGAGTGCGTCGTTGAGCACTTCCAGGAACGCGGCGCGCAGATTGAAGGAGGATCCTCGGCGTCCGGAGAGCACAGCGAGGGATGCCAGATTCGCCACCAGGCCGATCACACCGAAGATCACCAGCTCGGTGGAGGGAATCTCCGGGGGCGCGGTGAGGCGTCGTACCGCCTCGACGACGACGAAGATCCCGACGCCGAGCAAGACCGCCGACTGAGCCAAAGCGGCGAGGACTTCGGCCCGTCGTAGACCCCAGGTGCGGCGCGCGGTGGCAGGTCGCCGGACCAGATGCGCGGCGAACAGGGCCATCGCGAGACCGGCGGTGTCGGTGAGCATGTGGGCGGTGTCGACCAACAGCGCCAGTGATCCGGTGAGCACGGCACCGACCGCCTGTGCCACGAGCACGGTGGTGGTCATGGCGAAGGCGATGGTCAGCCGCCGCCGGTCGTCCGGAACCGCGTGGTCGTGGCTCATGTCTGGTCCACCAGTGCGCAGGTCGCGGTGTCGGCCGCGGGGCCACGAACCAGCTCTTCGGTGCCGGCCAGAACTCCGGCCAGCCGCATCGGGTCGGCCAAGGAGTACCGCGATGACCTGCCCACGCTGCGTACCGTGACCAGTCCGCAGTCCCGCAGGCAGGCGAGATGCGCCGACACCGTGCTCTGGGCGAGCCCCAGGTGGTCAGTGAGCTCGCGCACGGCGTGCTCACCAGTAAATAGGTGCCGCAGGATGGTCAGCCGCGCGGGTTCGGCGAGCGCGCGAAACACGGCCGCGAGCACTACTTCGTTGTGTTCCGATGTTATCGCCATAGGGCGATGCTAGCCGGTGCTGGCTAGCCTGGGAAGCATGGTCTCGATCAGCGCACCGACCGGACCGGACGATGTGGCAGCGGTGGCCGCGCTGCTCGCCGAGGGCTTCGCGGTCGATCCGCTGATCACCGCGGTCCTTCCGGGCACGACGCAGGAGCGTCAGCGGCGGTTGCGTGCGTTCTATCGAGCTTGGCTGAGCCACCGTGAACCCGGTCGGGTGGTGGATCTGGCCCGCAGGTCGCCACAGGACGAGGGGCCGAACGACGGCGAGATCGTCGGCGTCGCGATCTGGCACGCGCCCGGCGCGCACGACGGTCGCACCCCGCTGGGCCTGGCGCTGCGCGTGATCCGGGCGTTGGGCTGGCGCGGTGCCCGATCATGGAGCCGGATGGAGGCTGCCTTCGGTGTCGCCCAGCCCGGCGATCCACACTGGTATCTCTCCGACGTCGTGGTCTCCGACCGCGCTCGGGGTGAGGGGGTCGGATCGGCGCTGCTCGGCCATCGCCTGGCGCGACTCGACGCCGACGGCGCGGCCGCGTACCTCGAGGCCACCACCCCGGGGTCGCGTCGGATGTACGAGCGGCTGGGCTTCGAGTCGCGTGGTCCGGTGGTGGGGCTGCCCGGCGACCAGATCCCACCGGAGGGCATGTGGCGCGCGCCGGTCACTCCCCGGTGACCCCGTCCAGCTGCTCCCGGATCACATCCAGCTGACCCGCATGCCGCGCAGTCTCCTCGATCAGGTGCAACAGCACCCAGCGCAGCTGCGCAGGCGGCCCTGCCACACAGGTCTCGGTCAGCTCGCGACCGGCCAGGGTCCGGCGACTCTCGGCACAGGCGGCCCGATAGTCCTCGATCGCCTCGGCCAGAGAGTCCGAGGTGGACACCCGCCACTCGCCGTCCGGGTCCTCATCGCTGCCGTACCGCCGGTCGTAGGGCAGCCCGGCGAACATCTCCAACACCCAACTGCGCTCGACATCGGCCAGATGGCGCAGCATGCCGGTCACCGTGGTGGCTGAGGGCAGCAGCCGACGTGCGCCCTCCGCGTCGGAGAGTCCCTCAGCCTTGAGGACCACCGTGGCGCGCTGGTAGTCCAAGAAGAGATCGATCAGCTCACGCTCGCCGCCATGCACGCGGGTATCGGGTCGCTCGGTCATGACAGGCACGCTAGGACCGGGGTGTGACATCCGCCTCAGCCACGAGCCCTCGATAGGCTGACCGGTGTGAACGACCTGCTCGACGGTGTCCGTCTGCTCGGCCGGGGGTGGGGCTGGTGGCGTCGCCGGCCCGGCGTGATGGCTCGGGGACTGATCCCGGCCGTCCTGGTCGCCCTGGTGATGCTCGCCGCAGTAATCACGCTGGTGCTGCACCTGGGTGACCTCGGCGACTGGTTGACGCCCTTCGCGGACGAGTGGAGCTCCGGATGGCAGCGGGCGGCAGAACTCGGAGCGCAGGCTGTGGTGGTGGCCGCCGCGCTGGTGCTGGTGGTCATCACCTTCACTGCCGTGACCTTGGCGGTCGGCGAGCCGTTCTACGACCGGATCTGGCGCGCGGTCGAGCGGGACACCACCGGCAGCGTGCCGGAGGGATCCACCGGGTTCTGGCGCGGTGCTGCTGACGGCATCGCCCTGCTGGTGCGCGGTCTGGTCGTCGCGGTGATTGCCGGGGTCGTCGGGGTGGTTCCCGTGATCGGCGCACCGCTCGGATGGTGCACCGGTGTGCTGCTGACCGGCTGGTTGCTGGCCCATGAACTGACGGCGCGGGCCCTGGTCGCACGCGGTCTGGACCGAGCGGCCCGCAATCGGTTGCTTCGCGCACATCGGGGCCGGGTGCTCGGCTTCGGTGCGGCGACGCAGCTCTGCTTTCTGGTGCCGGGCGGTGCGATGGCGACCATGCCGGCCGCCATCGTGGGTTCCACGCTGCTGGCGCAATCGGTGTTGGCAGGGCCGCCCCCGCGGGTTGCGAACGAGGGGTGAGCCGGTCCGCGCCACCTGGCGATGAGCGTCGCTGAGCGAGGCTGCAGGTTGCGGTTCAGTGGTGGAGCCGGGCTGCTCGGTGCTGTCCCCGTGAGGCTGCTCTGTGACCAGGAGGCGGAGGCTTGCCCGGCCGCGGTGGAGGTCCAGCCCTGCTCGGTCTGCGTGATCGGCCCCTCATCCACGGTCAGTTCAGGTGATCGACGATCGGGGGTTCAGCAGGGCGGAGTCGCGATGGGGTGGCTCGCCCCTCAGTGTTGAGCCGGGAAGCGTGCCCAGACGTGTTTGGCCGTCCCGTCGACGTACCACCCGACATCCTGGGACAGTCGCCGGGCGATCTGGAGTCCGAACCCGCCGGCTCCGGGTGCCCGGGTCCCGGCCAGAGCCGGGGTCGAGTCGACGTCGTGGTCGGCGACGTCGAGCAGATACTCGTTCCCATCGGACAGCAGCTGGACCCGGGTGGGTGGCAGGCCGTGCACCAACGCATTGGTGGCCAGCTCGGAGGCGACCAGGATCATCCGCTCGGGTACGGCGTCCAACCCGTCCTGCGGGGCGGCACCGCGGGCGGTGATCTCGGCCAGCAACTCGTGTCGGACCCGACTCAGATGCTCGACGTCCTGCAACACCCACTCGCGCACCGGTCGGAACCGCTGGGGCGGGCGGGCGGCCCGTAGGCCATCGTCGATCTGGTCCAGGGTCATGGTGTCCCACTGTCGGGCGTCATCGTCGGTTGCGCATCCCGAACCCGCATCGTCCTGGGGTGCTGACGTGGGCCGTTCGACCCAATATGCACGGCAGTCGCCGGTGAAAATTCTGCGCATGGCGCTTGTGAAGCAGAATTCGCCCGGTCGGGTCGTAGTGGTCGGCGGTGGGATGGTGGCCCACCGGGTCGCCGAGCAGCTCGCCGCGCGGACGGACGCGGGGGACTGGCAGCTGACCGTGATCGGCGAGGAGCCGGAGCTGCCCTACGACCGGGTGCATCTGTCCGAGGTGTTCGCCGGGCGTACGGCCGCGGATCTGGTGCTGGACCCGAGCGTCTGGGATCACCCGCGGATCGAGCTGGTCACTGGGGATCGGGTCGCCGATCTGGATCTGGCCGCGCAGACTGTCACCACCGACTCCGGTCGGGTGCAGGCCTACGACAACCTGGTGTTGGCCACGGGGTCGCGCGCCTGGGTGCCGCGGACCGAGGGTGTCGACCTGCCCGGGGTGCTGGTCTACCGGACGCTGGCCGATGTCGCGGACCTGCGCGGCTGGGTGACCGAGCGCGCGGCGGCACTCGGTCGGCCCCTGCGCGGAGCTGTGGTCGGCGGCGGGGTGCTCGGGCTGGAGGCCGGGGCAGCGCTGCTCGGACTGGGTGTGGACACCACCGTGGTGGAGTTCGCGGACCGGTTGATGGCGGTGCAGCTGGACGCCGGTGGCGGTGAGGCCCTGCGGGTGCTGATCGAGGACATGGGCATGCAGGTGCGCGCCTCGGCCGGTGCCCAGCGGGTGCTGCCCGGCGCTGACGGCACGGTGGCCGGGCTGGAGCTGTCCACCGGCGAGGTGCTGGATGCCGATGTGGTGATCTACTCCACTGGCATCCGACCCCGTGACGGACTGGCTCGGGCGGCCGGCCTGGCCATCGCCGAGCGCGGCGGTGTGGTGGTCGGCCCCTCCTGCCGCAGCTCGGACCCGGCCGTCTGGGCGGTGGGCGAGTGCGCCAGCCACGACGGGGAGTGCCCCGGCTTGATCGCACCGGGCAATGCGATGGCCGATGTGGTGGTCGACCGGCTGTGCGGCGGCGACGCGGTGTACACCCGCGCAGCGGACGGCACCAAGCTCAAGGGTGTGGGCGTCGAGGCGGCCAGCTTCGGCGATGTGCTCGCGCTGACGCCCGGGGCCCTGGAGGTCACCTTCGCGGACCCCTTCGCCAAGACCTATCGCAAGCTGGTGGTCTCCGACGACGCGCAGATCCTGCTCGGCGGGGTGTTCGTTGGCGACATCGAGCTGTACTCCTCGCTGCGTCCGATGCTCGGTCGTCCGCTCGGCGCGGACCCCAGCGCGTTCCTGGCTCCGGCCGGGGGTGGTGCACCGGTGCAGACCGACGTGCCGGATGACGTGGTGCTGTGCTCCTGCTCGAATGTCACCGCGGGCACCGTCCGCTCGGCGGTCACTGAGCACGGCTGCACCAGTGTGGGTGAGGTCAAGACCTGCACTCGGGCTGGGACGGTCTGCGGTTCCTGCGTCCCGTTGCTGACCACTGTGGTCAACCGGACGCTGGAGCAGGCGGGCATCGCGGTCTCCACCGCCATGTGCGAGCACTTCAGCATGTCCCGCGCGGCGCTGTACGCCCTGGTGCGGGACGGCGGGCTGCGGACCTTCTCCGAGGTGGTGGCCGCACACGGTCAGGGCCGGGGCTGCTCGATCTGCCGCCCGGTGGTCGCCTCGATTCTGTCCTCCCTGGGCATCGGGCACGTGCTCCAGCCGGACCAGGCAGCCCTGCAGGACACCAACGACCATCTGCTGGCGAATATGCAGAAGGACGGCACCTACTCGGTGGTGCCCCGGATGCCCGGTGGCGAAGTCACCCCGGAGAAGCTCGCCGCGCTGGCCGAGGTGGCGGCGGACTTCGGGCTGTTCACCCGGATCACCGGTGCGCAACGGATCGCGCTCTTCGGTGCCCGGCAGGACCAGCTCCCGGCGATCTGGCGGCGACTGGTCGACGCCGGATTCGAGTCCGGGCAGGCCTACGGCAAGTCGCTGCGTGCAGTGAAGACCTGCGTCGGGGCGACCTGGTGCCGGTTCGGTGTGCAGGACTCCTCCAGCATGGCGATCCGGATCGAGCTGCGGTACCGGGGTCTGCGCACCCCGCACAAGCTCAAGATCGGCGTCTCGGGCTGCGCACGCGAGTGCGCGGAAGCCCGTGGCAAGGACGTCGGGGTGATCGCGACGGAGAAAGGCTGGAACGTCTACGTCGGTGGCAACGGTGGCTTTACGCCCCGGCACGCCGATCTGCTGGCCGAGGACCTGGATGACACGCGTTTGATCCAGGTGATCGACCGGTTCCTGGGGCTCTACGTGCGCAGCGCCGACCGCTTGCAGCGCACCGCCCCGTGGGTGGCGGCGTTCCCCGGCGGGATCGAGGAGCTGCGCCGGGTCGTGGTCGAGGACTCCCAGGGGATGGGCTCCCAGTTGGAGGCCGAGATGGAGCAGCACGTGTCGGCCTACCAGGACGAGTGGCGCACCACGCTGGACGACCCGGAGAAGCTGCGCCGCTTCACCCCCTATGTCAACGACCCGGAGGCCTCCGACCCGGATCTGGCCTATGTGGCCGAGCGCGGCCAGGCCCGTCCGGCCCGACCCGGCGAGCAGGGCCACCCGGACCTGCGCATCGCCCGCACCTTGGAGGTCACCCGATGAACACCGTCGAGACCGTGCGCGTGTGCGCACTGGACGACCTGGTGCCCGAGCGTGGCGTCGGCGCCCTGGTCGGTGAACACCGGATCGCGCTGTTCCGGCTGTCCGACGACCGGGTGCTCGCCGTGCAGCAGCGCGACCCGTTCTCCGGAGCGAATGTGCTCAGCCGGGGCATCGTCGGCGACGCGGACGGTGTGCCCATCGTCTCCTCGCCGATGTACAAGCAGGTCTGGGACTTGAGCACCGGGCGCTGCCTGGACCCGGTGGGCAAGGAGCCGGTCGACCTGCGCGCCTACCCGGTGCAGGTGGTCGACGGGAATGTGCTGGTGGAGGTCGGACCGTGCTGATCGGGCTGGATCTGGCCGGTCGGGACGTCCTGGTCGTCGGTGGGGGATCGGTGGCGGCGCGTCGTGCCCGGGCTGCCATCGATGAGGGTGCCCGGGTTCGGGTGGTCGCCCCGCAGGCGCATGAGGAGGTCGCCGTCCTGGCCGCCGCCGGGTCGCTGGTCTGGGAGCAACGACCGGTGGTCGAGTCCGACCTGGAGGGGACGTGGCTGGTGCATGCCTGCACCGGCACCGTCGACGCCGAGATCGCCGGATGGGCGCAGACCCGTCGGGTGTTCTGCGTGGTCGCCTCCGCCGCCGAGCTCGGCAGCGCCCGGACCCCGGCCGTCGTCACCGCGGGCGGCGTGAGTCTGGGCGTGCTGTCGGTCGATGCTGCCGACCCCGCCCGGGCGGCGACCGTGCGTGATCAGCTGGCCGATCAGGTGCTGCACGGGCGGGTGGACCTGCGCCCGTCCCGCTCCGTGTCCACCGCCGATGTGCTGGCACCCGGTGAGGTGGTGCTGCTCGGCGGCGGCCCGGGAGATCCCGCGCTGATGACGGTGCGCGCCCGCACACTGCTGGCCCAGGCCGATGTGGTGATCACCGACCGCCTCGGCCCGACCGGTGTGCTGACGGAGCTGCGCGAGGACGTGCTGGTGATCCCGGTCGGCAAGGCGCTCGGTGCGCACAAGGCCACCCAGGTGGAGATCCACGATCTGCTGATCGAACATGCCGGCGCCGGTCGCCGGGTGGCGCGGCTCAAGGGCGGCGATCCCTTCCTCTTCGGTCGTGGCGGTGAGGAGGTGCTCGCCTGCCGTGCGGCCGGCATCCCGGTGCGGGTGGTGCCCGGGGTGACCTCGGCGGTGGCGGCGGCGGACGTGGCCGGCATCCCGGTGACCCACCGCGGCACCGCCGACCGTCTGCATGTGGTGAATGGACACGGGCGATTCACCGATCTCGACCTGGCTGCGATGCGCGATCCGGCGGTCACGGTGGCGATCCTGATGGGGATGGCCGGCCTCGCCCGCCTGGTCTCCCAGCTGACCGATGCCGGGATCGACCGCATGCTGCCCGCCGCGGTGGTCGCCAGTGCCACCACCGACCAGGAACGGGTGATCCACGCGCCGCTGGGTGAACTCGTCGCCCGCTGCGCCGCCGCCGGGGTGGGATCGCCCGCAGTGGTACTGCTCGGGCAGGTCACCCGGGAGGGCTTTCTCGATCCGACGCATCCGGGTCGCGCGGTCGAGGCACCGAGCCGCCGTCGCGGGGTGGACGCATGAGCGCCGCCTCGACCACGCAGTTGGTGGCCTGCGCGCACGGCACCCGCAGCGTGCAGGGTCAGCAGGTGATCGCTGCGCTGGTCGCCGATCTGCGCCGTCTGCGCCCCGAACTGACCGTGCACGAGGCCTATGTCGACGTCCAGGAACCCGCCGTGGCCACGGTGGTGCCGGAGCGGGTGCCGTCGGTGGTGGTGCCACTGTTGCTGTCGACCGGTGTGCATGTGCGCTATGACATCGGTGCCGCAGTGGCCGACCGTCCATCCCGGGCCGCCGATCCGCTCGGCCCCGACCCTCGGCTGGCCGACCTGCTGGTGCGTCGGCTGCGGGAGGCCGGGGCCGACGGCGCCGACCACGTTGTGCTCGCAGCCGCCGGATCCTCGGACCCTGCCGCCGCCACCGCCGTGCGTGAGGTGCTGGCCGCCCTGCGCGCCCGGTGGGACGGCCCGGTCGAGGTCGCCTTCGGTGCGGCCGCGCAACCATCGGTGCCCGAGGCCGTCCAGACCGCCCGGGAGGCGGGTGCGGCGCGGGTCGTGGTGGCCTCGTACCTGCTCGCCCCCGGGCACTTCCACTCCGCGCTCGACCGTGCCGGGGCCGATCTGGTCACCGCGCCGCTCGGTCCGGACCCGGTGTTGGCACAGATCGCGCTCGACCGCTTCGACCACGCGCTTCTGGGCTGAAGGTCACGGTCCGGTGCCGGGGCGCGCAGGAGGATGACGCGGTGACGATCGAGGAGGCGACCAGCCAGCGGGTGCTCGCCGCGCCGAGCCGGGCCGCGATCCTGCGGACGCTGACGGCCGCACCGGCTCCACTGACCGTGGATGAGGTCGCCCAGGCGGTGGGTCTGCACGTCAACACCGCCCGTGAACACCTGGACGTCCTGGTCGGTGCCGGGCTGGTGCTCCGCTCCACCGAGACTCGCACCACCCGCGGTCGACCCCGGCGGCTGTATGCCGCGGTCGTCGCCTCGGATATGCGGGACGAGCTCTCCCGTGCCCTGCTGTCCGGCTACGGGCGTGCGCTGTCGGAACCCGGGGTCGCCGCCGAACAGGCCGGGCAGGATCTGGTCGGCGACGCGGTCGGGGACGCGGTCGGGGACGGCGGGCCCGAGGAGCAGATGGCGGCGCTCTGGCAGCACTTCGCCAGCATGGGATTCGATCCGGAGGTCACCGAGGAAGGGCTTCGACTGCGCCGCTGCCCGATCCGGGAGCTGGCCCGCGAGCGCATGGATGTGGTGTGCGGGGTGCACCTGGGGATGGCGCGCGGCCTGCTGCGTCGGATCGGTGGGCCGGTGCGTGCCGAGGCGCTGCTGCCCTTCGCCGGACCGGGGTACTGCGTGCTCCGCCTCGATGCGCGGGGTCAGGACGGCTGAGCGCGGGTCATCGGAGGCCACCGACCAGGGCGTACACGACCAGCCCGGCCATGAGCCGCACCGCCACGACCCCGAGCACACTGGGCGTGGCTGGGCCGATCGGGTGATCGGGGGATCGGGGGATCAGCCCGCGATCACCACGTCGGTCTGTTCCTGCAACCGGGCCACCAGCTCGGTATCGGTGGCGTCGGTCAGCACCCCGCTGACCTCGGACAGCGGGAGCACCTGATAGGGCGAGGCGGCACCGATCTTCTCCGCCGAGCCCAACACCCAGGTCTCCGCCGCACGGGCGGACAGTGCACGCTTCATCGCAGCCTCGTCGGCGTCGCCGGTGGTCAGACCGGCCTGCGGGTGCACACCCGTCACGCCCATCAGGAACACGTCCGCGGTGATCCGCTGCGCCGCCTCGACCGCAGCCGCGCCGCTGGCCACCGCCGAGTGCTTGAACAGCATCCCGCCCAGGATGAACACCTCGACGCTGGGGTGGTCGACCAGGGCGGCGGCGACGGTAGGGCTGTGCGTGACGATGGTGCAGCGCAGGTCGTGGGGGAGCAGCCCGGCCAGAGCGAGGGCGGTGGTGCCGCCGTCGACGATGACTGTGCTGTGCGGCTGGATCAGGGCGAGGGCGGCGGAGGCGACCCGGTGTTTGCTCTCCGGGCTGACCCGCTGGCGGTCGGTGTAGTCGGCGACGGCGGGGGAGACCGGCAGTGCACCGCCGTACACCCGGTGGACCAGCCCTTCGGCGGCGAGTTCGCGCAGGTCACGGCGCACGCTGTCCTCGGACAGACCCAGCTCCGCCGCGATGGTCTTGGCGATGATCTTGCCGTCGCGGCGCAGGGTGGTCAGCAGGTAGTCGCGGCGTTCGGCGGCGAGCATGGATTCTCCGAGTGATTCGCGTTTGTGCACGTTGCTGGGGTTATCGTAGCGCCCATGACAACTCAGCCGATGCTTGTGCTCATTGCCGGTCCCTACCAGTCCGGCACCGACGGCGACCCGGAGAAGATGGCCGCGAACCTGCGACGCCTGGAAGAGGCGGCCTGGCCGGTCTTCCAGGCCGGGCACATCCCGATGATCGGGGAGTGGGTGGCCCTGCCCGTGCTGTCCTCCGCCGGAGCCAGCGTGTTCGATCCGCTGGCCGCCGAGGTGATGTACCCGACCGCGCAGCGGCTGCTGCAGCACTGTGACGCCGTGCTCCGCCTGCCCGGCGAGTCCACCGGTGCCGACCAGGATGTGGCCATCGCCCGCGAGCGCGGCCTGCCGGTATACCACGATGTATCCGAGCTCCCGGTGCGGCAGAACGTGCAGGAGTCGGCATGAGCGTGGGAGTCGACCTGCCCGACGGTCGCGGACGGACCGGCCTGGACCGCGTCGGCCGCGATCTGCACGGCAATCCCGACGTCCGGGTCCGGGATGTCGAGGTGGTCTCGGACGGGTGGCATGTGCTGCGCCGGACCACCTTCGACTATCGGCGCGCGGATGGCACCTGGACCACGCAGCAGCGTGAGACCTACGACCGTGGAAACGGCGCGACCATCCTGCTGCACGACCCGGAGCGGGACACCGTGCTGCTCACCCGGCAGTTCCGCTACCCGGTCTACGTCAACGGCCACCCGGACGGCATGCTGATCGAGGCCGCCGCCGGCCTGCTGGACGACGACGACCCGGAGACTGCGATCCGGCGGGAGGCCGCCGAGGAACTGGGTGTGCAGGTCGGACCGGTCACCCATCTGTTCGACGTGTACATGAGCCCGGGATCGGTCACCGAGCGGCTGCACTTCTACCTGGCCACGTACACCCCACAGGACCGCACCGGGGATCGCGGCGGCGTGGCCGAGGAGGGGGAGGACATCGAGATCCTGGAACTCCCGCTGACTGAGGCGCTGGCGATGATCGCCGACGGGCGGATCGCCGACGGCAAGACGATCATGCTGCTTCAACACCTGGCCCTGCGGGGCCGCGGAGGCCCGTTGGAGCGGATCAGATAGCCGATACCCAAGGAGTCGATGAACCGGACCTCGGGCACGTCGAGCACCACTGGCCGGGCGGTGACCAGGGCGGCACCGAGGGTCTGACTCGCCTGGGAGCGCATGAGCAGCTTGCACGAGGAGCGGCAGCTGCGGGCTGATGAAGCCTCGATTGCGTAGGTCGAGCAGAAACACCGCGTCCATTGACGGTGCGCGCACCTCAGGGCGAGCGACAGCGGAGTGCCCTCCACATGCGGACAGGTCCGGGGCGCACTACCGTCGTCGCGGGTCTCATGACGCGGGCACCCCACATCGTCGTGCACCGAGGAGATCCCATGCGCGCACCGGCCCCTCGCGGACCGCTGAGCGACCACCTGCTCGCCGGACTGCGCTCCGGCATCATCGAACCTGAGCTGCCGAGCCACGCGGAGAACGCCGTGCTCACCAGCACGGATCTGGCACTGGACGAGGATGTCCAGATCGCGCTGACGGTGCTCTACGAGCTGCACCACCAGGGCATCGACGGTGTGGACGAGCGGATGGAGTGGCATCCGGTGCTGCTGGCCACCCGCGCGGTGCTCGACGCCGCCTACGAGGCCCACCTGCGCGAGGTCGTCACGGTGCCCGACGATCTGGACCCCGGCACGACCCCGGACCAGGTGGCGCGGGCGCTCTTCGATCTCACCGGGCGGGACAGCGGTCCCAGTCTGGCCGGCTACGTCGCCAAGAAGGCCACGGACGAGCAGCTGCACGAGTTGCTGCAACACCGGTCGGTGTACCAGCTGAAGGAGGCCGACCCGCACACCTGGGCGATTCCGCGTCTGCTGGGTGCTCCGAAGGCGGCACTGGTGGAGATCCAGGCCGACGAGTACGGCGGCGGACGCCCGGAGCGGATGCACGCGGCGCTGTTCGCCCGGACTATGCGGGGGCTCGGCCTTGACGACACCTATGGCCACTACGTCGACCGCGTACCGGCGGTGACCCTGGCCTCGGTGAACATGATGAGCATGTTCGGCCTGCACCGCCGGTTGCGCGGTGCCATCGTCGGGCACCTGGCCGCATTCGAGATGACGTCCTCCCGCCCGAACCGGCTCTACGGTGACGGCTTCCGGCGGCACGGCTACGACGCGGATGTCACCTGGTACTTCGATGAGCACGTCGAGGCGGATGCGGTCCATGAGCAGATCGCCGGGCGGGACCTGGCCGGTGGTCTAGTGGCCCAGCACCCGCAGCTACGTGACGAGGTGCTGTTCGGCGCGGCGGCCTGTCTGCACGCGGACGCTCGGGTGGGGGCCCACCTGATCGAGCGGTGGTCGGCGGGGGAGAGCTCGCTGCTCCCCGCGGGGCGATGACCGACCGCCCCGTCCGCCCTGCCCCGGTGGTGCTCACCCCGTGTGCCGACGGCCCGATCCTGGTGCGCGGCGAGGTCGAGATCCGGGACGGTGCGGGGCAGATCGTGCCCCGTCGTCGCGCCACCGTGGCGTTGTGCCGATGCGGGGCCTCGGCGATCAAGCCGTTCTGCGACGGGTCACACAAGGCCATCGGCTTCCGCACCGATGACGAGGGGTCGCGTCCGGAGGAACCCACGACCTGAGTTGTGTTAGTACAGTCGTGCTCATTCCGAACCGAAGGAGGACGACATGGTGCTGGCGGCGATCATCGCCTGCGAGGTGGGTTTCTGGGTTGCCGTGCTCGGGGGACTGGTGGCGCGGTACCCGGCGCGGCGGCCTCGACTGGGCACGGTGCTGCTGGTCGCCGCACCACTGATCGACGTTCTGCTGCTCGCCCTGGTGACCGTCGACCTGCTGGGCGGCGGCACTGCCTCCTGGCATCACGGGTTGGCGGCGCTGTACATCGGGATCTCGGTCGCCTACGGGCACCGGATGATCGCCTGGGCTGACGTGCGCTTCGCGCACCGGTTCGACGGGGGACCGGCACCGATCAAGCCGACCGGGTGGGCCTACACCGCCACCTGCTGGAAGGATGTCGCCCGCACCCTGCTGGCTGCGGTGATCGCCGCGGGTCTGGTCGGCGGGCTGATCCTGATCGTGGACGACCGGTCACGCACCGACGAACTGCTCGGCCTGTTCCCCCTGCTCGGCCTGGTCGTCGGCATCGACCTGCTGTGGGCGATCAGTTACACCCTCTGGCCCCGTCGGGCAGCGGCCTAGGCTGGGGGAATGCCCCGCCTGATCGACCACGACGCCCGCGACCAGCAGATTGCTGCGGCAGCGATGCGGGTGTTGGACCGCGACGGCCTCACCGCCCTGTCGGTGCGCCAGGTCGCCGCCGAGGCCGGGCTCGCCACCGCCTCGCTGCGACGTGCCTTCCCCACTCAAGACGCCCTGCGCCAGTTCTGCCTGCGGGAGGTCCGTGATCGGGTGGCGCGACGGATCGCCGGACTGACGGGGGAGGGCAGCGCCTGGGTGAGCGCCGTGTTGTCCGAACTGCTGCCGCTGGACGACACCCGGCGCACCGAACTGAACGCCCAACTCCAACTCGGCGTACTCGCCATCACCGACCCGGCACTCTCCGAGCAGGTCGCCGCGCTGGACGCCGAGGTGCATGGCGTGTGCCGGACCGCCATCGACGTGCTCGACCGCACCCAGGGCTTGCGTCCTGAACTGGACCCGGACATCGAGGCGACCCGGCTGCACGCACTGCTGGACGGGGTGGCACTTCACCTGCTGTGGAACCCGGACGGACCCGGGCGCGAGGTGCTCGACCGGCATCTGGCGACACTCACCCGGTGACGGGCTCGACCCCGAGCTCGGCGAGCAGCGTCAGGACGCGGGCGCGGATCTGATCGCGGATCGGGCGGACCGACTCGATGCCCTGGCCGGCCGGATCGGCCAACACCCAGTCCTCGTACCGCTTGCCGGGAAAGACGGGGCAGACATCACCACAGCCCATGGTGATCACCACGTCGCAGAGCTCCACCACCTCGGCGGTCAGGACCTTCGGACGCTCGGCCCGGATGTCGATGCCCTCCTCGAGCATCGCCTGCACGGCCACCGGATTGATCCGCTCGGCGGGCAGTGACCCGGCCGAACGGACCTCGACAGCACCGCCGGACAGCGCGCTGAGGTAGCCGGCGGCCATCTGGGACCGCCCGGCGTTGTGCACACAGACGAACAACACACGGGGCATGGGGGACATGGCGCGGCCTTCCATCAGGCGGTGGACGGGGTGAGGTCGGGTAACAGTGAGCCCAGCAGCGCGCGCACCCGACGGTCGAGGTCATCGCGGATCGCCCGGGCACCGTCAGGGGAGGCCAGGGCCGGGTCGCCAACCACCCAGTCCTCATAGCGGGTGTCGGGCAGGGTCGGGCAGCGGTCGCCGCAGCCCATGGTGACCACCACATCGGCCGCACGCACGGCATCGTCGGTCAGCGGCTTGGGGTAGGCGTGACCATCCGCGCCCAGTTCGGCCAGGAGCGGTCGCACGGTGGCATGTACCTGGGCAGCCGGGGTCGACCCGGCTGAGCGCACCACCACGGAGTCGCCCGCGTAGTGTCGCGCCAGTGCGGCGGCCAGCTGCGAGCGTCCGGCATTCGCCGTGCACACGAACAGCACATGCGGGCGGTCGTCGTCCCGGCTCAGGTCGGTCAGTCGCTGGCGGGCGAACCGTCCCGCGTCATCGAGTCCGCCACCGGTCCGGGCCAGCGCAGCGGCGGACTCACGCACGACGGAACTCACCAGAGTCGGGTCCAGCCCGGAGAAATCCGAGGACAGCTCGGCGACGACACCATCCAGTTCGGCGTCGACCTCCGGCGGAGCGGACAGTGCCGCGGCCTCGGTGGTGGCAAAGGTGCTCAACAGTGCGGTCACGGCGGTCCGGTGAGCAGGGGAGAGGCGGTAATACACCCAGGTCCCGCGGCGCTCGGACAGCACCAGTCCGGCATCCTTGAGCACCCGCAGGTGGTGGGAGACCGTCGGCTGCGAGACCTCGGCGACGGTCGCAAGATCGCAGACGCAGGCTTCCTGACCGGGGGCGATGGCGATCAGCGACACCATCCGCAGTCGCAACGGGTCGGCCAGCGCTTTGAGTGCGACGGCGGTGCGTTCAGCGACCTCCACCGCCATTGCCTGCTCCGCGGCCGGGACCGGGGCGCATCCCTGATCGACGCTCATCGGATCTGCTCCACGACCGGCGACTCCGCTGCCGTGTCGGCGGGCCAGCGCCGGGCGAGAGCGAGCGAGACGTACACCAGCCCCACCAGCACCGGCACCTCGATCAACGGCCCGACCACCCCGGCCAATGCCTGCCCGGAGGTCGCCCCGAAGGTGCCGATGGCCACCGCGATCGCCAGCTCAAAGTTGTTCCCCGCCGCCGTGAACGCCAGTGTCGTCGACCGGGCGTAGCCCAACCGCAGCATCCGACCGAGCAGCATTCCCGCCCCCCACATCACCGCGAAGTACGCCAACAACGGTGCCGCGATCCGCACCACATCCAGCGGACGAGAAGTGATCTGGTCACCCTGGAGCGCGAACAACACCACGATGGTGAACAACAGGCCGTACAGCGCCCACGGGCCGATCCGGGGCACGAACCGCTCCTCATACCAGTCCCGCCCGCGCAGCCGCTCGCCGATCAGCCGCGACAGGAACCCTGCGACCAGTGGTACCCCCAGGAACACCAGAACATTCACCGCGATCTGCCCCATCGAGACGTCCAGCCCCTGACTGTCCCAGCCCAACCAACCCGGCAGCACCGTCAAGTAGAAGTAGCCCAGCGCGGAGAACGCCAGCACCTGGAACACCGAGTTGAGCGCCACCAGCACCGCGGCCGCCTCCCGGTCGCCACAGGCCAGGTCGTTCCAGATCACCACCATGGCGATGCACCGCGCCAACCCAACGATGATCACCCCGGTGCGGTACTCGGGCAGATCCGCCAGGAACAGCCAGGCCAGGGCGAACATCAGCGCCGGACCCAGCACCCAGTTCAGCGCCAGCGAGCTGACCAGCAGGCGCTTGTCACCGGTCACCGCGGCGACCCGGTCGTAGCGGACCTTGGCCAACACTGGGTACATCATCACCAGCAGTCCCAGGGCGATGGGCACCGAGATGCCGCCGACTTCCATGCTGGTCAGCAGGTCACCGACACCGGGCACCAGTTGGGCCAACGCGAGGCCGGCGGCCATCGCCAGGCCGATCCACGCCGGGAGCCAGCGGTCGAGGGTGGAGAGGCGCGCGGTCGGTTGATTCGACATCTGTCTATATTGACACACGTCGATTCGGGCGCTGGCATCCAACGACGCTTCGCTTCGACGTGGCTGACCGCCGAACTGCGAGAACGCCATCGCGGGCCGGCGGAGCGGCGGCCACGATCTGTCCGCGACACGTCACGCCTGTCGGTCGATCTCGACCCAAGCCGGGTATGCGACACGCCCCGAAGCGGATCTGCGCAGAGTCCGAGACGCGTACGCGACCGGATCTCTGAGTGCGCAGCCACTGGTTCGTCTCAGCTCGCCCAGCGTGTCCCGTCGTCGCGGTTATCCCAGTTGAATCCGCAGGACGAACGCAGCCTCTCTCACCTGGTGAGGACTCGTTCTTCGATGTGCCGATAATGTACGTTATGTCAGACCGACTCCCGCGTATCACGCTGCCCAGCAGAAACGATCACAGCCACGCACCAAAGTTCCTGGGCGGTAGGGCCCCATGTCCTGGGCGGAGTCGGTGCCCAGCTCGCTGATGGCGAGGTACTGGTGAGTCGCAAGATTCGCGGACTTCGCCTTGGCGCAGTCCGCGCCGCCGCCGATCACACCGTCCTGAACTATACTGACAAGTCAGTACAGTTCGTGAAGGCGAGGCGGATGATGCGGGGACGGGTCCTGGTGGTGGGTGCCGGGTTGGCTGGCTGCGCCGCGGCGTGGTGGCTCGATCATTACGGGTGGGACGTGGTCCTGGTCGACAAGGAGCTCGACCCCTACCCCAGCAGCTACCTGCTTCAGCTCGACGCCGAGGCGTCGCGCGTGCTGCGCCTCATGGGCGGTGCCGCGATCCTGGAGGAGGCGACGTTCGCCGCCCCGGAGGTGTCGGTCCGCTGGGGTGCGCGGCGGCTGCGGGAGTTCACGTTCGACACCGGTAGCGGCTGGCGGCTGGCGCGACGGGCGACGCTGCTGTCGAGGCTGTTCGCGCACGTCCCGGCGGCGGTCGACACGCGGATGGGGCTCGGCCTGGACGCGCTCGAGCACCGGAGCGACGAGGTGGTCGCGCGGTTCAGTGACGGCTCGTCCGAGGCGTTCGACATGGTGGTCGGAGCGGACGGACTGCACTCGACGGTGCGCGACCTGACCGTCGCGCCGGAGTCCAGGAGCGTGTACCGGAACGGACTGACCCATGTCTGGATCAACGCCGATGTCCCGCTCCCCGGCGGGCGCGCGGTGATCGCACCGCGCGAGGGGATGCTGTCGCTGATCTACCCGTACATGGACACCTACCAGACGTCGGTCATGACGCTGGTGCCGGTACCAGTCGACGCCGCGCTGAACGGGCCTCGGCTGGTCGAGCAGGTGTGCGACGCGGTCGAGCGCCTCGGCCCGGACATGCGGGTTGTGGCGCAGGCGGCGCGCGCCTCGCAGGACGTGAAGTTCACCCGGTTCTCGCAGGTCCGGCTGCCGCGATGGTCCACGCGCCGCGTCGTGCTGCTCGGCGACGCGGCCCACTGCATCGACCCGGTCTCGGGCATGGGCGCCCATGCGTCGCTGCCCGGAGCGAAGGCGCTGGCCGAGGCGCTGAACGAGTCGGATGACCTGACTACTGCCTTCGCGGGGTTCGAGGCGGAGATGCGGCCGTTCGCGCAGACCGCGCAGAGCATCACCGCCAGGGCCGTGGAGTTCAGCACCGCGACGCGCAGCACGAGCCGCGCAGCGGCGCTGGCTGGCGGGTTCGGCGACCTGCTGGCGACCGCCCCGGCGACGGCCAACCGCCTCCTCCGTCGCGGGCGCACCGCTCGAGCCTGACGGGTGCGCGAGCGGCGCGGGCCGCTCGCGCACCCAACCCTTGACACACTGGGCCCCGCAACCCAGCACCAGCATCCGGAAGTGAGAGGCATGGGACGAACAGCAGGCCGAGCCCCCCAGGACACCAAGCGGCTGATCCTCGACGCTGCCAAGGGGGTCGTGGTGGCACAGGGTTCACGCGCGACGCTGGACGACGTGGCTGCTGCCGCCGGCCTGACGCGCGGGGCGGTGATCTACCACTACAGCTCGAAGAACACACTGTGGCTCGCCCTGACACGCGATGTCTTCGCTCGGTTCGACCAGGCGGTGCGGGACGTCATCGAGGACGGCCCGGCGCCGGGCCGCCTCGCCCGTGCCTTCGTCCGCGCGTCGCTGGACGGCGACGGCCTCGACGCCGTGGGCGAGCGCCTGTTCCTGGTGGCCGCGTTAGCCAGTGCCCCGGGCGTCGCGGACATCGTCGCGGAGGACGGTGCCCGGTGGAAGCGCGAAATGGCTCAGGACGGGCTCTCCCTCGGGGCGCGGACCGTCGTCCTGACGTCCATCGAAGGAGCCGGCCTGCTCGCGGGCTGGGGGCTGCGCCCCGACCCGGACGAGATCGCCGCCCTGCGCGCGGAGCTGGAGCAGCTCACCGTCACCCCCGCCTGATCGGCCGCACGGACGGTCGGGCTGCTACCGCTCTGATACTGTACTGACAAGTCAGTCCAGTATTCGTGGGACGACGCGGCCGCCGGTCGCGAGAACGGAGCACGCCATGACCCCTCCCCCAGCCCGATCTGTCGACGTCGTCGTCGTCGGCGCCGGACTCGCAGGCCTGACCGTCGCGGACGAACTCGCACGAGCCGGGCGCGACGTCCTAGTCCTCGAGGGGCGGGACCGGGTCGGCGGTCGGGTCCGTCCCACCACCGTCGCCGGTGTCCCCGTCGACGCCGGCGCGACCTGGATCGCCCCGGACCACACGGCCGTGCACGATCTCGTCAAGCGTCTGGGCGGCACGATCGTCCCCCAGTTCCACGAGGGCAAGGGGCTGATCTCGTTCGGTGGTCGGCGGCGGGTGGAGAGCGCCACCGCGCTCGCGCCCTGGGTGCTGCTCGACCTCAACCGGGTGATGGGGGTGCTGCAGAAGATGGTCGACGAGCTTCCCGTCGCCGAGCCGTGGAATCACCCGCGCGCCGCCGAGTACGACCAGATGTCGTTCGGCGAGTGGTTGACCGCCAAACGCGCCCTCAAGAACACGCGCAAGTTCATGACGATGGTCTGCCTGGTCCACTGGGGTGCCCCGCCCAGCGACCTGTCGCTGCTCAACGTAATGCGGTACATCCGAACCCTGGGCGGCTTGGAGCACATGCTCGCCGTGGAGGGCGGGGACCAGCAGGACCGCGTGCTGGGGACGACGAACATCCTGGTCAGCGGGCTGGCCGAGTCGCTGGGGTCCCGCGTCGTCGTGAGCTCTCCGGTCGAGCGCATCGAGACCGCCGACGACCGCGTCACCGTGCACAGCGGTAACGCCCGCATCGACACCCGCTATGTCGTCGTGACGGCGGCGCCCGCGCACCGCTCGACCATCGAGTTCAGCCCTGCGCTCCCGGCCCCGCACTACGGGATGTCGCGCAGCTGGCGGTTCGGTGCCCTGAGCAAGGCGTTCGTCGCGTACGACCGCTCGTTCTGGCGGGACGCCGGCCTGTCCGGGGAGAGCGTCTCCGATGACCGCACCGTCTTCCTGACCTTCGACGTCAGCCCCGGCCCCGACGGGCCAGGCATCCTGATGGTGTTTTGCGACGCGCGCGGGTTCGACGGCCTCGGCGAGGCCGAGCGGCGCCGCCGCGTCGTGCGTCACCTCGTCCACCTCTACGGCGAGCGTGCTCGCCAGCACATCGACTACACCGACTTCGCCTGGGGCAACGACGACTTCGCGCCCGGCGGGCCGAACCCCGCGGTGGGCACGGGGGGCTGGACCTCGTTCGGGCGCTTCCTCCGCGAGCCGGTCGGTCGGGTGCACTGGGCGGGCAGCGAGACGGCCGACGCCACGTCCGGCACGATGAACGGGGCGATCCTGTCCGGGCAGCGCGCGGCCGCGGAGGTGGCCGCGCGGCTCGACGGCGAGCGCTGACCGGACGCCTGGACGGGGGCCCACCTCGGTGGAGGCCCCGTCCAGGCATCTCTCGCACGTCCACGTCGCGGACGCACCCGCGGGTCGGGGCGCTGATCCGCTGCGTCAGGCCCCGGGGAGCTGCGACAAGGTCGTCCACGCCCGGAGCCCTGCCACCCGCGCGTCCGGTCCGCTCACCACGAGGTGGTCTCCGGGGCTGATCTCCAGCCAGTGCGCCGGCGGCGTCGGGCGCCCGTCGTGCCCGATCCGCGCGAGGACATCCACCCCGAACAGGTGGCGCGCGGTCTCCAGCGTGTGCCGGCCCCGCAGCTCCGGGGGTGCGGGGACGATCGCGACGACCCGGTCGGCGGACGCGCGCAGGGTGTCGGCCCCGGGGTGGAGCATGGCGGCGGTGATGGCCAGAGCGGTGTCGCGGTCGGGATGCAGGACGCGGTCGGCACCGACGCTGCGGAGCACGCGCCCGTGGCGGGCGTCGCGCGCGGTCACCCAGACCGGGCGCACGTGGTGGTCGACCAGGTAGCCGGTGGCGAACACGGCGGCACCGAGGGCGCTGCCGAGGCAGATGATGGCGGCGCTGCTGTCGAACGCGCCCGCGCCTTCGAGCTGCGTGGCGGAGGTGGCGTCGGCGTGCACGGCGGGCAGGCCCAGGTGCTCCACCCGGTCGCCGTCGCGGTCCACGCCCAGCACCGACACCCCGCTGGCGTCGAGGGCGCGCACGACCGACTCGCCGAGCGCACCCAGTCCGACCACGAGGACCTGACCGGACACCGCCCGAACGTCCATGTCGCCGGGGTCGGCGGCCGGCTGGGCACCCGGGGCGCGGAGCGAGCCGGTCACCGGATCATCGCCTGGAGCTCGTCGAGGACGGTCGAGTCCATCATCCCGGTGGCGTGGGGCCCCCACGGCACCTGCCCCAGCGCCCAGGCGTCGATCGCGAGTGCGGCGGTCCACTCCTGGTGGTCGAGCAGGTGCCAGCCGGGCAGGACCACCGGTGAGAGGCGCCGGATCGCCTCCGCCGCACTGCGATCGGCCTCGACGCCGGTCAGGATCATCAGTCGCAGCAGTGCGGCGCTGCGCCTGTCGTCGCTGAGGACCTCGAGCATCGAGACCACACCGGCTCGCGAGGGGTGCAGGTGCAGGGGTGCCAGGTCGTCGAACCCATCACCGATGACCTCCTCGAGCACCTCGCCTAGCAGCTCGTCGATCGATCCGAACATGCTGTGCATCCAGCGCGGGTCCCGGTCGGCGACCTGGGCGACGCGGGTGAGCGTCAGCGCCTCGACTCCCCCGTGCTGCACCAGGGTGAGCGCCGCGTCGACCAGTGGTCGGTCGTCTCGGACGACGACCTGGTCCCACTGCTCGGAAGGCGTGCTCCACCGTGGCCTCGGGTGCGGGACGCCCGCGTAGTCGGCGATCGCGCCCAAGGCGCGGTTCCACCACGCGAGGTCGTCGGGGTACACCCCGGCGTGCCAGCCGAGCAGGCACCCGTCCAGAGCGAGGAAAGCCACGGAGGCCTGGGGGTCACGGGCCGGGGTGGGTGCCACGGCGGTGACGGTGCGCGCGAGACGGCGCGCCAGGCCGGCACGGATCTGCTCGTTGCGAGAGGCCATGAGGTCCCTTCCGGTCGAGGGTCACAGCTCCTGGGCGAAGTTGCCCTGGAGGCGCGAGAACACTCGCTGCGCGAGCCACAGCAGCACGAGGGAGACCGTCAGTGCGACGGCGAACCGCGGCGT
The DNA here is from genome assembly GCF_040685135.1 of Cellulomonas sp. NPDC089187. Classification (NCBI taxonomy): domain Bacteria; kingdom Bacillati; phylum Actinomycetota; class Actinomycetes; order Micrococcales; family Cellulomonadaceae; genus Cellulomonas; species Cellulomonas sp. NPDC089187. The sequence continues at coordinate 275,046 of NZ_JBFBHI010000001.1, read as the reverse complement.
GAGGTCGGACGGGAAGGGCTCGCCGTCGCCCGCGACCCAGAAAGCGCGATGGAACGCGAATACGACCAGAGTCATCGGGTTCCACAGGTACAGCTCCTGGACCCAGTCCGGCGTGGACCGGGTCACCAGTCCCCAGGAGTAGACGATGGGCGAGGCCCACATCAGCACCATGAAGCCGACATCGACCAGGTACTGCACGTCGCGCAGGTACACGTTCACCGCGGACAGGAAGAGCGACATCGCCGCGCCGAGCACCACCAGCAGCACGATGCCCGCCAGGGCGTAGAGCCATCGAGAGCCTGTGGGGAACTGCCCGCGCACCGCGGTGAAAGCCACCAGGATCGCGAGCTGGATGACGAAGTTGAACGTGGCTGACCCCAGGGTGCTCAGCGGGAAGATCTCGCGAGGGACGTAGACCTTCTTCACCAGCCCCGCGTTTGCCACGATCGAGGCGGTGCCCTGCTGGACGATCTCAGAGTAGAAGCCCCAGGCGGTCAGCCCGCTGAACACGAAGATCGCGAACTCCGGGACCGAACGCTGCGCTCCAAGGATTCGGCCGAGCACCAGCCAGTAGATCAGCAGCATCGTCAGCGGCCGGGTGGTGCTCCAGAAGAATCCCAGCACGGAGTCCTTGTACCGGGACTTGACCTCCCGGTGGATCAGCAGCACAAGGAGCTCGCCCTGCTCGGCGATGCTCCGCACCGACGTCAGCGATCCACGGAAGAAGCCCGGTGCGGCGCCGACAACTCGCCACGGCTCCTGCGCGAGACGGGCCTCGCGCTCGGCCACCCCCTCGGGGACGCCGCGGTCGTCAGCCGAGACCGCCGGTTCCGTACGGCCCGTCACGCGAGACCCCGCGCGGCGCGCCGCGGGCTCGCCATCAAGTCATCGGCCACGCCAACGTCTCGCGAGTCGTCCTCAGTCACCAGCACCGTGCCCCATCTCTCCAGCCGACCGAATGGTCGGTTCTACAGACCTGAGCGTATAGCATGCCCGCATGACGTCGACCACGACCCCCGCGACAAGTCCCGTCCGCGCCGGCCGCCGAGCATGGTTCGCCCTGATCGTCCTCACGCTCGCCGTGGTGCTGCTCGCCGTGGACGGGACGGTCCTGACTCTCGCGATCCCCGCCCTGACGGCGGATCTCGGGCCCACCTCCACCCAAATCCTGTGGATGGGCGACATCTACTCGTTCATGCTGGCGGGCCTGCTCGTCACGATGGGCAACGTCGCCGACCGGTTCGGACGCAAGCGCCTTCTGCTGCTCGGGAGCATCGGATTCGGGTTCAGCTCGGCCCTCGCGGCGTTCGCGCCGAACCCTGAGCTGCTCATCGCCGCGCGCGCTCTGCTGGGCGTGTTCGGGGCCACGATCATGCCCTCGACGCTGTCAATCCTGCGCAACCTCTTCGACGACCCCCGTCAGCGAGCGACAGCGATCGCCGTCTGGGCCGCTGGGGCGACCGGCGGTGCCGCGATCGGCCCGCTCGTCGGCGGCGTCCTGCTCGAGCACTTCTGGTGGGGCTCGGTGTTCCTGCTCAACGTGCCGGTCATGATCGTCATCGTCGTGGCCGGGCTGGCGCTGCTGCCCGAGTCGCGCAACCCCGCCGGCAACCGCATCGACCTGGCCTCCGCAGCCCTGTCCGTGGCGTTCATTGTGCCGCTCGTCTACGCCATCAAGCACCTGGCCGGCAGCGGCTTCGACCTCTCGGTCGTCATCAGCGCCGCCATCGGCGCCGCCGCCGGGGTGCTCTTCATCCGCCGCCAGCGCCACCTCGCGCACCCGCTCGTCGACGTCTCGCTGTTCCGCGTGCCCGCCTTCGCCGGGGCAGTGACCGCCGAGACCATCGCGATCTTCGCCTTCGTCGGCCTGCTGTTCTTCTTCTCGCAGTATCTGCAGCTCGTGCGTGAGCTCAGCCCGCTGCAGGCTGGGCTCGTCGAGCTGCCCGCCACCATCGCCTCGATGCTCGTCATCGCGGTGGCCAGCACGGTGCTCACCCGGCTGGGCCGTGGGCGCGCCATCGCGGTGGGCATGACGACCTCCGCGATCGGCCTCGTCGTCCTTGCGGGTGCCGAGGCGGCGCCGGGATACTGGCTCCTGTGCGCGGCGATCGCGATCTGCGGCCTCGGCGCGGGCCTGTCGACGACGCTGGCGACCGACGCGGTCGTCGGGGCGGTCCCCAAGGAGCGAGCCGGGGCGGCGTCCTCGATCTCTGAGACGGCCTACGAGCTTGGTGTCGCCCTCGGGATTGCGGTCCTCGGGTCGGTGCAGACCGCCCTGTACCGAGCCCGGCTCGACGTCACCGCGCTTCCCGACGACGTGGGCTCCGCCGTCGAGGACTCCCTGGCCAGCGCAGCCGTCGCGCTCCAGCACGCAGGACCCGACGGGGCTGCGATCATGGACAACGCCCAGCACGCGTTCACCGGCGCCATGCAGATCAGCTCGCTGATCGCCGCGGCGCTGCTGGTCGTAGCCGCCGTCACCGCCTGGCGCACCATCCCGTCCCCGGTCGCAAAGGACATCGCATCGTGAACGCCGCAGGCGCACCGCCCGCCACCCGCGACCGAGAGCGCACCCGCCGTGCACTGGTGGACGCGGCCGGCCACCTGCTGCAGGAGCGAGGCACCGGGTTCAGCCTCGCCGACGTCGCCTCTCGAGCAGAGGTCTCCAAGAGCGGACTGCTGCACCACTTCCCCAACCGGGACGCCCTGATCATCGCCGTCGTCGAGACCGGCCTGCGGCGCTTCCGCGACGAGGTGATGCGACACGTCGACCTCGCGGAGAACCACGCCGGCAAGGTCCTGCGCGCGTACGTGCGGGCACTGTGCAGCACGAGCGAGGACGTCACCGCGGCGTTTGCGCCCTCCGCGTACTGGAACGGCGTCGACGTCATACCGCAGGTCGCCGACCTCCTGCGCGCCGACGCCCAGTGGTGGAACGACACCTTCTCCCGCGACGGCATCCCCCGCACGACGGCGCTCATCGTGCAGTTCGGTGCGGAGGGAGTCGCGGCCGCCGTCGCGCTCGGTCAGTACATCGACGCTGACGCGGTCGAGCTCGCCCGCAACGGACTACTTGAGCTCACCGAGCAGAACACCTAGCCGGCGGGACGTCGAGGACTCTCGCTCAACCGTGTCGCACGCTGACGCATGCGCGCTGCGAGGTCATGAGTACGACCGATCCTGATACGCAGAGGTGCCAGTAGCCGGTCACCCTGCCAAGCGGCGCTGCCCTCGCGTGCATGCGCCTCGCCCGCGACTCCGTGGCCCTGATCCGACGGCCTGGGTGCGTGTCGACCATGATTCGTCGTCACCCAACGCCGATCCCGGTCATCGTGCCCGTGCTCCTCGGTCAGCGTCCTTGATCACAAACGCGACCGAGGCGAAGGCCAGCACCCCGGCCAGCACGTACACGAGCGTCGCCACCGACACCAGATCGCCGCTGTCCCCGACCCCGGCGGCGAACACCGAGAAGTCCCATGCCGCGTGCAGCACCATCGCCCAGATCAGCGACCCGGTCGTGCGGCGCAGGACGTAGAAGATCGTGCCGCCGAGGAACGCCGTCAGGACTTGAGGGACGGTCGCCGCCACGGACGCACCCAGGGCAACGTTGATGAGGTGGCCGATCGCGAACAGTGCCGAGCTGATGAGCCACACCCAGACCTCGGTGTACCGGCTGCGCAGCGCAGTCAGCAGCAGTCCGCGGTTGACCAGCTCCTCGGTGAATCCCACCAACATGAGCACGACTGACGCACCGAAGAACGCCCCCGAGTACGCGCCCCAGTCGGTACCGCCCAGGTTCATCAGGACGGCCAGCGCGGCCAAGACCGGCGCGATCAGCGGCCACCGGTGCCGGCTGCGATGGTCCTCGTGGAGCGCGGGACCCCACCAGCCGAGCACGCTCGTGGTGATGACCAGCGCGATGGACGCGACGATCAGTGACACGCCGCCGCCGAGGAAGAGGTCCCTCGCGCTGTCATTCCAGGTGTCGTAGCGGATGCCGCTCGCGGCTTGGATTGCGGCGACGAGGACGAGGTAGCCGAGCCAGATGGCCAAGCCGATCCATGGTCGTGGGGAGATGCGGGTGCGTGTTGCGGCTTCAGACACGACATATTCCTTCAGGAGACGGAGGAATGGGGCCGACGACGAGCGCCCCAGCGAAACTCGGACTCGGTCGGCGGTCCCAGCGTCCGACGTCGTCGTGCACACCGACGTCCGTCCATCTGTCACACCCCCTGGTCGACCCGACCGTGCAGCGTGCCGAGCCCGTGTGCCGTCACAGTAGGCCGTCGCCGCAGGTCGCGCTCGCCGCAGGCTGCGATCAGTGGACCGAGAACCCGCCGTCGACCGCGATCGTCTGACCGGTCACATACGCGGACGCCGGACTCGCGAGAAACACCGCCGGACCGGCGAAGTCCTCCGGGCACCCGTTGCGCCCGATCAGGGTTCGCCCGGCGAGCGCCTCGATGGTCGCCGGGTCCGAGCTGAGCCTCCGGTTCAACTGTGTTGGAACGAAGCCAGGGACCAGGGTGTTGGCGGTGACCCCGTGGGGGGACCATGCCTCCGCTTGCGAACGCGCCAGCGCCTCCACTGCCGCCTTCGAGACTCCATAGGCACCGCTGTCCGCGAATGGTCGTTGAGCCTGCTGTGAGCTGATGTGGATGAGGCGACCGTAGCCACGTTCGGCCATCCCGGGTGCGAGTCGCTGGCCGAGCACGAACGGGGCGTCGAGGTTCACCGCCATCGTGCGGTCCCAGGTGTCCTCGGTGAGCTCCGGCATCGGTGGTCGGAGGTTGATTCCCGCCGAGCTGACCAGGATGTCGACCTCACCGACCTGGTCAGCGAGCATGTGGGCCGCGTGGCGAGTGGCAAGGTCCGCCACGATCCCGTCCGCCGTTCCCCCCTCGCGGCGGATCGTGTCCCGGGCCTCCTCGATGGTTTCTGCGGTCCGCGCCGCGATGAGCACGTGCGCGCCGGCTCCGGCGAGGGCGGCGGCGATGGCGAGACCGATGCCGGAGCTGCCACCGGTGACCAGAGCCACCCGCCCGTCGAGGCCGAAGAGATCACGCAGTTGCGGGGTCGTGGTCACGGGCGCCACGGTACCGACTCCCCCGGGTCCGTCAGTCGACCGTCAGCCAGACGAACCGTCGCGCCCACCGACCCGAGCGTGGACTCGTCGTGCGACACCAGGAGCGTCGCGGCGTCGAGTTCCCGGGCCAGCCCGGTGATCAGCTCGACCACCTGGGTGCCGCGGGCGTGATCCAGGGCCGAGGTCGGTTCATCCACCAGCAGGACATCGGGCCGTCCGACCCGTTGCCGCTCTCCCCCGGACAGGTGCGCGGGTTAGTGCACTACTGGTCGTCGGTCTCACGCACCTGGGAGTCACGCTCGACAACTGAGCTCCACCGACAAGGGCTTCCTGACGGTCGACGCGCCTATCCCCCGCCACAGTGTCCGCGATCCGCCGGAGCGCAGTCGGTCTCAGCGGAACTCTTCTCGGAGGCGGAGGCCACCCTGCCGACCGAGACCCCTGCCCCGGTTCCGGACGAGCCCACACCCACCCCCTCGGAGAGCCCCGCCCCTGATCCCCTGATCTACGCCGTCGCGTTCCCGGGGCAGACGATCGCCGAGTCGCGGTACCTGGTCGACTCCTTCGCCCAGACACACACCCTGACCGCACAGATCGAGGGCTCGGATGCGACCGCCTCTCTGGCCATCCCCGAGTTCACGCAGGAGTTCTTCCCAGGCTGAGTCAGGCTCCCGTGTGGACCTCGCTGAGACGCCGCGGGATGGTCGGTCTGAAGTACACGCCCGGTTCGGCTAGTCCAAGGGTCGACGACCGAGCACTTCAACGTAGGCGATCTGCTCATGGACCACATCGAGGATCAGCATTCCCCGCCACGGCGGATCCAGCACCACATTCCGATGGCCTGGCCCGTATGCCCCGTTCGGCTTTGGTGCGGTGTAGAAGCTCTGGCAGAAGGCGTCGCCGCAGCCGCACGTGGTGACGACGCACAGCGTCTCGATCTGAGACCCCAACGCGTCGTCGCCTTGGGCGACAAGTGCGTCGCGAAGCTGCCTTCCGAGTACAGGCCAACGGTCCGCCAATCGCGGCGGTGTCACGGTCATCGGCTGAGTCGAGGTACCGGCTAGGCCGCCACTGGCCACCGTGGGCACCCGCGAGGAGTGAGTTGATTCATGTGATGCGCCGTGACGTGGCGCGGACCGGTGAGATTGTCCCATCAATGTACACGGCCGAATCCACCGCACGGGTACTGGTCGTCCGGGCTGAGTCGTGACAGGTCTCACCGGTGAGACACGACTCCGGCTACATTCCGACCATGAAGACCTTCGCAACCCGGATCGGGATCTTCCTCGGATCGTCGGCGCTGGGCCTGTGGCTGACCTCCCTGCTGGTCGACGGGTTCCACCTGAGCCTGGGCGGATTCCTGACCGCGGTGTTGGTCTTCACGGTGGCGCAGGCCGCGCTCACTCCTCTGGTGTCGAAGCTCGCGCACCGGTACGCGGATGCGTTCATCGGCGGGGTCGGCGTGGTGTCGACCTTCCTGGCGCTGCTGATCGCCACCCTGCTGTCGTCCGGGCTGCGGTTGACCGGCGGGTTGACCACCTGGATCGCGTCGGTGGTGCTGGTTTGGTTGTTGACCGCGCTGGCGACCTGGGCGCTGCCGAAGTTCCTGCTGAAGGACCGGCCCGCAGCGGACTGACACGCCGTGGCCGCCGGACCTCCTCCGCAACTGTCCTGGCAGGGATCGGGAGGTCGCTAAGGTGTGCCGGTCTCCGCGACCCGGCTCTTGGGTCGCACCGACCCGAACGACGGGTCCCCTGGCCGAAGGACGAGCAGATGCGCGATGAGCCGAGTGCCGCCGACCGGGCGTACGCGGACATCAAGGGCGGGATCGTGCGCGGTGAGCTTGCCGCGGGCACGATGCTGGGCGAAGTGACGCTCGCCGCCCGGACCGGGGTGAGCCGGACACCGGTGCGTGCGGCGCTGACCCGGTTGCAGGACGAGGGATGGATCGTCATCTACCCACAGCGTGGCGCGCTGGTGCTGGGGCTTGACCGTCAGGCCATCGCCGATCTGCGGGAGGCGCGCTGGGTGCTGGAGTCCTCCGCTGTCCAGCTAGCGACCGCCGACGCCCGCGCAGCCTTGGCCGTCCGCCTGTCCTCGTCGCTGGCGGCGCAGCGCGCGGCGTTGCAGGCCTCCGATGTCGACGCCTTCGTGGATGAGACGATCCGGTTCCACCAGGCCTTTGCCGCCGCCGCGGGCAATCAGGTGCTGGTGGAGCTGAGCGAACGGCTCTCCGACCGGCTGCGCTCCCTGCTCTACCGGCACGGGGATCGTCTGGCCGAGCGTTGCCCGCAGATCCTGGCTGAGCATGAGGACCTGGTGGCGCAGCTGACCGTCGACGACGGCGCGCATTTTCCCGCCGCGCTGGCCCGTCACCTGGCCGAGACCGACGATCTCTAGACCCGGGGCCGCGCTCCCCCGGACCGCAGCAGGGTCATCGTGGTCAGCGGCACCAACACCACCATTGCCACCCCGCACAGCGTCGAGAAACTGCTGACGGCCAGCAGCGGGCCGGAGATGAAGGCCGCCGCCGCGCCGCAGAGATTCGACAGCGCATCGACGCCGCCCTGGGCGGTGGCGCGCACCCGGTCGGCGACGACACTGCTGAACAGCGCCGATCCCGCGACATTGACGAAGCACCAGCCCAGGCCGAGTAGCACCAGACAGGCGATCACCCAGCCGGTGTCGTCCGGGTGCCAGGCACCGGCGACCAGGGAGGCGACCAGGACCACGATGCCGATCAGGATCGACAGGCGATGGCCACCGCGGTCGACCACCATGCCCACCACCGGCGACAGGGCGTACATCCCGGCCACGTGCAGGCTGATCGTCAACCCCACGACGGTGACGGAGCCCCCGTGATGGGTCAGATGCACCGGGGTCATGGTCATCACGGCGACCATCACGATCTGCGCGGTCAAGATCGCCACCACAGCGAACCGGGCTGTCGGGTTGCTGCGCAGTTCGGCCGCCATCATCCGTAGTCGGCCGTGGCGCGCACCGGTGTGGGGCTGCGAGGCCGTGGGGGTGACCTCGGCGAGCACGTGCAGCGGGTCCGGGCGCAGCCAGATCACTGCCACGGTCCCGGCCAGCGCCAGGCATACCGCGGCGATCAGGAACGCCCCCGCGTAGACGGTCAGACCGGTCGCCCGTCCTAGGACCTGTGCGGGCACGCCGAGGTTCGGCCCGAGCACCGAGCCGATGGTGCCGACCCACACGACGAGGGCCAGGGCGCGCGCCTTCTGCCGGGGTGCGGCCAGATCGGTGGCCGCGAACCGTGCTTGCAGGCTCACCGCCGATCCCGCACCGATCAGCAACAGGCCCACGAACAGCGGCACCACCAGGCTCCACTGCGCGGCCGCGACCAGGAGCGCTCCCCCGCAGGCGGCGGTCCACCAGCCGGTGGTCAGCGCGACCCGGCGACCGCGCCGAGCTGCCAGCGTGCCCAACGGCAGACCGAGCAGCGCGGCGCCGAGGGTGCTCCCGGTGCGGGCGAGTCCCGCCCACGCCTCACTGTCGGTCACCTCCCCCGCCAGCAGCACACCGATGGACGGGGCCACACCGACTCCGATGGTGCCGATGATCTGCATCACAATCAGCACGGTGAGCGTGCGGCGCTGCACGGGGGCGACATCCACAGTGCTCAGATCGGCGCGGGCGGTCACGGGCGCGGTCATCGAGGGTCCTCTCCGGCACCGGGCCGGAGCATCTGACATCCCAGTTGTATCCCAGTGACCGACCGAGGATACCCGTCGACGGCGACGGTCGAACTGATAGGAATCTGGCATGACTGGCACCAGCCCTCGGATCGGCGTCATGCTCCCCCGCGACCTGCCTGCCCAGCAGGTGATGCCCTTCGCGCAGCGGGCCGAGTCACTCGGCTTCGACGAGCTGTGGGTGGTCGAGGATCTCGGCTACCGCGGCGGGTTCGCCCAGGCCTCGGCCATCCTGGCTGTCACCGAGCGAATCCGGGTCGGGATCGGCATCCTGCCCGCGGCGGTGCGCAATGTGGCCTACGCAGCGATGGAGATCGCCACCGTCGAGCAGCTGTTCCCCGGGCGGGTCGACGTCGGGATCGGCCACGGCATGCCGGGCTGGATGCGTCAGGCCGGTTGCTGGCCGGACAAGCCGCTGAGCTTCCTGCGTGACTACGTGATCGCGCTGAGAACCCTGCTGGCGGGGAAGGAGGCACAGGGTGTGGTCCTGGACCGTTCGGCGGTGCCCGACCGGATACCGCCGCTGCTGTTCGGCGTCCGTGGCCCGAAGTCGCTGGCCGCTGCCGGGCAGGTCGCGGACGGCACCGTGCTGGCCGAACCCGTCACCCCGGAGTACGCCCGGGCCGCCAGGGAGTTCATCGCGCCGACCGGTACGCACCGGGTCGTCGCCTACAACGTTGGCGTGGTGCGGGAGGACGAGTCCGCTGCATTGGCGGCGGCACGACCGGGCCTGGAGTGGATCGGTGAGCCGGACTGGGCTCCGCATCTGGCCCCGTTGCCCTTCGCCGGGGAACTCGCCGCACTCCGGGAACGCTCGGTCGACCGGGCCGCGTTCGCCCGGGATCTGCCCGAGGAGTGGGTGCGTCAGCTGGCGTTGGCGGGAACAGCCGCCCAGGTGCGAGCACGGATCGACGGACTCGCAGCAGCCGGGGTGACGTCCAGCGTGTTCATCCCCGTCGGGCCCGACCCGATGACGGCACTCACCGAGCTCGCGGCAGTGCTGGGCTGACAGCACGGTGCGGGCCGTCCCCACCGGGGACGACCCGCACCATCACGCGCCGGTCAGTCCTGGGCCGATCGGCGACGTGCCCGCAGCAGCACGAGGCCCCCGAGCAGGGCAGCCGCGGCCAGGACCGCCACCCCCGTGACCATCCCGCCGGTCACCGCGAGCACCGAGGTGGCCGGTGCCGTCACGACCGACGGAGTCGGCGCGGCGGGCGGAGCGCTGGGCGTCACGACGGCGGGGCTGATGACCTGGAACTGGGCCGATGTCTCCCCCGCCGCGCTGAGGGTCACGACGCGGTGCGGGCCGGCAGACGTGTCGGCCGGGACGGTGAACGTCAGCTCGGCCTCACCCGCGGCGTTCGCGGTCACAATGCCGACCTCCACCGGCGTCGAGTGCAGCTCGACGGCGATCTCCTCCCCCGGCGCGAAGCCGGTTCCGGTGACGGTCTGGGACTCGCCGGCGAGCACCTCGTCATGCGCCACCCACAGCTCCGGGCCGACGATGGTCAGGGTCGTGGCGACGTGGACCACGCCCCCCGCGTTCTCCGCCTGCAGCTCGATGGTCCAGGACCCCGCCGTGGTCGGTGTGCCGTGCAGTCGGCCGTCCGCGTCCAGGACAAGGCCCTCGGGCAGCGTCCCCGCGCTCACGGACACGGTGGGCTGCGGGTCGCCGGTGAGAGCGAACAGATAGTCATAAGCGGCCGACACCGTTCCCTGAGGCGGCGCACCGGTCAGCGTCGGTGCTGTGACCAGCACAATGGTCCAGTCGAAGCTCACTGAGTCCTCGACACCCGCGCCGCGAGCGGTGACCGTGACCGTGGTGGTGCCCGCCTCCGTCGGGGTGCCGGTGATGACACCGGTGGCGGCGTCGATGGTCAGCCCGGCGGGAAGCCCCGTAGCGGTGTACTCCATCGCATCGCCACTGGTGGCGGCGGTCACGGTGAGCGGGGCGATGGCGGTGCCCTGCGGCGAGGACTGGTCGGCCACGGGGTCAAGGCTCACGCTCGGAGTCCGAACCCGGGCCAGGCCGCTGGCGCGCGAGGTGGTGAACTGGCCCGCGAGCAGGATGGCCCCGGAGCTGTCCGGTCGCACTCGGCGGATGTACCCGGAGGTGCTGTCCCGCATCGCCGCGTTGAACTCCTCGTCCGGTGTGCCATCGGCGTGGTACCGCGCGACGTTGGTGCTCGGTGAGGTGAACTCCCCGGACAGGTAGAAGTCGCCGGAGGGTTCGACGTAGAGACCCGCCACCTGCCCGTTCGGCTGCGCCTGACGCACGGTGTCGTTGAAGGCGGTGTCCCGGGTCCCGTCAGCGTTGAAGCGCCCCACACGCAGACCGGTGGTGGGGTTCGCTTGGGTGATCTGGCCAGTGGCGTGGTTGACGTGCATGTCGCCCGCCGCCCCGCGCATGTCGGCATCCCAGAGGAAGCTGGGGTCGACCGCACCATCCGCGGTGAACCGGACCACGCCGTTGCCTGCCGCTGTGGCCGTGACCTGCCCGGTGACCGGGTCCACATCGAGCTCAAGGACCCCGCCCAGGCTGAACCGGTCGAACTCAATCCCCTCCGGGATCGAGAAGGTCTCGTCCACAGACCCGTCGGCGGTCAGGCGCACGATCCGGTTGCCGGCCGAGGTGAAAATGCCTGCCACCGTGAGCGCGCCGTCGTCCGCCAGGTGGAGGTCCTGCACTGCGGCGTCGAGCAGTCCGGCCACCGCAGCGTTGAACGCGGTGTCCGGGGTGCCGTCGGCGTGCAGCCGCATCAGGTGCGTGTTGGGCTCGGTGAACTCACCGCCTACGGTGATCGCACCGGTCTTCGGATCCACGAGCACTGTGTTCACCGGCCCGTTGATCATGCCTCCGACCCGAGCGTTGAACTCCGTGTCCGGGCTGCCGTCGGCGCGGTAGCGGGCCAGGTACGGGTTGGGCGAGGTGAATGCCCCGCCGACCACGATGCCGTTCGGGCCCAAGGCGTCGGCGTCACGGACCAGCCCATTCAGCGCCGTGCCAACCCGTTGGTCGAAGGCCGGGTCGACGGAGAGTGTGCCGGTATTCGCGGCCGCGGACGGCGCTACAAGTCCCAGCACCACGAGGATCGAGGTGAGCAGGGCGGACAGCGGTCGTAGGAGGCGCATGCGGGCATCTTGACCGCCTCACACAGCCAGGGCCAAGGCGGTCCGGCGTGTCAGGTGAGTCTGGCGAAATCGGCCCGGACAGTCACCGCTCGACGCTACGGCGTCCGCCGCGGGTCAGCAGCATCCCGGCGCCGACCGCGAGGGCAGCCAGCAGTGCCAGACCGCCCAGGGACGCACCCGTCACCGCCAGCACCCGCACCTGTTCCGGCTGTGCCGGGTCCTCGGGCGCAGCCGGGGGCTCGGGCGCAGCCGGGGGCTCGGGCGCAGTGGGGTCGGTCGGCTCCGGATCCGGCACCACCGCGGCGCGGACCGTGAAGTCCGCCGAGGTCTCCCCCGCCACGCTGGTGGCCACCACACTGTGCACCCCGGTCGTCGTGTCCGCGGGGACAGTGAACTCCAGCTCCACCGCGCCGCTGTCATCGGCGATCATCGTGCCGACATCGACCGGGGTGGACCGCAGCTGCACCTGCACGCTCTCCCCCGGTGCGAAGCCGGTGCCGGTGACAGCCTGTGCCTCGCCGGCGACGACTTCGGTGTGCGCCAGCGTCAGCTCCGGGCCGCGCACGGTCAGCTCGACGCCGCGCAGCGTCGCGGTGCCACCGATGTTCTCCGCCTGCAGGTCGACAGTCCAGGTACCCGCGGTGGTCGGGGTGCCGTGCAGGCGGCCGTCCGCGTCCAGGGTCAGCCCATCCGGCAGCGTGCCTGCGGAGACGGCGACGGTGGCGGTGGGCTCACCGGTCACCGTGAACTGGTGGTCGTAGGCGACGCCGACCGTCGCGTCGGGGGCCTCACCACTCAGCGTCGGGATGGTCACCGGGGTGATCGTCCAGGTGAACTCCGTGCTGTCCACCAGCCCGGAGGCACTGGCGGTGAGTGTCACGGTGCTGGTGCCCACCTCAGCCGGGGTCCCAGTGATCTGCCCGGTGTCGGCATCGATGCTCAGACCGGACGGCAGACCGGTGGCACCGTAGACGATCGGATCCTCGTCACTGGTCGCGCCGACGGCCAGCGGCGTAATCGGCAGTCCCAACGGGGACGACTGGTCGGCCATCGGTGCCAGCTCCACCGCGACAGCGCGGATCCGCGCCAAGTTGGAGCCGCCCGCTGCGACGAATGGTCCCCCACCGACCACCAGAGCCCCGGTGGTGTGGTTGACGTGGAGGCCGTTGACGTAGCCGTTGACCATCCCGCGTACCGCGTCGTTGAAGGCGGTGTCCGGGCGACCGTCGCTGTGGAACCGCGCAATGTTCGTGCTCGGCCGGCTGAACTCGCCGGTGGCGGTCACCGCACCGGTGTGCGGGTCGACGTCCACCTCGATGGCCATGCCTTAGTGTCGGGGTCACGGTAGAACTCCCACGCCGTCCGAATCCCGGTCGCCTGCACGGCGGCATTGAAGGCCGTGTCCGGCGCCCCGTCGGCGGACATCCGATAGAGCGGAGGGTTCTGCGACTGCGCGAAGGTCAGCTCACCCGTCTCCGGAGTGACGTCCACAAAGTACGCCACGGGCATCTGTCCCCGGACAGCCTCTGCGAACTCCTCGTCCAGGGTGCCGTCCTGGGAGAGCTTCATGGCACTGTCGGTCGGTGTGGTGAACATTCCGGCGACCACCAGACCACCGTTCACGTCCTCGGCGATGCCGTAGATCGCGCCATCGAAGGCGTCACCGATGGCCTCGTTGAAGGCGGTGTCCGGGGTGCCATCGGCATGGAAGCGCGCCAGATGCGCGCTCGGGGTAGTGAACTCTCCGCCGACGGTGATCGCACCGCTGTGCTCATCGATCCAGATCGAGTTGGCGGGTCCGTTCAGCGCTGCCCCCACATTCTGGTTGAAGGCGGCATCCGGGGTACCGTCCGCCGCGAACCGCGCGAAGTACCGGCCCGGGGCGGTGAATGCACCGACGGTGTAGATCGCCCCGTTGTCGGCCACGTCCAGGTTGCGGACCAGCGCGTTCAGCGGCGAGCCGACGTTCGCGCCGAAGCTCTGGTCGAGGGTGAGTTCCCCGCGGGCGACCGCCGAGGATGGCAGCGCACACCCCGGCGCGCAGCTCAGCTCTCCAGCGGGGTCAGCTGTTGCCGCAACAGGCAGAAGATGTTGCCCTCCGGGTCGGCGAGCACATGCCAGGACTCCTGCCCGGTCTGCCCGACATCGGCCGGGCGCGCACCCAAGGCACTCAGCCGTTCCAGTTCGGCATCCTGGTCGCGGTCCACCGGGTTCACGTCGAGGTGCAGACGCAGACTCACCGGGTGTGGGTCCTCGCTTCGGCTGAGAAAGATGGTCGGCTGCGCTCCCCCGAAACCGCTGGGCGGGCCGATCTCCACACAGCCGTCCTCCCGGTCGAGCACCACGTAGTCCAGAACCGCGCACCAGAACGCGGCCAACCGCTCCGGGTCCCGCGCGTTCAGGACCAGTTCACCCAGTCGACTCGCCATGCCGCGACCGTAGGGCGGGAACGGGCGGCCCGCATTCGCTCACCAGTCGTGGACGCTGCCGTCCAACAGTCTGTTCACCGGCAGGTACGCCTGGCGGTACGGGTGGGCAGCGGCGAGTTCCTCATCCAGCTCGACACCGAGGCCGGGCTGCTCCCCCGGATGCAGGTACCCGTCGGTGAAGGTGTAGGCGTGCCGGAACACTCGGTCGGTCAGCTCGGTATGCCCGGAGAACTCTTGGATGCCGAAGTTGTGCACCGCCAGGTCCAGGTGGATCTGCGCGGCCATCCCCACCGGGGAGATGTCCTCCGGGCCATGGAACCCGGTGCGGATCTGGTGTTGACCGGCGTAGTCGACCAGCCGGCGCAGCGGCGAGATCCCCCCGAAGTGCGTCACCGCCGACCGCACATAGTCGATCAGACGCTCGTCGATCAGCGTCTGGTAGTCGAAGACGGTGTTGAAGACCTCGCCGGTCGCCAGCGGCGTGGTGCTGTGCTGCCGGGCCAGGCGCAGCGCGCTCTGGTCCTCGGTGGGGGTCAGATCCTCCAACCAGAACAGGTCGAAGGGTTCCACGGTCTTGGCCAGCCGCGCGGCTTCCTGCGGACTCAGCCGGTGGTGGGCGTCATGCAGTAGCGGCAGCTCCGGTCCGAACTCGTGGCGCACCGCCTCCAGGATGGTCGGCACATGCCGCAGGTAGGCGGCGGTGTCCCAGTCCTCCTCCAACGGCCGGGCCAGCTGGTCGATCCGCATGCCGTCGACCTCAGCCGCAATGGCCGTGCCCTGGTGCACCCCGTACACCCGCTGCAACCCGGGCACACCGGTTTGTACCCGCACCGCCGGATAGCCCTCGGCCAGCCGGGCGCGCACCGAGTCGAGCAGCTCCGGGATATCCCGGCCGTTCGCGTGCCCGTAGGTCCGGACCCGGTCCCGTGACGCCCCACCGAGCAGTTGGTAGAGCGGGAGACCGGCAACCTTGGCCTTGATATCCCACAGCGCCATGTCCACCGCCGCAATGGCAGCCATCGTGACCGGCCCACGACGCCAGTACGCGCCCCGGTACAGCGACTGCCAGGTGTGCTCGATCCGCTGCGGGTCGGTGTCGATCAGCAGCGGTGCGAGGTGCTCGCGCAGATACGACACCACGGCGAGCTCGCGCCCGTTCAACGTGGCATCGCCGAGGCCGGTCACGCCCTCGTCGGTGGTGAGTTTCAGGGTGACGAAGTTACGGCCGGGGCTGGTGACGACGACATCGGCGCTGATGATCCTCATGGACCCATCATGGCAGCGCTCTCACCCACCCGGTGACCGCCGTTCTCCCGGTTGAGAGCTCTGGTTCAGCCGTGCGACTGCGGACCGGTGTCCCCCGGGTGCGACTGCCACGAACTGCCCGCGCCGGGCTGCTGGCCGTACGGTGCTGCGGGCCCCGGTGCCCCGCCGGGCTGTGACCCCGGCTGCGCGACCGGCGTGGTCGGGTATCCGTACTGCCCTGCTCCGGTGTTGGTGCCCTGCGTTGCCTGCCCGTACGACCCGCTGGTGTATCCGCCCGGAGTTCCGTACTGGTCGGGCAGCTGGGTCGCACTCCGGGTCGGCGTGAGGGCCTTCACCACCAGACCGCCCGCCAGGATCGCCGCCCCGGTATACCCCGCCAGCGAGATCAGCGTCCCGAACAGGCTTAGCGCACCCCATCCGATGCTGTACCCGCCGTAGAAACTGCCCAAGCCGACGCTCTGCACGATCATGTACACGATCTGGAGCAGCACCGCGCCGCCGAGAAGGCACAGGCCGGTGGTGATGAGCGCTTTGGCGGACGGACGGGTCATGCCGACTCCTCAGAACGGGACAGGTCGCGTCACGCTAGCGCCTCGGCTCGACCGCGGCATCAGCCGACCGGGTCGAAGGACTCCCCGACCCCCAACCGGTGGTACACGGGCGCCCCGCCCAGTCCGCCCACGAGTCGGTCGGACAGTCCCCGCCCGGGTTCGGACAGAATCGCGTCGTGGATCGGGACGACGACCCGGGGCTGCACAGCGCGCACGTAGTCGATGGCCTCGGCCAGTTTCAGCCACGGCGCGGCGACCGGTACGAAGAGCACCCGCACCGGCACCCCGGGTTCGGTGAGCGCATCGCCCGGGTGGAAGAACGCCTCGTCGACCAGGTAGCCGATGTTCTCCGGGCGGGGCACATCGGGGTGGATCAGCTGGTGTTCGTGCCCGATCGTGCGCACCGGGAAGCCCGCCGCGGTCACCACCTCCCCCGTGGTGACCGCGTGCACCCGCTCGGTCGGAGCCCCGGCCTCGCGCAGCTGGGTGACCACTGACTCTGGGCCCCATAGCTGCGCCCCGGGCCGGGCGCGGAGCGCGGCTACCACCGGATCGGTGGCCAGATGGTCGGCATGGTCATGGGTGACCAGGATTGCGTCCGCATCGTCCACCACGGTCAGGTCGGAGAAGGTCCCGGGGTCGATCACCAGCCGCCGCCCGTCACGGTCGACACTGATGCAGGCATGCCCCCAGGAGGTGATGGTCGTCATGGCCCCAGCATCACCCCACCGGCGAGCTCAGGCGAGCGCGCATCGCCCCGATCCGTCCCCGCCGGATACGGTACGGGTGTGCTGGTCCTGGGAGTGTGTTCGCTGAAGGGTGGCGTCGGGAAGACGTCCGTGACGCTCGGCTTGGCTTCGGCTGCCCTGGAGCGGGGACTGCGCACCCTGGTGGTCGACCTCGATCCGCAGGGTGACTCCACGCTCGCGTTGGCCACCGCACCGGCCGCGGGGTCGGTGGCCGAGGTCCTGGACGAGCCGGGGCTGGAGACGCTGAACGCCGCGACGGCCGCCAGCGCATGGGCGGACCAGGGCCTGGACGTGCTGGTGGGGTCGCCCGACTCCGCGCGGCATGACGGCTACGGCCACGACGGCAGCACCCGAGAGCTCGACCGGCTGCGGTTCGCGCTGGCCTGGCTGCACTCCTACGACCTGGTGCTGATCGACTGCCCGCCCTCGCTCGGCGGCCTGACCCGCACCGGGCTGACCGCCTGCGACCGCGCCATTGTCGTCACCGAGCCGGGACTGTTCGCGGTGACCGCGGTCGGCCGCGCCATGCGCACGATCGATGACCTGCGCCGGGGCCCGGCCGGACAGTTGCAGCCGCTGGGTGTGGTGGTGAACCGGGTCAAGGCGCGCTCCATCGAGCAGGCCTTCCGGCTGGAGGAGCTGAGCGGGCTCTACGGTCCGCTGGTGCTCAACCCGTTCGTTCCGGAGCGTGCCGCACTGCAGCAGGCTCAGGGTGCTGCGCAGCCGATCCATGCGTGGCCTGGACAGGGCGCGCGTGACCTCGCCGCGAGCTTCGACCAGTTGCTCGACCGGGCCCTGCGGGCACCCCGCACCTGACTTACCCGATCCTGCGATCCACCACCGGGGATACCCCGACACGGCCAGGGCGCATCGAGTCTGCGGCCCGACGGACGACCGCTGCGTGAGACTCCCTCACACAGCGGGACGACGAGGCGGGTCAGCCCGCGTTGCGGCGTGCTGCGCGGCGTGCGGCCAACTCATCCTGCGGGGAGTCGAGCACCGGCCCGTCCTCGGCCCGCTCGGTCGGTAGCTGGGCCAGTGAACCCTCGACCTCGCGCCAGACCCGACCGACGGCGATCCCGAACACGCCCTGTCCGCCCTGCACCAGGTCAATGACCTCATCGGCAGAGGTGCACTCGTACACCGAGGCACCGTCCGACATCAGGGTGATCTGCGCCAGGTCGTCCACGCCCCGCTCGCGCAGGTGGCCGACGGCGGCCCGGATCTGCTGCAGGGAGACGCCGGTGTCCAGCAGTCGCTTGACGACCTTGAGCACCAGGATGTCGCGGAAGGAGTAGAGGCGCTGGGTACCGGAGCCGTGTGCGGGACGGACAGTCGGCTCGACCAGACCGGTGCGCGCCCAGTAGTCCAGCTGGCGGTAAGTGATCCCGGCCGCGCGGCAGGCGGTGGGACCGCGGTAGCCGGAGGCGGTGTCGAGGTCAGGCAGCTCGTCCCCGAACAGGAGGCCCTGTGCCCGCTGCGGGATGCTGCCGGCAGCGTCGGCGGTCTGCTCGGTGCCGGTCACGGGTGCCTCCGAAGTGTCCGAACCGCCTGGTCGGCGGTACGTGGGAACTGGTGTCAACGCTAGGCCCGGGGACTGACACGGTCAACGACCGCCGACTCGCGGAGAGCGGGCGTGTCGCGGTCGGCGTGTCTTACCTTCGACCTGAGGTTGAAGCTACTCGTTCTCGCTGCTCGATGCAGGCGACGCGCCGTCATCGCCAAAATCTTCTGGTTCGACCTGATCCAGGAACTCGCGGAAGCGCTCAACCTCAGCCTCCGAGTCACCGGATTCCCCGTCCGGACCGTCCGTGACCTGCGCCTCGACACCGGCCTGGGCCAGCACATCCACCGCGCACAGCACCGGGCAATCCATCCGCACCGCCATGGCCAGGGCGTCCGAGGCGCGGGCGTCCACCCGCTCCTCCTCCCCCAGCACCAGCGCCGCATGGAAGATGCCACCGGACAGTTCGGTGATCTCCACCCGGGTTAACCGGGTGCCCATCGTCTCCAGCACCGCGCGCAACAGGTCATGGGTCATCGGGCGGGGCGGGACGATCCCGGCCTGTGCCGTGGCGATGGCAGCCGCCTCCACCGGCCCGATCGAGATCGGCACCACCAACTCCCCCACTGGCTCGAGCAGCAGCACGACAAGCTCGTCGTCATCGGGATGGCGGCGGACGCCGAGCACCTCCACCTGGACCAAGTCGTCGTGCATGCCGCCACGCTACGGCGGTCAAGGTGCCCCGCGCGAGAGGGACCGGTCAGTCGGTGAGTCCGGCCACGCCACCGCGCAGCAGCGCCGTGTGCAGACGCCCGCACAGCTCCCCCACCTCGGCGGCGGTGGTGCTGGCCCGGCCCCGGGCGGAGGGCGAGTTCTGACCGCGCCACGGAGCAACGACGGTCTCGACCAGATCGAGTTGCCGGTCCGCAGCGGTGCGGAAGGTGCGCAGGTGCCGGGCCTGCAAACCGTGCTCGGCCAGGGCCGCCGCAGCGATGACGACCTCCTTGGCCCAGTCGTCCAGATGCCCGGAGGCCGACGGGCGCAGCACACCGGCATCGATGAGGTCAGTGACCACTGCCGGATCGACCGCCACCTCGACGGCAAGCTCCGCGGGCGTGTACCGGCCGTCCCCGTGCTGGGCGCGCACCACCCCGTCCTCGGCGACCACCCGGGCGGTCGGCGCGGGCTCGGTCGCAATGCCGGCGTCCAACTCGGCCAGCCGCTCGCCGATCACCTTGAGCGGCACATACCGATCCCGCTGCTCACGCAGCACAAAGCGCAGCCGCTCCAGGTCGGCGGGGCTGTACTGGCGGTACCCGGCCGGGGTCCGGACCGGGTCCACCAGCCCCTGCTCCTCCAGAAAGCGCAGCTTGGAGTTGGTGACGGCGGGGAACTCCACCCGCAGCGCGGCCAGCACGTCGGATATCCGCATGGTCGCAGCACGGGACAGTCCGCGCGGCCACGGCTCCGGGGTGGGCTGTGCAGCGGCGTGATCGACTCGGATGGGGCCGGGCTGCTCGGAGGCCGCCCGTGCCGGGCGTGCCGCCATCAGGCGTCGGCGCCGCGGTGGGCCGCCGGGCTCGGGTGGAAGGTCATCCGGAACTTGCCGATCTGCACCTCGTCACCGGCGCGCAGGACCACAGAGTCGATCCGTTCCCGATTGACGTAGGTGCCGTTCAGCGAACCGATGTCCCGAACCAGGAAGTCGTCGAGCTCCCGCACGAACTCCGCGTGCTTGCGCGACACCGTCACATCGTCGAGAAAGATGTCCGCATCCGGGCTGCGCCCGGCGACGGTGCGGTCGGCGTCCAGCAGGAACCGGGCACCCGATCCCGGGCCACCACGCTGCATGATCAGCAGAGCGGAGGTGCGCGGCAGCGCCTGCACGGCGGCGGCCTGCTCCGCGGTCAGACCCGCCGGAGCGACGGGGTCGACGTCCAGCGGTCCGAGATTGCCGAAGGCGAGGGTGGTGTCCTCTGGGCGCGGCCCGTCCTGACCGCCGGCCCCGAAAGCACCGGGCACCTGCTGCTCGTCGCTCATGCCACCTCCCACTTCACCGCCCCGACCTGCGCCGGGGTTCTGCGGACAGCCTAGGGTGCGCGCGGGCGTGACGCACACCCCGTTCCTGTGTGTTTACTCCCCGGGGACCGGCTCCGGGGTGGCGTACTGCGGCTCGGTCAACGTGCGCAGCGCGGTGATCTGGACCAGGTCGCGCTGCTCGACCCGCGCGGTCCCGCCGTCGATCTGCACCTTGGCCACCGCACCACCCGGGATGGCCATCGCGGTGGACATCGTCTCCGGATCACCGATCGCCGACCAGAGATACGGCGGTAACACCGGCACGTCGTTGACCTCGATGCCGCCGCCCGTGCTCACGATGGACGAGCTGGCGGTCACCCGCTGGTCGTTGATCTGGACCGCCTCCGCCCCGGCATTGCGCAGTTCCTCCAGCAGGTTCAGCAGCGTCAATGCGGAGACCGCGCGGCTGGGGTCCTCGACGGTGATCTGCACGCCCGGACCCTGTGCGGGCAACCGACCGGAGAGGATGCCCTGGGCCGTGGCAGATCGGGTCGCCGCCTCCAACGCTGCTTCCCGGCTGGTGGAGCCCGAGCGCAGCTCCTGGCGGGTCTGCTCCAGATCGTTCACCTGGTCGGCAAGCTGGTCGGCCTGGCGGGTGGTCTGGTCCAACAGGCTCACCAACTCGGACTGGCGCATCGTCGACAGCGAGTCCTCCCCGGTGGAGCGCACCTGCAAGGCAATGGCGAAGCCGAGCAGCGCGCACAGCACACCGGTGAGCACCTGCGCGGTGGTGGCCCGGGGCTTGAGCGCGCGGGCCAGGGTGCGCCACCCGTCGGCTGCGGACCGCTCGGCGACCTCCGGGGCGGGCTGCGGCGGCACGTCCTGATCGGAGCGCTCCGGGCGCGGGTCGGCGGTCATGCTTTGAACAGGTGCCGCCGGATCGCGGCCACATTGGAGAAGATCCGGATGCCCAGCACGACGACCACACCGGTGGACAGCTGCGACCCGACACCCAACTGGTCGCCGAGGAACACGATCAACGCGGCGACCACCACATTCGACAGGAACGACACCAGGAACACCCGGTCGTCGAAGATCCCGTCCAGCACCGCCCGCAAGCCGCCGAAGAGCGCATCCAGCGCGGCGACCACGGCGATGGGCAGGTAGGGCTGCAACTCCGCGGGGATGGTCGGTTCGAAGACCAGTCCGGCGATCACGCCGAGGGCCAGACCGATGACGGCGATCACTCAGCTCTCCTCCGGGTCGGGGACGTCCAGTGTGGCAGCAGGGTCCTGCACCACCGATACACCCTCGGGCAGGGTGGCGGACCGGAGCGTGCGGGCGGCGATGCCCGGTAGGTGCAGCTCCGGCTGGGCGCTGGTGTGCACGCCGATCCCGTAGGTCGACTGCAGCACGGCCAACAGCTGCCCGGCGGTGGAACGGGCCATCGCGGTCTGCATGCCCTGTGGATCGCCGATGGCCTCCACGGTGTACGGGCCGACCAGCGGCACGACATCCACCAGGATCGCGTCGCCCGCGGTGCGGATCGCGGTGGTGGTGGACAGGCGCTGCCCGTTGACCGCGATGGCCTCCGCTCCGGCATTCCACAGCCCGTTGACCACCGTTTGCAGGTCCGAGTCGCGCACCCGGGAGTCCGGGTCGGTCTCCGGGTCCTCCACATCCGCATCGGTGAGGGTGATCCGGAGGCCCTCGCCGTACACCGCGGTCGCACCGGTGAGCAGCTGATCGGCCGCCAACTGGTCCACCAGCGGGGAGTCCGCATCCGACAGCGCGGCAGTCTGGAGCGAGTCGATCTCCGCGGCGAGGTCGGTGGACCGGGCGCGCAGCTCGTCCAACTCGGCGGTGCGCTCAGTGATCTGCCCGGCGAGCACGTCACGGGCGGCCAAGGCTCCGGGTTGCGGGGCGCGCAACGCAGCCACCGACCAGGTGAAGGCCGCCCCGAGGATCACGGCCAACACCGCCACGGCGGCGGTGCCCCAGGAGGTGTGCCGGGGCGGATGTCCCTCGCGGGCACGACGGTCGGCCACTGCCCGGTACCCGGGGTCGAGAGGGTTCCGCATGACATCCGTGATCACGGACATCGAGGCATCGCGCCGCCGAGGGGCTGCCACGTCAGGCGGTGGCCGGGCGGGTGTCGTCACGCATGATCAGCGGCCAGGCCTGGCGGACGTAGAGCAGCCCCGCGAACCAGTACAGGACGATCCCCCACCAGGCGAAGGCCCAGCCGAAGACCGACGCCAGCGCGCCGATCACCCCGCCCCAGTGCGCCAGCAGCAGCAGCGGGAAGGCGTAGAGCAGCGCGAATGTCCCGGCCTTGCCCGCCAGGTGCACCTGCAACGGGCCGTAGCCGCGACGGGCGAGCAGCAGGAGCAGCACCAGGAGCATCGCCTCCCGGGCCAGCAGCACCGCGACCATCCACCATGGGACGACGCCGCGCATGGCCAACCCGAGCAGCGTGATCAGGATGAACAGCCGGTCGGCGGCCGGGTCGAGCACCTGCCCCAACCGGGACGCCTGCCCCAGGCGGCGGGCCAGCACTCCGTCCAACCAGTCGGACGCACCGGACCCGGCAAGCACCACCAGCGCCCAACCGTCGTGGCCCTGAGCGATGAGGACCGCGAACACCGGCACCATCAACAACCGGATGAAGCTGATCACGTTGGGGATCGTCCACACGCGGTCGCTGATCTCGGGCTGCGCCACGGGCACCTCCCCATCGTTTGCGGTCCGCTCGGCAGGGGACATCCTATGCGGCCACAGCGCGTTCACCGGGACTTCCGACGCGCGGACCAGCGGCGTGGCGTGCTTCGCTGGTCCGATGCGCAATGACCCCGCCGTGATCCGCCGACTGTTGACCTCCCCCGGCACCTGGGCGGTGGTGGGACTGTCCACCAACACGGCACGGGCGGCCTACGGGGTGTCCGCGGTGCTCCAGGATCTCGGCCACACCATCGTGCCGGTGCATCCGCGCGCCGAGACCGTGCACGGGGCACCCGGGGTGGCCGCACTGGCGCAAATCGACACGCCGGTGGATGTGGTCGACGTCTTCGTCAACGCGGGGCTGGCCGGGCAGGTCGTCGACCAGGCCATCGCCATCGGGGCCGGTGCGGTGTGGTTGCAGCTCGGGGTGGTGGACGAGGACGCGGCGGCGCGGGCGGAGGCCGCCGGTCTGGACGTGGTGATGGACCGGTGTCCGGCCATCGAGGCCCGTCGACTCGGCGTGGGTGGCTGACGTCACGCCGTGATCGACGCGACGCGGGAGTAGACTGGCCGCTCCTGACGGAGTCCGTCGCCAATCCCGTGTGGCTGTGCTGAGGCCTGATCTGTGCCTCGATGTGGGTGTGGGGAGCGCGCGACCGGTGCCCGGCCGAACCGGCTGCCACTGAACGCCGTCTCCCCCAACGAAGGCGTGTTGCATGACTGTGCTTGACCCTGCCCTGCCCACCACCGACTCCGCTGAGACCACCTTCGCGGACTTGGGCCTGCCCGCCGCGCTGCTCGACGCGGTGACCCGGATGGGCTTCACCACTCCGACTGCGATCCAGGCAGAGGCGATCCCGGCGCTGCTGTCCGGCCGCGACATCACCGGTGTCGCGCAGACCGGCACCGGCAAGACCGCTGCCTTCGGCCTGCCGCTGCTCGCTGCGATCGACCCCGAGCTCGCCGAGGTCCAGGCCCTGGTGCTCGCCCCCACCCGTGAGCTGGCCCAGCAGGTCGCCGAGGCGCTGAGCAGCTTCGCCCGCGGGATCGACGGCCTGGAGGTCGTGGCGGTCTACGGCGGATCGCCGTTCCTGCCGCAGGCCCGCTCGCTCAAGCGTGGCGCCCAGGTCGTGGTGGGCACCCCTGGACGGGTGATTGACCACCTGGACCGCGGCACCATGACGCTGGACGGCGTGAAGTTCCTGGTGCTGGACGAGGCCGACGAGATGCTGCGGATGGGCTTCGCGGAGGACGTCGACCGGATCGCCTCGGCTGCCCCGAAGGAGCGTCAGGTCGCGCTGTTCTCCGCCACCATGCCGCCGCAGATCCGTCGGGTCGCCAACGACCATCTGAATGACCCGGTGGCGATTCAGGTCGCCCGGCAGTCCTCCACCGTCGCCTCGGTGCGTCAGACCTACGCCGTCGTGCCCTTCCGCCACAAGGCGGGTGCGCTGGCCCGGGTGCTGGCGGTCACCGAGGCCGAGGCTGCGATCGTGTTCGTCCGGACGCGGTCCGCCGCGGAGGACGTGGCGGTGTCGCTGGTCGAGCGCGGCATCGCGGCGGCCTACATCTCCGGTGATGTCGCCCAGGGTGACCGGGAGAAGATCGTCGAGCGGGTGCGCTCCGGTGCGATCTCCGTGCTGGTGGCCACTGATGTCGCCGCCCGCGGCCTGGACATCGACCGGATCGGTCTGGTCGTGAACTTCGATGTGCCCGGTGAGCCCGAGGCCTATGTGCACCGGATCGGTCGCACTGGCCGTGCGGGTCGCACCGGCGAGGCGCTGACCTTTGTCACGCCGAATGAGAACGGCAAGCTGCGTTCCATTGAGCGCACCACCCGGCAGACGCTGGAGCAGGTGCAGATCCCCTCCCCCGCGGATGTCTCCGCGCATCGGGTGGCGCAGCTGCTCGCCCGTGTCCCGGAGCGGCACGCCAAGGGCCGTCTGGAGCTGTACCGCACCGCCGCGAACGACTTCCTGGCCGCACACCCGGAGCTGGACGCCACCGCACTGGTCGCCACCCTGGCTGCGCTGGCGGTCGGCGACGAGGGTCCGACGCCGCGTGCGGAGCAGGGCGACGACCTGGACGACGCGCTGTCCCGGGCGAGCCTGCGCGACACCGGTCGCTCCAGCGACCACGGCGACCGTCCGGCCCGCACCCGGAATGCCTCCCGTCCGACCGGTGGCCTGCGCTACCGGGTCGCGGTGGGCCGCAACCACGGCGTGCAGCCGGGTGCCATCGTCGGCGCGCTAACGAACGAAGGCGGTCTGACCGGGCAGGACCTGGGCAAGATCGACATCTTCAGCAGCTTCTCGCTGGTGGAGATCCCCGGCGGTCTCAGCCCGGAGGCTTTTGACCGGATCGGTCGGGCCCGAGTGGCCGGTCGTCCGCTGCGCATCCAGGCCGACCAGGGCCCGCGCCCGTCCCGCGGTGGACCGGGTACCGGCTCCCGCGGTGGGGACGGTCCGCGTCGGGAACACCGCGAATTCTCCGGCGGTGCCCGTCGGCACGAGGGCGGTCCGCGCCGCCCCTCGGACGACCGCCGCGCCGGCCGCTCCCCGAGCCGCGAGCGGTACTGAGCGCAGCGCGCTGCGCTGAACTGCGCACGCGACCTGGCCACGCCGCGGAGCACGCGGCCCTGAGCTCCGCATAGTGAGGGCGTCACCCCACGGGGCGTGACGCCCTCACTATGCGACCCCGCAGTCCGACACCTCCTCGATGTGCCACTTCTTGAGGCGATTCGAGCGGAATGCGGCTCAGAAACTGACACATCGCCGTCCCGGACCGGGTCTGTAGGCGTCAGCGCACGGCCTTACCCGTGAGGACCCGTGGGCTCATCGATGTGCCACTTTCTGAGGCGACTCGGGCGAATTGTGGCTCAGAAAGTGGCACGTCGGCGAGGGCCCGCCGCGCGATGCGAGGTCGAGCGCTCGGGGGACGGTTCGCGCGCGGGTGGCGGTTCTCGTGAGAGTCGAGTGCGGGAGCCAGTTCCCGCGAGAGTCGAGCGCGCGGGGCGTGCGCGCGGTCAGATCGCGCGGGCGACTGCCGCGATGAACTCGTCGACGTCCTGCTCGGTGGTGTCGAAGGCGCACATCCAGCGGACCTCACCGGTCGCCCGGTTCCAGTCGTAGAAGAACGCGGCCTGCTCCCGCAGTCGGTCCGCCACACCGAGCGGGAGTGCGGCGAACACGCCGTTCGCCTGGGTGGGCTGGGTGATCCGCACCCCGGGGATGGCAGCGACTCCGGTGGACAGGCGGGCGGCCATCGCATTCGCGTGCTGAGCCGATCGCAGCCACAGGTCACCCTCGAACAGCGCCAGCAGCTGCGCGGAGACGAAGCGCATCTTGGAGGCCAGCTGCATATCGACCTTGCGCTGGAACTCGATGCCCGGGGTCGCCCCCGGGTCGAGCACGACGACGATCTCCCCGAACAGCGCACCGTTCTTGGTGCCGCCCAGGCTGATCACATCGACGCCGACATCGGTGGTGAAGGCCCGCATCGGTAGGTCCAGGGCCGCGGCGGCATTCGCCAACCGGGAACCGTCGACATGCACCCGCAGACCCAGGCCGTGCGCGTGCGCGGTGATCGCGGCGATCTCGGCCGGGGTGTACAGCGTGCCGACCTCGGTGGACTGGGTGATCGAGACCACGCCGGGCTGGGCGCGGTGCTGATCGCCGAATCCGTGCGCCTGCCGGTCGATCAGCTCGGGGGTGAGCTTGCCGTCCGCCGTGGGGACCGTGAGCAGCTTGATCCCGCCGACCCGCTCGGGTGCGGCGTTCTCATCGGTGTTGATGTGGGCGGTGTCGGCGCAGATCACCGCACCCCAGCGCGGCAGCATCGTCTGCAGGGCGAGCACATTGGCTCCGGTCCCGTTGAACACCGGGTAGCCGACCGCTGTGGGCCCGAAGTGCCCCTGCAGCACCTCCTGCAGCCGGGCGGTGTAGACATCCGCACCGTAGGCCCGCTGGTGGCCACCGTTGGCGGCGGCGAGGGCCGCGAGGACCTCGGGGTGCACCCCGGCGTAGTTGTCGGAGGCGAAGGTTCGGGCTGTGATGTCGTGCAGGGTGTCCACGGGGACCATTCTGCCGCCGCCGGTGGGGTGCTCCGGTCAGGGGGTGGGGTCGACCCCGGCGGCCAGCTTCGCGCGGCAGTCGGCGCAGGTGCCGACCAGCTCAATGGTGTGGGCCACGTCGCTGAATCCGTGGGTGGCTCCGACCTGGTCCGCCCAGGACTCCGCGCCGGGGCCGTCGATCTCCACGGCGGTGCCGCAGTACCGGCACATCAGGTGGTGGTGATGGGTGCGTCGCGCGCAGCGCCGGTAGACCGACTCCCCCTCCGGGGACCGCAGGACGTCGACCTCGCCCTGTTCGGCGAGGGTCTGCACCGCGCGGTAGACGGTGGCCAGCCCGGTGGTGGACCCGTTGGCCTTGAGCATGTCGTGCAGCTGCTGGGCGGAGCGGAACTCGTCCAGGTTGTCCAGCAAGGAGAGGATCTCCGTGCGCTGACGGGTGGTGCGCTGCGCGACAGCCATCGGGTTCCTCTCTCTCACCGCCGGATCGACCAGCCATGGTAGGCCACGAGCCGGGGACCCCATCGGGATCCCCGGCTCGTGAACAGTGCGGATCGCCCGGAGATTCCGGGCGTCAGCTCACTTGGCGACGGCGCGCTTGAGAACCGAGCCCGCGGTGATCTTGACCCGGTAGCCGGCGGCGATGTCCATCGCCTCACCGGTCTGCGGGTTGATGCCCTTGCGAGCGGCGCGCTCGGCGCGGGAGACCGCGAACAGGCCCGGGATGGTCACGGACTCGCCGGCGGACAGCTGCTCGACCAGGACCTCCTGGAAGGCCTTGAGGGCGGCGTCGGCGGCGGTGTTGGTCAGACCGGCCTTGGCGGCGATGGCCTGGACGAGCTCAGTGCGGTTCACGCTCACGGATGTGCTCCTTGTGGATCGGACTCGGTGGTCGGGGGGTAGACCGGGTCCCCACAAGCGTGGTGAAACCGGCGGACCGACGGCCAAGACCATAACGGGAGCACGCCCCTGCGGTGCAATGACGCGGCACGGCGTGTCTATCTGGAGGGTCGACTGCGTGCGTTCAGGTGGTCCACCAGGGTGGCAAGTGGCCATGCATTGAGCAGTCGATCGGGTCCGATGCGGTGGTGGGCGGCACGCTGGCATCCGACCGGCTGCCAGGCCAGCTGACCGGGGGCGTGTGCGTCGGTGTCGATGGTGAACAGGCAGCCCGCGTCCACCGCGATGGTCAGCAGATCGTGCGGCGGGTCGAGGCGGTCGGGGCGGCAGTTGATCTCCACCGCGACGCCGTGTTCGGCGCAGTCGGCGAACACCGCCTCGGCGTCGAATGTGCTGGCAGGACGCTTGCGCGGCCCGTTCAGCTGCCGCCCGGTGCAGTGTCCGAGCACGTCCACCTGCGGGTTGGCGACCGCGGCGCGCATCCGCCGGGTCATTGCCTCGCGATCCATCCGGAGCTTGGAGTGCACCGAGGCCACCACCACATCCAGCCGGTCCAGCAGCTCGGGCTCTTGGTCGAGCGATCCGTCGTCCAGGATGTCCACCTCGATCCCGCTCAGCACTCGGAACGGGGCGATGGCGGCGTTCAGCGCGTCGATCTGGTTCAGCTGAGCGCGAAGTCGGGCCGGAGACAGCCCCGAGGCGATGGTCAGACGTGGTGAGTGGTCGGTGATGGCCAGGTACTCATGCCCGAGCTCCATCGCGGCGAGCACCATCTCCTGGATGGGGGTGGCACCGTCCGAGGCCTCGGAGTGCGCATGCAGGTCGCCGACCAGGGCCGCGCGGAGGGCGGCGGCATCCGCATCGAGCTCTGGTTCGGGGTATGTGCGTTCCAGATCGTCCAGGTAGGGCTGCGGCCCGCCGTGCGCAGCCGTGGTGGCGACCTCGGCGGTGCGGGCACCGACGCCGGGCAGATCGGTCAGGGTGCCGGTGCGGATGCGCTGGTCCAGCTCGTCGGCAGACAGTGGTTCGAGGGTGCGGACCGCGCTGCGGAAGGCCTCGGCGCGGTAGCTGGTCGCTCCCCCGCGTTCGAGCACGTAGGCGGCTCGGCGCAGGGCGGCGACGACGGTGGCGGGCAGGTCGGGATCGGGTGTCGGCATCGGCGGATCAGCTGGCGCGCTTGGTGGCGGGCTTCTTCGCGGCGGCCTTCGCCGCAGTGGTCTTCGTGGCCGCAGGCTTGGCGCTGGTGGGCTTGCTGGTGGTGGGCTTGCTGGTCGCGGGCTTCTTGGCTGCGGGCTTCTTGGCTGCGGGCTTCTTCGCGGCCGGCTTCCGGGTGGACGTCGACGAGTCCGCGGAGCCCCGGTCGGAGGTCGCGGTCGCGGACCCGCGGGCGGCCTTCGCCCCGGAACCCCCGGAGGACTTCCCCGTTGCCTTCCGTGCGGGCTTCGACTCCGCCGACGACTCCCCGCGCGCGGACCGGGCCTTGTCCACACTCCGTTGCAGCGCGGCCAGCAGGTCGACCACCTCGCCGCCGGAGCCGCCCTCGCCGACCTCCTCGACCTCGGGGCGGTCCTGCACGCTGCCGGAGCTGAGTTTGGCCTCGATCACCGACTCCAAGGCCGCGCTGTACCGGTCCTCGAACCCACTGGGGTCGAAGTCACCGGCCAGCTGCTCCACCAGCGAGGACGCCATCGCCAACTCCTGGGGGCGCACCTGCACGTCGTTGTCCAGGATCGGGAAGTCGGCGGCGCGCACCTCATCCGGCCAGAGCAGGGTCTGGAGGCAGATCACGTCGTCGCGGACCCGGAGCACCGCCATCGACTCCCGCTGCCGGAGCGCGACCTTCACCACGGCCATGCGGTCGGTGGCGGTGAGGGCCTCGCGCAGCAGGGCGTAAGGCTTGGCGGCGGTGCGGTCGGGCTCCAGGTAGTAGGTCTTGGCCAGCAGGATCGGGTCGACCTGGTCGGCGGGGACGAACTCCAGCACCTCGATCTCGCGCTCGGTGGACAGCGGCAGCTCCGCGAGGTCCTGATCAGTGAGCACCACCAGGCGACCGTCGTCGGTCTCATAGCCCTTGGCGATCTCCGACATCTCGACCGGCTCATCCTCGATGGCGCAGACCCGGCGGTAGCGGATTCGACCGCCGTCCTTCGTGTGGACCTGGTGCAGTGGGACGTCGTGCTCACCGGTGGCGGCGTAGAGCTTGACCGGCACATTGACCAGCCCGAAGGCCACCGCACCCTTCCAGATTGCGCGCATCGTCGTCTCCCTCCGGTGCGTGGACGTCCGATGCCGCTCCGGATCGCGGCATCATCGGTTCTGTCGGCAGGATGGACCCGTGCAGCCCATGCTCGCCACCGCAGCGACTCCCCCGGACTCCCCGCCGCTGGGCCCGGACTGGCGCTACGAGGTCAAGTGGGACGGGGTGCGGGTCCTGGCGGACACCACGGCGGGCCGGTTGCGGCTCCTGGGGCGCAACGGTCGCGACGCGATGGCTGCGTACCCGGAGTTGCGGGCGCTGGACGCGCTGCCGGGCGCGGTGTTGGACGGCGAGGTGGTGGCGATGCGCGATGGCGCGCCTTCCTTCGCGGCGCTGGCCGAGCGGATGCATGTGCAGGACCCGGCCCGTGCCGAACGGTTGGCTGCCCGGGTGCCGATCAGCTACGTGGTCTTCGATGTGGTGAGCCTGTACGGGGTGGACCTGAGTGGCAGCGCCCTGGACGAGCGACGGGCCACCTTGGACCGGCTCGACCTGCCGATGCCGGTCACGCTGTCCCCGGTGTACGACGACGGTGCCCTGCTCTGGTCCGCGACCCGGGACCAGGGGTTGGAGGGGGTGGTCGCCAAGCGCGGCGGATCGACGTACCAACCCGGCCGGCGGTCGCCGGACTGGATCAAGGCGGTCCACCGCGCCACCCGGACCGCCCTGGTGTGCGGATGGCGACCGGAGAGCACCGGCTCCGGCCGCTTGGGGGCGCTGTTGTTGGCCGCACCCGGACCGGCGGGTGAGCTGCGCTACCTGGGCCGCGCCGGTTCGGGGCTGACCGGGGCGGTCGCCACCGAGCTGACCCGTCGGCTGGGCCCGCTGACCCGGGAGCAGTCACCGTTGGCCGAACCTGTGCCGCCGATCGACGCCCGTGGCACGGTGTGGGTGCACCCGGAGTTGCTGGTCGACGTGCGTTACCTGGCCCGCACCCCGGCCGGGCGGCTGCGGCACCCGGTGATCCGTGGGCTGCGCGAGGACACCACCGTCGACCCCTGGGAGCAGCGATGAGCGATCAACCGCAGATCGTCCGGGTGGCCGGTCGCGACGTCCGGCTGACCCACCTGGACAAGGTGCTCTACCCCGGCGGCTTCACCAAGGCCGAGGCGGTCGACTACGTCGTGCGGGTCGCTGAGCCGCTGCTCGCCCAGCTTCGGGACCGGCCGGTGACCCGGATCCGATTTCCCGAGGGCGTGACCGGGCAACAGTTCTTTGAGAAGAACACCCCGCGTGGTGCGCCGTCCTGGCTGCGCCGCCAGCGGCTGCACGCTGCGCCCGGGGCGGAGGATGAGGGCAAGGAGCTCGACCTGCCGTTTCTGGACGACGTGGCCGGGCTGGTGTGGGCCACGAATGCCGGGGCGTTGGAGCTGCACACCCCGCAGTGGCGGGTCGGCCCGCGCGGTGGGCTGCGGAATCCGGACCGGCTGGTGATCGACCTGGACCCGGGTGCGCCCGCCGGGTTGGACGCGTGCGCCCAGGTGGCACATCTGGTGGCGGATCGCCTTGCCGAGGACGGCCTGACCCACACGGTGCCGGTGACCTCCGGGTCCAAGGGGTTACAGCTCTACGCGGCGCTGGACGGCAAACGCCCGGTGCTGGAGATCCGGCAGTACGCCCGCGACCTGGCCTACGAGTTGGCCGCCGCCCACCCGGCGCAGGTGGTGGCCACCCAGAACAAGGAGCTGCGCCGGGGCAAAGTGCTGCTGGACTGGTCACAGAACCACCCCGCCAAGACCACGATCACGCCGTATTCGTTGCGTGGCCGGGAGACACTGGCCGTGGCTGCTCCGCGCTGGTGGCCGGAGATCGAGCCGGGTCTGACCCAGCTCACCCCGCAGCAGGTGCTCGGTCGCCTAGCGCAGGACGGGGACCCGTTCGACGGCACCGGAACGTGACATGTCACACGGCGCGCCCCTAGCATGCCGGGGCGTCCGGCCATCAGCCGGGGGCGTTCCGTCAGGGTGACGGGGCGCGTCGGACGCCCAGCACCGAGGTGAGGGCAGCCCCGTGATCCGGATCGGCATCGTCGAGGACGACCCGGCCAGCGCGCAGCTCCTGGTGGACTACCTGGAGCGGTACCGCACCGAACACGACGAGAGCTTCGACGTGCGGGTGTTCGCCGATGGCTCGCAGATCGTTCGCGGCTACCGACCGGACTTCGACATTCTGCTGCTCGACGTGGAGATGCCCGGGCTGGACGGCTTCGCCACCGCCGAGCGGATCCGCGCGGTGGATCGGGACGTGGTGATCGTCTTCATCACGAACATGGCGCAGTACGCGATCCGCGGGTACGAGGTCGATGCCCTCAGCTATGTGCTCAAGCCGGTGGCGTACTTCGCGTTCTCCCAGGAGATCCGGCGATCGCTGGAGCGGATCCGCCAGCGCAGCTCGGAGTACCTGCTGCTGCCGGTGGAGGGCGGGGTGGCCCGAGTCGACGTGGCCGATGTGGTCTTCGCGGAAAGCATGAAACACCGGATCGTGGTGCACACCACCACCGAGCGTTACGGCATGACCGGTGCGCTCAAGACGCTGGAGGCACAACTGACGCCGCACGGCTTCTTCCGGTCGAACTCCTGTTACCTCGTGAACCTGCGGCATGTGCAGGGAGTGCGGCAGAACAGCTGCCAACTGGTCGGTGGGCACGATCTGGTGATCAGCCGACCACGGAAGAAGGCGTTCCTGGCCGCGCTCACCGACTATCTGGGCGGTCGCACGTGGTGATCGGCCAGCAACTCCTGCCGGATATCCCCCGTGAGCTGACCGGTGTCGCCGAGTGGGCGGCCTGCCTGATCTACATCCTGCTGCTGCGCAAGCGACTCCCCCAGCGCCGCCTGGTGCCCGTGCTGGTGCTCGGGCTCGGGGCGCTGATCGGGGTGCAGAAGCTCGCCGGAACGTTCCCCCTGTCGCTGTGGTCGCTCGGCATGGCGCTCGCGATCGGAACGATGTTCCTGGTGATCGCCGCGGCCGCCCGGCTCAGCGTTCGCGAGGCCGGGTACTTCTGTGCCCGCGCTGTGGTGCTGGCCGAGTTGGTGGCGGCGCTGCACTGGCAGCTGCACTGCTACTTCTTTGTCGGACACGGCGACCACCCGCTCGTGCTGCGCGGGCTGGTGTTCGTGCTGGTGTACGGGGGCGTGTTCGCGTTGGCGTGGGTGATCGAGGCCCGCCACTTCCGCCCCGATGCCACCCTCGACATCACCCGACGTGACTTGGCCTCGGCGCTCGCGATCGCCGGAGTGACGTTCCTGGTCAGCAACCTGAGCTTCCTGACCGTGAACAGCCCGTTCAGCGGACGGCTGGGGTCGGAGATCTTCTACATCCGCACCCTGGTGGACCTGTGCGGGTTCGTGGCGCTGTACGCCCAGCAGGGTCAGCATCTCGCGCAGCGGGCCTCGGCGGAGCTGCGCGCCATCGACGAGATCCTGCGCACCCAGCACGAGCAGTACCTGGTCTCCAAGCGGAGCATGGACCGGATCGACCGCAAGTACCACGACCTCAAACACCAGATCGGTGTGATCCGCGCGGAGGTCGACCCCGGTCGGCAGGCCGCCTATCTGGATGAGTTAGAGGCCAGTGTCCAGAGCTACGAGCAGCAGGCGCGCACCGGCAATGGCGTCCTGGACGTCATCCTCACCACCAAGTCGATGGCTGCGGTGGATCGGGACATCGACTTGACCTGCGTGGCGGACGGGCAGGCGTTGAACTTCCTGTCGGTGATGGATATCTGCACCGTGGTCGGCAACGCCCTGGACAACGCTATCGAGGGCGCGCAGGCCGTCCCGGACCCGGATAAGCGCCTGGTCAAAATGGCGCTGCACAGCCGCAACGGGCTGACCGTGTTCACAGTGGAGAACTACTTCTCCGGCGAGCTCGTCACACAGGACGGTCGGATCGTCACCCGGCACGCCGACCGGGACACCCACGGCTACGGCCTGAAGAGCATCCGGTACACCGCGGAGAAGTACGGCGGCTCGATGACGGTGAACACCGCTGGCAACTGGTTCGCACTGCGGGTGCTGCTGCCGGTGCCCGAGGGGCGTCAGCGCTGAGCCGACATCCGGTCCCACAGGCTCAATGCCGAGGCGATGGCCATGTGCATGTCCAGGTACAAGTAGCTGCCCAATCGACCGCCGAAGTGCACCTGCGGCTCGTCAGCCGCCAGCTCCCGGTAGGCGGCCAGGCGTTCCCGGTCGCGCGGGGTGCCCACCGGGTAGTACGGCTCGTCATCCGGGCCCGCGGTGTGCGAGAACTCCCGCATGATGACGGTGCGCTCCTGGCTGTGCCGGTCCTCACGTTCGGGGTGGAAGTGCCGGAACTCGTGGATCCGGGTGAAAGGCACGTCGAGGTCGGCGTAGTTCATCACTGCGGTGCCCTGGAAGTCGCGGGTGTCCAGCACCTCGGTCTCCAGCCGCAGCCCACGCCACCCGAGCGGACCGGCACTGTGATCGAAGTACCGGTCCAGCGGTCCGGTGTACACGATCGGCAGCTGCCCCCGCGTGGCGGTCTTGTTCCAGGGGTGCTCGGGGTCGAAGAAGTCCACGCCGAGGGCCACGTCGATGCGCGGGTGCGAGGCCATCGCCTCGAACCACGCCGGGTACCCGTGGGTGGGCAGGCCCTCATACGGGTCGGAGAAGTATCGGGTGTCGTAGGTGTACCGCACCGGCAGCCGGGTGATCACCGAGGCGGGCAGTTCCCGGGGGTCGGTCTGCCACTGCTTGGCGGTGTAGCCGCGGATGAAGGCCTCGTACAGCGGTCGCCCGATCAGGGAGATCGCCTTCTCCTCCAGGTTCGCCGGCGGGTGACCGGCGAGTTCAGCCGCTTGCTCGGTGACCAGTGCCCGCGCCGCGTCCGGGCCCAGCGCGGTGCCGAAGAACTGGTTCAGCGTGCCCAGGTTGATCGGCAGCGGGTACACCGTGCCGCCGTGGGTGGACAACACCCGGTGCCGGTAGTCGGTGAAAGAGGTGAAGCGGCGCGCGTAGTCCCAGACCCGCTGATTCGCGGTGTGGAAGATGTGCGAGCCGTAGCGGTGCACCTCGATGCCGGTGTCCGGGTCGACCTCGGTGTACGCGTTACCACCCAGATGGAGGCGACGGTCGATCACCTGCACCCGCAGGCCCGAGGCTGCGGCGCGCTCGGCGACGGTGAGCCCGAAGAGTCCGGCACCGACGACAAGCAGATCCATGCGGGGGCAGCCTTTCCGGCGGTGCGGGCGAACCGGCCGAGTGTAGCGAGCGGCATTCGCGCGACAGATCGTGCCGCCGAACCGACAGATCGTGCGTCGAGCGACCTGCCCGGTGGCACGTTCCGCTGTGCTGTGGCCCGAGCCGTCCCGCGGGGCGGTGCGCTGACCGACGTCGCCGGCGACTCCAGCCGTGCGCGCCCACTCGAAGGAGAGTCGTGAGCAGACCGGCAAGGAAGCCGATGAGCAACAAGAAGTACCTGGCGATCTGGGTCCCGGTGCTCAGTGTCGTCCTGGTCCTGGTGGTCGGGGCGAATATCGCCCTGGGCATCTTCTCCAACTGGGTCAGCACCCAGCTGGGCACCGGCACCTACACGATCACCAACGCCGAGGGCACCGAGGACTGGGACACCCAGTACTACGAGGCCGACTACGCCACCGCCGAGGAAGCCGCCGACGCGGCCGACCAGGTGGTGCGTGATATCGCCGCGGAGGGCATCGTCCTGATGAAGAACGAGGGCGACGCACTCCCGCTGGGCGACGACGACCTCAAGGTCACCCTGCTCGGCCGTGCCGCCGCGGACCCGATCTACGGCGGCTCCGGCTCCGGCTCCACCGACACCAGCAGCGCCGTCGACGTGCGCGCGGGTCTGGAGGAGTCCGGCATCGAGGTGAACGACACGGTCTACACCGAGCTGAGTGACTTCGCGAAGGACGCTCCGCGCACCAACATCGTGATGGACCTGCCTGACGACTCCGTCTACGACATCGGCGAGATGCCGGCCGCCGACTACTCCGAGGAGGCCGTCGCCTCCTTCGCGGACTACAGCGACGCCGCCGTGGTCGTGATCGGCCGCGCCGGTGGTGAGGGTGGTGACCTGGCCACCAGCATGGAGGGCTGGGATGACCACTACACCCCCGGTCAGCACCAACTGGAGCTGAACAAGGACGAGCAGGACACCATCGCGCTGGCCACCGAGCACTTCGACACCGTGGTGGTGGTCGTGAATGCCTCGACCAGCATGGAGTTGGGTCTGGTCCAGGAGAATGCCGGGGTCGACGCGGTCCTGCAGGTCGGTTCCCCCGGCCAGAGCGGATTCGCCGCCCTGGGTCAGGTGCTCACCGGTGAGGTCAACCCCTCCGGCCGCACCGTGGACATCTACGCCGCGGACTTCACCCAGGACCCGACATTCGCGAACTTCGGCTCCTACCAGTACTCCAATGTCAACGGCCTGTCCTCCGACGCGAGCATGGGTCTGGACGGCAACGGCTACTTCGTCCAGTACGAGGAGGGCATCTACGTCGGCTACCGGTACTACGAGACTGCCGCCGAGGAGGGCTACCTCGACTACGACCAGGCCGTGGTGTACCCCTTCGGCTACGGCCTGAGCTACACCGACTTCGAGTGGACCGTGCTGGACTCCACCGAGGCCGACGGCACGATCACCACCCAGGTGCAGGTCACCAACACCGGTGACGTGGCGGGCAAGGATGTGGTGGAGCTCTACTACTCCGCGCCGTACATCCCGGGCGGCATCGAGAAGTCTTCGGTGGTGCTCGGTGCCTTCGGCAAGACCGATCTGCTGGAGCCGGGCGAGTCGCAGGCCCTCACCCTGGACCTGGCGGTGGAGGACATGGCCTCCTACGACCAGGACGCCGCGAAGGCCTACGTGCTGGACGCCGGCGACTACCGGCTGACCCTGCGCTCGGACTCGCACACCGTGGTCGCCGACGCGCTGACCTACACCGTGGACGAGACGGTCACCTTCTCCGGTGAGAACCACCGCGAGTCGGACCAGACGGCCGTCACCAACCAGTTCGATGACGTGACCGCGGCCTTCACCGGGGCCGAGGGCCACCCGCACACCATGAGCCGGGCCGACTTCGCCGGGACCTTCCCGACCGCCCCCACCGACGCGGACAAGGTCGCCTCGGAGGAGACCGTCGCCGCCTTCGGTGCCTACGACCACAAGGCCGCGGCCGCCGAATCGGATGCCGAGATGCCGACCACCGGGGCCGAGGGTGACCTCACCCTGATCGACATGCGCGGGCTGGACTACGACGACCCGCAGTGGGACGCGCTGCTCGACCAGCTCACCGTGAACGAGATGACCTCGGTGATGCTGAACGGTGCCTACAACACCGGGGCGATCAACTCGATCGTCAAGGAGGTCACCGGAGACTTCGACGGCCCGGCCGGGTTCAGCTCGTTCATCAACAATGCGATCTCCGGAGTGGCCTACCCCTCCGAGGTGCTGCTGGGCCAGACCTGGAATGTCGAGCTGGCCGAGGCGATGGGCGTGTCCATCGGCAACGAGGGCCTGACCCTGGACGCCAACGGCTGGTACGCCCCCGCGGTGAACCTGCACCGTTCGCCGTTCGCGGGCCGGAACTTCGAGTACTACTCGGAGGACCCGGTGCTCTCCGGTCACCTGGCCACTCACGTGATGAACGGTGCGGCGACCAAGGGGCTGTACGCCTACCTCAAGCACTTCGCGCTGAACGACCAGGAGACCAACCGGGTCAACAACGGCATCGCCACCTGGGCGGATGAGCAGACGATCCGTGAGATCTACCTCAAGGCGTTCGAGCTGCCGATCAAGAACGTCTCGGCGGAGCTGAGCTACATCTCCGACGACCAGGGCACGGTGTCGACCCGGCAGATCGGCGCCACTGCGGTGATGAGCTCCTTCAACCGGATCGGTGACACCTGGGCCGGTGGTTCCCGGCCGCTGATGACCACGGTGCTCCGCGAGGAGTGGGGATTCCAGGGCATCGCGATCACCGACTTCAACCTGTACGACTACATGTACCCGGACCAGGCGGTGATGGCCGGTACGGACCTGATGCTGACCTTCCAGCCGATGAAGTCCTTCGCGGACACCAGCTCGCCGCAAGCGGTGCACAACATCCGCAACTCGGCGCACAACATCCTGTTCGCCGTGGCCAACTCCAACGCCATGAACGGCGTGGCCACCGGGGCTGAGCTGAGCTACACCCCGCCGGCCTGGCGGTACTGGCAGATCGCGATCAGCTCGGTGCTGGGCATCGGTCTGCTGCTGGGTGCCTGGGGCGTCACGCGCCGAGTGCGTCGTCACGCGGGTGCGACGCAGGAGGTCGACGCCACCGCACCGACCGTGGCCGACGACCAGAGCTGACACCAGCTGACCCTCTCCCCCGGCCGGTCGGCACACCCGACCGGCCGGGGGCCATTCCGGCACGAAGGCACCTCGCATGATCGATCACCTCACCCTGCTCGAGAAGGCCGCCCTGCTCACCGGCAAGACGGTCTGGGAGACCCGGGACATCCCCCGGCTGGGCGTGCGCTCGCTGTTCCTGGCCGACGGTCCGCACGGCGTGCGCAAGCAATCCGGTGCATCGGACCATCTGGGTCTGAACGCCTCCGAACCCGCCACCTGCTTCCCCACCGCCGCCGCGGTGGCCAACTCCTGGGACCCCGAGCTGGCCGAGCGGATCGGTGCCGCCATCGGTGCCGAGGCCGCCGCACTCGACGTGGACGTGATCCTCGGCCCCGGCCTGAACATCAAGCGCAGCCCCCTGGGCGGACGCAACTTCGAGTACGTCTCCGAGGACCCGCTGCTGTCCGGGTCGATGGCCGCGGGCTACGTGCGCGGAATCCAGTCCCAGGGCGTCGCGGCCTGCCCCAAGCACTTCGCGGCCAACAGCCAGGAGCTGCGCCGGATGGTGTCGGACTCCGTGCTGGACGAGCGCACGCTGCGCGAGCTCTACCTGTCCGGATTCGAGCACGTGGTCCGCACCGCCGCCCCCCGCACCGTGATGTCGAGCTACAACCGGGTCAACGGCGTCTACGCCCACCAGAACGCGTTCCTGCTCACCGAGGTGCTGCGAGAGGAGTGGGGATTCGACGGCGCGGTGATCTCCGACTGGGGCGGCTCGGACGACATCGTGGAGGCGGTCCGCACCGGTGGCACGCTGGAGATGCCCGCCGCTGGACTCGACTCCGCCCGGCAGATCGTGGCGGCGGTGCACACCGGTCGACTCACCGAGGCCGAGGTGGATGCCCGCGTCGCCGAGGTGCTCCGCCTGGTTGCCGAAGCTCGCACCGACACCGGCCCGGCTGTCGACCAGGACGCGCATCACGCCTTGGCCCGCGAGGCCGCGGCCCGGTCCGCCGTGTTGCTGAAGAACGACGACGACCTGCTGCCATTGGCACCGGGCACCCGCGTGGCAGTGATCGGCGACTTCGCCCGCACCCCCCGCTACCAGGGCGCGGGGTCGTCCACGGTGAACCCCACCCGGCTGGACTCGGTGCTCGACACCATCGGGGACTCCGGGTTGGAGCTGGTGCGCTTCGCTCAGGGCTTCCGTCGCGGCGGTGCGGCCGATCCGCAGCTGGTCGCCGAGGCGGTGCAGGCCGCCCGCGAGTCTGAGGTGGCGCTGTGCT
Organism: Cellulomonas sp. NPDC089187; assembly: GCF_040685135.1. Lineage (NCBI taxonomy): Bacteria > Bacillati > Actinomycetota > Actinomycetes > Micrococcales > Cellulomonadaceae > Cellulomonas > Cellulomonas sp. NPDC089187. The sequence goes on along the minus strand of NZ_JBFBHI010000001.1, from coordinate 235,039 downwards.
TCCTGGGCTTGGACGAGGTGGCCGAGTCCGAGGGATTGGACCGTGACCACCTCCGCCTGGCCGACAGCCAACTCGCTCTCCTGCACGCGGTGGCGGCGGTCAACCCGCGCACCGTTGTCGTGCTCAGCGCTGGTGGCGCGGTCGAGGTCGCCGACTGGATCGCCGACGCCCAAGCGCTCCTGCACGGATACCTGTCCGGGCAGGCCGGAGCCCGCGGACTGGTGGATCTGCTCACCGGTGCCGCCGAGCCCACCGCACGGTTGGCCGAGACGGTCCCTGTGCAACTCACCGACTCCCCCGCCCACCGGTACTTCCCCGGGCGGGAGCGCAGCGCGGAGTACCGCGAGGGGTTGTACGTGGGATACCGGTACTTCACCACCACGGGAGTACCGGTGTCCTTCCCCTTCGGCTACGGACTGGGGTACACCCGGTTCGAGCGCTCGGCGATCACTGCGGTCCCGCCGGGTGCGGACGGCACCGGCGGCAGTCTGACGGTCACGGTGCGGAACGTCGGCGAGCGGGCCGGAGCGGATGTGGTCCAGGTCTACGCCACCCGGATCGGCGACGGCGTGCACCGGCCGGCCCGCGTTCTCGCCGGGTTCACCCGGGTGCAGTTGACGGCAGGCGAGTCGGCGACGGTCACGGTGCCGCTGGACCGGACCGCCTTCCGGCACTGGGCAGGGTCCTGGCAGGTGGAGACCGCCGACTACCTGCTCACCGTCGCCGATCACGCCTCCGACCCGGGGCAGACGGTCACCGTGTCGGTCTCCGGCACCGTCGACCCGCAGCCGGAGACCGGTCTGGACTCCTACCGTCGAGGGTGGGTCACTGACATCGGCGACGAGGAGTTCGCCCGCCTGCTCGGCCATCCGGTGCCCGACCCGCACTGGTCCGGCCCGCTGGGCCGCAACGACGCACTGGGCCGGTTGGCCGATGCGCGCTCCCCGCTGGCCCGGCTGGTTGCCCGGGTCCTCGACCGGCTGATCCGCCGCTCGCAGGCCAAGGGCAAGCCGGACCTCAACCTGCTGTTCCTGCAGAACATGCCGTTGCGCGCCATCGCCAAGATGACCAACGGCATGGTCGATCTGGCCTGCATCGACGGTCTGGTGCTGATCGTCAACGGGCACTTCTTCCGTGGGGCGGGCCGCACCGTGGCCGCCTTCGTCCACAACTGGCGGGCCAACCGGCGCACCGCCGCGCAGCTGTAAGAAAGGCTTCGCATGTCCCGCCTCACCGCCGCCTGGCGCCGCTTCGCCGCGAACCGTCCTGGCATCGCGCAGTTCCTGGTGTTCTTCCTGCTCAGCAACGGCATCACCGTGCTCCAGCTCGCCCTGATGCCGCTGATCAAGTGGCTGTTCGGGATGACCGGCCTGGTCGACACCGCATTCCAGATCTGGCCGATCGGCTCTAACCCGGATGGCTCGCAGTACTTCATCTTCGACTACGCCGCTGGAGCGCTGCCGCAGGGCGGTGGCGGACTGGCGTACTTCCTCGCGGTGCAGATCACGTTGCTGATCGCGCAGGTGATCAACTTCTTCGCCCAGCGCAACATCACGTTCAAGTCGAACTCCTCGGTGGGCAAGGCCGCGTGCTGGTACGCCATCGCCTACGTGATCATCACGCTGATCGCCGCCGCCGCTCAGGGGCTGTACAAGACCCCGATCTACGACCTGTTCATCGACGGCTGGGGCATGGGCTCCACCGGGGAGACCCTCGCGGACGTTGTGACGATGATCATCAACTCGGCGATATCGTTCTGGGTCTTCTTCCCGATCTTCAAGGTGATCTTCAAGCAGGAGCCCGAGCCTCGGGCCGACGAGTCCCGGGAGCCGGTCGACGCATGAGCACGCCTGTCGTCAGTCGTCTGCGCGTCGTTCCCACCGTCCGCCGGACCGCACACCCGATCCTCACGGTGGTGGTGCCCGCGTACAACGCCGCCGCGTACCTGGACCGAGCACTGGATTCCCTGCTCGGTCAGGGACCGGCGGTGGAGATCCTGGTGGTGGACGACGGCTCCACCGATGACACCGCCGCAGTGGCACAGCGCTACGTCGACCGGGGTCAGATCCGCCTGATCCGGCAACCGAACGGGGGGCACGGGGCGGCGATCAACACCGGCCTGGCCCACGCCACCGGGCGCTACCTCAAAGTGGTCGATGCCGACGACTGGCTGGACCGGGACGCTTTTGCCCGGGTGCTCGACACCCTGGACCGCAATGACGGCGTTGACCTCCTGGTGGCGAACTTCGTCTACGAGAAGGCCGGTAAGCGGCGCAAGCACGTGATCCGCTACGGCAATGTGCTGCCGCGCGACCGGGTGTTCGTCTGGCGTCAGACCGGGCGGATGCGGTCCCGGCAGTACCTGATGATGCACGCCCTGATCTACCGGACCGCACTGCTGCGCGAGGTGGAGCTGCGACTGCCGGAGCACACCTTCTATGTGGACAGCCTGTACGCCTGCGTGCCGCTGGCCCGGGTGCGCAGCGCCTACTACCTGGATGTTGACCTGTACCGGTACTACATCGGGCGGCCCGGGCAGTCGGTGCAGGAGTCGGTGATGGTGCGGCGCCTGGACCAGCAGCTGCGGGTCAACCGGTTGTTGCAGGACCAGCTCACTCAGGCCGATCTGACCCAGGTGGACCCGCGTCTGCGCCGACACCTGGTGCAGTACTTCCGGGCGATCTGCGTGGTGTCCTCGATCATCGCGCTGAGCGCCGGTACCCCCGAGGCGTTGGCCGCCCGCGACCGGTTGTGGGCACACCTGCGGGCGGAGGACCGACTGCTGTACCGCCGGGTCCGGTTCAGTGCGATCGGACTGATCGCCACCCTGCCCGGCGCGCTCGGGCGTCGACTCTCCCTACTGGCCTACCGGGCCGCCCGCGGGGTGATCGGGTTCAACTGACCTGCGGTTGCGGGCGCTGACCAGGAGCGGCACGGTGGTCGTGAACCCATCCCAGACCCCAGGAGGATGACCATGGCCCGCAGTGAGCTTCCGAAGTACACCGTCCCGTCGCTGACCGTCGAGGACGGCGCCACGGTGGCCGCCATCCTGCAGCAGCGCCTGCACGCGCTGAACGACCTGCAGCTCACCCTCAAGCACATCCACTGGAACGTCACCGGCCCGCACTTCATCGCGGTGCACGAGATGATCGACCCGCAGGTGGACCAGGTCCGAGAGATGGTCGACGCCATCGCCGAGCGGATCGCCACCCTCGGCGTCGCCCCGATGGGCACCCCCGGCGCACTGGTCGAGGCCCGCAGCTGGGACGACTACTCCATTGGCCGCGCCGGTGCCATCGAGCATCTGGGTGCGCTGAACGAGGTCTACGTCGGCGTGATCAGCGACCACCGCAAGGCCGCCGAGGAGACCGAGGAGCTGGACACGGTCACCAACGACCTCCTCGTCGGACATCTCCATGAGCTGGAGCTGTTCCACTGGTTCGTCCGGGCACACCTGGAGTCCGCCGGTGGCTCGCTGAGCACCGGTGGCCAGACCACGGAGCAGGGTGCTGCGGCCGCAGCGGGAAGCCAGGCCTGAGTCGACGCAGCACGCGGCCCCCGGGAATATCGGTTCCCGGGGGCCGCGTCATGTCAGCTCCGGCCGATGTTCAGAGGCGGTCGGGCTGGTCCCAGTCGTCCGAGGCGGCGATCTCCTCGTCATCCGGCAGCAGCTCGCTGTCCTGGAGTGAGCGCGGGCCCCGGTGCGGGTCGCCCCCGCTGCGCGCATCCCGGGTCCGCAGCTCCGCCTCGGACAGGCGCGGGTCAGCCAGGTGCTCGGCGGCCGGGTCGGAGGTCAGGTCAGCGGTCAGATCGCGGCGACGGGTGCTCATGCCTCGGTTCTACCGCGCCAGGCGTCGCCGGACCACCCCAGCCGCGAGATCCGCTCAGAGCCCGGTGACGGTGGACAGCCAGACCGTGATCGGCGAGTCCGGGCTGATCAGCACCAGCGTCCATCCGAGAGCGATCTGGACCAACGCGGTCAGCAGGATGACCCGCCGCCGCACCCGATTCGGGCGTCGAGCGACCAGCAGCAGCACATACATCGCGGTCAGCAGCACGTAGGTCTGCCCACCGGCCTGCCGCAGCCCGGCCCACAGCGACAGGTACAGGCCGATGATGGCGATCAGCGGCGCGATCAGCGACCACCGGTCCCGCACCAGCCGAAAGCCGGTGGCGACCACGAACAGCGGCACCGCGATGATCCCCTGCGCGATCAGCCCCGCGGCCGTCCCCGCGGAGATCGGGAACCAGCCCTGCACCGCGCTGGCCTCCAGCCCTCCCCACGGGTCGCGGGAGAACCACCAGGAGGCGTAGAGCCAGAACGCCACTGCCCCGATGGCAGGGAACAGCAGGACTGCGACGGTAGCGCGGTTCGACCCGCGCCCCTTCCGTCCGGCTCGACGGGCGAAGAACGGTGCCGCGATGCCCAGCACGATGGCGTAGAACCACGCGCCCGGGTCAACCATCACCGCCACCCCGAGGGCGATCCCGGCCCGGAAGCCCGCCTCGGTGTTCTGCTCCTCGACAAAGGACGCGATCCCGTCCAGTGCGATCACCACCAGCGCCAATCCGAGCAGCGATTGCAGGTCGGAGGCCGCCAAGAAGTACAGCGGTGGGGTGAAGACCAGAGTGCCGAGCACGGCTGCCGTTGCCCACAGCCCCACCCCGCGCCGGGCCAGCACCCCGGCCAGCCGTTGCAGCACGAAGCCCAGCACCACCGCCGCGACCAGGTTCAACGCCAGGTCGCTGCCACCGACCACCGCGGAGAGCGCGGCGGACAGCGGCGGGAACACTTGGGCCATCCAGCCCAGACCGGTGTCACCCCACTCGATCAGGTCCCCGCGAGCCGCCAGGGCGCGGTTCGGCCCGGGCACGTACCCGCTGCCGCTTACGAGCGCCACCAAGACAAAGGGGAAGGCCAGTGTCAGGCGCAGCAGCCACCGTTCGGAGGTCCGGATCGGCCAGGTGTCAGCCGCCAACCGCCGCTGGCTGTCCCGGGACCGTGTCGAGGGGATGGGCGGTGAGGCCATGGGCGGTCTTCTCCCAGTAGTGCGGCTTGGTGATCAACTGCCACAGCGCCTTGTAGGCGGCGATCGAGTGCAGCAGCCAGTAGAGCGGGTTGGCCAGCCCCCACAGGACCAGGCCGTAGCGTCGGCGTTTGAACGCACCCATCATCGACACGTAGATCATCAGCGCCGACCCGACGCCCAGGTTGAACAGCGACAGCCACAGCGCCCAGCCCGGGAACAGGAAGTCCAGCTGATCGGGGTCGAGCAGCAGCGAGGCCAGGAACACCACATAGAGCACCGGCACCGCGAGGAACGTCGCCGGGGTGCCGCCTACCAGCGCCAAGAAGGACAGGGTCTGCCGTGCGCCGGCCACCCGGACCAGACGCAGCGGTTGACGCAGGTGCACCAGGGTGGTCTGCATGTAGCCCTTGATCCACCGGGAGCGCTGTCGCACAAAGTTCGGGTACGAGGTGTTGGCCTCCTCGTAGGTGGTGGAATCGATCACCCCGACCCGCAGTCCCTCTGCCGACGCACGGATACCCAGATCCGCGTCCTCGGTCACGTTGAACGGGTCCCAGCCGCCCAACCGTCGCAGGCCGGAGACCCGAAAGTGGTTGGAGGTACCGCCCAGCGGGATCGCCAATCGGTTGTACTCCAACCCGGGCAGCATGTAGTCGAACCAGAAGCTGTATTCCAGGGTGAACATCCGGGTCAGCGGGTTCTCCTCGGCGTTGAAGTAGTTCAGCGCCGCCTGGACGCAGACCAGTTCCTCCCCCGCCTCGCGGAATGCCAGCACGGCCTTCTTCAGCTGGTCCGGCTCCGGTTTGTCCTCCGCGTCGTAGATCACCAGCAGCTCGCCCGTGGCGAACTCCAGCCCGACATTGCAGGCCTTCGGTTTGGTCTGGGGGGCACCGGCGGGCACGGTGATGAACCGAAAGTGGCTCGGCGGATGTGCGGCCTCGGCTGCGGCCCGGGTCTCGGTGTCGTCCTCCTCCACCAGGATCAGCACCTCGAGCTTGTGCGCGGGGTAGTCCAGTGCCCCGAGGTTCTCGATCAGGTTGGCGACGATATTCGCCTCCTTGTACACCGGGACCAGCACCGTGTAGCGCGGCAGCTCGTCCTCGCGGAGCACGGCCAGAGCGTCCGGGTCGGCTCGCGCCACCCGTTCCATCCGAGCACCGCTGATTGACGCCCAGAACTTGAAGCCCGTGCCGATCAGGAACGCCACGCCGACCAGCACCGACAGCGCCACCACCATTGCTCGCGGACTAGCCCAGACCGCGAGGGCCACCGCCACCAGCGCCACGATCACCACCACCCGTTGCCAGGGCACCAGCACCGTGCGGGCCGACTGCGCGGGCGACCGTCCCCACAGACCGAGACTGGCCCGGTCGCGCAGCTGCGCGCCGTACAGGTCGAGCACGGTCTGCTGGAACTCCCACCGGTCGGCCAGCACCAGGAACGGTTCCGCCCCGAGGGCAGCGCGGACGGTGTCGTACAGGTGCTCATCCGGCTCGTCGATCACCGCCACCACCCGGCTGCCGTCGGGTCGTTGCTCCAGCGGGAGCCAGCCCTGGGAGAGCACCGTCTGCACGTCGGCCACCGCCAGGTCGGCCTCGGTCAGCGCGGTGGCGGTCCGGGCGGTCTCGACATAGGGCATGTCCCACAGGTCGGCCAGTGCCCGGGTCAGCGTCGCGGAGTCGACGGCCCCGATGGCGACCAGTACCTCACCGATCTGCGCGCCGGTCCGGCGCGCCACCTCGGCGGCGGAGTCCAGCACCTGTCGGTCGACCAGCCCTCGCTCGGTCAGGTAATCGCCCACCCGCGGTGCGTTCTCGTGCCGTCCCACACTGCCCCTCCTGCCTCACCGGTGAGCGCACCATAGGCAGGGATCGGGAGGAATCGCCACGGAAGCGCTGCTCAGGGCTCCGGGTAGCGCGCCTGTCCGGCCGCGAACGCCGCCTGAGCCGCCCGAGTCACCGGACCCGGGGTGCCGTCCCCCACCGGTCGACCGTCCACCGCCACCACCGGCTGCACATCCCGGGCCGTGGAGGTCAGGAAGAGCTCCTCCGCAGTGTCCAGCACGTCATAGGGCAGGTCGACCTCCTGCGCACCCACCCACTCCAGCACCAGCGCGCGGGTGATCCCGGCCAGGCAACCGGCCGACAGCGGCGGGGTGCACAGCTGCCCGTCACGCACCACGAACACATTGGTGCCAGTGCCCTCGCAGAGCCGCCCCTGGGTGTTGGCGAACACCGCCTCCCCCGCGCCGACCGCATGCGCAGCCGCCAACGCCAACACGTTCTCCCCGTAGGAGGTGGTCTTCAGCCCGGTGAGCGCACCGAACTCATTGCGACGGTAGGGCACCGTGACGATGCCGGTCTGGGGGTCCGGGTCGTGCCCGGGGGTCAGGCCGAGCACCAGCGTCGGGGTGCTGGCCTCCGGTGCCATCCGGCCCGACCCGAGCACACCCGGGCCCGCGGTGAAGGTGATCCGCAGCAGGTCGTAGTCGCTGACCAACAGGTCACGGTTCGCGTCGATCACCTGCTCTGCGGCCCGCCGTACCCGCTCGGCGTCGAATCCGGGCAGCCCCATCCCGGCAGCCGACCGGGTCATCCGATCCAGATGCCGACCGAGCGCGAAGGGCGTGCCCTGCACCACCTTCACCGCCTCGAACACCCCGTCGCCCACCACCAGCCCGTGATCACGTGCGGAGGTGGTGGCCCGTTCGGCCGGAACCAGTTCACCGTTGACCCAGAACACCGTGCTGTTCACGTCCATGGCGGCACGCTACCCGCGCACGTTCAGGTGTACTCGGCACCGCCGGGCAGTCCGAACAGTTCCTCCACCGACTGTGCCCCACGCACCTGCAGCTGACGGATCAGGTCCTCACCCAGATAGCGCAGGTGCCAGCCCTCCGGGCGGTACCCGGTGCGGTCCTGGTTCTGGTCGGTGTAGCGGATCACGAATCCGAAGCGCTCGGCGTTCTGCGCCAACCACTGCCCCTCGACGGTCTGGGTGTAACACTGCTCCAGATCGCACTGCGGCTGCGTCGCGCTGCCCAGGTCGACCGCCAGACCGGTCTGGTGCTCGGAGTGTCCAGGCCGGGCGGAGACCTCATCCGCGCTCGGCCCGCCCATCTGGGATACCCAGGAGGCGTACACCTCGGCCTGCCGCTCCGCCGAGCGGTAGCCGGAGATCAGTGTCGGGGTGACACCCTCCGCCGCGGCTGCCGCGCGCAGGGAAGCCAGGGCGTCCGCCGCCTCCTGGCGCAGCTCGATCACACCGCCGTCCACCGGCACCAACCCCGCCGGCACGTAGTCCAGCGGCAATGGTCGTTGCTTGTTGACCACCGCCCCCAGCGACGCCGGGTCCTCGTCGATCATCAGCGGTCCCGGTCGCAGGACCTCAGCCAACCGGTCTCCCTGCGGTCGCGGATCCGGCCACGGACCGGCCATCGCGGGTGCTGCCATGGCGGGGCTGAGCAGCAGCCCGAGCAGGGCAGCACTCACCAGGGTCCGGGCACGCATGGGATCCAGTCTGACCCGCATGCGCCGACTCGGCCAGAGCCGACGCGAGACCTTCACCCGCGCCGGACCCGCATCCGCCACAGCAGCCAGATGAAGTACGGCGTGCCGACCAGCGCGGTCACCAACCCCGCGGGCAACTGAGCCGGGGCCATCGCCGTACGCCCCACGGTGTCCGCCACACAAACCAGCAGCGCGCCCAGCATCAGGGTCATCGGCAGCAGCCACCGGTGCTTCTTGCCGATCAGCATCCGGGCGGCATGCGGGGCGACCAATCCGACAAACGCGATCGGTCCGACCGCTGCGGTCGCCGCCGCGGTCAGCAGCACCGCCACCCCGATGTGCAGCCGCCGACTGCGTGCCAGGGCCACGCCCAGCACCCGTGGCGTGGTGTCGTCCACCTGCACCAGATCCAGATCCCGGTGGGTCCGGGCGACGATCAGCACCGCGATCACCAACGCGATCGCCATCGGGATCAGCTGCTTGGGTCCGGCACCGAACGTCGACCCACCGAGCCAGGTGATCGCCCGGTTCTGGTTCCACGGGTCAGTGCGCACCAACACCAGCGTCGTGATGGCACTGGCCGCCGCCTGCACGCCGATACCCACCAGCACGATCCGACCAGAGGCCATCCCACCCCGGGCGGCCATCCCGAAGACGATCAACGCAGCGACCAGGGCCCCGGCCATGGACCCCGCCAGGATCGTGACGTAGGACCCGGCACCGGTCGCGACGATCACCGCCACCGCCCCCAACCCCGCGGCATTCGCCACACCGAGCACCCCGGGGTCGGCCAACGGGTTGCGGGTCACGGTCTGCACCAGGGCACCGGCCAGCGCCAGACACGCCCCGGCCAACAGTGCGGCGGCCACCCGCGGCACCCGGGAGTCCAGGATGATGTCCAACCGGACCGAGGCGCGCCCGGCCAGCCAGTTGCTCACATCGCCGAGCAGCACCGTCGAGTCACCGAGCAGTACCCCGGCAACGACAGCCACCACCAACAGCACCCCGGCGGCGGCCAGAATCAGCCACGGTGCTCGGCGGGCCAGTCGCCCACCCGCCCGCAGTGTGGCCAGCGTGTCCGCCTCCAGCGCCGACCGGGCACGACGGGCCAGCAGGATCAGCGCGATCGCCCCCAGGATGCTGGTGACCACCCCGGTGGGGACCGTCACGCCGCTCAACGGTCCGAAGACCGCGCGCAGCGCCACATCCGCCGTCAGCACCAGCGCCACTCCGGCCAGCGCCGCAGCCGGGATCATCAGCCGGTGCTTGCGCAGTGGCCGCACCCAGCCCGCCGCCAACCGGATCAGCAGCGGCGCGCACAGACCGACGAACCCGATCGGGCCGGTGGTCGCCACCGCGCAGGTGGCCAGCAGCACCGCGAGCACCACCACGATCACCCGGGTCCGACCGACATCCACCCCGAGCGAGCGCGCGGCGTCGTCGCCGAGCTGCAACAGGTCGATCCGCCGCCCGGTCCAGATCAACGCCAGCATCCCGACCAGCACCACGGGCAGGATCACCCGCACGGTGTCCAGCCCGTTCTGACCGAGCGAGCCGGCACCCCAGGCGAACAGTCCCTGGGTCTCCCAGGGGAAGAGCAACAGCAGCGCCGAGGTGATCGCATGCAGTCCGAGGGTGATCGCGGTCCCGGCCAGCACCAGGCGGACCGGCGAGGACGCCACGCCCCCGGACAGGCCCATCACCACCCCGGCAGTGACCAGGCCACCGACGAAGGCCACCGCCACCCCGGACAACGACCCGAGATTCACCCCGAAGGCCGCCACGGCGGTCAGCGCCAGGTAGGCCCCGGCGTTCACCCCCGTGGTGTCCGGGGAGGCGAGCGGGTTGCGCGCCACCCCCTGCATCGCCGCGCCGGAGGCACCCAGCGCGCAGCCGACCAGCACACCGGCCAACAGACGCGGGATGCGCGACGCGGTCACCACAGCAGCGGCCTGGTCCAGCGCCGGGCCGCCGGTCAGCGCCCCCCACAGTTCGCCGACGGTGACATCCGCAGTGCCCTGGGTCAGGTGCACGGCGGCGACCGCCACCAGCCACGCCACCAGCAGCGCACCGATCAGCACGGTGCGCAGCGTCTGGCGGTCGCGGACCGGCGGCGGCGTCGGTCGAACGGCGGGGGGCGCGTCGATCATGCGGCGGTGAGCTGCGCGACCAGGTCGTCGCTCCACGCGGCCAGCGACTCCGGACCGCCGTAGGCCCAGATGCCCACTCCGGCGCGGTACACGTGGCCGTCCTGGACGAAGGGCAGCGACTGCCAGATTGGGTTCGAGGCCAGGACGGTGGTCACCGTGTCCTCCTCGGTGTCATTGCCCCAGTACAGAAACCGGGTGTCGGCCGGCAGAGCGGTCAACCCCTCGACATCCATGGAGGACAGCCCGTAGGCATCATCGCCCGGGTCCTGAGTGGCCGACCCCAGCCCCATCTCCGTGGCGACGGCCTGGACCGCCGAGCGCGGACCGTGCATCCGGATGGTGACGTTGGCACCCTCCGCGTAGGGCGAGGCGAAGACCACCGGGACATCGGTCAGACCGGCGTCGGCGATGGCGGCGGCGTTGTCCTCGATCCGCTGCGTGGTGTCCGCGATGACCTCGGCCGCCACATCCTCCTTGCCGACCAGGGTGCCGATCGAGGTCAGCATGTCATTGACATAGCCGATCGGGTCATCGGCGCTCGCCCCGTCGAACAACGCCACCGGCGCGATCCGGGAGATCTGCTCCATGGCCTCCTCCGGGATGGAGGTGGTCACGCCCACGATCAGGTCCGGCTCCAGCGAGGCGATGGCCTCCACCGACGGCTCTCCCCGGGTGCCGACGTCCTCCGGGTCGCTGCTCAGCGGCACCGCGGTGCCCACCCAGGAGGTGTAGCCCTCAACATCGGCCGCACCCACCGGGTCCACACCCAGCGAGGCCAGCATCTCGGTCTGCATCCACTCCAGGGAGACGACGTTGACCGCCGGGGAGTCCAGCTCCACGGTCTCGCCGCGGTCGTCGGTGATCGACACCGGACCGGCGGAGGCGTCCGCGGTGCTGGTCGATTCGTCCGCCGGGGCGTCGGTGGTGCCACAGGCGGCCACCAGGGCGAGCGTCCCGACGGCCAGGGCCGCGGTCAGCGCACGTCGCGTGCTCATTCGTTCCTCATGTCTGCGCAGGGGGTGAGAGGGCGCCCGCGCGTCGCGCCCGTGACAAACGTGCAGGGGGTTCAGACCGCGGCGTGCTCCGCAGCGCGCACCCGGCGCAGCTGGAGTCGGGGCGCCCGGACGGTCACATGTCCGGACGGGGTGATGCCCGCCTCGATCTCGATCTCGTAGACCCGGCTGAGCAGGGCAGAGGTCAACGCCTGCTCCGGGCTGCCGTCGGCGACGACTCGGCCCTCGGCCAGCACCAGCACCCGGTCGGCCACCGCGGCGGCCTGCTCCAGGTCGTGCAGCACCACACCGACCGCGACGCCGTGCACGTCAGCCAGCTCGCGGACCAGTTCCAGCACCTCGACCTGATAGCGCAGGTCCAGGTGGTTGGTCGGTTCGTCCAGCAGCAGCACGCCCGTGTCCTGGGCGAGCGCACTGGCGAACCACACCCGTTGCACCTGCCCACCGGACAGGGCGTCCATGTCATCGTCCGCGAGGTCGGCGATCCCGGCCAGCGCCAGCGCCCGGTCCACTGCGGCGTGCCCCTGCGGGTCGCTGCCCCGCCAACCCTGCCGGTGCGGGTGGCGGCCGAACTCCACCGCGTCGCGCACCGTGATCCCCGCCGGGGTCGGACGGGACTGGGACAGCAACGTCACCCGACGAGCGAACTCCCGGGAGCTCAGCGCCGCGGCATCAGCCTCGCCCAGCTCGATGCCCCCGTCGGAGAGCCGCTGCAACCGGGCCATGCCACGCAACAGCGTCGACTTCCCGGACCCGTTCGGTCCGACCAGGGCGGTCACCTGGCCCGCCGCGACCTCGACGCTGGCACCGGTGACGACGGGATCCCCGCCATAGCCGATGGTGACGTCGCGCGCGGCCATCGCGGCAGTGTGGATGGGCACGAAGCGAGAGATTAGCTGAGGCTTGCCTTACAGACAATGCCTGTCCGGTTCCGGCATGATGCCCGAATGTTCACCGGCCTGAGCGCCTTCCCGCTGACCCCGATCCGCGAGGAGGCGGTCGACACCGCCGCCCTGGCCCGGATCGTCGACCGCCTGACCGCCGCCGGCGTCGACTCCATCGGGGCACTCGGCTCCACCGGCGCGGCCCCGCTGCTGTCCCGCACCGAACGCTCGACGGCGCTGCGCACCGTGATCGAGCACGCCGACGCCACCCCGGTAATGGCCGGGATCGGCGGCCTACGCACCCGCGACGTGCTGACCTACGCCGAGGACGCACAAACAGCAGGAGTCGACGCGGTGCTGCTCGCCCCGGTGGCCTACCAGCCGCTGACCGAGGATGAGGTGCTCGCGCTGTTCCGGACCGTGCTCGCCGGACTGGATGTGCCGCTAGTGATCTACGACAACCCGCGCACCACCCAGTTCCGGTTCACCCCCGAGCTGTACGGCCGGATCGCCGCGCTCGGGAACGTGACCGCGATCAAGGTGCCCGGCGTGCCCGAGGATCTGGCTCAGATCCGTGCACTGCTCCCCCGTGGCGTGGCGGTGGGTGTCTCCGGTGACGGCTCGGGCGCCGCCGGACTCGCTGCCGGCTGCGACCTCTGGTTCAGCTCCCTCGCCGGGATCCTGCCGGAGGCCATGCTCGACATCGCCCGGGCGGACGACCCGGTGGCCCAGGCGGCCCGGTTCGACCCGTTGTGGGAGCTGATCCCCCGACACGGTGGGCTGCGGGTGTCAGCGGTGGCGGCCCGTCTGCTGGGACTCGTCGAGGAGCCGTGCCTGCCTGCCCCGTTGCGCGAGCCCGACGACGCGCGGATCGAGTCGACCCTGCGGGCACTCGGACTGGTCTGACCCCGGTGGGTGCCTCCGCCTCTGGGTGACTCAGCCCACCAGCACCCGCCCGCCGCCGATCACGACCTCCCGCGGCGGAGTCCGCACCAGCGCATCCATCGGGTTTTCTGCATCCAGCAGCACGATGTCCGCCCGACCGCCGACCACCAGATCGTGCTCCTGCGCGCTGCGGCCCACCGCCCACGCACCCGCGCTGGTCAGACCGCGCACCACCCGGGTCAGATCCTCGTCCCGGACCAGCGACGACGACCGCGCGAACTGCCAGCCGATGCCCAGCGTGTCCCCGGTCCCGTACGGGCTCCACAGGTCACGGATGCCATCAGTGCCGAAGCCGACCGGCACCCCCGCCTCGTCCAGCTCCGCCAGCGGCAACTGCGGCAGACGCAGTGGCGCCACCGTCGTCATTGACACCCCGGCCTCCCCCATCCGGGCCAGCAGCTCCCGACGCGGACCCTCCGGCAGCTGCGCGATGGCGAAGCCGTGGGCGATGGTCACCCGACCCTGCAAGCCCAGCGCCACCGTCCGGTCCACGATCAGCTCGAACTGGAACGCGCCCAGCTCGGCCGGGTCGTGCAGGTGGATGTCCACCCCGACGCCCTCCTCCGCGGCCAGACCGAGGATCGCGTCGATCTGCCCCACCGGATCACGGTCGATCCCGGCCGGGTCCAACCCGCCGATGTGCTCGGCACCCGCCCGCGCGGCGTCACGCAGCAGATCGAGCACCCCGGGCCGGCGCAGCACACCATCCTGCGGGAAGGCCACGATCTGCACGTCCAGCGCCCCGTCGTAGGTGGCCGCCGCCTCCCGGACCGCCTCGATCCCCCGCGGGCCGACCCCCAGGTCCACGTCGACGTGACTGCGGATCGCGGTGGTGCCGTGCGCAACCATCTGCGCCAGCACCGCCGCCGTCGGCCGCACGCCCGGGATGCCCAGCTCGTCCCGCCGGGCGCGCTCGTGCCGAATCCGACCGTCCGTGCCGCCCTCGCCGCCGTAAGACTGCCACGGCAGCCCCCACCACGACTTGTCGACATGGGCGTGAGCGTTGACGATCCCGGGCAGCGCCAGCAGTCCGCGACCGTCCAGCACCGCCGCCGGATCGATGCCCTCCTGCGACACCGCCCCGATCTGCTCGATCCGGCCATCCGCCCCGATCAGGACGTCGACGGGCGGACCACCCCAGGGACGAATGCGACGCAGCAGGCGGACCGGACGACGGGCATCGATGCTCATGACCGGCAGTCTCACCCGGAACACCCCATCGGGTGAAATCGCCTGTACCGCACAGCCGCGTCAGGCTCCGCCGCGCAGCTCCACACTGATCTGCTCCGCGTCGATGGCCTCCAACGCACCGGAGAGCGCCTCCGCGTCGAAGGCCCCGTCATCCCGGGCGTCCAACAGCGCGGTGCGCTGCGCCACCAACCGATCCAGCTCGGTCGCCTGACCGGAGGCTTCCTGATCCGCCGCCGCAGAGGCCTCCTCCAGCAGTGCCAGCAACCGCCCGTGCTCCTGTGCGGCCTCCGCCTCCTGCCGGGCCACCGCCTCCGGCTCCGGTGCCAGCCGGGCGGCCATCCACCCGATGCTGCCGCCCTGGATCAGCAGGGAGAACGCCGCCACGATGAAGGCGATCACCACCAACAGTGCCCGGTCGGGGGTGTCCGCGGGCAAGGTCTGAGCCGCAGCCACAGTGACGGCGCCGCGCATCCCCGCCCACACCACGATCACGCCCTCCCGCTTGCCCAGTGGCGAGCGGCGGAAGTAGTCGATATCCGCCAGCATCCGGCGGACCCGGGTACTGAACCGACTCAGGTCGGCCTGGCGGTCGGCGGGCACCCGCGCACGACCACGACGACGGGCGATCATGCGCAGCCGCAGGCGCATGTTCCAACGGTGACCACGGGGGTGCGCACCGCCACCCACCGGTCGCGGTGCGGGGATTCGGTCCGCAGCGACCGCAGGCACCGTGGTCGCGCCCTCGGTCACCGCCTTCCCGGTCGCCATCCGCTCCGCCTCGACCACCTCGCGCCGCACCGCCGGACCGCCTAGCCGGGGCAGATCCGACCGGCCACGCCCGGCCACACCCCTGGGGTCACCGACGAACTCTCCACGTTCGCGGGCCTCGCGCTGGCGGACCAGGAACTTCTGCGCCCACTCCGGATCGGCCAACGTCTGCTCAATGGCGGTCAACCGCGGGGCGACCGCCGCGCCCCGGGCCGCCTTGCGTCGCAGCCACGCCAGCATCGGCACCACAAATGCCCCGCGCACCAGCACGGTGATCGCCAGCGCCGCCACGGCCAGCAACACCGCCACGCCGATCCCCTGGTGGTCGGCATGCACCTCCTCCACCAGGCCGTACAGCTGCAACCCCATCGTCAGAAAGACCACGCCCTCCAACACCAGCTCCACCGTGGCCCAGTTCTGCTGGTCGGAGAGCCGGTGCTGTGGCGCGAGCACTCGGGGGCCGCGCCATCCGGTGATCAGCCCCGCCACCACCGCCGCGACCAGCCCGGAGGCCCCCAGCTCCTCGGCCGGGATGGAGGCGATGAACGGCACGGTGAAGCTGAGCAGTGTGTTGACGGTCGCATCCGTGACCCTGGCGCGGATCCGCACATTGAGCCGCCCGACGATCCACCCGATCAGCGCCGCCACCCCCACGGCGTACAGGAACGTGCCCAGTGCATGCCAGAAGGAGAACGCCACCGCCGTCGCCGCAATAGCCGTCCGCAGCACCACCAGCGCCGAGGCGTCGTTCAGCAGACCTTCGCCCTCCAACAGCGCCACCACCCGCGGCGAGGCACCGGCGTTCTTCACGATCCGGGTCGCCACCGCATCCGTCGGGCTGATGATCGCGCCCAGCGCCACACCCCAGGCCAGGTCGATCCCCGGCACCACCCACGCAAAGAACAGCCCGAGCACCAGCGACGTCCCGACGACCAACACCACCGACAGCCCACTGACCGCACCGAAGTCCCGACGCAGACTCATGGTCGGCATCGACACCGCCGCGGAGTACAACAGCGGTGGCAGCACCCCGGCCAGGATCCACTCCGGCTCGATGTCCACCGCCGGCACCACCGGCAGGAAGCTCACCGCGATCCCCACCAGCACCAGGATCAGCGGCGCGGGCAGCCCGAAGCGGGGGCCGAGAACCGCCGCCGCAGCGGTCACCAGCACAGTCAGGACGATCACCACGATGGCCAACACGTCCGCGACCCTAGACCCCGGCCAGCACCCCCTCGGTGCCTGTCGCGGGTCGCGCCGGTCACTCAGGGTCCGAGTTGCGGGCTACGTGTCGACTGTGTGGGCCGTGGCGAACACCCCGAGCCAACGCAGCGCCTCGTCCACCGCGCGGCTCGGATCGTCACCGGCGCCACTGGCCACCCACTGCACCAGTGCCGTGTGGCTCGCCGACTCATAGGCGGCGGCCAGGGCGAGCGGGATGCTGGGCGGTGCCTGCGGCAGGCGGTCGCTGAGGTAGTCGGCCAGCGCGTCCCGCCACGGGCGGTAGGCCCGATGTGCGCTCGCCGCCAACTCCGGCTCGCTCTCGATCAGCCGTGCCCATTGCGCGCCGAGGCGGCCGGTGGGCGGTGCCATCGATGCCAGCACCGCGGTGCGGAGCACATCGGCCAGGGGTGCCGTCGGGTCCGCGGCGGCCAGGGCGGTGCGCAGGCGCTCGGCGGCCAACGGCACTCCGGACCAGAAGATCGCGGAGCGCTCGGAGTAGTGCCGGATCAGCGTGCGGACGCTGATCCCGGTGGCGTCGGCGAGCTCCCGCCATCCGGTGGCGGCGAATCCCTGCGCGGTCCAGAGCTGGATCGCCGCGATGCTCACCGCGGTGTCGTCCACCACCGTGGGCCGGCCGCGTCCGTGACCGGAGGCACTGTTTTTTGGCACAGCGCGTCACTATAGTCGTGGGCACACCACGGCGCTGGGTGCGGCCCACCCGCCACGACGCCACCGATGTCGTCGACGGCCCGGACCCGCGCGGGTCGACGGCGACGGTGCCACCGACCGCGCACTCCCACCCGGCACCTCGACCGAGGGAGTGTCATGACCCGCACCATCGTCGTCACCGGATCCGCCTCCGGCATCGGAGCCACCACCGCTGAGCTCCTGCGAGATCGCGGTGACCGGGTGATCGGCATCGACCTGCGCGAGGCCGATATCAACGCCGACCTGTCCGTGCCCGAGGCTCGTGAACGGGCCGTCCGCGAGACCACTGACCGGGCGGATGGGGTCATCGACGCGGTCATCGCCTGCGCCGGCATCTCCGCACCGGTGCCCGCCACCATCGCGGTCAACTACTTCGGGGTGACGGAGTTGCTGACCGGTCTGTTGCCCGCGCTGAGCCGTTCCGCCGCACCGCGTGCCGCCGTGGTGTCCTCGATGGCCTCCCTGCAACCGAACTCCCCCGAGTTGGTCGCCGCCGCCCTGGCCGGTGACGAGCAGCGTGCCCTGGCGATCGCGCATGAGCTGTGCGCCCACGGGCCGGAGGCGGGCTACATCGTCTATCCCTCCTCCAAGCGGGCGCTCTCCCGGTGGGTGCGCCGCGAATCGATCACCCCGGCCTGGGCGGGTGCCGGGATCCCGCTCAATGCCGTCGCGCCCGGAACCGTGCTGACCCCGATGACCCAGGACCTGCTCTCCGACCCGACGACCGTGGCGATGGTGGATGCGGCGGTGCCGATGCCGCTCGGCTACCACCAACCGCCCGGGTCCATCGCGCACCTGCTGATCTGGCTGACCGGACCGGAGAACACGCACCTGGCCGGACAGGTGATCTACGACGATGGTGGGGCGGATGTGTCCCTGCGCGGTGAGGACATCTGGTCCTGGGCGGATCGGAGCTGAACCAGGGCCGTCACTGCGTGCGGACACAGCGCCACGGCGGCGGCTACTCCCTCGGGAGGACCGCCGCCGTGGCGTCATCAGGATCGCGCGGTCAGCCCTGCGCGGGAACCTCGCTGGACTCGACCTCCGGGTCGGGGGTGGGCTGCTCCCCCGCCACGGCGGCCTGCTCCTCATCAGTGACCACCGCCGCCGCGAACTGCGACTGGTACAGCCGGTGGTACGCCCCCTCCCGGGTGATCAGCTCATCGTGCGTGCCCTGCTCCACGATGGCGCCGTGCTCCATCACCAGGATCAGGTCCGCATCCCGAATCGTGGAGAGCCGGTGCGCGATCACGAATGAGGTCCGACCCCGCCGCAGCGTGGCCATTGCCTGCTGCAGCAGTCGCTCGGTGCGGGTGTCCACCGAGCTGGTCGCCTCGTCCAGGATCAGCACCGACGGCTGCGCCACGAAGGCCCGGGCGATGGTGATCAGCTGCTTCTCACCGGCCGAGACGTTCGCCGCATCCTCCTCCAGCACCGTGTCATACCCGTCCGGCAACGAGTGCACGAACCGGTCCACATAGGTGGCCTTCGCTGCGGCCAACACCTCGTCATCGCTGGCGGACTGACGCCCGTAGCGGATGTTCTCCCGGATGGTTCCGGAGAACAGCCACGGGTCCTGCAACACCATCCCGGTCCGGGCACGCGCATCGTGCCGGCTCAGGTCGGCGATGTCCTGCCCGTTGACCAGGATCCGGCCGCCGTCCAGCTCGTAGAACCGCATCAGCAGGTTGACCAGGGTGGTCTTGCCCGCACCGGTGGGTCCGACGATGGCCACGGTCTGGCCGGGCCGGACGGTGAAGGACAGGTCCTCGATCAGCGGCTGGTCCTCCCGGTAGGAGAACCGGACGTGCTCGAACTCGATGGTGCCGTCGCCCTCGGCCGGTGCCGGGGCGTCCACGTCATCGGCGGACTGCTCGTCCTCGTCCAACAGCTGGAACACCCGCTCGGCCGAGGCGGTGCCGGACTGGACCACTGCGGCCATGCCACCCAGCTCGGACAGCGGCTGGGTGAACATCTGCGCGTACTGGATGAAGGCCTGCACCGAGCCCAGTCGCATCGAACCGTTGGCGACCATCAGTCCACCGACCACCGCGATCCCGACATAGGTCAGGTTCCCGACAAAGCTCATCCCCGGCCAGATGATCCCGGACAGGAACTGCGCCTTGAACGACGCCTGGTACAGCTCCTCGTTCTCGGCCTTGAACTTGTCCTGGAAGTCCTGGCGACGACCGAAGACCTTGACCAGCGCGTGCCCGGAGAACGACTCCTCCACCCGGGCATTCAACCGACCGACCTTGCGCCACTGGATGCCGAAGGCCTTCTGCGACTTGGGGCCGATCACCCCGAAGATCACACCCATCAACGGCAAGGACACCAGCGCGATCAGCGCCAGCTGCCACGAGATGGAGAACATCATCACCAGCACACCGATCACCGTCAGCACACTGGTCAGCGCCGTGGACAGCGACTGCTGCATGGTCTGGGTGATGTTGTCGATGTCATTGGTGACCCGGCTGATCAGCTCACCGCGCTGCACCCGGTCGAAGTAGCGCAGCGGCAGCCGGTTGATCTTGGCCTCGACGTCCTCGCGCAGCCGCCACATCGCCCGGACCATCACAATGTTGATGATGTAGCCCTGCAACCAGGTCAGAAACGCACCGGCGGCGTACAACGCGAGCACGGTGACCAGGATCGATCCCAGTCGGCTGAAGTCGATGCCCTGGCCCGGGATCAGCCGGTCCATCGCCTCGACCATCGCCGCGAGCTGGTCCTGGCCGGCAGCCCGCAGCCCATCGACCGCCTGCTCCTGCGAGGTGCCGGCCGGTAGCTGGTTCGAGATGTACCCCTCGAAGACCTCGTTGGTGGCATTGCCCAGCACCCGCGGGGCGAGCACGGTCAGCACCACACCGGCCGCGCCCATGATCGTCACCGCGATCAGCGCCGCCATGTACGGCTTGAGCAGCCCGAGCATCCGCCCGAAGCTCTCCTTGAAGTTGTCCGCCTTACCTGGCGCGACCGAGTCCCAGGAGTCCGAGGCGATCCGGGCCTGCTCGCCCAGCTCCAGCTCGTACTTCTCCTCGTCGGTCAGCTCCGGGGCTGTCTTCTGCTCGCTCATGCTCCGGCCTCCACGGACAGCTGGGACTCCGCGATCTCGCGGTAGGTCTGGTTGGACGCGAGTAGCTCCTCATGCGTCCCATGTCCGGCCACCTGCCCGTCCTCGAGCACGATGATCTGGTCCGCACCGGTCACAGTGGACACCCGCTGGGCCACCACGACCTTGGTCACCTCCGGCAGCTCCGACCACAACGCCTGGCGCAGGCGCGCATCCGTGGCCAGGTCCAGCGCGCTGAACGAGTCGTCGAAGACCAGGATGTCCGGCTTGCGGACCAGTGCCCGGGCGATGGCCAACCGCTGCCGCTGCCCACCGGAGACATTGGTGCCGCCCTGCGCGATCCGCGCCTCAAGCCCGCCGTCCATCTGCTGCACGAAGTCGCTGCCCTGCGCGATCTCCAGGGCGCGCCACAGGTCACCGTCGCTGGCGTCTTCGTTACCCAACCGCAGGTTGGAGGCCACCGTTCCCGCGAACAGGAACGGACGCTGCGGCACCAGACCGATCCGGGACCACAGGTGCTCCAACTCCGCGTCACGCACATCGACCCCGCCGACCCGGACCGTGCCGGAGGTGGCGTCGAACAGGCGGGGCAGCAGCGAGATCAGCGTGGTCTTGCCCGCGCCGGTGGACCCGATCACGGCCAGGGTCTGCCCCGGTCGCACGTCGAAGCTCACCCGGGACAGCACCGGATGCTCAGCGCCCGGATAGGTGAAGGTCACGTCCTCCAGGCTCACCGCGCCCGGCTCCGGGAACTCCGTCACCGGCTGCGCGGGAATGCTCAGCGTCGACTCCGAGGACAGCACCTCGGTGACACGTTCGGCGGAGACCGCAGCACGCGGGATCATCACCGTCATGAAGCTGGCCATCAGCACACCCATCAGGATCTGACCGATGTACTGCATGAATGCCAGCAGGGTGCCGATCTGCACACTGCCCTCGTCCACCTGGATCGCCCCGAACCAGATCACGCCGATGGTCGTCACGTTCAGCACCAGCATCGCCAGCGGGAACAGCACCACGAACAGCGACCCGATCTTGCGTCCGACCACCAGGATGTCGGTATTCGCCACCCGGAACCGCTCAGACTCGATCTGCTCCCGGACGAACGCGCGCACCACCCGCACACCGGTCAGCTGCTCACGCATGATCCGGTTCACCGAGTCGAGCTTGGTCTGATAGCTGCGGAACAGCGGGATCATCCGGCTGATCACGATCCCCGCGATCACCAGCAACGTCGGCACCGACACCGCGATCAACCAGGACAGGCTCACGTCCTGACGCAGCGCCATCACGATGCCGCCGATGGCCAGCAGCGGAGCAGTGACCAGCATGGTCGCGCCCATCATGCTGACCATCTGGACCTGCTGAACGTCGTTGGTGTTCCGAGTGATCAACGACCCGGCTCCGAACTGCGACACCTCACGCTCGGAGAAGCCCGACACCCGGGCGTAGATGTCGTCACGCAGGTCACGGCCCATCTGCATGGCCGCGCGCGCCGCGAAGAAGGTCGCGATGATCGCGGCCAGGATCTGCCCCAGCGACACCGCCAACATGAAACCGCCGGTGCGCCAGATGTAGCCGGTGTCGCCCCGCGCCACCCCCTGGTCCACGATGTCAGCGTTCAGACTGGGCAGGTACAGCATGGCCAGCGCCGAGGCGAACTGGAACACCAGCACGCCCAGCAGCAACCAGCGATAGGGCGCGAGGTAGCGAAGTAGAAGTCGTCCGAGCACAGGATCTCCGGGGTGAGTGCGCGCCGTGGTGGCGAACCATCTGGTCAACGAGCACGTCCGCCCCAGCGAGCCGGGTCGTGACGGTGTGGCCGGCAGAGCCGGGCGATGAGAGCGACAGCATAGGCCCGGGGGTCTGACACGCACAGGGATTTCACGGGCACGCTGCTCAGGGCCGAACGCGCGAGGGGGTCGGGTGGTTCCCGGCCATTCACGCCCCGGCGGCCACGCACCCCTCGTCGGTCAGCGCGACCAGTGCGTCGACGATGCCCCGCCAGCCGCCCATCACACTCACGCGATCGACTCTCGATCAATGCGCACATCACCCAATCGAGTGAAGACAACCGCCGCGATCCCGGTGACGATGACCAGGAATGCAAGCCTTCCCTGACTAGCCGAGTGACAGGACAACGCTGCTCGCTGCTGAACCGAATCCCAGTCGACATCAGCATGGTCGGACGATGTGATCGCATCACTCGCCGACCAGAAGCCCCGATCACTGTCCTGCGCCGCAACTCCCAGACCAATCGGCGCGCACGACATGCGGGCGCTCGGGTCAGAAATCGAGGCCGAGATCGGTGTGAACACCAATAAAGCCACCACAATGACGTATCCGAGAACAACACCCCACGCGGACCATTTCATGGATGCGAGGGTAGTAAGGCGCTGTCCCACCAGTCCAACACCCGGATCGCCGCCCAGGTGACCCACGGTGACGGCTCCCCCTCCGGCACGTCCACCTCGAACCACGCCTCGCCCGCCAACCGCGGCCCCTGCTCCCACCGACCGTCCGCACCCCGCGCATCCCGGATCAGGTCCATCGCCTCGCCTAGCCGAGAATCAGGCGCGGTGCCCTCCAGCCCGGCAGCAGCCCGGAAGTACTCGGCCGCCCCCAGCACGCTATACGCCCACCGCCACGGGTACCGGAGCCGCGTCGTCCACGGCCCGACGGAGTCCCCGGTGGACAGCCGCCGGTGCAACCGACGGGCCAGCAGATACTCCTCGCCCCGGTGCCGTGCCTCCGCGGTGCGGTCCAGGTCGCCGGTGCGTTGGGCGTGGTCGAGGAGTCCGCGCAAGGCGTTGAGGGTGGAGTGGAAGGAGGACCGCGTGGAGCCCTCGACCCATTCGCAGTTCCAGCCGCCGTCAGATTGCTGGTGCTGAAGAAACCAGTCGACCAGAGGGTCGACATCGATGCCGAGCCAGAGGCCGTTCATCAGGGTCCAGGAGTTGATGCAGACGTCGACCTCGCCGCCCCAGTAGGGCAAGTCGTCGTACTCCCAGCGCACGGTGGCCAGTCGAGCGCCAGTGTCCCCCAGCATCGCTGCGTCGACGCCCCATTCGCGCAGGGAGTTTAGCGACCAGGTGGTGGCGGTCCAGGGTTGCCCTTCGCCCATGCCGTCGAAGCCACGCGGGAAGAATGCGCCACCCGCCCATTGCCCGTCTGGGTCCTGCAACGACAGCAGTCGTGCCCCGAACCCCTCGGTGGGTACCAGGGCACGGGTGGCCTGCCAGACGTCTGCCGGCTCTTGCAGGAGATCGCGCTGGACCTGCCAGCGCAGGGCCGGGTCGGTGTCCAGCAACCAGTCGACGAGCTCGGCGTCGAGCGTCATGCGGTCACGTTACGCCTGGGGGTGTCCGCACCACTGCTCGGCGGGCACCTGTGCCCGGACGTCGTCGACATGCTGTCCGCAACCGGACCAGGTGGTGCGGCCGCACTGGGCGCAGGGCACGGGGAAACACATGCGGACAGTCTGTCAGGTCGACTCAGCGCGCTAAGCCCAGCATCCGCGCGGCCAGGGCACGGACGCGCAGCAGGGCGCCCGCGTTCATGGGGTCGGCGACCCATCGTGTCATCGCGTCGGACAGCAGCCCCCAGGCGAGGGCATCCGCCTGCCGGGTGGCCCTGACCAAGCGACGGTGGCGGTGCTCACCCAGTGTGGTCACACCGGTGAAGGCAACGTCGTCAGTGAGCGCGATCACCTCGTGGCAGAGGTCGACGATCGGGTCCGGCGGGCTGATCGGCACCGGGACGTGCTCTCGACGGTCGAGGATCCCGCGGAACCGCTCCCTGAGCGCGTCGAGGCGCGCACCGGAGACGCGTCGTTGCGGCGCGAAGTCGAGGCTGATCACCACCGGTCCGGCGGCTCGGTCCACCACGACGGACACCGGTTCCCATCGACCGTCTCTCGCGAGGACCAGCACATGGGCGATGGTGGCGGTGCCCTCGGTGTAACGCAGCAGGGCGTCGGCGGTGACCTGGCGTTCAGCGCTGACCGGCAGGCGGAGCGCGATCACGCGACCCTGCCGATCGGTGACCGGCCAGAGCAGTTCCTGAGCCACCTCGTCCACCTGGACGGCACCCACTGACGAGGGGCTAAGCAGCACGGCGGTGTCCCGAACGGGCCTGGGCAGCTGCGACCAGTCATCGCAGCCGATCGACCGGAGCTCTTGGTCGGTGGCGGCGTCGACACCGGCCCGGTCGACCCGGGCTCCGGTGGGCGACACCTCGCCGTCCTCCGTGATCCGCAGGTCGCGGAGCAGGAAGGGGCCCGCGAGCAGGTGCGGCACGGTGGCACCCCAGAGCAGGACAGCGCGCGCAATGCGCTGGAAGCCCGGATCGGCGTGCGCAGCCCGGGCGGCGCGGACCTGGAACATCACGCCCTCGGCCCGGTCCCAGAACACAGCGGTGACCCCGCGGGCCCCGGTCCGGGCGGTCCACCAGGATGCCCCGAGCGGCACCACCTCCCGGTCCGCCGCGTGGTCGGTCTGCCGCCGGGACTGACCACGCAGCGCACCGAGGGGCTCACCGACGGCGCGGGCGGCGATCGCCTCGGCCACCAGGTGACACTCGGCGAGTTCGCCATGCGGGTCGAGGTCGGCACCGTCGTCCTGTCCGTCGGCAACCGCCATCAGGGTGGCTGCACAGCGGGCGACCTGTCGGGAGAGCCGCGGCAGCCCCACCGCGCGTGCGCGCAGGCCGATTTCCCGCAGCGGATCGACGGATTCCGGCACCAGGCGGCCAATCCCCCGGCTAACCAGGGAACGCACCTCGGCCGCCACCGCCGCAGCAGCCTTTCGCTCTGCCGCGGTCACCGCGTCGGGGTCGACCGGTTCGGTGCCGGGGATCCAGGTCCAGCCCGGCACCACCTCGGAGAGCGCGGCGAGGTGCACCGCCGCTCGCTCGGCACCGGTCAGATCCGAGAGGACCGCGCCGTCCACCAGCAGCACAGGGCCGTGTCGGGTCTCGATCCGCAGCCGACCGGGTTCGGAGGTGGTGCTGAGAACCACCGGGCCTTCCCGGAGCAGGTGCCGGGCGGCCCGGACCGCGGCGCGCCCTGCCGTCCGCTGGACCCGCACCGGATCGATATCGGGCACCGCGCGGTCCGATTCGCCGACCAGGGCCGCTGCGATGACGTGAACGCACACTCCAGCGGTCGGACACGGACAGCTCCAGTCCTCCACCGCGCCCCGAGTGCGGACCGGCATCTCGCCCACCAGCACGGTGCCGTCCGGCCCAGCGATGACCGCGCCCGAGTCCACCACCCGACGCGCCCGCCGGACCACGCCGGGACCGACAAGCAGGGTGAGCGCCCCCTCGTCCCAGCCGGTCACCGCATCACCTCTGCCAGCCACTCCGCGAGGTGATCCGGGGTCAGCGCGGCGATCTCCATCCCGACCGCGGCAAGGCGACCGGCCACCACGGGGTCGTGCACGGGGTTCGCCTGCTCGTCGAGCGCGGCCAGCCCCAGCAGGGTGACCCCAGCGGTCCGCAACCGACGCGTGGTGGCCACCAGGTCGGTGACGGAACCGCCCTCCTCGAAGTCCGACACCACCATCACCACGGTGCGGGCCGGGCTGTGCACCATCGACTCAGCGGTCCGCAACGCACCGGCGATGTCCGTGCCACCCCCAAGCTGGGCGGTCATCAGCACCGCCACCGGGTCGGCTGCCAGATGGGTCAGATCGGCCACCGCCGTGTCGAATAGCAGCAGCCGCAGCTGGACGCCGGGCAGCGCGGACATGATCCCGGCACAGACTGCGCTGTAGAGCACCGAGGACGCCATCGACCCGGACTGGTCCACCAGCAGGATCACGTCCCAGGTCAGTCGGCGTCGCACCCGGGCGTCGAATCGCAGCCTCTGCACCACCAGCCGTCCGGACTGGGGGTCATAGTGGCGCAGGTTCTCCCGGATCGTTCCCAGGGCATCGAAGTTCTGTGCCACCGGCAGCGGTGAGCGACGGTGTCGATTGCGGCGACCCAAGAACGCGCTGGTGAACCGAGGTCGGATCCGGGCGACCACCTGGGCCACCACCCGCTCGATCAGCCGCCGGATTCCCGCCTCCAGCCCCGGATCGAGCCGCCCGCGCACCGCCAGCAGCGCACTGGCCAGCTCCGGACTGGGGTCGAGCGCCTCGACCACCTCCGGGTCGGCGAGCAGATCGGTCATGCCGTACTCCTCGATGGCCTGGCGCTGCATCCGCTCGACGGTGGACCGAGGAAAGAGCTCCCCGGCCAGGTGCAGCCAGGTCAGTGCGGTGATCGCGCTCGGATCCAGCCCACCACCGGTGCCGCGCGCGTGCCGGTGACCGCGGTCGGCATATCCGCGGTCGTACAGGTGGCCCAGCACCCGGTCCACTCGCTGGTCGGCTTTGTCCAGAGTGTGGGCGGTCGGCATCGAACGCTCGGCGTACCGACCCAGGACGAGTCGCCAGCGTCGGGAGGAGTCGGTCATAGCCCCTCCGCAGCGAGCTGGGCCCGCAGTGCCCGTTCCAGCGCGATGCCCCGGCGCAGGGTGGGGGCGTCAATGCCCGTGACGTGCACATCGACCGGTCCATCGATGCCGTCGCCGCGCAGCCGTTCGGCCAGCAGTGCGGTGTCGCGCGGACGGAGCCGGGCGAAGGCGTGGCGTAGATCGGGCAGCAGGGTCAGGAAGGTCGACTCCGACATGCGCGTGACCGCAGCGTCCACCGCTGTGCGCAGCCGGTCGTCTCGGATGACCAGATCGGGTCCGGCGTGCAGCACACCGGAGATGAACCGCACCGAGGTCTCCGCGTCGGCACCGACACCCAGATACCTGGACACCGCCTCGGCCCACTCGGCGACTGATCCGCTGTCGCGGGCCACCGCCACGGTCAAGGCGGCACCGGAAACCGCCGGCGACGACGCCGCGGTCAGCCGATCCAGTGCATGCCGGAGCGGGCCGGGGTCGACACCGAGCCCGGCATCGTCAAGCTCTGCCACCAGATCGACGATCCCGAGCAGCGTGGAGACGGCCTCGGCGTCACGCTC
Organism: Cellulomonas sp. NPDC089187; assembly: GCF_040685135.1. Taxonomy (NCBI): domain Bacteria; kingdom Bacillati; phylum Actinomycetota; class Actinomycetes; order Micrococcales; family Cellulomonadaceae; genus Cellulomonas; species Cellulomonas sp. NPDC089187. The sequence goes on along the minus strand of NZ_JBFBHI010000001.1, from coordinate 207,524 downwards.
CGGCGGCACACCACCCAGGTCCGGGACGCGCTGGGTCAAGGCCAGCACCCCGAGCGCGACCAGATCGGACACCGGGGCGTCCCCCAGATCGAGTCCGTCCCGGGAGTGCCAGAGCATCAGCAGCCGACGGACCGCGGCGAGCACTGAACCGGTCCCGGGGTCACGTGCGAGTAGCTCGGCGACCTCATCCCCCAGCCCCGGCATCCGGTCCAGGACACCGAGCGCCACCGCCTGACCCAGCAGCCGGGTCGCGCGGTCAGCCGAGTCGGTCGGCGTGCTCAGCTCCTCCCCCAGCCGCGCCACTGCGAGGTCCTCCAGATCAGCGCCCCGTCCCGCGAGCCGGATCAGCTCGGACTCCACCAGGGGTGTCCAGGCGTACTCCCACTGCTCGTACAGCCGTCCACGGCCGGTGCCCGCGGCCAGGTCCAGCCCGGACAGCTGCCGCGCGAATCCGGTGCCGAGGTAGCTCATCAGGGCGAGGAACCGGGCCTTGGCTCGGTGCTCCGCAGACCGTAGCCGGTCGATCTCGGTCCGTCGCGGGCTGCTGTCGGTGAGAGTCAGCCGGTGCCGCCGTGCCCGGTCCCGGGTCCGCGAGACCAACGGCGGTGCCGTGGTGTCGGGTGGGACCTCGCCCAGGGCGGTGCCGCCGAAGGCCGACGCCACCGCATCGCGCACCGCCGGCGGCCAGTCCCCGTCGGCACTGACATAGCAGGACGTGATCGCGTCCAGCACGTCGCACCGACCAGGGCTCGGGTGTCCCCGCAGGGCGGCGAGACGATGTGCAGCCTGCGTGGCTGCCAGCACCTCTGCGGTGCCGACCGGGTCCGCCGTGCCCCGGGTGGATCGGGCGACGTCGACCAGCAACTGTGTCGGATCGAAGCGCAGATCGGCCCGCCACACCCGCTGGTAGAAGCCCGGCGACCGCATCCCCGCGCCATAGCCATGCAGCGCATCCAGTCGCGCGAAGTCGTAGCGGACCAACCACGCGGGCTCGGCCGCCCGACCGGCAGGGACCTCCACCTCACCGGACGTGAGCCGATCGGCCAGGGCCAGAGTGTGGAACGCCCCGGTGACCACCACGACCGGACCAGCGGGGTCACGTTCCCGCCGCGCCCGCACCCAGCCTGCCATCCGCTCTTCCCGGGCCAGCGAGCCGTCAGCACGCAATTCGGTCTGCGTGGCGTCGACCCGTGCCAGATCAGCCCACACCGCAACCTCCCGGAACACGGTGCGCCAGTCCGCCGCCTGGTCGGTGGACCGGAGCTCCACCAGGTGGTCCCACAGATCATCGTGGTCGCGGCAGTGCAAGCGACGGGCCAACGCGGCCAGGGTGCGCGAGTGCGCCAGTGCGGCCTCGGACATCACGGACCGGGCGACCACGTCGTCTCCGGTGTCCTGCCGCTGGGACCACGGCAGGTCGATGAAGGACAGTTCCGCGCCCGCCTCGGCACCCGCCCGCAGCGCCACCCACTCGGGTGAGAACTCGGCGAGCGGGAAGAACCCACTGGCGTGCGGTCCGTGGCTGAGCAGCGCCACCGGCGGTCGCGTGTGCTCCCGGAGCAGGTCGGGGATCAGTGCGGTGTACTCCTCCGGACCCTCGATCAGCACCGCCGTGGGCCGCACCTCCTCGATCAGTGTCCGCACCGCGGTGGCGCACACCGGGCTGTGGTGCCGCACCGCCGCCAGGTGGACCCCGTCCGCCGCCAGCATCCGCATCCGGTCCAACCCCTCACGGGTCCGGTCCGGGAGCTCGCTGAGCAGGTCGGTCACTGCCACAGTCCGGCGGCCCCCTCCAGAAACGCCCGCCAGGTGGCGTCAGTCCGGGCACGTTCCCGCACCACCGTGTCCAGATAGGAGCGCAGGGTGGCGGCGTCGTCCTGCGCGTCCTTGAGCGCCACCCCGGCCAACTGCCCGGCGAGACGACCGGCGTGCACCACGCCGTCGCCGAGATAGCGGGCCTCCAACGCGGCGGCGTGTGCGACGTTCACCGCCTCCGCGGTGGACATCACGGTCTGCGGGCGGGAGATCGGCGTGCCGGCAATGGTGCGTCCGGTCCGCAACTCCTGGAAGACCGTCACCAGCAGGTCGATCACCGGCTTCGGGGTGTCCACCATCTCCGCGACGTCACCGAGTTCGGCGGCCAACGCGCGCTGCACCAGATCGACCTCGAATTCCCGGTCGGCGATCGGCCGCACCGTCTCGAAGGCGAACCGACGCTTGAGTGCCGCGGACATCTCATTCACGCCCCGGTCCCGCAGGTTGGCGGTGGCAATCACGGTAAAACCGGGCCGAGCCGGAAGCCGTGCCTCCTCGCCGAGTTCGGGCACCATCAGCTGCTTCTCGGACAGGATCGAGACCAGGGTGTCCTGGATCTCCGGGGCGCACCGGGTGATCTCCTCGAAGCGCACGACCCGACCGTGCTCCATTCCGCGGTACACCGGGGACGGCACCAGGGCCCGCCGCGACGGGCCTTCGGCGAGCAACAGGGCGTAGTTCCAGGAGTACCGGATGTGGTCCTCGGTGGTCCCCGCGGTCCCCTGCACCACCAGGCCGGAGTCGCCGCTGATCGCCGCCGCGAACAGTTCGGACAGCAGGGACTTGGCCGTGCCGGGCTCCCCGACCAACATCAGTCCCTGGTTGCCCAGCAGGCTCACCACGGCGCGGTCGACCAACGGGTCGTCGCCGTAGAACTTCCGACTGATCCCGGTGTCCTCGTCGCCGAGGACGAAGGACCGCACGGCGCGGGCGGACAGCCGCCACCCCGGCGGGATCGGGTCGCCGGTGGCGCGGTCCCGGTCCGCGAGGGCGGTCAGCTCCTCGGCGTAGCGCTGCTCCGCGGGCAGCCGCTGCTCGGTCACCATCGGGTTGTCCGCTCCCACTCCGGATCGAAGGCACCGGCCTCGGCCATCGCCCGGTAGTCCCCGTAGGCCTCCCACCGCAGGACGGGCGGCACCTCCGCCACCGGCATCGGTCGGGTGCGACGGCCCGCGATCCGTGCGAACCGGAGGTCGGTCACGGCGGCGGTGACCTGTTCACTCTCCGGCAGCATCGACCCGGTGAAGCCGACCGACACCTGCACGCCCAGCGAGTCGAAGCGCTTGTGGTACTCGGTGAACCAGCCGCCGTCCCCACCCTCGCCGCGGACCAGGTCTCGCTTGGCCGCGACCCCGCGCAGGGCGTAGTTGTCGCTCAGCCAGCCCCGACGGTCGTCGATCCGCATCGGGTCCGGCAGCTCCGTCGGTGGCGCAACCTCGCTGAACTGCTCGAACAGAGGACGCACGCGGTAGTCCGCCAGGTGGGCGCGCCACGCGGCGGCGACATCGGCGGTGACCAGTGCCCGGTGCGCCACCCGCACCTCTGCGGTCGGGTCGAGGGTGAACTCGTCATCGTCGATACCCAGCAGCGCGCCCTCGGACGGACGGAACAGCCGCTCGGTGTCCCCGACCCGTTCGATCCAGACCAGGTCACTGACCAGACGACCGACCAGGGGGTGGGCCAGCAGATGCTCCGACCATTCCGTGCCCGACCAACGCCGCTGCCCGCACATCGCCTCGTACAGCCGGATCCGCTGGGCGGTGACGACCTCCTTGAGTTCCTTACGAGCGCTCGACAGGGCAGATTTTGCGACCTTCACGGTCGCCGCGTCCTCATGCACCCGTGGAGCGGGCAGCGCTTTGATCACGTGGCCGTCCTCGCCGGAGAGCTCCACGGTGTACCGCGGCGTGATCCGGGCGGTGAAGGTCCGTTCGCCGTAGCTCAGACGCAGCACCCCGTCGTCGTCGAACCCGGCGGTGGGCACGGTGCGGTCGGCCAGCTCCTCGGGGGACCAGCCGCGCCGGTCGGCGATCTCGTCCACCAGCTCCCGGGTCTTGGCCTGCAAGGACGCCGCCCGGGACCGCTGGGCCACGGACAGCACCCATTGCAGGGCCACCCGGTCGTCGCTGGCTGCGGCGACCCGCACCAGGGACTCCATCTGGGACATCCGGCCGTGGTGCTCCCGGAAGTACGCCCGGCCGACGGCGGCGATGGTCGTCCCCGGCGCAGCGGTGGCCAGGGCCAGGATCCCCTTCTCCCCGGTCGCCGACCCCAGGTAGGTGGCCGCCAGTTCGGCACGGATCTCCTTAGTGACCGACTCCAGGGTGGCACCACGGAACCTCGCCCCCCACTCCCGGTCCGCCCAGCGCTGGTAATTGGCCAGACGTCCGGGGGCCTGCGCGGCAGCCTCGGTGCGGCACCACTCGTCGCTGGGGTGTCGGGTGTCATGGGCGACCCACGCCCGCAGCACGACCTCGCCCAGCGTCACCGCATCCGTCGGATCGAGCAGGTCGAGGTAGATCCCGATCAGTCCGCCGCCGCCCGGGTCCTTGAGCTTGCAGGCCAACACGACCCACCACCGCAGGACCTCGGCCGGCACCGGCGAACCGTCTGCGGCCCAGTGCACCTGGGGCAGCGTGTCCATCGGGAACCAGTCCAGCCCCGCGGGTGGCTTGCGGGACAGGCCGGCCTGCGCCTGGGCGAGGAGCACCCGGGGGGACAGATCCGGGGTGATGTCCTCGCCGAGGCGAGCCAACGCGGACAGCAGGGCGGCCGACACCGCCTCGCGCTTCTCCGTGGCCAGTGCGGCCCGGAGTGCGCCGACCGACGCCGGGTCACCGAGCTCACCGACCCACCGTGCGGACGCCGCCCGCACCTCGGCCTTGCCGTCCCGGAGCCCGCGCTCGGCCAGGTCGCGCACCTGCGGGTGTCCGGAGAGCAACTGCTGGGCGACCGGACGGTTCACCTTCGACGTGCCGCGGGCGATCAGCACCAGGTCGCCCAGATAGTCATCCGGCACCCGCGGGAACGTGGCTAACACCCGCATCCCGTAGGCCTGCATCACCACGGGGTCGAAACGCGCAACGGTCCCCCGGCCGAAGGCCTCGGCCAGGAACGCGGGGTTCTCCGCGAAGAACGGCCACACCAGCGCAGGGTCCAGATCATCGATGAGCCCGCGGTTGACCGCCTCCCACACAGCGTGGACGCGTTTTTCGGTGGTCGCATCGGCTCCCAGCCGCAGCGCCACGGAGACCCGAAGATCGATCGGTGGCAACTCGGCTCCCCCGACCCAGGTCACCCCGTGTCGAGCAGTCGCACGATCCCATCGCAGCCGCGTCGGCTGATCGACGATGGCCCCGGCGATCAGCCCCTCGACCGCCCTCAGCGTCTGGTCGACGACCCCCTGGTCTGCCTTCTCGACCTGGTGCAGGATCCGGGACCGAAGTGCCTCCGTGCACGAAGTTTCTTCCTCTCCCAGCCGGGCGGAGACGATCGCCTCCAGGTCCTCGTCCGTGACCAGGGTCAGCGCGGCGACCGTCTGCGCCCGGGTCCGCAGGTTCTGCTTTCCCCACTCTGTGCTGGTGAAGACCGAGTCGGGGTCGCTGCCCAGACGCTCGATGTCCGCGGTCTGGTTCTCGATGCTGGTGTCCAGTGCTCGGCGGACCTGTGCGACCAGATCATCCGGGAGTCGCACCGGGGGCAGGGGCGGCATGGGCGGCACCGTCAGGGGTGGCGGGTTGTCGTCGAGGCCCTCCGAGTCCGCAAGCACTCCGGCCAACACGGCCGCACGCGGTGCGGTGGCGTCCGAGCGCACCCGGTCCACCCGGTCCCGCCCGCCGGGCAAGGCGATCACGGCGGCCGCGATCTCCGCGAGGCGCGGCTTCGGCGCGGTCAGGAGTTGGGTGGCGAGCAGGTCCAACCGCTGCGCCTCAGGCAACTGGGTGAGCAGCATCATCGTCCGCTCGCGCACTCCCTTGCCCGAAGCACCGACCCCCGGCACGATCTGGGCTGCGAAAGTCGTGACGATTTCGGGTGCCTCGGCGAAGTCCACCAGAGCCGCTCGGGCACGCGCCGGGTCAACGGTGAGGGCAGTCGTCACCGCAGCTTCCTGACCCGCCACCACCGGAACCAAGAAGTCCGTTGCGGCCAGACGTTCGGTCAGCCCGCCACACGGTGCCGGCGACCGGTGCGGGACCGCCCCGCACAGAGCCAGGGCCAATCGGCGAGCGGGGTCATCCAGGCCATCGAGGGTGAGCATCCGCTGAAGCAGTTCAGCAGTGAAGGCGGGGCGGTCCTCGGGCACGTGTCGGCGCTGGATCGTCTGCGCTGTCACCCCGAACGCGTCCCAGAGCAGCGCGGACAACCAGCGCGGGACCCCGTGGTCGCTCCAGGGCCCCGGCTGCCACTGCACACCCTCCGCCGCGGGGGTCAACACCCGGACCCATCGCAGCACTTGCTCGGCGGTGAGGTCGTCGCGGCCATACAGCCGATGCCGAGCTCGCCGTGCGACGAACCCGAAGTCGTTCCCCCACGTGCTGGTGTCCATCTGGGCGTGCCAGGTCTGGGTCAACGCGAGCGCGGAACCAACCATCTGCGCCGCCGGCCCCGCACAGCGCAGTGGCAACTCGGGGTCGTCGCCCGCCACGATGTACCGCACCGCCCGCTCGGCCAGCCCCGGCTCCACCGCGTCGAGCCCGATCACCGCATCGGCCCAGGCCCGGTCCAGAGGCTCACGGAACGTCGCGTGCAGACGTCCCCGCACAGTCTCGATCGTCGTCATGGGGTTGACCTTCTTTCTGTGCTCACCTCCGCGGGACGCTATCGGCCTGAGAGGACACCTCCGGCGAAGCAGGGGTGGTGCCCGCCCGATTGAGTACTGGATCGCGCAGGCATGCGCATTCCCGCTACCGTCGCCCCTCATGACCTCCGTGCGCACCGTCGCGCCCGCCGCTGTCGGGCTGGTCGCTTCCCTGGTCGCCGGCCTGCTCACCGCGCCGCCGAGCATCTGGGGTCTGCTGCCGATCGTGCTGTTCACCGTCCTGGTGGTGCTCGGTGCGCCGATGCTGCGGGCCGGGCTGGTGGCGTTGGCGTCGGCGCTGCTGGTGCTGCTGCCGGGGCCGTCGGCGGTGTGGGAGATCGTGCGCACCTCGATCCCGAACCAGGTGACGATCATCGGTCTGGTGATCGTGCTGGGGGCGGCGGTCGGTGAGGTGCTGCGGCGCACCGGGGTGGCTGCGGCGCTGGTCCGCGGCATCGTCGGGCTTGTCGGTGACCGGGGCCGGACCGCCACCGCGTTGGCGATCATGCTGTCCTGTCTGGTGCTGGTGGCGGCGTTGGGCACCCTGGCTGGTGCCCTGGCGATCGCCGCACCGCTGGTGATCCCGGTGGCGGCACGACTCGGCTTCACCCGGAGCGCGACCGCATCGATGATGTTCGCCGGAGGCGGTGCCGGGCTGGCACTGGCCCCCTTCGCCGGATCGAATGTGGCGGTCATGACCGCGGCCGGGGCGGGGTACCCGGAGTACCTGGTGTACGGCGCGCTACCGCTGGCCGCGGTGTCGGTGCTGGTCGGTCTGCCGGTGGCGCTGTGGATGCAACGCCGCACCGACGACGTCTACGGCCCGGAGGACGCCGCCGGCGATGCTTCAGTCACCACGCTGCGCACCCGGGCGGCGACCTGGACCTTTCTGGTGCTGCTGGTCGGGTCGGTGGTCGGCGCGGTGGTCGTCGACGCCGGACTGTTCTTCCCGGTGGTGGCTCTGCCGGTGCTGGGCGTGGTCACCGGGCTGATCGGCGGGCTCGGTGGGTCGACGGTGCGAGCGTTGGGCACCGGGGCGTGGTCGATGCGCGGGATGTTCCTGCTGTTCCTGTTGCTGGCAGTGCTGTTTGTGACGGTGGATCTGATCGCGCCCTTCGACGTGGTGATCGACCGTTGGGGGGACAGCATCGGCGCGCTGGGGCCGTTCCTGTTCGCGGTGGTGGTGGCCCTGCTCGGCTGGGTGGGGGTCCCCGGCGCGACGGCCGCCCAGGTGGTGTTGTTGAACGAGCTCTTCGGCGGGCTGGCCGGGCAGATCGGGATCGGGGCCGGCACCTGGATCATCGTGCTGCTCTTCGCGTCGAAGGCGGACACCTACGGCCCGTTCCCGAACCCGAACATGGTCGGCGCGATGGGCCTGGCCCGGTCGACGAACCTGCGTGGCATGCTGCTGACCGGCTGGTCACTGCTGGTCCCGGCCTGCTGCGTGTACCTGCTCCTGATGTTCCTCGAGACCCGGTGAGGCAATGGTGAACGACATCGTCCTGGTGGGTGGCACCGTGATCGACGGCTCCGGTGCGCCCGGTCGAGCCGCGGATGTCGCGGTGCGCGACGGTCGGATCGCCGCCGTCGCGGAGCCTGGCGCCCTGGAGGCGGCGGAGCGGATCGACGTCACCGGTCTGGTGGTGGCACCGGGCTTCATCGACATCCACTCCCACGCCGACTTCACGCTGTCCCTGTCGCCGACGGCCGAGTCGCAGCTGGCACAGGGCGTCACCACGCTGATCGGCGGCAACTGCGGGCAGTCACCCTTCCCGGTGACCGACCGCAACCGGGTGCCCTCCGGTCTAGCGGGGTCAGGCGATCTGGAGCTGGCCTGGGACGACCTGGACGGCTTCGCAGCGGCGGTCGAGGCCAGCCGTCCGGCGATCAACCTCGGACTCCAGGTCGGGCACAACGCGATCCGGTCCGCGATCCTCGGCGACGAGGACCGGGCACCCAGCCCCGACGAGCTGGACCGGATGTGCGCCGAGGTCACCGCCGCGGCCCGCGCGGGTGCGTTCGGCTTCTCCACCGGGCTGATCTACCCGCCCGGGCTCTTCGCCGCCACCGACGAGGTCGTCACCCTGGTGCGCACCGCCGCCGAGGCCGGGCTGACCTACTCCACCCACGTCCGGAACGAGACCGACCACGTCATCGCGGCCGTCGACGAGGCGCTGGACGCCGCCACCCGCGCCGGTGCCCGACTCCAGGTCTCGCACCTGAAGAGCATGGGCCCGGGCAATGTCGGCAAATCCCGCATCGCCCTGGACCACCTGCACGCCGCCCGCGCCGAAGGACTGGACGTGGCCTGCGACGTCTACCCCTACACCGCCTCCTCCACCTCCCTGGCCTCCCGACTGCCCGCCTGGGCACTGGACGGAGGCCGCGAGGACGTCGCCCGCCGACTCGCCGACCCCGCCACCCAGGCCCGGATCGTCGCGGACCTGACCGCCCGCTTCGGCCAGGACATCGACCCGGCCGGGATCGTGCTCGCCGAACTCGGCCCCGGTCCGTTCGCCGACCGGGCCGGACAGTCCATCGTCGACATCGCCCACGACATCGGCCGCTCGCCCGCCGAGGTCGTGCTCCTGGTGCTCGCCGGACACGGAGACGTCGCCATCGTCAACCACGCCATCGACGCCGACGACCTGCTGCACATCCTGCGCGACCCGCACTGCGCCATCGCCTCCGACGGCTGGGTGATGGACCTGACCGGCCCCGGCGTGCCGCACCCGCGCAGCTTCGGCACCTTCGCCCGGGTGCTCGGGCACTACGTCCGGGAGATCGGCGCACTCACCCTGCCTGAAGCGGTCCGCAAGATGACCTCCCTGCCCGCCGAACGCCTCGGCCTCACCGACCGCGGCCTGGTGCGGGCCGGACTCGCCGCGGACCTGACCGTCTTCGACCCCGCGACCATCGCCGACCGTGCCACCTACGAGCAGCCGCGGCAGGCCGCAGTGGGCGTCCGGGCGGTGCTGGTGAACGGGGTGCCGGTGGTGCGCGATGGGGTGGCGACCGGGGCGCGGGGTGGGCGGGTGCTGCGGAAGGGGCGTTGATCGCAAAACGTCTTTTCTCGGCATAGCGCCCGGACAATTCGATGGACACCTTCCCTTTGATAGCGTGACGGGTCTTCATTTCCGTCGCCATCAGGGGGCATCGTGGCTGAATTCGATGTGGACACCAGTGCGCTCGATCTGGTCCGGCAAGTCGCAGAACGGCAGTCGACACACGTCGCCGCCTTGCGTTCCTATCTCGATTCCCACACCAGCCTGACCGACGTGGGCGGGGCGGTCATGGCGTGCCTCGCCGGCCAGTACAACGAGGGTCGGGACGCCGCGAAGCAGGGATTCGATCAGGCCACCACGGTGTGCGATGCCTCGGCCGACCGGATGGCCGAGACCCGTCAGGCCTACCTCGACGCCGACCGCGCCGCCCATGAGCGCTTCTCCGCGTTGGCAGCCAGGCTGGGGGTGTCCTTGCCGGCCTTCCACGAGCCCGACACCGCCACTCTCGGCTCCGCCACTGCCGACTGGTCCGGCTCCGGATGGACCGTCGAGGCACCAATGCCACCATGGTCCTCCTCCCCCACCGCGGACGGCTTGCTGTCGATCCCGATGTCGGCCACCACCAGCCAGCAAGAGCGCTTCACCGGGATCGCGCAGCCGAAACCGTGGACCGTCGGCGGGGCCATCGGTGACGTGGCCAAGGACGACATGACCTCCCGCGCCTGGTCGGCCGCCGACAACGCGTTCAACGTGCCGACCGCCACATCGACGCTGCAGCAGCGGTACGAGCAGTGGCAGAGCGGGCGATACGGGGCGGCGTACTCCGCGGGTGCCGAGACCACCGACATGGGGTGGATGACCCGGGACTCGGACTGGGCACGCGACCGGACCGGCACCCGCGCCCTCGGTCATCTCGACACTGCCGTCTCCACCGTGCAGGACCTCCAGAGCGCCTGGAACGCGGTGGAACACCTGCAGGAGACCAGCAACCGCGATGCGGCCGTGCAGGGTGTAGCGGACGGCACCGCGAACAGCGCGACCTACGACTGGGCGAGGTGACGGCGATGTCGATCACCGAGGTGTACGACCCGACCTCCGTGCTGGTGCCGCCCGCGGAGCCGGCCGAGAACTTCGCCGACTCACTGCGCTGGAAAGCCGGCCCCCTGCTCGGAGGACTCGACTGGCTGCTCGAGCAACTGATTGGCAAGTCGGCGATCGCCGAACTGGTCGAGCCGATCGCGGGCGATTGGAACGGACTGGAGCGGGGCGCACAGGCCTGGGGGAACGCCGCCGGAGCGTGCGCCGCCATTGCCGGGAACTACCGGGCCGTGGCAACCGACGTGCTCGGCAGCTGGTCCGGTGAGGCCGCGGAGGCGTTCAGCGCACGCGCGCTGGAGATCGCCGACAGCTTCGCGCAGTACGGCGAAGGCTGCGGGGCGATGGGCGAGGTCACCGCGGCGCTGCTCGAGCTGGCCAAGACGACGGCCGAGACCATCGCAGGCGTGCTCGGTCTCATCGGCGATCTGCTCACCCGATTGCTGGCGGAGGCGGCGATCCCGATCGCAGGGTGGGTCGCCGGTGCCATCGACGGGGCAATCAGCGGTGCACTGCTGCTGGGCAAGTTCCAGACCGCCTACTCCGCGCTCCAACGCCTGCTGACCGCCATCGACGGCATCATCGACGCGGTGACCGCCATCCGTCAGGTCGCCTACGTCATCACCACCCTGGCGAACACGCTGTCCGCCGCCACCACCCTGCACACCATCAGCCTGGCGGATGACGCCACCGGCACCGCCTTCGGCGTGAACTGAGGTCGCCATGGACTCCCGCACTGCAGCATCCCTAGCCCAGATCCGCGCGGCGACCGCGGCGAACCGGGCCGTGACCGCCGAGCTCGCCGCCGAACGCGCGAAGCTGGCCGCGGACGCGACGCAGGCAGAACAACGGCGTGCCAGTGCCGCCCGCCGGGGTGAACTCGGCGACGACTGGCGCACGCTCCAGACCCGGATCGACGCACGCCGCACCACACTGTCGGCGATCATGTCCGGCGAGGACGAGTCCCCGGAGGCGCGACGCGTCACCGAGCACGCCTTCGAGCGGCTGCGGTCGATGCGGGACGAGTTCGACCAAGCGATCCGGACCAGCGACCCGGAGGACCCGGGCAGCCCCGCCGCGACGGTCCGGGCGACCAGCGAGGCCGCCGCCGAGATCCGGCGCACTCTGGCCCGGTTGCGCGACGCTCAGCGCGGCTGACGCTCCGGAGCCAGCTCGATGAAGGCCCGCGGTCGACGCCGCCGGTGTCGTCGACCGGTGCGCACCCGCTGATCCCAGTCGGCCGTCGCGATCCCTCGCTGCACGACCAGGTCGAAGAACCCGCCACCGATCCGCTGCACACCGCAGGCCAGGCCGAGGTAGACCAGTCCCAGGACGACGATCTGCGCGGCGGAGTCCTGGTGTGTGGATCGTCCGCGGCCAATCTCGCCGTCACCGGCCGTGCCACTGGGGACCACGGTCAGGCGATCACCGACCTCGGCCGGCTGGCTTCCCCGGGTCAGGGCCAGCAGTCGGCCGTCATCGGTGCGGACGGTGGGTCGGTACTCGAGCTCGAGGTGGATGCCGAACAGACCCAGCCCACTGTCCCGCCGCTGGCCCTCGACCTGCACCTCGGTGACCGTGGCCCGAACCGGATCCTGCTCCCACGGCCAGACGATGTGCTGCGCCGGCCACAGTCCCCAGCTCACCAGGGTGCCGAGTCCGAGTACCACGGTGCCGATCACCGCCCGAACGGCCCCCATCACCGGCGACACCTGGTCCGCGGCCGAGAGTGCGTGGGGTGTGTTCCACCAGTGGCGCGGACGCCAGGTGGTCCGCCGGGCACGGAGGTCGACGTCGGCATTGGCGATCATGGTGCTCAGCCGCCAGCCCCGTCCGAGCCCGCGCAGGTCAGCGCGCATCGCGCTCGGCACCTGCTCGACCGCCTGCCGCATCTCCAGCACGGTCAGCACCACCCGGGTCCCCGCCGTGAGCCGGACGACCTGGACACACCACCAGGCCAGACCCCAGCCGAGCGCGACCGCGGGAGTGAGGAGCAACAGCCCCGCCATGCGTACCCGGTCGAAGGCGGAGACTCCCGGTCGAACCGCGCGGGTGACCAGCCGCCAGGCCCCGGCCCAGCTGCCGAACATGGCGCTGACGATGCCCAGGACCAGGGTCAGTCGGTCGTCGCCGGTGCGGCGGTCCCGGTCGACGTCGTCCAGAAGGAGCTGCGCCTCGTCGATCTGGCTCGGTGAGGCAAAGACGAACCACCGGCGCAGCCCGCGCACCGCCAACGGGTGGGTCAGCGTCTCGGGTCCCAGGAAGAGCGTCGGCATCCGTCGCCCGCGTTCGGTGGCGACCAGGGCGACCCAGTCGACCTGCTCCGGGGTCGCCGGGACCAGGGAGCCACCGCCCCAGTCCTGGACCAGCGCCCGACTGGCGGCGGTGGACCACACGATCAACGCCACAGGCCCGGTCATGATCGCGGCCCCGGCGACCACCGAGGCGGGCTGCGCCAGCAGGGCGAGCAGCAGTGCCGGACCACTGACCGCAATCCCGAAGAAGACCAGCATCGCCAGCACGGTCGGCAGCAGCCGCAGCATTCTCATGCGAGCACCGTACTGACCCGACAATGTGTGCGGCGGAATGCTCACCGGACATTCCGCCTTGATCGCCCAGCCATCACCGCCGCGCACCCGCCGCCCTGGACCGAATGTCCTTCCGCACCTGCCTCCCCCGCGCCCCCGCGTCGCCGCCGCCGTCAAGGCCACCGTCTCCGCACTGCTGGCCTGGTCGGGGGTGCAGGCGGTCCCCGGTCCCCGGAGCGACTACCCGTACTACGCGCCGATGGGGGCGTTGATCGCGTCAGCGGCGACGGTGCGGGCGTCGACCCGGGGCGCGTTCCAGGCCATCGCGGCGATGGCGGCCAGCGCCGCCTTGAGCGGCTCGGTCGAGGTCAGGTACCCGGCACGGTTCACGCTCTACACGTCCACCGCCTCCGATCCACCGACCTTCCGGGTGTCCCAGGCGTAGGCGGTCTGCCAGCCGGAGATATCCGCGTTCATGGTGCGGACCTCACCGACGGCGGTGGAGACCTGGTGCAGTTCGGCGAGCTCGTCGTTGGCCGCCGCAACCTGGCTCAGTACGATCTGCGAGCCCAGGCCGACCAGCACCGCGGTGCCCGCCCTGACCGCTGCCGCGCCCAGCACCTTGACCCGCGCCTCGGCCCATCGCCGCGTCTGGCTCATCGCATCTTCCACTCGACCCCTGTTCCCCGTTCCATCGGCCGGGGTGGAGTGGGCGAAAAGGAAAACGACCGGAGGGAGTCAGGGCACCCGAGCGTGGACGGCCACCCATGGGCTCTCACGCGCCCACCGCTCACCGGTGAGGGAGCTCCAGCGCTCCACCACCTCGAACCCCGCCGCCGCCAGCACCGCCGTCAACCGCTCGGGCTCGTAGTCCTGGAACCACATCCGGTACACCCGGGGCCCGTCCGGTCCCACCACCACGTACTGCTCGCAGCTCAGGTCCCCGTCGTAGCGGTGCTGCGCGGTCAGGACCAGGTGCTTGTCCGTCCGCCAGAGCCCGCCGGTGACCCGAGCGCCACTCCAAACGGACAACCCGTCAGTTCAGGCTCCCGTCGACGTATAGCACCCAGGACCCGCCGAGCGACCTCAGCAGAATGCAGGTCACGTACGAGCTCGCCGTGGTCGGCAGCTCCTCAACCACGGCCTGGCTCCCTCTGCTCGTTCGTTGGCTCCAACAGGCGAGGAGGGAGAGAAGCCCACACGTTCAGCAACGTGGACCCGTCAGGGTGCCTCACTCCATGGATCCGCGGCCTCGCCCTGATCGAGCCGTTTGAGGATCGAAACGAAGCGGTCGGCTATGCCTGGTCCTGAGTTTCATAGTCTCGGATTGAATCCCGTCAAACGCTCCGGAGAACTCGGCACCTTTTCCGCGATTCAGGATCGCCGACATAAGAGCCAATTGACTTTTCGACCACTCACCACCACATTCAGCATTCACATCGGACCTCGATACTCGATACGCCGCCCGAATGAGAGGTTTCGCATCCGTCACCGACCAGCTTCAAAACCCCGAACCTGAACGCAGCACGTGGGCATCGATAGCCGGCAGCTTCATCTGCGATACCAGGCCTTCATTTCATCATATACTGCCACCGAGGTCACCCCTCCGTCGTTCTTTCAGCCCCATGGGGTGCCCGACGTAGTGCAATGCGATACATCGTCACGATCAAGAGCCCCGCAATGGCAACCATCACACTCGTCTGACGTGCAATTTTCGTGTCTTGACAGGCAGACACAATAGTGAGACGTGTGCCCTCGACCACGACCGAGCGTGTTGGTTCGCTGAGCCGGTCCGCAGCGGTGCTTTCGATATAGTTTTCGGCCGCACCTGCGTGATCCCACGCAGACTGTGCGGCACCCGCACCCAGCCCCCACCCAAGAGGGCGACAGGACACCGCCTCGGACGAGTCACCTTGTAGCCGCACGCTCGACGGCGTCACGACTAGCGCGATGATCGCTGCCACGATCAACGCGATACAGACCGACAGGGCTCTGCGCATTACCGCAAGATATCAGAGTCATTTTCGAGCGAATCGGGCTATTTGTACGTCCGAGATCGAACCGTCGAGAGCGTGACTCGTACCTGAGTCGCCTCGCATGCTCGCACCCTCGCTCCGAGCGCGCGCCCTGCCGGATGCCCATCATGCGCGGCTGAGACAGGGACTGCTCCGCCCGAGCGCGCGCAATGAACAACGCAAAAGTCACGCAACATCGACAGGGCTCTTGTCGGTGCGGGGACACAGAGAGACCAGGGTGGTCACCGCAAGCGGGCATCGACTGTTGCAGTCCACATGCACCGATTCGGAATGACGAAGGCCGCGAAGCCACGCTCCACGGCCCTCGAATCGGTCGGGCTGAGCTGACCAGATTCACCCCAGCCTCGCGCATCAATGCCGCACCCTGGGCCCCGGACGTGCCGCGGCCAACTGCTCCGGGCAGTAGTCGCCGCTGTAGAAGATTCCTGCGGTCGACGTGGTACTCGCTCATGCTGTCTCGCTGTCTAGCGGTGCGGTGCACGGTCACACCTGCGCTATCCCGTCCACCGTCACCACCAGCGGCCCGATCTCCCCCACCGCTCAGAGGATCGCAGTCGCAGCCGCGGATCGTGCCGCAGCCGCTTAGCCTTTCTAGTCGCTGCGTCCGAGATCACCACCAGCGCCGAGCTCTCCGGCGCGATCCACACCGGCGTCGACACCGACGTGCCGTCCTTCCGATAGGTGGTGAGCGCGACGAGCCGTGCGTCGGCGATTTCGGACCAGGCGTCGTCGTGGGTCATCGCCGCGGTAGACCACAACCCGGACCGACCCCACCGGGCACGCGCCAGGTATCCATCCCCGCGCCGACCAGAGGCGATCTGTTCCCCGTCATCGTCGCCCGACACCACTGGGGCAATCGGTCACCCCGGACACCACCCAGGTCGCGCGCTGACCGACCGTCAACCGTCGATCACCCGCAGCGGCCCCTCGTCCTCCGTCGGCACCTCGAACCCCGCCAGGTAGCCATCCATCCGCTCGTCCGGCACCAGCACGTCATCCGGTCCGGTGCCACCCGCGCCCGCATCGTCGCCTCCGACACTCGCAGGTAGTGAACCACCGGTACGACCCCCGTGGACGCCAACAGCTCCCGATACGCCTCGCGCCCGGCCCGGGACCAGAAACTGGTGTCCACCACCACCCGCTCCCCCGCGCCCACCGCCGCCAGCAGCCGCTCCCGGATGATCCCGTGCACCCGTTCGACAGCCGCCACCGACACCGGATGCTCCCGATGCCCCAGCTCCCAAGCGATCCGGTCGAAGGACAACCACCGGTACCCGAGCTCAGCCAGCCGCGCCGCATGGGTCGACTTGCCCGCACCCGCCGGACCGCAGACCAGCACCACCTGCTCGTCCATCACACCCCCTCGGACACACCGAAGGCCGCGAACCCATGGTTCACGGCCTTCGAATCGGTCGGGCTGACAGGATTTGAACCTGCGACCCCTTGACCCCCAGTCAAGTGCGCTACCAAGCTGCGCCACAGCCCGATGGCCCCCGCAGAGGCCTCGGCAAGACTACCCCACCGCACCCCGATCTTCCGCATCGACGCACCAGTGACCAGCACCACCGTGGCCGACCCGGCATCCTTCCCGGGTCGGCCACGGCGCGCTCAGCGGGTCATGACCGCCAGGTGTCGTTGAGCATGACGGTCCCGGAGCTGCCGACCGTGGCGGTCCGGTTCGCCCCGGACTCCCAGATCACCGTGCCGGCCCCGTCGACCTTCACGTACTCGTATTCGAAGCTGGTGCCCACCGGCAGAGGGACCGTGCCGCGCCACACCGGGTAGCTGGCCGACGAGAGCGCCACTCCGGAAGCCGGGTTCCAGCTGCCCAGCGCCGGGATCGACCCCACGACGCGGATGTTCTGACCCCACACGGTGCTGGCGTTCACCGCGAAGGATGCAGATCCCTGGGTGGTGCCGCCACCGCTGGTCCGGGCCCCGACATGCAGCGCCAGCGCACCGTAGGCGGGCACAGTGGCGGTGAAGGTCCCGGCGGAGCTGACCGTGTAGGTCACCGCACAGGTCTTCGAGGCCACCACGTCGCAGTAGGTTCCGGCGGGCAGCGAGGTCTGGTAGGTCCGGGTCACGGCGGCGGCGGAGTTGTTGATCGTGACGTAGCCCTGGTTCCCGCGGCCGAACGCGATGTGGTTGCTGCCGTCGTCCCACCAATGGGTGAGTGCGGTGCCGTCGACCTGGTTGTGGAAGCCGACCATCCCGGCGATCTCGGTCCAGCGCTGGGTGCAGGTCCAGGACTGCGAGGAGCAGTTCGCGTCCGGGACGCTGGTCGTGGTGGCACCGGGGGCTCCGGCGTCCTTGTCGGTGAACCGGTAGCCGGAGTACACCGACGGGGAGCCGTACGGGTAGGCCAGCATGAACGCGTTTGCCAGGATGTACTTGGCACCCCAGGTGACGTTCATGGTCTCGCCGTTGCGCTCGGTGTCGTGGTTGTCGACGAACACCCCGGCCTGCGCGGAGGGCAGCTGTCCGTCGCCGATGGTGCGCAGCTGGGCGATCTGGCCGTCGAACCGCGACTTGAGGGTCCGGGCGTAGTCGAACTCGTGCACGTCGCCGGTGCCGACGTACTCGCCCTCGGTGATCGGTTCACCGGCAGCGCCGATCACCTCCTGCACCCAGTAGACGTTCGGGTCGGTGAGCTTGGCCTTGATCGCGGCCAGGTCGGCGGCGGGGATGTGCTTGGCCGCGTCGATCCGGAACCCGGAGACGCCGAGCCCGATCAGGTCGTTGAGGTACCCGGCGATGACACCGCGGACGTACTCCGACCCGGTGCGCAGATCCTGGAGGGACACCAGGCGGCAGTTTTGCACCTGGTACCGGTCCCGGTAGTTGCTGATGTTGCTGCGGCAGTCGTTGAAGTCGGCCGCCCCGTAGATCCCCGGGAAGCTGTCGACGCCGTACGACGACCCGGCGACCCCGGTGCCGGAGCCGCCGTCCGCGCCGGTGGTGTGGTTGATCACCGCGTCGACGATCACGCCGACCCCGGCCGCCTCGCAGGTCTGGACCATCGCCGCGAACTCTGCGCGGGTGCCGAGCTTGGACTCGATCTTGTAGCTCACCGGCTGGTAGGAGGTCCACCAGGCCGTGCCGCGGATGGTCTCCTGCGGCGGCGACACCTGCACATAGCCGAATCCGGCCGGTCCGATGGTGCTGGTGCACTCGGCTGCCACCGAGTCCCAGGTCCACTGGAACAGGTTGAGGATGACATTGCCCTGGCCACCCGGACCGTCGGGCGCGGTGGCGGTGGCCGGTGTGGCGATCCCGGCCAACCCGGTGCACGCCAGCACGGCGGTGACTGCCGCCGCGGTGATGCGTCTGCTGAGCCTCATTGCCCCTGCTTTCGTCGGTGCCCGTGGGCACGCCACGCTCGGGCCTCATTGCCGGAGCGTCGATCCATCCCGCCGGGTGCAAGCCTTTGCAGGATGTTGCGCAAGAACGTAACGCCTGTTTCAGCTGTTGTCACCCGAATCGCCACGGGCCGGCAGATGGGCTCGCCAGCCACAGGCGACCACCACCAGCGCCACCACCGCCAGCACGACTCCCCCGCCGAACATCACCGGATACGCCCACCGCCCGGACAACCAGGACAACAGCGCCGGCACGAAGAACCCCGTGTACGCCAGCGAGTAGTACACCGCTGTCAGCCCGGCCAGATCGTCCGGTCCGGCGATCCGCTGCACCTCGGACAGCCCGGCCACCAGCGCGATCCCGTACCCGCAGCCCAACACCGCTGCCGCCACGATGACGATCACCAACGACAGCGACGCCGCAGCCCAGGCGGCCAGCGACAGCCCGATCACGATCATGGTCAGAGCCACCACCGACGCCCGCGCCGAATGCTGAGTGTCGATCCGCCGTCCTAGTGACTGGATGCCGAAGCCACAGGCCAGTGTCACCACGGTCAGCAGCGCGGAGAACGCGATCGGCATCCCGCCGGAGTGCTCCCGCATCAACCCCGGCAGCACCGCGTACGCCGACCCCACCGCGCCGAACACCCACGGTGCCAGCGGCACCACCACCCGCCAGAACCGCCGGTGCCCGATCGCCGGGACCCGCAGGTCGTCCCGCAACCGATGTGGCTGCACCGACCGCGCATGCGTCTCCCGGGCGCGCAGCACCAGCACCCAACCCGCCGCCGTCACCACCGCGTGCAGCAGATACGGCAGCGCGGTCGGCAACGGACCCCATTGCGCCAACACCCCAGCGATGCCAGCCCCGACCAGGAACCCCAGTGTCAGCGCCAACGAGGCCCGGCGCGCCCCAGTGCCAGGCTCGGACAGTTCGGTGATCCAGGTGGTGCCCACCGCCATCGCCAGCCCCAGCGCCACCCCCGACAACACGCGTCCCGCGGACAACATCGCCACCGACGACGGGCCTGCCGCCAGGATCAGCGACCCCACGATCCCGATCGGCGCGGCGGGCACCAGCAACCGTCGCCGCCCATAGCGATCCGACAACGGCCCGCCGATCAGCAGCGCCGGGATGATCCCGAGCACATACGCGCCGAGCAGGATGTTCACCGTCAACGCGCTGTAGTGGCTGACATCGCGGTACATCACCAACAATGGGGTGAACTCGTTGCCGCCCCAGGCGATGGCGAACACCAGTGCGGCGACCCGGCGCCAGTCAGCATTCATGACCCCCAGGTCTACGCCCGCTCCCCCGGCCGATAACCGCCCGTCCAAATGATGGGATGATTCATCCGACCACCCGAGCCGGACCACCCGCCGCCGCCTGCACACCCGCCCCGCCCCAACCGGTCGCCACCCGCACCCACCGCGCCTCGCCCCACGCCGCCCCGCCACCTCCCGCACCCGGCCCGGCCAGCACCGAGACTGCACAAACCCACGCTCCAGCCGCCCGGAAGCGTCGGTTCGCGCAGTCTCGGCGAGTCAGAGCGCCTGGGCGAACTCGTCCGGGTCAGGGTCGGAGGACTTGCCGCGGAGAACGTCGAGCTCAGCTGCGACCAGGCCGAGGAGTACCAGGTCCACCGCCAGCCCGGATACCGCGCTCCACTGGTCGACCCGGAACAGGAAGATCTGGGTCAGCAGCAGGTTCACCAACACCGCCCGCCGAAACCACTCGTAACCGGCCGCCCGGTCCGTGCCGACCTTCCGCAGCCCGAGGACCGACAGTCCCAGCGACACCGCGCCCGAGAGCACGATTCCGCCCAACGCCCAGTTCGGCAGCGGTGACCCGGTGGACCACAGCACGATCCCGCGCACCAGGGTGTAGACCGTCGCCACGCCCAGCACGATCACGGTCACCCGCGGTGCCCAGCGCACCCGCACCACCCGGCGACTGACCCCGACGATCCAGGACGCCACCGCACCGATCGGGTCCGGCAACTCCTTCGCGTCGTCCTGCACGGAGTCCAACAGTGCCCTGACGTGCTCGGCACCCGGTACGTCCCCCGCTTCATCCACGAGCGCGCGAGCCTGCCGCCGCGCCCGAACCGAGAACCCACCTGCCATCCCGGCCACTGCCAGGTCGGTGGCGGCGGCCAACAGCTCGTGCGGGTCGCGCTTGCGCCGATGGATCAACTCCGCGGTGAGCACCAGCAGGACCACGACGACGTAGATCAGTGCCGCAGTCGGCTCGTAGAAGTAGTCGTTGTCCGAGGTGACGAACTTCCCCACCTCGTCGATGAACAGCCCGAAGCCGATCCCACCGACCACCGCCACCACCGGACGCACCACCGGCCCCGCCCAGGACAGCGCCGCCACCAGGGCCAACGCCATCAGCAGCCCGCCCCAGAGCACGTGCGCGATGTGCAGCCCATCGCCGCCCAGTTGCGGGAACCCGGTCAGCGCCAACGCCGCCCGGGTCACCAACACGGTCAGCACCGTGATCGCCAGGAACCCCGCGACATGCCGGGTCCCGGAGGGGTCACGGGGCAGCCCGATCACCAACAGAGGATTGCGACGTCGGACGGTGTGCTGTTCAGGCATAGCAGGGATGATCCCGCGTGGTCAGGCGGAGTGCGAGGTCAGCGCGTCCCAGGCCCGGATCAGCACCGCACCCTCGGTCACCGCTTGCGCTTCTCCCGCACCCGCACCGAGATGCTGATCGGCGACCCCTCGAAGCCGAAGGTCTCGCGCAGTCGACGCTCGATGAACCGTCGGTACTGCGCCTCCAGGAACCCGGAAGCGAAGATCACGAACCGGGGCGGACGGGTGGACGCCTGGGTGGCGAACAGGATGCGCGGCTGCTTGCCGCCCCGCAGCGGGTGCGGGTGCGCGGCGACCAGCTCACCGAGGAACGAGTTCAGTTTGCCGGTGGGGATGCGCATGTCCCAGGACTCCAGCGAGCGAGTCAGCGCGGGCACCAGCCGGTCGGTGTGCCAGCCGGTCTTCGCGGAGACGTTGACCCGCGGCGCCCACTGGATCTGCACCAGCTCGCGCTCGATCTCCCGCTCCAGGTAGGGCCGACGGTCCTCGTCCATCAGGTCCCACTTGTTGTAGGCGATCACCAGCGCGCGCCCGGCGTCGACCACCTGCTGCACCACTCGGATGTCCTGCTCGGTCAGCGGCGCGGAGGCGTCCAGCAGCACGACCGCCACCTCGGCCTTCTCGATGGCGGCCTGGGTGCGCAGCGAGGCGTAGAAGTCCGCGCCGGAGGTCTGGTGCACCCGGCGGCGGATGCCCGCGGTGTCCACGAACCACCACGGGATGCCCTTGAGCTCGACCAACTCGTCCACCGGGTCACGGGTGGTCCCGGCCAGGTCGTCGACGACCACACGGTTCTCGCCCAGGACCTTGTTCAGCAGCGACGACTTGCCGACATTCGGACGGCCGACCAGCGCGACCCGACGCGGACCACCGGGACGGGCCTCGCCGTGCTCCGAGACCAGCGGCAACTTGGCCAGCGCGGCGTCCAACAGGTCACCGGTGCCACGACCGTGCAACGCGGACACCGGCAGCGGCTCGCCCAGGCCCAGGCTCCACAGCTGAGCGGCATCGGCCTCGCCGCGGGGACCGTCGACCTTGTTGGCGCACAGCACCACCGGCTTGCCGGCACGGCGCAGCAGCCGGACCACCCGCTCGTCGGTGGCCGTGGCTCCCACGGTCGCATCCACCACAAAGATGACCGCGTCCGCCAGGGAGATCGCCACCTCGGCCTGCTCGGCCACCCGTGCCTCGATCCCGGCGACGTCGACCTCCCAGCCCCCGGTGTCGACCAGCGTGAACCGGCGGCCGGCCCACTCTGCGGGGTAGCTCACCCGGTCACGGGTGACACCGGGCTTGTCCTCAACGACGGCCTCGCGACGCCCCAGGATGCGGTTGACCAGGGTCGACTTGCCCACATTCGGACGACCGACCACGGCCAGCACGGGCAGGATCTCTGGCTCGACACTCTCGCCGTCCAGGTCGTAGTCGCCGCCGAGGAGAGCGGCGTCCTCCTCATCGAGCTCGTAGTCCTCCAGCCCGACGCGGAGCGCCTGCTCGCGCGCGACGTCATCGTCGTCATCGACCAGCGGGAACGGGACGGCACCCTCGGGGGTCGTCTCGTCGGGGTCGAGGTTGGTCGGGAAGTCAGACATGGGCACCATTGTCGCCGATCACTGGTGCTGTCCGCGAACACCGGGCCACGATGACCCACTCGGGGGTCACATCGACACCCATTCCGGTCCTCGGCAGCACCCGGTCCGTGACGAGCCACGGTGATCGGCCGCTACGGCAGGTCGATCCAAAGCTGCTCATCGCCGCAGTGCCGACACCGGAACCGGTGCACGCCGCCACCGGACTCGATCAGCAGCTCCGCACGGTCGGAGCTGAGCCCGTACTGGTTGCGCACTGCCTCCGGCAGGTCCAGCGCACCGGCGACGTCCAGCGGCCCGAGGTACACGCAAGCATCCGCACAGCAGACCTGCCACACCTCCTGCTGCCAGCCCGTGATCCCCGGCGTCCGATCACAGACCACGGCGACCACATCCGGCGCGACACCACCGTTCACCAGCGGGAGGTCGTCGACAAAGCTCGCCCCCAGCTGAGCCGCACTCCCATCCGCGATGCACCACGGACACAGGTGCTCAAGACAGCCCCGACCGTAGGGCGTTTTCACGTACTCCCACCCTCGGGCCCGATCACAGGAGGGGCACGTGTTCGGGCTGCGCCGAATCATGCCGGTGGCCACCGGGTCCGGGTGGAAGGTGAAGACCGGCAGCTCTTGCGTCACCGGGGGCAGCGTGGCGGGGTCCGGCGCGAAGTCGGCCAGCACCACACCGAGCGGCTCCCACCCGAGCGACCCACGCCGCACCCAGATCTGGTCATCACGGACGGCCACCGCGGGCATTTCACCCAGCGCACCGAGCACCACGGCCCCCGCCGGGAAGCTGTCCTCTGCCTGGGCCCGCTCGGTGTGCCACGCGATGTCCTGCGCGGTCCGGGCCATCCGCTTGCGGTCGGAGCCGTCACGGACCGGCAGTGCCCGGTAGAGCACACCTGTCACCCCGGCGCGGTCGTCCCAGTCGAAGCCGTTCCGCTCCCGCAACCGGTCGCGCCACCAAGTGGGCAGCGCCACGCCGAGTACCTGCTCGGCCCGGTCCAGGTCCTCGTCACGCGCCCCAGTCATCAATCCTCCGGCAGCCCCACGCCGACCTCGCTCAGTGTGCGCGCCACCAGTCCGCTCAGCGCCACCCGCACCGCCTCGTTGGTCGCGGACACCGCCTCACGCTTGCTGGCCCCCGGCTCACGCACCGGCATGATCGGCTCACCGAACCGTACCCACAGCCGTCGACGCACCCCGGGGATGTGGTTGACACCCTCACCGGTACGACGGGTACCGAGCACCGCCACCGGGACCACCGGCGCGTCACCGTTCACCGCCAACCAGGACACCCCGGCCCGGGCGGAGGCGGCGTCACCACGGCCACGGTTGCCTTCGGGGAAGACCCCGACCGCTCCCCCGCGCTGCAACACGTTCAGCCCGGCGACCAGCGCGCTGCGTCCGCCACCGTCACGGTCCACCGGGATCTGACCCGAGGCCCGCAGGATCGCGCCGATCGGTCCGTGGAACATCTCTTCTTTCACCAGGATGTTCAGCCGTCGCGGCGACGCCCCGGCCAGCAGCGGACCGTCGATCACCGACACGTGGTTGGCCGCCAGCACCACCGGACCGGTCTCCGGGACCAGCTCGGCACCGAGCACTCGGGTGTTCCACACGCCGTGCGCCAGGAACTTCCCAATGCCGTGCGCCCAGCCCGGCATCAGCTTCTGCTCGGTCATGCCCGCTGCTCGATCACATCCAGGACGGCCTGCACCGTCTGGTCCAGATCCCACTCGGAGGAGTCGACGGTGACCACGCCGTCCGCCGCCACGGTGAAGGAGGCCACGGTCGAGTCGTCGGCGTCGCGGCGCAGCACCTGGTCCTTGGTGGCCTCCACCGCGTCGGCATCGGCGGAGCCGTGCACCTCGCGCGCGCGTCGGGCCAGGCGGGCATCCTCGGAGGCGGTGAGCAGCAAGCGCACGTCGGCGTCGGGGGCGATCACGGTGGTGATGTCCCGGCCCTCGGCGACGATGCCCTTCCCACCGGAGAAGGACGAGGACACGGCCTGCGCGGCGATCTCGGCCCGTTGACGGCGACCCAGCTCGGCGCGGACCTCCAGGTTGGTGGCGACGGCACTCACGGCAGCGGAGATCGAGGTCTCTCGGATCGCCTCGTTGATGTCAATGCCATCGACAACGACGGTCGGCGAGGTCGGGTCGACGCCCATCACCAGCGGCATGTCCCGGACGAGCGTCGCCACCGCGTCCTGATCGGTGAGCGGCACCCCGGAACGCAGCGCCCACCAGGTCGCCGCCCGGTACATCGCACCGGTGTCCAGGTACGCCAGACCGAGGGCCTGCGCCACCCGTCGGGACACGGTGGACTTGCCCGAGCCGGAGGGCCCGTCGATCGCCACCACCAGGTGCTGCGTCATCGCACCAACCTCCATCCGCGGGCCGTCAGCTCCGCCTCCAGGTGCGCTGAACGGGCCGGGTCGACGGAGACCGAGGCCATACCGACCGGTCGCCCGGCCGCGTGTTCCAGCTGCAGCTCTTCTAGGTTGACCCCGGCCTCACCGACATCGGTCAGCAGGCGGGCGAGTTCTCCGGGCTGGTCCGGAACCAGCGCGGTGACCACGGCCCACTGCCGCGGCGCACCACCGTGCTTGCCCGGCACCAGGGCGACACCGGCATTGCCGTCGGCGATGGTCGAGGCGATCCGGGCCAGCGCGCCCAGGGCGACATCCTCCGGACCGGACGCCTCCGCGGCCTCGTTCAGCGCCCCCACGATCCCGTCCAGGTCATCGCGCAGCGCGGCCAGCACATCACGCACGGCGGAGGCGTTGGCGGCCAGGATCGACGTCCACAGCGCCGGGTCCGAACCCGCCACCCGGGTCACGTCCCGCAGCCCCTGCCCGGCCAACCCGAGCGCATCCGGCTCGGCCTCCCGCAGTCGGGCGGCGACCAGGCTGGAGGCCACCTGCGGCACATGGGACACCAGGGCTACCGCCGCGTCGTGCGCGTCGGCATCCAGGGTGACCGGCACACCGCCCAGGTCGGTGGCCAGAGAACGCACCGCCAGCACCGCCGCCGGGTCGGACACACCGGAGTCGACGATCACCCACGGTCGGCCCAGGAACAGGTCAGGCAGCGCAGCTGCCGGCCCGGACCGCTCCCGGCCGGCCATCGGGTGCGAGCCAACGTACCGGGTCAGGTCAGCGCCCGCGTCGCGCAGCTCACGCAGGACGTAGCCCTTCACCGACGCCACATCGGTGACCACCGCGTTCGGGTGCGCGGCCAGTTCGGCCCGCACGACGTCCGCGGTCACATCGGGGGGCGAGGCGACGACGATCAGCGCCGGCTCCGGGTCGCCGTCCACGGCGGGACGACCGGCCCCGACGTCCCGGGCCAGTGCCAGTGCCGTGCGCGAGGGATCGTGCAGCAGCACCTCTACCCCGTGCGCGCGCAGGCTGAGCCCGATCGAGGTCCCGAGCAGCCCGGTGCCGACGATCCGCACCGGCCCCCGGGTCGCCGCGGGGACCACGGTCACAACCCGACCTGGACCATCAGTGCGCCGACCTCCGCCTTGGACAGCACCCGGCTGCGCCCCGGCTTGAGGTCGCCGAGCCGGATCGACCCGATCCGGGTCCGCACCAGGCGGGTGACCGGGTGGCCGACCTCCTTCATCAGGCGACGCACGATCCGGTTGCGGCCCTCGTGGATCACGATCTCGATCAGGCTGGCGTAGGGGGTGGCCTGCACGATGCGGGCGTCCACCACGTCCACCGGTCCGTCGTCGAGCTCCACACCCTTCTTCAACCGGGTGATCAGTCCCGCGGAGACCCGCCCCTCGACGTCCACCAGGTAGGTCTTGAGCACGCCGTGCGAGGGGTGGGACAGCCGGTTGGCCAGCTCGCCGTCGTTGGTCAGCAGGATCAGGCCCTCGGAGTCCGCATCCAGGCGTCCGACGTGGAACAGCCGCTCCTGGCGGTCCGGCACCAGGTCACGCAGAGTGGGTCGGCCCTCGGGGTCGTCCATCGTCGACACCACACCCAGCGGCTTGTTGACCGCCAGCGTGATCCGTGAACTGTCCAGCTGCACCCGCAGACCGTCGACGTGGATCACCGACTGCGGGCTGACCCGCACACCCAGCTCGATCACCGGCTCGCCGTCCACGGTGACCCGGCCGGAAGTGATCAGCTCCTCACAGGCGCGACGCGAACCGAGGCCGGCCTGCGCCAGCACCTTCTGCAACCGGATGCCATCCGGGTCGTGCACATCAGAGGTCGGCTGCACCGGTCGGCGCGGAGCCCGCGAACCCGTCGGGGCGTCCGGCCAGCGCGAACCGGGACGGCCCACCGCGGGGCCACCGCGCCGAGCGCCAGCGCGCGCGCCAGAGGCGGCACCCCGGGACGCACCCGGCCGACCAGCGGAACGGCCCGCAAACGACTGCGCGCCCGGTGCCGCACCGCGACCCGCACCGGAGGCACCGCCACGGCCCGCGCCGGAACGACCGGCACCCGCACCACCACGTCCGGTGCCACCGACGCCGCCAGAGTCACTGCCCGCACCGGAACGACCGCCCGCACCGCGTCCAGCACCACCGGCGCGACCCGCACCGCCCGAACGTCCGGCAGGCGCGCCACCAGAGCGACCCGCGCCCGGACGACCGGCACCACCCGCACCCGAACGGCCCGAGGCCCCGCCGCGTCCCCCGCCCGAGGCTCCGCGTCCACCGCCCTGCCCGGCACCGCCGGAACGACCGGCCCCACCCGTGCGGCCGCTGCCGCCCCGTCCTGCACTCATCACACGTCTCCAGTCATTCGTCGCCGCCCGCGCCATCGAGCCCGTCGAGGGCGCTCATCTCCGGCAGGTAGGGCGCGAGCGGGGGCAGCTGATCCAGGGAGGTCAGGCCCATCCGCTCAAGGAAGTATCCCGTGGTGCCGTACAGCACCGCACCCGTCGACGGGTCCTGGCCGATCTCGCCGATCAGTCCACGGGTGGTCAACGTGCGCACCACACCGTCGACATTCACGCCTCGGATGCCGGACACCTGTCCACGGCTGACCGGTTGACGGTACGCGATCACCGCCAGGGTCTCCAAGGCGGCCTGGGTCAACCGCTGGGTCTGACCGTTGATCACAAAGGAACTCACCACCGGGTGGAACGCCGGTGCGGAGTACAGCCGCCAGCCACCGCCGACCTCGCGCAGCTCGAAGCCGCGCGGCCGTCCGCCGCGTTCCCCGCGGTACTCCGCGGCCAGCTCAGCCAGAAGCTCGGTGACCTCCTCGGTGGTCAGCGCCAGCTCGGTGGCCAGGCGCAGCACCGGCACCGGCTCGTCGGCGACCATCAGCACCGACTCGATCGCGGCCAGTGCCCCACCCGGCAGGTCGTGCACATCGACCGCCTCGGTCGTCTCCGGTTCCAGGCCCTCAGCCATCGGTCACATCCTCCAGTGCGTCGAACCCGCCGACCCCGGTGTCCTCGTCGTCGTAGTCGGTGCTGATCTGCCCCTCGCCGGAGCCGGTCCAGCGCACCGTCAGCTCGCCCAGCGGCGTGACCTGGTCGAAGCCCACCGATCCGTCACGGAACAGCTCCAGCAGCGCCAGGAACCGGGCGACCACCACCAGCGTCGACTCAGCATCCGCGGTCAGGGTGCGGAAGCTGGCCACCCCGCCGTGATGGCGTAGCCGGTCGGCGATAGCCAACGCCTGCTCGCGCACACTCACCGGCGGCGCGTGCAGGTGACTGAGGTCAACACCGGGTGGCGGCGGCGGTGGGGCCATCGCCTTGGCGGCCAACGCGGCCAGCTCCTCCGGGCCGATCTGCCAGATCAGCTCCGGTAGCAGCGCGGCGTACTGCGGTTCTAGCTCGACGGTGCGCGGATGTCGCCGTCCCTCGTCCAGCAACCGACCGCCGATATCCGCCGCCACCACCTTGTACGCGCGGTACTGCAACAGCCGGGCGAACAGCAGGTCCCTGGCCTCCAACAGTTCCAGGTCGTCGTCGTCCTCGACGTCGCCGGAGGGCAGCAGCCGCGCCGCCTTGAGGTCCAACAGGGTTGCGGCCACCACCAGGAACTCGCTGGCCTGGCTCAGATCCCAGTCGCCGTCCGCATCCTCGAAGGCCCGGATGTACGCGATGAACTCGTCGGTGACCGTGGCCAGCGCCACCTCGGTGATGTCCAGTTTGTGTTTGGCGATCAACCCGAGCAGCAGGTCGAAGGGTCCGGAGAACACGTCCAGGTGCACCTGGAACGCGCTAGTCCCCGCCGGGGCCTCCTCGACGGGGGCCGACCCGGGTGGGGTGGGATCAGGCGACGTCACCGCGGGCGACGAGCTCACGGGCCAGCTGCCGGTAGGCCTGCGCACCCGGGTGGGTCGGCGCGTAGCTGGTGATCGGCTCGGCGGCGACCGAGGCGTCCGGGAACTTCACGGTGCGGCCGATCACGGTGTGCAGCAGGTTGTCGCCGAAGGCCTCGTGCACCCGGGCGACGACCTCGCGGGCGTGCAGGGTGCGCGGGTCGAACATGGTCGCCAGGATGCCGTCCAGCTCCAGACGCGGGTTGAGCCGGTCGCGCACCTTGTCGATCGTCTCCACCAGCAGGGCGACCCCGCGCAGCGCGAAGAACTCGCATTCCAGCGGGATCAGCACGCCGTGCGCGGCGGTCAGCGCGTTCACGGTCAGCAGGCCGAGCGAGGGCTGGCAGTCGATCAGGATGACGTCGTACTCGTCCAGCACCGGGCGGAGCACCCGGGACAGGATCGACTCCCGGGCGACCTCGGTGACCAGCTGGACTTCCGCCGCGGACAGGTCGATGTTGGCGGGCAGCAGGTCCAGCGCCCCCTCCAGGGTGTCCTCCTGGGTGGGGCGGATCAGGTCGTGAACCTCGACGCTGCGGTCGACCAGCAGGTCGTAGACCGTGCGGTCCAGCTCATGCGGGTTCACCCCCAGACCCACCGAGGCGGCGCCCTGCGGGTCGAAGTCCACGATCAGCACCCGACGGCCGTACTCGGCCAGCGCGGCAGCCAGGTTGATGGTGGTGGTGGTCTTACCGACCCCGCCCTTCTGGTTGCACATCGCGATCACCCGCGCCGGGCCGTGCCCGTTCAACGCCGGGGGGACCGGGAAGTCCGGCAGGGGGCGTCCCACTGCGTCGACTGCGTTCTCGGTCATCTCCTCGCGTGCCACCCCGCCACCTTACCGGCAGCCCAGCTCAGCTCGGTTGCCGCCGCGCCCGGGGGTGACTGGTCGCGTAGACCTCGCGCAGGGTGTCCGGGGTGACCTTGGTGTAGATCTGGGTGGTCGTCACCGAGGCGTGCCCGAGCAGCTCCTGCACCACCCGCACATCCGCCCCGCCGGACAACAGGTGGGTGGCGAAGGAGTGGCGCAAGGTGTGCGGGGAGACATGCACGCTGGCCGGCAGCCCGGCCCGTTCCGCCGCCGTGCGCAACACCGCCCACGCGCTCTGCCGACTCAGGGGCGCGCCCCGGGTATTGAGAAACACCCGCGCACCACCCCGACCGGCCGCGGCCAGCACCGGCCGGGCCCGCACCAGATAGGCCTCGATCGCTTCCACCGCGTAGGCACCGACCGGGACGACCCTCTCTTTGCGCCCCTTGCCGAATAGGCGCACCGCGGCCCGGCCTGGCGTGAGGTCCAGGTCGTCGACGTCCAGTCCGACTGCCTCGGAGATCCGCGCGCCGGTGGAGTACAGCAGTTCCAGCAGCGCCCGGTCGCGCAGCGGCACCGGCCCCTCCCCCAGCGACGCCGCCTCCAACAGCCGCTCCACCTCATCGGTGCTGATCGCCTTGGGCAGCCGCTGGGTCTGCCGGGGTGGACGCACGCCACGTGCCGGATCGTCGGCGGCGAGCCCCTCGAGCACGCAGAACCGGTGCCAGCCCCGGGCGGCGACCACCGCCCGCGCGGCCGACGCGGCAGACAGCTCCGCCCGACCGTCCGAGCCGGTCCGGATCGCGGTCAGGTAGTCCTCGACGTCGCTCTCCACCACCTGATCGGGGGCGGTGCGACCGGCCGACGCCAAGAACGCCAGGTACCGCCCGAGGTCACGTCGGTAGGCGGCCAGGGTGTTGCGACTGAGACCGCGCTCGACGGTCAGATGCGCGAGATAGGCCTCCAGCGCCGAGGACAGCCCGGCGGGCACAGCGTCCACCGGCACCTCCCTCGCGTCGTCAGAACGGGAGGAAGACGTCCACCGCCACCGCGATCGACAGCAGCGACAGGTACGTGATCGACCCGTGGAACACCGTCATGGCGCGGAGCTTGCCGCGGGACGGGTCCTGGGCGCGACGGTACAGGCCGATGCACGAGGCGAGGAACCACACACCCAGACCGGTGGCGATCACCGCGTACACCCAGGTCATCCCGGCCACCGGCACCAGCAGCAGTGTGCACGCGATCATCGCCACGGTGTACGCGATCATCTCCCGCGCCACCTTGGCCTCCTTGGCGACCACCGGCAGCATCGGCACCCCGGCGGCGGCGTAGTCCTTGCGGAACTTCATCGACAGCGGCCAGTAATGCGGCGGGGTCCAGAAGAAGATCACGCCGAACAGCAGCGCCGCCGCCCAGGACACCCCACCGGTCACCGAGGACCAGCCGATCAGCACCGGCATGCAGCCCGCCGCGCCACCCCACACGATGTTCTGCGGGGTCCGGCGCTTGAGAATCATCGTGTAGCCCACGACGTAGATCGCGATGGCCGCACCGGTGAGCAGAGCCGAGGGCACGTTCACCACCAGCGCCAACCAGGTCAGCGAGGCCACGGTGAGCACCAGTCCGAAGATCAGCGCGGCACGGGGGGTGATCTCACCGGTGACCAGTGGACGCCGCTTGGTGCGGTTCATCACCTGGTCGATGTCCCGGTCCAAATAACAGTTGAGGACGTTCGCCGCACCCGCAGCGGCCGCACCGCCGACCAGCGTGGCCAACACCAGACCGATGGACGGGAAACCGCCCTCGGCCAGGATCATCGTCGGCAGTGTGGTGACCAGCAGCAGCTCGATCACCCGGGGCTTGGTCAGCGAGACGTACGCGCCCACCTTCCGACGCCAGCCGCTGCGCGCGCCCTGCTGCGTCGCGCGGGCCGCACTGGCCGTCGCTCCGGCCTCGTCGGCGCCGATGGCAGGGCTGATGGTGCGCACGCGGTCCGGTCCTCCTCGCGTTCGACCCCTGGCCTCCGGAGCAGCCGGGTGGGCCGCGCGGCACGGAGCGCCAGCGGGGTGGTCGTTCCGCCATCCTACGCACGATGCAGCTACCAGACGGGCTTCATCGCCCTTAGGGACGTGGGTCCCAGAGTGTGATTTCCGTCCCGATCCAGGGCGGTGTCCCGCACAGTACCGGCCCGGCCCGCCGGTTGTCCGTCCGGAGCACGGCCACGACCGGCGCGCCGTGGGTGCCCAGGATTAGGCTCGACCTGCACGTCCGGGGCGGGTCAGCCGCTCCCATCCGCGCGTGTTCGCATCGACGTCCCGGTGATGCCGGGACCGGAATGAGGTGACCTCTTCATGGCAGGCAGCACCACACCGCTCGATCGGCTGAGTGAGGCAGGTGTCGCGGTCTGGCTCGACGATCTGTCCCGTGAGCGACTGCGCACCGGCAACCTCGCCGAGCTGGTCGCCCACCATCGCGTGGTCGGCGTGACCACCAACCCGACGATCTTCGCCTCGGCGCTGGCCAAGGGCGACGCCTACGACGCGCAGCTGGCCGACCTGAAGCGCTCCGGCGTGAACGACGTCGACAGCGCCGTCTTCGCGATCACCACCGACGATGTGCGCGAGGCCGCCGACGTGCTGCGGGCGACCTACGAGGCCAGTGGCGGGCAGGACGGCCGGGTGTCCATCGAGGTAGACCCGCGTCTGGCCCGGGACACCCAGGGCACGATCGACTCCGCCCGGGCACTGTGGTCCACCGTCGACCGCCCCAATGTCTTCATCAAGATCCCCGCGACCCACGAGGGCCTGCCCGCCATTGCCCAGGCCCTGGCGGACGGCATCAGCGTCAACGTCACGCTGATCTTCTCCCTGGAGCGCTACCGCGCGGTGCTGGACGCGTTCCTGGACGGCCTCGAGCGAGCCAAGGAGGCCGGCCACGACCTCGCGCCGATCGCCTCGGTGGCCTCGTTCTTCGTCTCCCGGGTCGACACCGCCATCGACCCGAAGCTGGACGCGCTGGGCACCGACGAGTCCGCTGACCTGCGCGGTCAGGCTGCGATCGCCAACGCCCGCCTCGCCTACGCCGTCTACCAGGAGGTGATCGGCTCCCCGCGCTGGGCAGCCCTCGCCGCCGCCGGTGCGCATCCGCAGCGCCCGCTCTGGGCGTCCACCGGGGTCAAGGACAAGGCCTACCCGGACACCATGTACGTGGACGAGCTGGTCGTGGCCGGAGTGGTGAACACCATGCCGCAGGCCACCCTGGACGCCGTCGAGGACCACGGTCGGATCACCGGGGACACCGTCACCGGCACCCAGGCGGACTCGCAGGAGGTCATCGACCGGCTGTCGGCCGTCGGCATTCACCTGGACGAAATCACCGAGCAGCTCGAGGTCGAAGGGTTGGAGAAGTTCGAGAAGTCCTGGACCGAGCTGCTCGACACCGTCCGCGGTGGCCTGGACCGGGTGACCGAGTGAAGCCCGCCAAGGTCAGCGCCGAGCACAATCCGCTGCGCGACCCCCGCGACCGTCGACTCCCCCGGATCGCCGGGCCCTCCGGCCTGGTGATCTTCGGTGTCACCGGCGACCTCGCCCGCAAGAAGCTGATGCCCGCGGTCTACGACCTGACCAACCGCGGTCTGCTGCCCCCGGGCTTCGCGCTCACCGGCTTCGCCCGGCGGGACTGGGAGACCCAGGATTTCGCGCAGATCGTGCACGACTCGGTCAAGGAACACGCCCGCACCCCGTTCCGGGAGTCCACCTGGCGTCAGCTGTCCGAGGGCATCCGATTCGTGCAGGGCACCTTCGATGACGACGACGCCTTCGACCGGCTGCGGCAGACCGTCGAGCAGTTGGACGTCGAGCGCGGCACCGGCGGCAACCACGCGTTCTACCTGTCCGTACCGCCCAGCGCCTTCCCGGTGGTCTGCAAGCAGCTGGCCCGCTCGGGGCTCTCGGAATCCGCGGAGGGTGCCTGGCGTCGGGTCGTCATCGAGAAGCCCTTCGGCCACGACCTGAAGTCGGCCCGGGAGCTCAACGACGTCGTCTCCGAGGTCTTCCACCCCGACGACGTGTTCCGCATCGACCACTACCTGGGCAAGGAGACAGTGCAGAACCTGCTGGCGCTGCGCTTCGCCAACCAGATGTTCGAGCCGATCTGGAACGCCAACTACGTCGACCACGTGCAGATCACCATGGCCGAGGACATCGGCGTCGGTGGTCGAGCCGGGTACTACGACGGCATCGGTGCGGCCCGCGACGTCATCCAGAACCACCTGCTCCAGCTGCTCGCGCTCACCGCGATGGAGGAGCCGGTGTCGTTCAGCGCGCAGGACCTGATCGCGGAGAAGATCAAGGTGCTCAGCGCGGTGCGGCTGCCCAAGGACCTCGGCAAGCACACCGCCCGCGGCCAGTACGCCGCCGGGTGGCAGGGCGGCGAGCGAGTGGTCGGCTACCTGGACGAGGGCGGGTTCGACCCGAACTCCACCACCGAGACCTACGCCGCCGTCCGCCTGGACATCGACACCCGCCGCTGGGCCGGAGTGCCGTTCTACCTGCGCACCGGCAAGCGCCTGGGCCGTCGAGTGACCGAGATCGCCGTCGTGTTCAAGAAGGCGCCGCACCTGCCCTTCGAGTCCACCGCCACCGAGGAGCTGGGCAAGAACGCCCTGGTCATCCGGGTGCAGCCCGACGAGGGCGTGACCCTGCGGTTCGGTGCCAAGGTGCCGGGCACCGCGATGGAGGTCCGGGACGTCACGATGGACTTCGGCTACGGCCACGCGTTCACCGAATCCTCCCCCGAGGCCTACGAGCGTCTGATCCTCGACGTGCTGCTCGGCGACCCACCGCTGTTCCCGCGGCACGAGGAGGTCGAGCTGTCCTGGAAGATCCTCGACCCGGTGGAGGCCTACTGGGCCAAGCAGGGTCAGCCGGAGCAGTACCGCTCGGGCACCTGGGGCCCGTCCTCCGCTGATCGGATGATGGAGCGCGACGGACGAGCCTGGAGGCGACCGTGATCATCGACATGCCCAAGACGACCACCGGCGACATCAACAAGCGGCTGGTGCACGAGCGTGAAGAGGGCGGTGCCATCGCCCTCGGCCGGGTGTTGACCCTGCTGGTGGACGTCGGTGACCACGATCCGGAGGAGGCCATCGAGGCCGCGAACGACGCCTCTCGTGAGCACCCCTGCCGGGTGATCGTGCTGACCAGCGAGGGCCCCGGCGCGGACTCCGAGCTGGACGCCCAGATCCGGCTCGGCGGGGACGCCGGTGCCTCCGAGGTGGTGCTGCTGCGTCCGTCGGCCGCCCAGGCACGACACCTGGACACCCTGGTGCTTCCGCTGCTGCTTCCGGATGCGCCCATCGTCACCTGGTGGCCCTATCAGGTGCCCGAGGACCCGGCCGAGCACCCGCTCGGCACTCTCGCGCGCCGCCGGATCACCGACTCCACCGAATGCGCCAGCCCCACCGCCACGCTGCACGCGCTGGCGGCGGAGTACCGCGAGGGTGACACCGACCTGGCCTGGACCCGCACCACGCTGTGGCGTGGACTCATCGCCGCCACCCTGGACCAGCCGCCCTTCGAGCCGGTGCAGCGCGCGGTGGTCTCCGGCGAGTCCACGCACCCGTCGGTCGACCTGATGGCGGCCTGGTTGCGCTGGGCCCTGAACTGCCCGGTGGACATCGAGCGGATCGCCGATGCCCCGGCGATCACCCAGGTGAAGCTGGAGCGCCGCTCCGGTGCCATCGTGCTGGACCGCCCGGACGGCAAGACCGCCGCCCTGCGCCAGCCCGATCAGCCCGAGCACCGGATCGCCCTGCCGATCCGTCAGCTGCGCGAATGCCTGGCAGAGGAGCTGCGTCGACTGGACGCGGACGAGGTTTACGGCGAGGTCCTGCGCAAGGGCCTGCCGAAGGTGGAGGTGACTGCGTGACCCGCACTGTGTTGGTGCACCCGGATGCGACGATTCTGGCCGAGGCCACCGCCGCGCGACTGCTGACCAAGCTGATCGACCTGCAATCCGGCAAGTCTCCGGTGCACATCGGCCTGACCGGTGGCACCGTCGGCATCGCCACCCTGGCCGCAGTGGCTCGCTCCGAGGCGCGGCACGCCGTGGACTGGACCGGCGTGCACCTGTGGTGGGGCGACGAGCGCTTCCTGCCCGACGGCGACCCGGACCGCAATGAAACCCAGGCCCGTGCGGCGCTGATCGACGTGCTCGGCGAGGCCCTGCCCGCCGCTAATGTGCACCCGATGCCTGCCCTGGACCAGACAGCCGGCATAGCCACCCCGGAGGACTCCGCCGCCGCCTACGCCGCCTCGCTGAAAGCCTTCGCCCCGGACGGTGCTGAGCTGCCCGCCCTGGACGTGCTGATGTTCGGCATGGGCCCGGACGGCCACGTGGCCAGCCTGTTCCCCGGCCACCCTGGCGTCGACGTGACCGGCACCACCACCACCGGCGTGCACAACTCACCCAAGCCGCCGCCGCTGCGGGTGTCGCTCACCTTCGAGGCGATCCATGCGGCCCGTGAAGTGTGGGTGGTGGCCGCCGGTGCGGAGAAGGCCGGTGCGGTGGCCAGCGCCCTGACCCCGGGCACCGCCGCGATCACGACCCCGGCAGCGCATGCCACCGGGACGGACGCGACCCTCTGGCTGGTCGACGCCGCCGCTATCGCGGAGGCCGGCCCGCAGGGCTGAGCGCACATGCGTGGAGGGCCGGGCGTTCCGCCCGGCCCTCCGCGCATGTCCTGCCCCGCGCATGTCCTGCCCCGCGCATGTCCCGCCCGCGCATGCCCCGCCCGCGCATGCCCTGCCTCGCGCGCGTCCTGCCCCCGCGCGAGGGGCAGGACCTCCAGGCGCCCCGCCCCCGCGCGAGCCCGCTCCTCCACGCGCCCGCCCTTCCTTGCGCGCGCCCGCCCCTCCTTGCGACCGCCCGTCCTTCTTTGGGCGTTCGGCCCTCGAGACTACGGAAAGCGACGCTTCTCGACGCCGAATGCGTCGGTTTGCGTAGTCTCGGCGGCCCCGCGCACGCGAAAGGCCCCCGCGCGGTGCGCGGGGGCCTTTCGATGCGGGTATCAGCCGCCGCGGCGCGCGCGGAGGGCGGCGAGTGCCTCGTCCAGGAGGGCAGCGCCGTCCTCCTCGGAGCGACGCTCCTTCACGTAGGCGAGGTGAGTCTTGTACGGCTCATTGCGCACTGGCGACGGCGGGTTGGCTTTGTCCTGACCGGCGGGGAACCCGCAGCGCGGGCAGTCCCACGTCTCGGGCGCGTCCTCGGCGGCCTCGGCCGCGAAGCTCGGGCGGCTCTCGTGGCCGTTCGCGCACCAGTAGGAGATCCACACGCGCGGGGCCGCCTCGCCCCGTTCGGCTTCACCCATCGGACCCGCACCGACGCGGGATCCGCGAATCGCGCTTCCGCTTGCCATGGTGTCAGCTCACCCGGGCGATCAGGCCGAGCAGGATGACGGTGAGCGCCCACAACAGGCTGACCCCGACGGTGATCCGGTTCAGGTTGCGCTCGGCGACACCGGAGGATCCGGCGCTGCTGGAGATGCCACCGCCGAACATGTCGGAGAGGCCACCGCCCTTGCCCTTGTGCAGGAGGACGAACAGGACGAGCAGCAAGCTCGTGGCCACCAGGAGGACCTGGAGGACGATGCGCAGGGCAGTCACGGTGGTGTCGTGTCTCTCGATCAGGGCCGACGGGACTGTCGGCCGGGGGGTCGAACTCGGCCCAGGTTAGGCGACATCCGCCGTGATGGGCCAGCTCCGTGCGGCGTGGCGGGCTCGGCAAGGCCGATCAGTCACGCCGCCCGAGTGGTCTCCGGCCGGTGCGCAGGCGATGGTCGCGCACCGGCCGGGTACCGGGATCGTCTGGGTCAGGCGTTGAACCGGGCGATCTTGGCGAACTCCTCGGCGTCCAGCGAGGCACCGCCCACCAGGGCACCGTCCACGTCAGGCTTGCCGATGATCTGCGCGGCATTGCCGGACTTCACCGAGCCGCCGTAGAGCACGCGCACGGCGTCGGCGACCTCAGCGGAGTACAACTCGCCGAGCTTGACGCGGATGGCGGCGCAGACCTCCTGCGCGTCCTCCGGGGTGGCGACCTCGCCGGTGCCGATGGCCCACACGGGCTCGTAGGCGATGACGACGGTCGCAGCCTGCTCCGGGGTGACCCCGGCCAGGGAGCCCTCCAGCTGCGCGAGGGTGTACTCGACGTGGGTGCCCGCCTTGCGGATCTCCAGTCCCTCACCGACGCAGACGATCGGGGTGATCCCCGCGCCCAGTGCGGCAACGGTCTTGGCCGCCACCACCGCGTCGGTCTCGTTGTGGTACTCGCGACGCTCCGAGTGACCGGTGGCCACGTAGGTCACGCCGAGCTTGGCGAGCTGAGTCGCGGAGACCTCACCGGTGTACGCACCGGAGGCGTGCTGCGACACGTCCTGCGCGCCGTAGCCAATCTCCAGCTTGTCCGCATCGACCAGGGTCTGCACGGAGCGGATGTTGGTGAAGGACGGCAGGACGACGACCTCGGCCTGCGAGAAGTCGTGCTTGGCATCCTTGAGGGTCCACGCGAGCTTCTGCACCAGGTGGACAGCCTCCTGGTGGTCCAGGTTCAGCTTCCAGTTGCCCGCGATCAGGGGGGTACGTGCCATCAGAATCAGTCCTCCAGGACAGCGATGCCGGGGAGGGTCTTGCCCTCCAGGAGCTCCAGCGACGCGCCGCCACCGGTGGAGATGTGGCCGAAGCCGGCCTCGTCGAAGCCGAGCAGCCGAACCGCCGCGGCGGAGTCGCCACCGCCGACGATGGAGAAGCCCTCGGTGTCGACCAGTGCCTGCGCGACGGCCTTGGTGCCCTCGGCGTAGGCCGGACGCTCGAACACGCCCATGGGGCCGTTCCAGGCGATGGTCTTCGCGCCCAGGATGGCCTCACGGAACAGCTGGCCGGACTTGGGGCCGATGTCGAGACCCATCTTGTCGGCCGGGATCGCGTCGACCGCCACGACCTCGTAGTCGTCCGAGCCGAACTCCGGCGCGACCAGGGTGTCGACCGGCAGCACGATCTCGACGCCGGCCTCCTTCGCCTGCGCGAGGTAGCCCTTCACGGTGTCGACCTGGTCCTGCTCCAGCAGCGAGGAGCCGACCTCGTGGCCCTGGGCCTTGAGGAAGGTGAACATCATGCCGCCGCCGATGAGCAGCTTGTCGGCCTTGGTGATCAGGTTGCCGATCACGCCCAGCTTGTCGGAGACCTTGGCCCCACCAAGCACGACCACA
The DNA here is from genome assembly GCF_040685135.1 of Cellulomonas sp. NPDC089187. NCBI lineage: Bacteria > Bacillati > Actinomycetota > Actinomycetes > Micrococcales > Cellulomonadaceae > Cellulomonas > Cellulomonas sp. NPDC089187. The sequence goes on along the minus strand of NZ_JBFBHI010000001.1, from coordinate 168,301 downwards.
TAGGGGCGCTCCGGGTCCTCGACGGCCTTGCGCAGCGCCTCGACCTCGGTCAGCACCAGCTGACCGGCGGCGTGCGGCAGGCGCAGCGCCACGTCGTAGACCGAGGCCTGCTTGCGGTGCACGACGCCGAAGCCGTCGGAGACGAAGGCGTCGGCCAGCGCAGCGAGCTCGTCGGCCAGCGCACCGCGCTCGGCCTCGTCCTTAGAGGTCTCCCGCGCGTCGAAGCGGATGTTCTCCAGCAGCGCGATCTGTCCGTCCTGCAGCGCGGCGACGGTGGCCTTGGCGGACTCGCCGACCACGTCACCGGCGAGGGCGACGTCCTGGCCGAGCAGCTCACCCAGACGGGCGGCGACCGGGGCGAGCGAGTACTTGGCGTCCGGCGTGCCCTTCGGGCGACCAAGGTGCGCGGTGACAATGACCTTCGCGCCGGAGTCGAGGAGGCGCTTGAGGGTCGGCAGCGCGGCACGGATTCGGCCGTCGTCGGTGATGGTGGTGCCGTCCAGCGGGACGTTGAAGTCGGAGCGGACGAGGACGCGCTTGCCGCGCAGGTCGCCCAGGTCGTCGATGGTCTTCATGCTGCTACTCCTAGGGGGAGGTGCCGTGCGTGGTTCAGAACAGGGCCGGACATGCCGCGTCCGCGGACACCGGGCCGTGATGACCCGGCATCCGCGGACGCATGCTGTTCGACCTGAGGGGGTGCGTCAGAGACGCTCGCCCACGTACTCGGTCAGCTTGACCAGCGAGGAGGAGTAGCCCCACTCGTTGTCGTACCAAGCGATGATCTTGACCTGGTCGCCCATCACCTTGGTGAGCTTGGAGTCGAAGATCGACTGGTGCGGGTCGGTCACGATGTCCGAGGAGACGATCTCGTCCTCGACGTAGGACAGGGTGCCCTTCATCGGGCCCTCGGCGGCAGCCTTGACCGCAGCGTTGACCTCCTCGACCGTGACCTCACGCGAGGCGGTGAAGGTCAGGTCGGTGGCCGAGCCGGTGATGGTCGGCACGCGCAGCGCGAAGCCGTCCAGCTTGCCCTTCAGCTCCGGCAGCACGAGCGCGACGGCCTTGGCGGCACCGGTCGTGGTGGGGACGATGTTCTGCGCGGCGGCACGGGCACGACGCAGGTCGCGGTGCGGGCCATCCTGCAGGTTCTGGTCACCGGTGTAGGCGTGGATGGTGGTCATCAGACCACGCTCGATGCCGATGGCGTCGTTCAGCGCCTTGGCCACCGGGGCCAGGCAGTTGGTGGTGCAGGACGCGTTGGAGATGATGTGCTGCGTCGCGGCGTCGTAGTCGGTGTGGTTCACGCCGACGACGAAGGTCGCGTCCTCGTTCTTCGCCGGAGCGGAGATGATGACCTTCTTGGCACCGGCGTCGATGTGCGCCTTGGCCTTGGTGGCGTCGGTGAAGAAGCCGGTGGACTCGATGACGATGTCCGCACCCAGCTCGGCCCAGGGCAGGTTCGCCGGGTCGCGCTCGGCCAGCGCACGGATCTTCTTGCCGTCGACGATGATGTTCTCGTCATCGAAGTCGACGCTCAGCGGGAAGCGGCCCAGCACGGTGTCGTACTTGAGCAGGTGCGCCAGCGTCTTGTTGTCCGTCAGGTCGTTGACGCCGACGATCTCGATGTCGGCACCGGACGCGACGATCGCCCGGTAGAAGTTGCGTCCAATACGACCGAAGCCGTTGATACCGACCTTGATGGTCACTTGCCCTCCTCGGCACGCGCCGACCCGTGTCGGCACACACGTATAGCGGTGATGGACTGCGCACGACGGTGTACGCGACTGTCGGAAACCTCACGGTCATCTGTTCTTGACCGGAGCAAGGCCTCCGAATGGTTCAAAGCCTATACCCGCTCGGACAGTGGTGCAGGGACCAAGGTCTGCCAGCGACGACGGGTCGTGCGGTTCGGGCGATCCGGGTTCAGAGGTCCAGCAGATCGGGGCTGAGACCGGCCTCGGTGTCCGGGATGCCGAGCTCCTGGGCGCGCTTGTCGGCGGTGGCGAGCAGGCGACGGATCCGCCCGGCCACCGCATCCTTGGTCAGCTGCGGGTCGGCCAGCTTGCCGAGCTCCTCCAGCGACGCCTCCTTGTGCGCCAGCCTGAGCTCCCCCGCCTGGCGCAGATGGTCGGGCACGTCAGCGCCGAGGATCTCGAACGCCCGCTCGACCCGTGCTCCGGCGGCCACAGCGGCCCGTGCGGAGCGGCGCAGGTTCGCGTCGTCAAAGTTCGCCAGGCGGTTGGCGGTGCCGCGGACCTCGCGACGCACCCGTCGCTCCTCCCAGATGAGCAGCGCCTCATGCGCACCGAGCCGGGCGAGCATCGCGGAGATCGCGTCCCCGTCCCGGATCACCACCCGGTCGATGCCCCGCACCTCACGGGCCTTGGCGGGAATCTGCATCCGACGGGCCGCGCCCACCAACGCCAGCGCCGCCTCGGGGCCGGGGCAGGTGACCTCCAGCGAGGACGAGCGACCCGGCTCGGTCAGGGAGCCGTGCGCCAGGAACGCCCCCCGCCAGGCGGCCTCGGCCTCCGCGATCCCGGCGGCGACCACCTGCGGAGGCAGACCGCGGACCGGACGGCCCCGGTTGTCCAGCAGGCCGGTCTGCCGGGCCAGGGACTCACCGTCCTTGACGACCCGGACCACGTACCGGTTCCCGCGGCGGATGCCCGCGCCGGTGACCACGATCAACTCGGACTGGTGCCCATAGACCTCGGCGATCGCCAGCCGGAGTCGTCGCGCGGCGGCGGCGGTGTCCAACTCGGCCTCGATCACGACCCGGCCGGAGATGATGTGCAGTCCCCCGGCGAACCGGAGCATCGCGGCGACCTCCGACTTGCGGCACGAGGTCTTGTCCACCTGGAGACGAGCGAGTTCGTCCTTCACCTGTGCCGTCAGAGCCATGGGCGTCATCTTGCCATTCCCCCCGAGGTGTCAGCGGCCGGATGGGTACCGGTGGGGGTAGGGCTTGCGGGTGCTCCGACGTCACCCAGGTAGTCCTGCACCACATCACTGATGGCAGCGGCCAGCCGTAGGGGGTCATGTTGGGGGGTGCCGTCGCCGCGCCGGACCTGGCGCAGGAGCAGTCGACCCCCGAATCCCTCGGTGCGCTCGGCAAGCTCGTCGACGTCCTCGACCGCACGCGGGTCAGCGATCACCGCATCCAACCGCAGGTCAGGGGCGTGCTGACGGAGCGCGTCCAAGTGCTCGCACGGCCCCATCCCCTCGGTCTCCGACTCGGACTGCAGGTTCATCACGACGATCCGGCGGGCGGGGGTGGTGAGCAGGGCGTCCGCCAGCTCCGGCACCAACAGGTGCGGGATCACCGAGGTGTACCAGGAGCCCGGACCGAGCACGACCCAGTCCGCCGCCCGCACCGCCGCCACCGACTCGGCCAGCGCAGGTGGGCGCTCCGGGGTGAGCCGGACCTGCGCGATCCGGTCCGTGGTGAGCGCCACCTTGGACTGCCCGCGCACCACCCCGTGCGTCCCGTCCGCGTGCACCACATCCGCCTCGATGGCGAGCGGCACCGCGGCCATCGGCAGCACCCGGCCCTTGGCATCCAACAGCCGACCGACCCAGTCCAGGCCGTCGACGGTGTCCCCCAACAGCTCCCACAGCGCCACGATCAGCAGGTTGCCCACCGCGTGCTGATCCAGGTCACCGGCGGAGGTGAAGCGATGTTGGAGCACGTCACGCCAGGTGCGTCCCCAGTCGGAGTCCTCGCACAGCGCGGCCAGCGCCATCCGCAGATCCCCGGGTGGCAGCACATCCAACTCGTCGCGCAGCCGACCGGAGGAGCCTCCGTCGTCGGCGACGGTCACCACCGCGGTGATCCGGTCGGTCAGACGGCGCAGCGCGGACAGGGTGGCACTGAGTCCGTGGCCGCCGCCGAGCGCGACGAAGGCCGCCGGGGTCATTCCTTGCCCAGATCCCGGGCCGCGACCGTCACCCGCTGTCCGCGCTGGCGCAGCCGCTCCGCGATGGCCTCGCTGATCGCCACCGACCGGTGCTTGCCGCCGGTGCAGCCCACCGCAATGGTCACGTAGCGCTTCTCCTCCGCCAGGTACCCGGCCAGCACCGGCTCCAACGCGTCGACGTACCGGTCGACGAAGGTCAGCGCGCCGGGCAGGCCGAGCACATAGTCACGCACCGGCGCGTCCCGGCCAGACATGTGCCGCAGCTCGGTGATCCAGTACGGGTTGGCCAGGAACCGGACATCCACCACGTGATCGGCGTCCAACGGAATGCCGTACTTGAAACCGAAGGAGGTGACGTTGATCCGCAGCTCCTCCTGCTCGGAGCCGGCCACCGCCTCCCGAACCAGACGGGCCAGGTCGTGGACGTTGGTCTCCGAAGAGTCGATCAGCAGGTCGGCGCGCTCCCGGATGTCCTGCAGCAGGTCGCGCTCGGCGGTGATGCCATCCATGATCCGACCATCGCCCTGCAACGGGTGCGGGCGGCGAACCTGCTCATAGCGGCGGACCAGCACCTCGTCCGAGGCATCCAGGAACAAGATCTTGTAGTCGACGCCAGATTCGCGCAGCTGCGCCAACACCTGGGTGATGTCCGGGAAGAACTCGCGCCCACGCACATCCACGATGGCGGCCAGACGCAGGTCCGCCGAGGGCGGGGCACCGTGAGTGAGCATGCCCACGAGGTGGGTCAGCATCTGGGCGGGCAGGTTGTCGACGACGTACCAGCCCATGTCCTCCAGCACCGCGCCCGCCCGGGAGCGGCCCGCCCCGGACATGCCGGTGATGATGATCAGGTGCGGTTCGGTCACACGCGGGGCAGCCGTGGCCGCCTCCATCGCGGGGATGCCGTGCGGGACGGTGATCGGCGAGGTCTCGTCGCTCATGGGTCCAGCATGCCAGTCGCCGGTCACGATGCCGACGGGGTGGTGCCCACCGGCGCGGTCGCCGGGCTCGCCAACGCGTCCACTACGGTCTGGGCGGTCTTGGGTCCCATGCCGGGCACAGCGGCAACCTCCTCCACGCTGGCCGCACGCAGACGCTTCACCGAGCCGAAGTGCTGCAACAGCGCCGCGGCGCGGGACGGTCCCAGACCCGGCACGTCGTCCAGCACCGAGGCGGTCATCCCCTTGGAGCTCTTGCGGCGGTGCGCGGTGATCGCGAACCTGTGCGCCTCGTCGCGGAGCCGCTGCAGCAGGTACAGCCCCTCTGAGGAACGCTGCAGGATCACCGGGTAGTCGTCATGCGGCACCCAGACCTCCTCCAGGCGCTTGGCCAGACCACACAGCGCCACGTCGTCGATGCCCAGCTCGTCCAACGCTCGCTGCGCGGCGGCGACCTGCGGCGGGCCACCGTCGACCACCACCAGGTTCGGTGGGTACGCGAAGCGCTGTGGCTTGCCGGTGGTGGGATCGACCGGGCCGGAGCGCACCGCACCCAGGTCGGCGTCGGCCAGCGCCTCGGCGGTCTGGTCCTCCCCCAGGCCCAGCTCCAGGTCGTCGGCCTTCTCCCGCTCGGCCAGGTACCGGCGGAAGCGTCGGGTGATCACCTCGTGCATCGCCTCGGTGTCGTCCCGTGCACCGTCGCCCTCCGCACCGCGGATGGTGAACTGCCGGTACTCGCTCTTGCGGGCCAGCCCGTCCTCGAAGACCACCATCGAGGCCACCTGGTACGTGCCTTGGTTGTGCGAGACGTCGTAGCACTCGATCCGCAGCGGTGCGGATTCCAGCCCCAATGCCTCCTGGATCTCCTGCAACGCCTGCGACCGGGTGGTCAGGTCACCAGCGCGACGGGTGCGGTGCAGGGCGAGGGCGTGCTCGGCGTTCTTCTGCACCGTCGCCGCCAGCTCGCGTTTGTCGCCACGCTGCGGGATCCGGACCTGTACCCGGGAGCCACGCAGACCGGTCAACCAGGTCTGCACCTGCTCCAGGTCCTCCGGCAGCGTGGGAACCAGCACCTCGCGCGGGACAGTGCCGGTGACACCGGGCTCAGCCTCGCCGTACACCTGCTGGAGCAGACGCTCGATCATCTGCGCGTCGGTGACGTCCTCGACCTTTTCCACCACCCAGCCGCGCTGACCCCGAATCCGGCCATCCCGCACGTGGAAGACCTGCACCGCGGCCTCCAAGTCGTCACCGGCCAGGGCGAAGATGTCCGCATCCGTACCGTCGGAGAGCACCACGGCGTTCTTCTCGGTCGCGCGTTCCAGGGCGGCGATATCGTCCCGGAGCCGAGCGGCCCGTTCGAAGTCGAGCTCCGCGGCGGCCTCCTTCATCCGTGCGGTCAGCCGCCGGGTGAACTTGGCGGTGTCCCCGGCCATGAAGTCGGCGAACTCCTCAGCCAGGACGTGATGGTCTTCTTGACTGATCCGGCCGACGCAGGGCGCCGAGCACTTGTCGATGTACCCCAACAAGCAGGGTCGACCCTGCTGTCCGGCGCGCTTGAACACTCCGGCCGAGCAGGTGCGCACCGGGAAGACCCGCAACAGCAGGTCGACGGTCTCCCGGATCGCCCAGGCATGGGCGTAGGGCCCGAAGTACCGCGTGCCGGGCCGTTTGGCACCACGCATCACCTGCACCCGGGGAAACTGCTCGGCCAGCGTCACTGCCAGGTACGGGTAGGACTTGTCGTCCCGGTACTTCACGTTGAACCGCGGGTCGTACTCCTTGATCCAGGAGTACTCCAACGCCAGAGACTCGACCTCCGTGCCGACCACGGTCCATTGCACGGAGGCGGCGGTGGTGACCATCGCCTGGGTGCGGGGGTGCAGCCCGGCGACGTCCTGGAAGTAGGAGTTCAGCCGCTGACGCAGGCTCTTGGCCTTGCCGACGTAGATCACCCGGCCGTGCTCATCGCGGAACCGGTACACCCCGGGCTGGTCCGGGATCTCCCCGGGCGCGGGACGGTAGGTCGCGGGATCAGCCATGACGTCGAGGGTAATCAGCCCCACCGACACCGGTCGCCTCGGGGGCGGTGGCGTACGACACCCTCTACCGTGTCGGCATGGGGCTGCTGCACAGCTACGACGTCGACGTCATCTGGACCGGAGCCGGCACCGAGGGCACCACCGGGTACACCACGTACACCCGCGACCACGACGTGCGGGTGGAGGGGAAACCAGTGCTGCGCGGATCGGCGGATGCCGCGTTCCGTGGCGACCCGACTCGGCACACGCCGGAGGATCTGCTGGTCGCCTCGCTGTCCCAGTGCCACATGCTGTGGTTCTTGCACCTGGCCGGGGCTGACGGCCTGGTGGTGGTCGACTACGCGGACCGGGCCACCGGGACCATGCGGGTCGAGGCGGCCGGCCACGGCGCGTTCACCGAGGTGGTGCTCCGTCCGCGGGTTCGATTGCGCGGCGACCTGCTGCCCGGTGCGGAGCTGGACGCCCGCCTGGCGGGTGTGCACGAGCGGGCACATGAGCACTGCTTCATCGCGCGCTCGGTGAACTTCCCGGTGCTGGTGGAACCCATCCCCGCGCTGGTGGAGCACTCAATTCGCTGATTCTGCACTCATCGATCGCAGCACAGCACTCACCCGAACCTCCTCGGGCCACGACGCCCCTAACGTGACGCGTGCCCGCGCCCGATCCGGTGTGGGGGAACCGGATGTAAGGGACGCTTCCGCAGATGACCGAGCAGGACGGCGGCACACAGCCGCCCACGCCGCCGTACGATCCGACGCCGACGCCGTCGGCCAACACCACACCGCAGGCACCGAGCGCGCCGCAGTTCTCGGAGCCCACGGCACCGACGCCCGCTGCACCGGAGGCACCGACCGCGCCGCTCTTCTCGGCACCCGCGGCCTCGGCCTACCCGCCGCCGTCGACTCCGCCCGCCTCGGAGCCCACCGCCCCTCAGTACCCGTCACCCACCGGGGCGGGCGTCGGCTACTCGGGCTCCACTGGCACCAGCTACCCGAACGCGACCGGGACCCCCACCGGGTCCGCCTTCCCGGGTGCGACCGGGGCAGCCCCGACCACCCCCGCTGGGTCCGGCGACCCGAGCACCCCGGGCATGTCCAGCAATACGGGCGCGACGTACTCCGACGCGGCAGCCGGGTCACAGCCGCCACAGTGGTCCGCGCCGATGGGTGCCCCCGGGTCTTACCCCGGCCCCTCCGATGGCACCGACGGTGTCGCGCTGGCCTCGCTGATCACCGGTGTGCTGGGCACCGGTCCCGTCGCCTTGGTGCTCGGCATCATCGGACTGAAGCGGACCGGCCCGGGACAGAAGGGTGGCCGCGGCTTCGCCATCGCCGGCACCGTCCTCGGTGGCCTGGGCATGCTCGGCTGGATCATCGTCGCGATCCTGATGATCACCGCGGTGAACACCGTGGACAACGCCATCGAGGAGGCGAACCAGAGCCTCACCGACCTCAACAACGAGTACACCGCCGAGTACGCCGAGGGCTGCCGCTCCGGGGACATGATGGACTGCGACACGCTGTACGTCTGGGCTGAGCCCGGCAGCGAGGAAGAAACTCTCGCCGAGACCTGCAACGGGCGTGGTGACCGCAGCGAGCACGGCAGCTGCTACGCACTGGGCAACGAGCTCGACAAGCCGAGCTCCTACGGCGACGACGCCGAGATGGACGCGCTGTACGACTCGTGCAAGTCCGGTGACATGGCCGCCTGCGACGACCTGTACTACGAGGCCCTGTTCGATTCGCCGGACGATTCCGAGTACCTGGAGTTCAGCTCCACCTGCGGCAACCTCACCACCGCCGAGGACGGGTCGGGGTTGTGCCAGTACCAGAGCGATCTGGGCGCGACCGGTGGTTCCTCGGACTCGGCCGATGCGCTGGACACCTATGACTCGACCTCCGGGGTGTCCTACGAAGAGTGGTTGCAGCTGGTGAAGAACCTGGCGTCGATGGGCGGAACTCCCGAGGCCAGCCAGACCTATGGCGACAACTCGGTGCTCGACGTGTGGTGGGACTCCTGCGCGGAGGGTGCGGACAGCTCGTGCATGACGCTGTGGTTGACCTCCGCTGAGGGCAGCAACTACCGCGCGCACGCCGCGAGCTGTGGTGGTCGCGGCGCTCAGCCGGGTGTCTGCTCGTTCTGATCAGGCAGTAGCCGCTGGTGCCACACACAAGGGCCGCCCCGTTCGGACAGAACGGGGCGGCCCTTGTCATGTGCGGGGTCAGGCGCTCACGGATTCCTGACTCTGTTCCAGCACCTCGGCCAGGAACCGGCCGGTGTGGCTGGCCTCCACAGTGGCCACGTGCTCCGGGGTGCCCTGAGCGACGACCATGCCACCGCCCGAACCGCCCTCCGGGCCCATGTCGATCAGCCAGTCGGCGTTCTTGATCACGTCGAGGTTGTGCTCGATCACGATCACGGTGTTGCCCTTGTCGACCAGTGACTGCAGCACGCCGAGCAACTTGCGAATGTCCTCGAAGTGCAAACCGGTGGTGGGCTCGTCCAACACGTAGACGGTGCGACCGGTGGACCGGCGCTGGAGTTCGGTGGCCAGCTTCACCCGCTGGGCCTCACCGCCGGAGAGAGTGGTGGCGGGCTGCCCGAGACGGACGTAGCCGAGACCGACGTCCACCAGCGTCTTCAGGTGGCGGCTGATCGCGGGAACGGCGGCGAAGAACTCCGCTGCCTCCTCGATCGGCATGTCCAGGACGTCCGCGACGGTCTTGCCCTTGAAGTGCACCTCGAGGGTCTCCCGGTTGTACCGCGCACCGTGGCAGACCTCGCAGGGGACGTAGACATCCGGGAGGAAGTTCATCTCGATCTTGAGCGTGCCGTCACCGGAGCAGGCCTCGCAGCGCCCGCCCTTGACGTTGAAGGAGAACCGGCCCGCGGTGTAGCCGCGCACCTTGGCCTCGGTGGTCTCGGCGAACAGCTTGCGGATCCGGTCCCAGACGCCGGTGTATGTCGCCGGGTTGGACCGTGGGGTGCGGCCGATCGGTGCCTGGTCGACGTGCACCACCTTGTCCAACTGGTCCAGCCCGGTGATCCGCTTGTGTCGACCGGCGACCCGACGGGCGTGGTTCAGCTCGTTGGCCATCACGGTGTACAGGATCGAGTTGACCAGCGTGGACTTGCCGGAGCCGGAGACCCCGGTCACCGCGGTGAACACCCCGAGCGGGAAGCTCACGTCGATGTTGCGGAGGTTGTTCTCCTTGGCACCGATCACCTTGACCTGGCGCTTGCTGTCCGGCTTGCGTCGGCTGGCGGGCATCGGGATCGAGCGCCGCCCGGACAGGTAGGCGCCGGTCACGGACTCCTGCGAGTCCAGCAGGCCCTGGTAGTCACCGGAGTGGATGACCCGTCCGCCGTGCTCCCCCGCCCCCGGGCCGACGTCGACGATCCAGTCGGCGGCGCGGATGGTGTCCTCGTCGTGTTCGACCACGATCAGGGTGTTACCGAGGTCGCGCAGCCGGGTCAACGTGTCGATCAGTCGGCGGTTGTCCCGCTGGTGCAGGCCGATGGACGGCTCATCGAGCACATAGAGCACGCCGACCAGTCCGGACCCGATCTGGGTCGCCAAGCGGATGCGCTGCGCCTCGCCGCCGGACAGGGTGCCGGCCGGTCGCGACAGGCTGAGGTAGTCCAGTCCGACGTCCAGCAGGAAGCCCAGCCGGGCGTCGATCTCCTTCATCACCTGTGCGGCGATCTGGGCCTCGCGCACACCGAGTTGCAGTCCGGTCAAGAAGTCGCGGGCCTCGCCCACCGGGAGGTTCGTCACCTCGGCGATGGACATTCCACCGACCTTGACCGCGAGCACCTCCGGCTTGAGGCGCGCACCACCGCAGACCGGGCAGGGCACCTCCCGCATGTAGGCCTCGTACTTCTCCTTCGACCAGTCGGACTCGGTCTCCTCGTGCCGACGGTGCAGGAAAGTGATGACGCCCTCGAACCCGGTGGAGTACTGACGCTCGCGCCCCCACCGGTTCTTGTACTTGACGTGCACCTGGTGGTCCTTGCCGTGCAGCACGGCATCCTTCGCGCGCTGTGGCAGCGCCCGCCACGGGGTGTCCATCGAGAAGCCCAGGTCATCGGCCAGCGCGCTCAGCACCCGCTGGAAGTACTCCGACGAGGTCAGGTGCCACGGAGCGACCGCACCCTCGGCCAGCGACAGGTCCTCATCCGGCACCACCAGGTCGGGGTCGACCTCCAGTCGGGAGCCGATGCCCGTGCACTCCGGGCAGGCACCGTAGGGCGCATTGAAGGAGAAGGTGCGCGGCTCGATCTCGTCCAGCGACAGCGGGTGGTCATTCGGGCAGGCACGCTTCTCCGAGAACCGCCGGAACCGCTCCGGGTCATCGGCCTCAGCGTCGACCAGCTCGATCACCAGGAGCCCGTCGGCCAGGCCCAGGGCGGTCTCCACCGAGTCGGTCAGGCGGCGCTGGACGCCTTCGCGCGAGACCAGGCGGTCGACGACCACCTCGATGTCGTGCTTGAGCTTCTTCTCCAGCTGCGGCGGGGACGAGAGTTGGACGACCTCACCATCGACCCGCACCCGAGCGAAGCCCTTGGCCTGGAGGTCGGCGAACAGCTCCGCGTACTCCCCTTTACGTCCGCGGATCACCGGGGCCAGGACCTGGAACCGGGTGCCTTCGGGCAATTCCAACAGCCGGTCCACGATCTGCTGCGGCGTCTGCGCGGTCACCCGCTCACCACAGACGGGGCAGTGCTGGGTGCCGGCCCGGGCGAACAGCAGACGCAGGTAGTCGTAGACCTCGGTGATCGTGCCGACCGTCGACCGGGGATTGCGGTTGGTGGACTTCTGGTCGATCGACACCGCTGGGGACAGCCCCTCGATGAAGTCCACGTCCGGCTTGTCCATCTGTCCGAGGAACTGCCGGGCATAGGCGGACAACGACTCCACATAGCGTCGCTGCCCCTCGGCGAAGATGGTGTCGAAGGCCAACGACGACTTGCCGGACCCGGACAGCCCGGTGAAGACCACCAGCTTGTCGCGCGGGAGGTCCAGGTCGACGTTGCGGAGGTTGTGCTCTCGGGCCCCCTGGACCACCAGTCGATCGTTCACGCCGAGCATGCTACGGCTCGGCACCGACATTCGCACACTCGTTCGAACGACATCACGGGTGACGCGGCGAGCCGCATTCACTCACTGGCAGCCTGCAGTCACGGGGAACCGCGGAGACGATCACTCACCGCCGCCCAGCTAACGCCCGTTCCCCGAGCCAGGGCCACCTACCGCTAGGCGGTCGGGTACTCAATTGCCTGGCCAGGCGGCCACGCGAGCCGGAGTCGTTGCTGGTCGTCGCTACCGTGCGGTCGAGTTCGGGAGTGCCCCGGACAGCATCCCGATGATCTGGAGCCCCTGCGCGCATGAGCAACGACGCCACCCCGACGACCCCTGATCCGTACGGCGGCGGGACACCGCAGGAGCCCACCGCTCCGCAGTACCCCGGCGCGGAGTCGACCCCGGCACCCCGCTTCGGCGCGGACACTCCCGCCCCGAGCTATGGCTCCGACGCCCCGGCCCCTGGCTACGGCACCGGCGCGCCGGCCTCGCAGTACCCGGGCAGCCCCGCGCCCGCCCCGTCCGGCGCGACGGCACCGCAGTACGGCGGCGCTCCCACGGGCAGCCCCACTGCTGGACAGGCCCCGCAGTTCTCCGGCGCGAGCCAGTACCCGGCACCCGGAATGCCCACGCAGCCGTTCCAGCCCCCTGCCAAGCGGCCGACCGACGGCATGTCCATCGCAGCCCTCGTCGTCGGTCTGATCGGCGGCTCGCTGATCGCAATCGTGCTCGGCATCCTCGGTCTGCGCCGCACCAAGAACGGCGAGCGCGGCGGACGCGGTATGGCGATCGCAGGCATCATCCTCGGTGCGGTGACCACCGTCGTCTGGACGATCGTCATCATCATCGCGATCGCCGCCTCCACGGCACTGAGTAACGAACGAGCCGAGCTCCGCGACGAATGCGCGTCCGGCGAGATGTCCTCCTGCGACGTGCTGTACCTGCGCGCGGACGCCACCAACGCCGACGAGGAGTTCGGAGCGACCTGCGGCGACCGGACCGGCAGCAGCGACCTCGACATCACCCCCGGCACCTGCTCCTGGTATCAGGTCGAGAACGGCGAGCTCGTCGACCCGCTGGACTTCGGCGACCTGGGCACCGACCTCGGCAGCGATGACACCGCTGACGACCTGGACGACAGCACCGATCTCAGCGACTACGCCGGCATCCTCGACGCCGAGACCTACGGGGACAACGCGGTCCTCGACGGTTACTGGGACGAGTGCGAGGCCGGGGACGACAGCTCCTGCGACACGCTGTACATGGTGGCGCCGTCGGGCTCGGAGTACGAGAGCTTCGGTGACACCTGTGGCGGTCGCCAGGAGGCGAGCACCGGGGAGTACTGCTCCTTCTGATTGTTCTGATTGCGTGACCCAGGGCGCGCCCTTCCCACCAGGAGGGGCGCGTCCTGGCGTCTGGGCACCGGCCACCACCGATCAGACGCACTCACACCGGGGATCGACACCACCAGCGATCCGGATAGACCTACTCAACTCCGGGGCCGCTGTTCTGTGATGGCTCAGGTCGGGCCGACTGACCCCCTACGGTCGAGGTCAGAGCGGTTCTGCCGTGACCGGCCTCGCGATGATCTGGAGCACTGAGCGCATGAGCGACGACGCCACCCCGACGAGTCCTGAGCCTGCTGGCGAGGGCGTCCCCGACGTTCCCAGTCCGGCCACGCCCCCGGGCTACAGCGTCCCGCCCTACCCCAGCGTCCCGGGGCGCTCGGGCGACATCCCGTCGCTGTATCCAGCCGAACCGACGCCACCCCCGTATCCGAGTGCGGGCGCGTGGTACCCGCACGCAACAGCACCGCAGTACACGGGCGTGGCAGGACCGGGCTACGCCGACACCGGCGCGACCTATGGCGGTATGCCGCCCACCGGTGCCTCCGGTTATCAGCCGGTCGGTGCGCCGTATCCCCCGCCCCACAGTCACACCACCGACGGGGTGTCGATCGCCGCGCTGGTCACCGGCATCATCGGCACCGGTCCCGTGGCCCTCGTGCTCGGCATCATCGGCCTCCGTCGCACCGGGGCCGGGCGGCGTGGCGGACGTGGATTCGCCATCGCCGGGACGGTGCTCGGTGCCGTGGGCATCCTCGGCTGGATCGTTGTGGGCCTGTTCGCCCTGTTCGTTTGGAACACCGCCCACAGCGTCATGGACAACTACCGCACCGAGTGCGCCGACGGCGATCTCTACTCCTGCGATTCGCTCTACCTGATGTCCGGCGCGGGCAGCGACAACGAGCACTTCGGCAACACGTGCGGCGAACGAGCGGACAGCAATCAGTACGGGTCCTGCTACCGCTATGACATCGACGAGAACGGCCAGCTGGTCGACCCGTGGGACACCGACGACGCCTCCACCGAGGCGGACGCCTACGGTGACGACCCTGAGCTCGATGCCCTGTGGGGTGCCTGCGACGCCGGCGACGGCGATGCGTGCAACGACCTGTACTTCGACTCCCCGGTGGGATCGGAGTACGAGGAGTTCGGGGACACCTGTGGCGGCCGCCAGGAGGGCGGTGGCTGGTGCAGCTGATCTGCTGACCACCACGACGCGGCACATCCGGCCTGTTTCGGGCGGACGCGTGGCCGTGTTCTGGGCAGGATGAGCGCATGCCCTCCGGATCAGGACCCATCCCGATCGGTGACTACGCGGTGCTCGGCGACGGTCGCACGGCGGCGCTGCTGTCCCGTACGGGCTCCGTGGACTGGTGGTGCCCGCCTCGATTCGACTCCCCGGCGTGCTTCGCGGCGCTGCTCGGCGGGCCGGAGCACGGCCACTGGTCGCTGACCGTTCCGGACGCCATCGAGCGCACCCGACGCTGGCTCGGCGACTCTTTCGTGCTGGAGACCACGGTGCGGACACCGACCGGAGTTGCCGTGCTCATCGATGCCATGCCCGCACGGGAGGATGGTGCGGAGATCGTGCGGGAGCTGCGGGTCACCGCCGGGCACGTCCGGGTCTCGCACGAGTGGGTGGTGCGCCCGGGTTACGGTGCCGTGCTGCCCTGGGTGCATCGAGTGCAGGACGGGAACGGCGCAGCGGTGCAGGCCGTGGCCGGACCGGATCGTCTGCTGCTGCGCGGTGACCGATTGCCGCACCCGGTGACCGAAAGCGGTCAGCACGCGCACCGGGATGAGTTCACCGCGGTAGCGGGCGATGAGCTGCGCTGGTCCCTGCTCTGGACGCCGTCCTGGCAGGCCATCCCACCGCCCGCCGACGGCCATGGTGAGGTGCGGGCCGCCCAGGACGCGTGGGGCCAGTGGGCGCGCCGCAGCCACTACCGGGGGTCATACCGGGAGGAGGTGGTCCGCTCGTTGTTGGTGCTGCGTCTGCTGACCGACCGGGACACCGGCGGGATCGTCGCAGCGGCCACCACGTCACTGCCCGAGGACCCCGGTGGTGTGCGCAACTGGGACTACCGGTTCTGCTGGCTGCGCGATGCGGCGATGACGCTGCACGCACTCCTCGAGCACGGCTACCGCGAGGAGGCCCAGGCCTGGCGGCAGTGGTTGCTGCGCGCGGTGGCCGGTGACCCCGCGGATCTGCAGATCGTCTACGGGGTGGACGGTCGACGGGATCTGGCCGAACGCGAGCTGAGTCACCTGCCGGGCTATGCCGGGTCGACGCCGGTCCGGGTGGGGAATGCTGCCGTCGGACAGGTACAGAACGACGTGCTGGGCGAGGTGATGTGCGCCCTTGCTCTGGCCCGCGATTGCGGCATTCCGGAGAGCCCCGATTCCTGGTCCCTGCAGGTGCATCTGGTCGAGGCGTTGATCGCGACCTGGGACCAGTCGGACCGGGGGATCTGGGAGGTCCGGGGGGCACCACGGCGGTTCACCCACTCCGCGGTGATGGCATGGGCCGCGCTGGACCGCGTGGTGGCGGCGGTGACCGACCACGGCCTTCCCGGTCCGGTGGACCGGTGGACACAGGTCCGGGACCGCATCCGTGCGGAGGTCATGGACTGGGGATGGAATGCGGAACTCGGCACCTTTGTGCAGTCGGCGGGGGCCAGGCACACCGATGCCGCCCTGTTGCAGCTGAGCCAGGTCGGGTTCCTCCCGGCGGACGATCCCCGGATGCGCGGCACCGTAGCCGCGATCCGTGCCGAGTTGGAGGTGGCCCCGGGGTTGCTGCTGCGCTATCGCACGGCATGCGCCGACGACGGCCTGCCGGGCACCGAGCACCCGTTCCTGGCCTGCTCCGGCTGGCTCGCCGACGCCCTGGCCAGAGCCGGAGATGTCGACGGAGCCGAACTCGTGCTCGGCACCCTGACCCACATCGCCACCGACCTCGGTCTGTTGGCCGAGGAGTTCGACCCGAGCACCGGACGGATGATCGGCAATGTGCCGCAGGCGCTCTCCCACCTGGCCTTCGTCCGGGCGGTGCATCAGCACGACCTCGCCACCGGGATGCGGCGATGATCCGCGGCCTGTCCACCGGTGCCCGGGCGTGGGCGGGTGCGGAGGGCGCTGGTGTCCCGCTCCCCATCCCCCGCGACACGGCGAGCGACTCGCGGTCGGCACGCTGGAGTTGCAGGTGATAGCGCTGCGCGGGCACACCCCCGGGGTCAGTGGCGCTGGCCTGGCGGCACGATGACGGTGGGCATCTGTTCACCGGTGACTCGCTGTTTCCTGGTGAACCAGGCAAGACCCGCAGTCCCGCGGAGTTCCGGTTGCTGATGTCGGATCTGACGGATCGGGTGTTCGCTCGATCCGGTGACGCCACGCTCGTCCATCCGGGCCATGGCCTGCCCACCACCCTGGGCGACGAGCGACCGCAGCGTCCCGAGTGGTGGTCGCGGAGGTGGTGACCGATTCTGGCGGTCTGACATAGTTGCGGCGATTCCCGCACGCCGCGGCCCGAGGAGAGCCCCATGTCGACCGACGACGGCACCACCCAACCTGACGGGCCCGCGCAGCCCGCCCCGGAGCACCCGTGGCCGACCTCGGACTCCGACCAGACCGGTGGCACCCCCACCGAACGCATCGCTACCGGAGGCGACGAGCAGCCGGACGCCGACGCAGCAAGCACCGCGCCGCGCGCCGAGCAGGGGTCGCGGTGGGACGGCACACAGCCGACCGGCGCGAGCAGTTCTCCCTCTGGCTCTGCTGCGACCGGGTCGCCCGGCTACGGTCCGTCCGCGCCCGAGGGGACCGGACCCGGATACCCCGGCGGTTCCGCGGGGTCCGGGTATGGCAACACCCCCGGATACGGCAGCACTGAGCAGCCGGGCTACCCACCGGCAGCGCAGCCCGGGTACGGCGCACCGGGACAGACACCGCCCGGCTACGACGTTTCTGGATCGACCCCGTTCAGCCAGCCCGGCTACAGCGCGCCCGGCCAACCCGGCTACAGCACCCCTGGCCAACCCGGCTACAGCGCGTCGGGGCAGCCCGCACCCGCGTGGCCCGGTGACGGCACCCCGGGTTATCCCCCGCCCGGAGCCGGCTATGCCCCCTACCCCGGCCCGGCGTCCTCATGGGACGGGGTCTCCATCGCGGCCTTCGTCACCGCCGTGCTCGGCATGGCCGTCGTCCCTCTGGTGCTGGGCATCATCGGCAATCGGCGCACGCAGCGGAACCGCACCCAGGGCCGATGGATGGCCCTGGTCGGCATCGTGTTGGGCGCGTTGCAGATCGTCGCGTACCTCGCGCTGGCCGTCGTGCTCACCCTGGCCATCTCCCACGACCGCGCGGAGGAACGCGCTGAGTTGGACGCGCTGCACTCCGGTTGCGCCGCAGGTTCGATGGCCGACTGCGATGACCTGTACTGGGCTGCGGACATCGGCTCGGACGAGGAGGAGTTCGCCGACACCTGCGGAGGCCTCACCACCAACGCAGCGGGCAGCTGCTACCTGCTCGATGAGGACTCGACGACCGAGGACGACGCCACGAGCTCGGACGCCCAGCGCTATGGCGACGATCCGGAGCTGGACGCGCTGTGGGACGCCTGCGCGGCGGGGGACGGTGCGGCATGCGACAGCCTGTACATCGACTCCCCGGTCGAATCGGAGTATGAGGAATTCCGGGCGACGTGCGGTAACCGGCTGGACGACGCCTTCCTGTGCGAGGGCAACATCTGACCTGCTCGGCATGCCGGTTCCCCGCCGTGGCGTGTGACTCCGTAGAGTCAGCGGAGCACCACGTTCCGAGGAGAGTCCATGTCCTACCCGCTGCCCGCGCCGCCGATGGGGTATCCGCTGCCCCAGCCCCGGGCACCCCAGGACGGCTGGGGCATCGCGGCCCTGGTGACGGGGATTCTCGGACTCGGCCCGGTCCCGTTGGCGCTCGGTATCGCGGCCACCCGTCGGCGGCGGGCGCGCGGACTGGGCTCGGGCATGGGACTGGCGGGCATCATCCTGGGCAGCATCCAGATCGGCCTGTACCTGCTGGTCGGCGGGGTGCTGCTGGCGGCAACCGCCTCCGGCAACACCGAGCGCGCCGCGCTCCGTGCCGAGTGCGCGGCTGGAGAGATGACCTCCTGCGACGACCTGTACGTCTCTTCGCCGCTGTACTCCGATGACGAGGCCTTCGCTGACACCTGCGCCGGGCGGCATCCGGTCGGCAGCGGGATGAGCTGCGATGAACTGGACAACGCGGCGACGATCCCCTTGGCCTACGGCGATGACCCGACGCTGGACGCGCTGTACGACGACTGCGAGGCCGGCGACCTCACCGCCTGCGACGATCTCTACGCCCAGTCGCCCGGGTCCAGCGCCTACCTCGACTTCGGGGGCAGCTGCGGCGACCGAGGCAGTGACTCCCGCTGGTGCGTGAACGACCGGGGTGACGACCCGGAACTCGACGCCCTGTACGACGGGTGTGCCGCCGGGAACTGGGAGTCCTGCGACACCCTGTACGAGCTGTCCCGTCCAGGCAGCGGCTACGAGGCCTTCGCGGACAGTTGCGGCAACCGGACCGACGGCGGCGAGTGGTGCACGCAGGTCGAGGGGCTCGACCCGAACGTCTGACCTGTCGTCCGGTCCGGTGGGGCTCAGACCGGGCCGAGCACGGCGGTGGCGACGGTGCTGTGCGCGGATTCGTCGTCCGAGGGGTGGAACAGTCCGGCCAGGACGTCCCGGTACAGCCGTCCGAGCTCGTTCCCAGCGAAGTAGCTCCCGCCGCCGCTCACCCGGATCGCCCGGTCGACCACCTCGCGGGCGGTCTCGGTGGCGCGGACCTTGAGGCCGACGACCTGCGCGAACCAGAACGTCCCGTGGTCATAGCCCTGGTCGACGTCCCGGGCCAGGGACCACACCTGTGGCTCGATGCCCTGCTGCAGGATCGCGGCATCCGCGATCCGCCACCGAATGTCCGGGTCGGTGGCATAGGAGGCACCGCCACGCTTCACCGAGGTGCGCCGGTGCGCCGCGGCGACAGCCAGGTCGAGTGCGCGGCGGCCGATGCCGGTGTACACGGCGGCCAGCAGCACCTCGAACACCTGGAACAGCCGCAGGATGTACGGGTCCGGGCTCGGGCCGACCGGCAGGATTCGCACCAGGCGTTCCGGCCGTGACGGTGCTCCGTCCAGCACGGTGGTGCAGCTCTGGGTGCCGCGCATGCCGAGGGTGTCCCAATCGTCGCGGCTGGTGGCACCACCGTCCTCGCGGGCGACCACCGCGTGCACCAGGACGGGATGGTCGGGGTCGGAGTCGTCGCGACCGAAGGTGGCCAGTCGGGTCCAGACCGGGGACAGCGAGGTGAAGATCTTGGTGCCGGTGAACCGGTACCCGCCGTCGTCCTGCCGCTCAGCGCGGGTACGCGAGTCGAACATCACCAAGTCGTTGCCGCCCTCAGAGTTGCCGAAGGCGAAGATCTCCCCCGCTGCGGCCTCCTCCAGGATGAACCGCAGCGAGTCGTCACCACTGCGGTGCAGCAGGGCGGCGATCCCGGTCACCACCAAGTGCATATTCACCGACAGGGCGGTCGCCGGAGCCGCCCCAGCCAAGCGGGCCTGCTCGCGGGCGACCTCCTCCAGTGACAGGTCAGCGCCGCCGAGTGAGGCGGGGACGAAGGCGGTGAGATAGCCGGCGGCGCGCAGATCGGCGAGGTCGTCATGCGGGAAGGTGTTCTCCCGGTCGTGGACCGCGGCGCGAGCGGCGATGTCGGCCAGCAGCTGCTCGGTGAGGATCATGTGCCTCAGCCTGCCAGGTAGCGTGACGCCATGTCGCTCTACGCCGTCACCTATGCCTACGACCAGCGCGCCGACCTGCAGGACCAGGTGCGTCCCGCGCACCGGGCCTACCTGCGCGGTCTCGCCGACCGCGCCAAGCTCCGCGGCTCCGGCCCCTACACCGATGGCGCACCCGGGGCTCTGCTGATCTTCGCGGCGGACGACCGGGCCGAGCTGGACGGTCTGCTCGCCGACGACCCCTTCGCTCAGGCCGGGGTCATCTCCGACACACAGGTGCGGGAGTGGGCGTTGCTGACTGGGCCGTGGGCGGACTGACGCCCCACGCTGCGGTCAGTCGCCGACGCTCGCGCGCTGTTCGTCGCGGCGGGCGGCGGCGATGCTGGTCACCGTGGTGATCGCGAGGATGCCGACGATCACCACCAGCGACACCCAGACGGGCGGCTCCGGTGCCCAGGACACGTTCTCGCCCCCGTTGACGAACGGCAGCGTGTTCTCGGACAGTGCCTGGAACACCAGCTTCACGCCGATGAATCCGAGCAGGAAGCCCAGCCCGATGTTCAAGTAGCGCAGCTTGGACAGCAGCCCGCCGAGCAAGAAGTACAGCTGGCGCAGGCCCATCAGCGCGAAGACGTTGGCCATCAGCACCAGATACGGCTCCTGGGTGACGCCGAAGACCGCCGGGATCGAGTCGAAGGCGAACAGCAGGTCGGTGGCACCGATGGCGACCAGCACCAGCAACATCGGGGTAACCACCCGACGACCGTCGATCCGGGCGGTCAGATGCACGCCGTCGAATCGCTCGGTGGTCGGCAGCACCCGCTGCACGATCCGCACCAGTGCCGGTGGGGTGTACTCCTCGTCCTCACTGTCCCCCATGCCCTCGCGGGCGACCTTGATCGCCGTCCACACCAGGAAGATCCCGAAGAGGTAGAACACCCAGGAGAAGTGCTCGATCACCGCAGCGCCCAGGGCGATGAAGATCCCCCGGAACACCAGCGCCAAGATGATGCCCACCAGCAACGCGGTCTGCTGGAACTGCCGTGGCACCGCGAATCTGGTCATGATCAGCAGGAACACGAAGAGGTTGTCCACCGATAGCGAGTACTCGGTCAACCAGCCGGTGACGAACTCGCCCGCCGGCGCCGTGCCCCAGACCAGGGCGACGACGCCGGCAAACACCAGCGCGAGTCCGATGTAGACCCCCAGGTAGCGCAGGCACTCTGCGGCGCTCGGCACATGCGGTCGTCGACCGACCACCGCCACGTCGACGAACAGGATGGCCAGGGCCAGTCCGATCGAGACGGTCCATACCAGGGGCGAAACATCCATGCGGGGTGGTCAGCTCTCCTTGCCGGTCACGACGGAATCCGACTCGAGAGTATCCGCCTTCTTGTCCCGGCTGGTCTTGATCAGCGAGGCCACCGTGGCGATGGTCAGCGTGCCGAGGATGACCAGCAGCGAGGTCACGGTGGAGATCTCCGGGGCCCACTCGATGTGCTGTCCGCCGTTGATGAACGGCAGCTCGTTCTCGTGCATGGCATGCAGCACCAGCTTGATCCCGATGAAGCCCAGGATGACCGCAAGCCCCTGGGACAGGTACACCAGGCGCTCCAGCAGTCCGCCGAGCAGGAAGTACAGCTGGCGCAGACCCAACAGGGCGAAGGCGTTGGCGGTGAAGACGATGTACGGCTCCTGCGTGATGCCGTAGATCGCGGGGATCGAGTCCAGCGCGAAGATCACGTCGGTGGAGCCGATGGCGACCATCACCAGCAGCATCGGCGTGATGAACATCTTGCCGTTGATCCGGGTGGTCAGCTTGTCATCGTGGTACTCGTCCACTGTGGGCAGCGCGCGCTTGATCAGGCGCACCGTCATGCCGTCCTTGCGCTCACCGGCGTGGTCGACTTCATCCGGCTCGTGCTTCTCCCGGGCCAGGTTGATGCCGGTGTACACCAGGTACGCGCCGAAGAGGTAGAACACCCAGGACCACTGCTCGATGGCGGCGGCACCGATCAGGATGAAGACGGTGCGCAGCACCAGCGCGATGGCCACACCGACCAGCAGCACCTTCTGCTGGTAGATCCGCGGCACCGCGAATTTGGTCATGATGATCAGGAAGATGAAGAGGTTGTCCACCGAGAGAGCCTTCTCGGTGACGTACCCGGTGAAGTACTCGGTGCCGTGGCCCCAGCCCCACACCATGCCCAGTCCGACGCCGAAGACCACGGCCAGACCGATGTACACCGCCGACCAGATCGCCGATTCGCGGAAGGTCGGAGCGTGCGGGGTTTTCACATGCGCGTAGAAGTCGAAGATGACGAGGCCGAGGACGGCGGCGCCGGTGACCAGCCAGACCCACAGGTCAACTGACATGGATGTTTCCTCCGGTACAGGGGTGGACGAAGTACCGGAGGTCTCTCCCTACCCTGACGGGCCGATGCCCCCGGGTCGACGACGCAGGCGACCGTGCTGACGGGAGCACCGTGACGGGATACTCCCCTCCACAGCGGGGATAGCCTAGGCGATAGGTCCCGGGTTCACGACCTCACGTGACGCAGAACTCATTGCCCTCCGGATCGGCGAGTACCACCCAGGCACCCTCCTGCTCGCTGTCGACCTCGGACAGCACGGTGGCTCCGGCGGCGACCAGGACGGCGGCGTGCTCCCGGGCAGCGGCGAGCTTGGCCGGACGGTCAGTCAACGGGATGCCGCGCGTGGCGGAGAACCGGACGTCCAGGTGCACCCGGTTCTTGACCGTCTTGTCCTCCGGCACCTTCTGGAAGAACACCCGGGGGCCGTGCCCGTCGGGGTCGACGATCGCGTAGGCCGGGTCGCGGTCGTCGTCGGGGCCGATCCCCCAGGCGTCCATCGCCTCGTCCCAGGTGCTGAAGGGCGGCGGTGGAGGCTCCTCGACGTAGCCCAGCGCGGTGATCCAGAACGCGCCGAGCGCGCGCGGGTGGTGGCAGTCGATCACGATCTGGACGTCCATCGCGGGGCTCTCCCGGGTCTAGGCGGTGGCGGCGGTCATCTGGCGCAGTTCCTTCTTCAGACCGGAGATCTCGTCCCGCAGCCGGGCGGCTAGCTCGAACTGCAGCTCCGCGGCGGCGGCGTGCATCTGATCGGAGAGCTCCTGGATCAGGTCGCCCAGCTCCCCCGCCGCCGCACCGGCCAGCTTGGCGCGCTCGGTGGTGGGGGCCTTGGAGCCGAGACCGGGCACCGGGGCCTTGCCACGCGACGACTGTCGCCCGGCACCGCCCAGCAGCTCGGCGGTATCGGCGTCCTCCCGGGCCAGCAGATCGGTGATGTCGCCGATCTTCTTGCGCAGCGGCTGCGGGTCGATGCCGTGCTCACGGTTGTAGGCCATCTGGATCTCGCGCCGGCGGTTGGTCTCGTCGATGGCCTTGGCCATGCCCGGCGTGATCTTGTCCGCGTACATGTGGACCTGACCGGAGACGTTGCGGGCGGCACGGCCGATGGTCTGGATCAGCGAGGTGTCGGAGCGCAGGAAGCCCTCCTTATCGGCGTCCAGGATCGCCACCAGCGACACCTCGGGCAGGTCCAGCCCCTCGCGCAGCAGGTTGATGCCGACCAGCACGTCAAACTCGCCCATCCGCAGCTCGCGCAGCAGCTCCACCCGGCGCAGGGTGTCGACCTCGGAGTGCAGGTAACGGACCCGGACGCCCTTCTCCAGGAAGTAGTCGGTGAGGTCCTCGGCCATCTTCTTGGTCAGGGTGGTGACCAGGACCCGCTCGTCCTTCTCCACCCGGGTGCGGATCTCCTCCAGCAGGTCGTCGATCTGCCCCTGGGTGGGCTTGACCACGACCTCGGGGTCGATCAGGCCGGTGGGACGGATGATCTGCTGCACCACGCCGTCGGACATCGACAGCTCGTAGTTGCCCGGGGTGGCCGACAGGTAGACGGTCTGGCCGATCCGGTCGACGAACTCCTCCCAGCGCAGCGGGCGGTTATCGGTGGCGGAGGGCAGCCGGAAGCCGTAGTCGACCAGGTTGCGCTTGCGGGACATGTCGCCCTCGTACATCGCGCCGATCTGCGGGACGGTCACGTGCGACTCGTCGATGACCAGCAGGAAGTCCTCGGGGAAGTAGTCGAGCAGGGTGTTCGGTGCGGTGCCCGGCGCGCGGCCGTCGATGTGCCGGGAGTAGTTCTCGATCCCGGAGCAGCTGCCGATCTGGCGCATCATCTCGATGTCGTAGGTGGTGCGCATCCGCAGTCGCTGGGCCTCCAGCAGCTTGTTCTGCCGCTCCAGCTCGGCCAGCCGCTCCTCCAGCTCGTGCTCGATCCCGGCGATGGCGCGCTCCATCCGTTCCGGACCGGCGACGTAGTGGGTGGCCGGGAAGACGTGCACCTGCTCCTCGTTGCGGACCACGTCACCGGTCAGCGGGTGCAGGGTCTGGATCGCCTCGATCTCGTCGCCGAAGAACTCGATCCGGATCGCCAGCTCCTCGTACACCGGGATGATCTCCACGGTGTCGCCGCGGACCCGGAAGGTGCCGCGGGTGAAGGCCATGTCGTTCCGGCTGTACTGCTGCGCCACGAAGTCCCGGAGCAGCTGGTCGCGGTCCAGGGTGTCGCCCACCGACAGCGTGATCATCCGGTCGACGTACTCCTGCGGTGTGCCCAGGCCGTAGATGCAGGACACCGAGGCCACCACCACCACGTCGCGCCGGGTCAGCAGCGAGGAAGTCGCCGAGTGCCGGAGCCGCTCGACCTCGTCGTTGATCGACGAGTCCTTCTCGATATAGGTGTCCGTCTGCGCGATGTACGCCTCGGGCTGGTAGTAGTCGTAGTAGGAGACGAAGTACTCGACCGCGTTATTCGGCAGCAGCTCGCGGAACTCGTTGGCCAGCTGTGCCGCCAGGGTCTTATTCGGCGCCATCACCAGGGTCGGCCGCTGCAGCTTCTCGATCAGCCACGCGGTGGTCGCCGACTTGCCGGTGCCGGTGGCGCCGAGCAGCACGACATCCTTCTCCCCCGCGGTGATCCGGTCGGCCAGCTCGGCGATGGCGGTCGGCTGGTCACCCGACGGCTGGAACTCGGACACCACCTCGAAGGGGGCGACGGTGCGCTGGAGGTCGGTGACAGGACGCATGGGACGAGCCTACGTCCGGGGTCCGACACGCGGCGGGTCAGCGTCCGAGCAGCGGTGCCGGGTCGATGGTCGAGCCGTTCTGATACACCTCAAAGTGCAGGTGGCAGGCCGTCGACAGCCCCGTGGTTCCGGCGTAGCCGATCAGCTCACCCTGACTGACCTGCTGACCGGCCGACACCGCCACGCTGGTCATGTGGTTGGAGCTGCTCATCAGCGTCGCACCGTCCACCGTGCCGTAGTCCAGCATCACCTGATTGCCGAAGCTGCCCTGCCACTGCGCCCAGCGCACCGTCGCATCCCGGGGCGCATACAGCGGGGTGCCACACCCGGTGCGCAGGTCGATCCCGGCGTGCAACCGCTGGTAGCCCAGGATCGGATGGGTCCGCATGCCATAGGACGAGGTCACGTACATCGGCTGGATCGCGGTGGGATTGGCGAAGAAGACGTCGCCCGACGTGGTGGTGGTGGAGGTGGGAGCAGACGGTACGGGGGTGAGGGCGGCCAGCTCCTGTCGGAGCCGCTCACGCTCGCTCTCGGCCCGGGCCAGCTCGGCCTCCGCTTGCGACCGCATCCCCGTGAGCCGATCCCGGGCCGCGGTCTGCTCGGCGATCAGTGCGGTCAGCGCGCTCTCGGCGGTCATGGCCGCCGCCCGAGCCTGATCCGCGCTGGCCAGTTCTGCCTCCGCCTGCGCGGTCAGGGTGGCGATTCGGTCGGCAACGGCGGTCAGTCGCAGCTCGGCGTTCCGGGCCTCGGCGACCCCGGCGGCGAGCTCCTCCGCCACCTGCGCCTGGGCCCGCTGAGCGGTGGCCGTGGCCTGCCAACCGTCGGTCAGCTCGGCGACATCCCGGGCGTCGATCGCCACCGCCACCGCCGCCAGGGACGCGGCACCACCGGACTGCATCGCCTGGCGTGCCATCGACGCGGCTGACGCCCGCAGTCGCTCCTGCGCGGTCGCAGCGGCAGTCACCTCGGCGTCCAAGGCGGCCCGTTGGTCGGTGGCATCGGTGAGCCGCTGACGCACCAGGGCGAGGCGACGCTCTGCACCGGTCACCGCCTCGCGCGCGGCGGCCGACCGCTGCTGCGCGGCCGGGAGCCGAGCCGCGGTGGCATCCAGGTCGAGCACCGCCCCGGCCAACTCGGTCGACAGTCCCTCAACTTCGGACCGCAACTGCTCCCCGCGCTCCGTGGCTGCCTGCGCTTGCTCCTCCAGGGCGGCACGGTCATCGGTATCAGCGGCGGCGACGGACATCGAGGGGCCGAGCACCAGGGCCAGGACCAGACACACCACCGGCACACGACGGGGGCGGCGCGTGCCGGTGGTGGCTGGGGTGAGGGGAGTCACCACACCGACGCTAGGTCGTCGCAGAGGGGTTCAGGCACGCTCAGAGCGAATGCTCATCAGACCCTCATCGAACCCGGAGCGAGACCGGCAGTCGCACGGTCGCCGTGGTCCCCTGCCCTACTCCGGGGCTGGCCAGCTCGAGCGTGCCGCCATGGGCCTCGACCAGTGCCTTGGCCACGGTCAGCCCGATACCGCTCCCGCCGCCGGACCGGCCAGGGTCGACCCGATAGAACCGATCCAGCACATGCGGCAGATGCTCTGCCGCGATCCCCTGCCCGGTATCGACCACGGCCAGCGACAGCTCCTGCCGGTCGGAGCGCAGCCGCAGCTCCACCGTCCCGCCGGGGCTGGTGTGCCGTAGGGCGTTCCCGAGCAGGTTGGTCAGCACCTGCCCGATCCGGTCCGGGTCCACCAGCAGCGCGACGTCGCCACCGACCGCATCGACGCGCAGTGTCACCTGTTTAGCCGCGAACGCCGGTCCGGCCACCGCCACCGCCGACCGGGCCAGCGCCAGAGTCCCGGTCACCGCAGGGCGCAATGTCGGCCGTCCCTCCTCCGCCGCAGACACCGCCGCCATGTCCTCAGCGAGCCGCGACAACCGGGACACCTGCTCGCGCAGCACCCCGAATGTCGCCGCATCCGGCTGCCGAACCCCGTCCTGCAACGAGTCGATGTACACGCTCAACGTGGTCAGCGGCGTCCGCAGCTCGTGGGCGACGTCGGCCAGCAGGCGACGCCGGGTGGACTCGACCCGGTCCAACCGACCGGCCAGATCGCCGACCGCCGACGCCAGGTCGTCGACCTCCACGCCCAGATGCGGGACGGGGACCGGTTGGTCGTAGGCACCCTGCGCGATCCGGTGAGTGGCGGCGACGACTGGTCGCAGCGACCGCGACAGCCTCCTCGCCACCAGCACGCTCAGCACCGCCGCGACCAGGAGCCCCGCCGCCAGCGCCACCATCATGGTCCGGCTCGCCGCGGTGAGGAGAGCGGCCTCGGCGTGCACCACCGCATCGTCCGGACCGGCACTTTCCTGCCCGTGCCCGCGCAGGGCCGCGTGCACGATATCCGGCCCGATCAGCGCTGCAGTCAGTCCGACCGCCAGCACCGTGACCGCAGCCACCACCGACAACAGCACCAGCAGCCGGGGGGCGATCCCCCACCGTCGACCGGTCATCCGTCCCCCCACCGATAACCCACCCCGCGCACGGTCCGGATGTACCGCTCCCGCTCGACGGGACCACCGAGCTTGCGGCGCAGATGCAGCACATGCTGGTCAACCAGATGGGGGTCCCCGAACCAGGGACCGCCCCGCATCCCCTCGATCAACTCCGCCCGAGTCAACGCCTCATGCGGGCGGGCCAGCAACACGGTGAGCAGCTCGAACTCGGTCGGGGTCACCGACACCGGCTCGCCGCGCAACGTCACCTCCCGTGTCCCGGTGTCGACGGTCAGATCACCGCGCCGCACCGGGGTCGGCGGGAGCGTTCCCGGAGTCCGGGCGCGACGCAACACCGTGTCCACCCGGGCCACCAACTCCCGCGGCCGGAACGGTTTGGTGACGTAGTCGTCGGCACCCGCTGCCAGCCCGGTCAGCACATCGGATTCCTCGGCCCGGGCGGTCACCATGATCACGTAGGCGGTCGAGAAGTCCCGCAGTCGACGACAGACCTCCACACCGTCGACCTCCGGGAGACCCAGGTCGAGCACCAGCACCGCCGGGTCCCACGCCCGCGCGACCTCCAGCGCCTCGTCGCCCGCGCCCACGATCCGTACCTGGTGACCCCCACGGGACAGGTACGCGGCAACCGCCTCCGCCAACGCTGGCTCGTCCTCGACCACCAGAACACGCGCGGGCGGGGTCGGGAGGGACATCGCCCCACCGTGCCATGTGCGCGGGCCCAGCAGAAGACGATCTCAGCGAATCCTCATCAATGCTCGGCACCCGCCGCCATCGGCACGTCCACCGGATGGGCCAGCGCCGATTCGATCACCGCGGTCAGCGCACGCCCGGAGAGCTCCGCCGACAGCGACGGTTGTCCGGTGGGCATCTGCTCCGGCAGACGGGGGACGTGAACGAACCCGCCCCGTGCCCCGGTGGTGGCCAATTCATGCGCGAGGGCGAAGGCGATGGTGTTGCAGACGTAGGTGCCTGCGGTATTGGACACCTCCACCGGCACCCCGACGTCCTGGACCGCGAGGAGGGCGGCCTTGATGGGCAGGCTGCTGAAGTACGCGGTCGGGGCACCGGGAAGCACCGGGACATCCACCGGTTGGGCACCGTCCTCATCCGGGATGCGGGCGTCCTGCACGTTGATCCCGACCCGCTCGATCGACACCCGGCCCCGGCCACCGGCCTCACCCACCGCGACCACCAGCGTCGGACGGTGCTCGACGATCAGCGCGCGCAGTCGCTCCGGGGCCCGGGTGAAGGACACCGGGAGCTGCGCGGTGACCAGCGCCTCCGGACCGGACCAACAGCGGCCGACCTCGGTGACCGCGGCCCACGAGGCGTTCACCGGCTGGCCGTCGAAGGGCTCGAACCCGGTCAGCAGGACGGTCATGACCGCTCCTGCGCCCGCTCGGCGGCGATCCGCGCCCAGAGGTGGTCGACCTGTTCGCGCAGACCCTGGGCGGTGCCATTGCCGTCCAACACCACATCGGCGGCGGCAGCCCGAACCTCGTCGGTGACCTGGGCGGCGATCCGGGCGCGCGCATCGTCCTCGGTCAGGCCGCGGCCCTCGACCAATCGCCGGACCCGGAGCTCGACCTCCGCCCGGACGGTAACCACCAGGTGGAAGGAGTCCTCCCGACCGGATTCGGCCAGCAGGGGGATGTCGTGCACCACGACGGCATCGGGGTCCGCAGTGGCGGCGGACGCCTCCCGCTCGGCGGCCAGGCGGTGCACGATCGGGTGCACGATGTGGTTCAGCCTGGTGCGAGCGGCTTCATCGCCGAAGACGGTCCGGCCGAGCGCCGGACGGTCGAGCGCTCCGTCCGGATCGAGCACCGAGGGACCGAAGGCCGCCACCACCTGGTCCAGCCCGACCGAGCCGGGTGCCACGGCGTCACGAGAGAGCAGGTCGTAGTCGATCACCACCGCCCCGAGCTCGGCGAAGCGGGCCGCGGCGACGGACTTGCCTGCCGCGATGCCCCCGGTCAGTCCGATGCGCTGCATCCGCCCATCGTGCCCTGCCCGTGGCACCGGGCGCATCAGCGGACCGCGAACCCCCGGGACCGCAGGTGGTCTTTCACCTCGGCGATGCTCAGGGTCTGGAAGTGGAAGACGCTGGCGGCCAGCACCGCGTCCGCGCCCGCCTGCGCTGCCTGAGCGAAGTGCTCGACGGTTCCGGCGCCACCGGAGGCGATCAGCGGGATGCGCACCTCGCGGCGGACCGCCCGGAGCATTTCCAGGTCGAAGCCGTCGGTGGTGCCGTCGGCGTCCATCGAGTTCAGCAGGATCTCCCCCGCGCCCAGCTCCGCGGCACGCATGGCCCACTCGACAGCATCGATGCCGGTGCCGCGACGACCGCCGTGGGTGGTGACCTCGTAGCCCGAATCAGTGCGGGCCTCACCCGCGCGCACCCGGCGGGCGTCGACCGAAAGCACCAGCACCTGGGAGCCGAAGCGCTGGGCGATCTCTCCGATCAGCTCCGGGCGGGCAATGGCGGCGGTGTTCACCCCCACCTTGTCCGCGCCCGCCCGCAGCAGACGGTCCACATCGTCCGCGGAGCGCACCCCGCCGCCGACGGTCAGCGGCACGAAGACCTGCTCTGCGGTGCGTCGCACCACGTCGTAGGTGGTCTCCCGGTCCGAGGACGATGCGGACACGTCGAGGAAGGTGACCTCATCCGCGCCGTTCGCGTCGTAGGTCGCCGCCAACTCCACCGGGTCACCGGCATCGCGGAGATTCTCGAAGTTGACGCCCTTGACCACCCGACCGGCGTCCACATCGAGGCACGGGATCACTCGGAGTGCGACCGACATGTCACTGCCCTTCGGTGGAATCGGGTGCCGGGGTCCGAGTAGCCAGCAGGTCGATGACAAAGACCACGGTCTGTCCGGCGAACTCCTCGGACTGGGTGACTCCCAGCGCGTAGGACGGCGGCACAACCACCATCACCTGCGACCCCACCGACTGTTCCAACAGGGCCTCGGACCAGGCCGGCACATCGGAGAGGGTGAAGGTCTGCGGGCTGCCGGAGGTCCAAGTGGAGTCAATCTCCCGCCCGTCGGCCCAGACGAACCCGGAGTACTGCACGGTGATGACGTCGTTGGCCGCGACCTGGCGACCGGTGCCGCGAATCAGCGGCTGCACGGTCAGGTCGGTCGGCGGCTCGCCACCGGTGGCAGTGATGGAGGGTGCGCCGTCCTCACCGAGAGTGACGGTGGGCATGCCCTCGCGCGGGGCGACGGCTTCACCGGTGGCTCGGGTGGGCAGGACGTCCAGCACGGTGACGGTGGGGTACGAGGAGGCCGCGGCGCTGGAGGCCGGGGCCATTTGCACCAGGCGCGCACCCACCTTCTGTCCGCTGAGCGTGGCGTAGAGATCCCGGCCCAGATCCTCCTCAGTCAGCATCCGCGGCGTGGGGCTGGTGGTGTACGACTCCTTGACCAGGCTGGCGTCGTCGGCGTTCTCCAACCAGAAGTCCAGCAGCACCGGACGCCCGTCGACCAGATCCGGCCCCGTGCCCTCCCAGACCGTCTCCCGGGTGGTCTCGGCGACCTCCAGCGGGGTCCGGTAGGTGACGGTGGGGGTGGTGCCCACCTCACCGGTCACCACCACCTCGGGGTCCTGGGGTGTGTCGTCGCCGCAGGCGGTGAGCAACAACACCGCGGCGGCGCACAGGGCCACGATCCGACGCACGTGGGTCCTTTCCGTTCCAGCTGACACGAGCAGTCACCCTACTGGCCACAGGTGTGGGCCTGGTGAGGGCGAGGTGGCTACATCGACTCGATCAGCCGTTCCACCCGCTCGTCGACGCTGCGGAACGGGTCCTTGCAAAGCACGGTGCGCTGGGCCTGGTCGTTCAGCTTCAGGTGCACCCAGTCGACGGTGTAGTCCCGATGCGCCTCCTGGGCGGCCTGCACGAACTCGCCGCGCAGCTTGGCCCGGGTGGTCTGCGGCGGGGTGGACATCGCCTCGAAGACCTCGACGTCGGTGGTGATCCGGTCGACCAGCCCGCGCTGGGCGAGCAGGTTGTACAGGCCCTCGGTCCGGGAGATGTCGTGATAGGCCAGATCCATCCGCTGGATCCGGACATCGGCCAGGTCCAGGTCGTGCTTGGCGCGGTACCGCTCGATCAGCCGGTACTTGATCACCCAGTCCAGCTCGCGGTCGACCAGGGACAGGTCCCCGGTGCGCAGTGCCCGCAGTCCACGCGCCCACAGGTCGAGCACCCGCTCGATCTCCGGTGTGGACCCGCCCTCCGCAGCCAGGAAGTCCGTGACCCGGGTCAGGTACTCCTCCTGCAGGTCGATGGCGGTGACCGTGCGACCGTTCGCGAGCGTGATCGGCTGCATACCGGTCAGATCGTGGCTGATCTCCCGGATCGCCCGGATCGGGTTCTCCAGGGTGAGGTCGCGCATCGGCAGCCCGGCCTCGATCAGGCGCAGCACCAGATCCGTGGCACCGACCTTGAGCATGGTGGTGGTCTCGGACATCGAGGAGTCACCGACGATCACATGCAGGCGGCGGAAGTGCTCGGCGTCGGCATGCGGCTCATCCCGAGTGTTGATGATCGGACGCGAGCGGGTGGTGGCCGAGGACACCGACTCCCAGATGTGGTCGGCGCGCTGACTGAAGCAGAAGGTCGCGCCGCGCGGGGTGGTCAGCACCTTGCCCGCGCCGGTGAGGATTTGCCGGGTGATCAGGAACGGCACCAGCACATCGGAGGTCCGCGCGAAGTCGCCCTGCCGACGCACCAGGTAGTTCTCATGGCAGCCGTAGGAGTTACCGGCCGAGTCGGTGTTGTTCTTGAACAGGTGGATCCGCCCGGGCAGGCCCTCGTGTTCCAGACGTTGCTGGGCGTCCGCGATCAACCCTTCGAGGATGCGTTCCCCGGCCCGGTCGTGGGTGACCAGCTGCCGCCAGTCGTCGCATTCGGCGGTGGCGTACTCCGGGTGCGAACCGACATCCAGGTACAGCCGAGAACCGTTGCGCAGGAAGACGTTGGAGGACCGACCCCAGGCGACCACCTTGCGGAACAGGTAGCGCGCGACCTCGTCGGCGGACAGGCCCCGGCCCTCGTCGGCGGCGCAGGTCACGCCGTACTCGGTCTCCAGGCCGAAGATCCGGCGTTCCATCACTGGCCTCCGAGCAGTTCGGTCAGCACCGGTCCGGTCAGTCGCCGGAAGGCACGCCTCGGGCGGGTGCGGTCCAGCACGGCCACCTCCAACTGCGCGGCCGGGATCACGCGGCGGTCGTCCTCGTCAGCACCCTCCGGCGGGGCACCCAGCACCCGGACGGCCAGGTCCAACACCGCAGCCAGCGGCATCCCCGGGGTCCAGCTGCCGGCGATCTCCTCCCGCAGCCGCTCGGACTGACCGCCCATCACGACGAATCCCTGCTCGTCGGTCACCGAGCCGTCATAGGACAGCCGGTAGATCTGGTCGCTATCCGGGGTATCGCCGACCTCGGCCACCACCAGCTCCACCTCCAGCGGCTTGGACTCGGTGGTGAAGACGGTGCCGAGGGTCTGGGCGTAGGCGTTGGCCAGGCCGCGGGCGGTGACGTCGCGGCGGTCGTAGGAGTAGCCGCGCAGGTCGGCGTAGCGCACCCCGGCCACTCGCAGGTTCTCGAACTCGTTGTACTTGCCCACCGCGGCGAAGGCGATCCGGTCGTAGATCTCGGAGACCTTGTGCAGCGCGCGGGAGGGGTTCTCGGTGGCGAAGGCGATGCCGTCGTCGTAGGCCAGGACGACCACGGAGCGGCCCCGGGCGATGCCCTTGCGCGCGTAGTCGGCCCGGTCCTTCATCAACTGCTCGGGCGAGACGTAGAACGGCATGCTCATGACCGGTGGGCTCCGTTCTCCCGGTGCTGGACCCGGCGGGCAGCCAGCACCTCGGTGACGGTCGCGGTCAGATCCTCCTGCGGCACCCGCAGGTAACCGGCGGCGGTGACCGTGGCCACCACCGGCCAGATCGCGCGGGACTCGTCCGGCCCACCGGTGGCAGAGTCGTCGTCCGCCGCGTCGACCAGGGCCTCCACCGCCACCCGCACCGCCGCGGCGGCGTGCAGGCCGGGACGCCAGAGCTTCTTGAGCGACCCCCGGGCGAAGACCGAACCGGAGCCCACCGAGTGGTGCTGGTGCTCCTCGTAGCGGCCACCGGTGACGTCGTAGCTGAAGATCCGGCCGGTGCCACGGTCGGTGTCGAAGCCCGCGAACAGTGGGATCACCGCCAGACCCTGCATGGCCAGACCGAGGTTGCCGCGGATCATGGTGGACAGCCGGTTGGCTTTGCCGTCCAGGGACAGCAGCGATCCCTCGATCTTCTCGTAGTGCTCCAGCTCCAGCTGGAACAGCCGGACCAGCTCCACCGCCAGTCCGGCGGTGCCCGCGATGCCCACCGCGGAGAACTCATCGGCCGGGAAGACCTTCTCGATCTCCCGCGAGGCGATCTGTGAGCCCATCGTGGCGCGGCGGTCACCGGCCATCACCACGCCCCCGTCGAAGGACAGCGCGACGATGGTGGTGCCATGCGGCGCGGCGGGCACCTCACCGACAGGCAGCGGGGCGCGTCGACCGGGCAGCAGCTCCGGGGCGTACCCGGCCAGGAACTCGGTGAACGACGAGGAGCCCGGGGTGGTGAACGCGGCGGGCAGCCGGCCCGGGATGTCAGCGGCAGTCATCGGCGGTCACTGACCGCCCTTCTGGACGAAGCCCCGCACGAACTGCTCCGCATTGGACTCCAGCACGTCCTCGATGTCATCCAAGAGTGCATCGACGTCGGCGTCGCGCTGCTGAGCGCTGGCCTGGGCCGCCTCGACCCCGGAGTCCTCCGGTCCGACACCGTCGTCCTCGCGGCGAGTGCCCTGTGCGTGCTCCTGACCAGCCATGTTCTTCTCCCTCGGCCGCTGCGTGCTCCTGCTGCTGACCACCCTAGGCCCTGGTGCCGCTCGGCTCGCGGTGGGCACGTCGCCCTGGGGACGACCGGAGGGCCGGGTGATCGGTGGACGGCTCAGTTCCCGAGCTTGGTCAGCAGGGTCGCCGCGTCGGGGCTGGCGTCCAACAGTGGTCCGACATGCTCCCAGGTGCCGCGCAACGGATCGCGCATCGGCACCCGTTGCAGGGTGGGCGCGCCGGGTACGTCGAACACCACCGAGTCCCAGCTGGCAGCAGTGACCTGCGCGCCGTAGCGCGCCATGACCTCGCCCCGGAAGTACGCCCGGGTGTCCACCGGCGGGTGCTGGACTGCCTGCTCGACCTGCTGGTCGGTGGTCAGTCGCTCCACCGCACCCGCAGCGGCCAGCCGGTGGTAGAGCCCGCGCTCCGGCCGCACGTCGGACCACTGCAGGTCGACGGCGTGCAGCTTGGGGTGGTCCCAGGGCAGCTGCTCGCGGCGGCGCATCCCCTCCAGCAGGCGCAGCTTGCCGACCCATTCGACCTCGCGGGCACAGCTGGACGGGTCGGTGGCCAGCCGGTCCAGGATCGACGCCCACCGGTCCAGCACCTCGGCGGTCTCCGGGTCGGGGTCCGGGATCAGGCCGCGGATGGCGTCCAGGTAGACGTGCTGGATGGCCAGGGCGGTCATCGTCCGACCGTCCGCCAAGTCCAGCTCTTCGGTCAGCGACAGGTCGTGGCTGACCCGGCCGAAGGCGTGGACCGGGTCGGCCAGGGTCAGCGAGTCGAGCACCGGGCCTAGGTGAGCGGCCCCAGACCCGGTGGCGATCTGCTCGATCAGCCACAGCACCAACGACGTGCTGCCGGTCTTGAGGAAGGTCGCCACCTCGAACAGGTTCGCGTCGCCGACGATCACATGCAGCCGCCGCCACAGTGTCGGGTCCGCATGCGGCTCGTCCCGGGTGTTGACGATCGGGCGGCGCAGCGTGGTCTCCAGCCCGATCTCCGCCTCGACGTAGTCGGCGCGCTGGGACAGCTGATAGCCCGGGCGCTCGCCGCGCTGACCGAGCCCGACCCGGCCCGATCCGGTGAACACCTGGCGGGTGACCAGGAACGGGGTGATCCATCCGGCCAGGTCACCGAAGGGCACCTCGCGGTCGACCAGGTAGTTCTCATGGGTCCCGTAGGTGGCACCCTTGCCGTCGACGTTGTTCTTGTACAGCGCCACATCCGGCAGCGCCTGCACGCTGGCCAGCGCCCGAACCGAGTCGAGCATGACCCGCTCCCCCGCCACATCCCAGCGCACGAGGTCCCGTGGGGTAGTGACCTCCGGCGAGGAGTACTCCGGGTGCGCGTGGTCCACATACAGCCGGGCACCGTTGGTCAGGATGACGTTCACCGCGCCGGGGTCCTCGTACTCCTCGTAGTCCGGGCGCGGCTTGGCCTGCGGGGCGGAGGGGCCGGTGGCAGCACCGGAGTCCGGGTCGCTGTCGCCGGAGGGCGCGGGACGCGAGGGGTCGTCGGTGAGCTGCGAGGGGTGCGCGGCGGCGCGCTGCAGGTGGAACCCGCGGGCGTCCTGCAACGGGTCCTCGTCGTCGTAGTCCCACCGTGCCTTGGTACGACCGGCGGTCTTGGCCGGAGCGTGCACCGCCACGACGTGCGACGACAGCAGCATCGGGTTGGCCTGCGCCTTCCCCGGTTGCAGAACGCCGTACTCGGTCTCGATTCCCATTACCCGCCGCACAGTCACGGCTTCAGGGTAGGCCGTCCTCGTGTCCCCCTGGCTGGTATGACCACCTGCGATCAGAGGTACTGGCCCGTGCTCTGCACCGTCTCGATCCGGCGCGGCACGTCACTGCCCTTCTTGTCCTGCACGATGGTCCGGATGAAGACGATCCGCTCGCCCTTCTTGCCGGAGATGCGCGCCCAGTCGTCCGGGTTGGTGGTGTTGGGCAGGTCCTCGTTCTCGGTGAACTCGTCCACGCAGGCGGTCAGCAGGTGGTCCACCCGCAGGCCGCGCTGACCGGTGGCCAGGAAGTCCTTGATCGCCGACTTCTTGGCCCGGTCGACGACGTTCTGGATCATCGCGCCGGAGGTGAAGTCCTTGAAGAACAGGATCTCCTTGTCGCCGCTGGCGTAGGTGACCTCCAGGAACCGGTTCACGTCCTCCTCGGAGTACATCCGCTCGACGGTGCGGTGGATCATCGCGTCCACGGCCTCGGCGGCGGAGCCACCGTGTTCGGCCAGGTCGTCGGGGTGGATCGGCAGCTCCGGGGTGAGGTACTTGCCGAAGATCTCCCGGGCACCCTCGATGTCGGGGCGTTCGATCTTGATCTTCACGTCCAACCGGCCCGGACGCAGAATCGCCGGATCGATCATGTCCTCCCGGTTCGAGGCACCGATGACGATCACGTTCTCCAACCGCTCCACGCCGTCGATCTCGGCCAGCAGCTGGGGAACGATGGTGGTCTCGGTGTCCGAGGAGACGCCGGTGCCGCGGGTGCGGAACAGCGACTCCATCTCATCGAAGAACACCACCACCGGGTGACCCTGGGAGGCCTTCTCCCGGGCGCGGGCGAAGATCAGCCGGATGTGTCGCTCGGTCTCCCCGACGTACTTGTTCAGCAGCTCTGGGCCCTTGACGTTGAGAAAGAAGCTGGTGACCCCGATCGGGTCGTCGCCCCGGGCGGCCGCGGCGGTCGCGGCCAGCGAGTGCGCCACCGCCTTGGCGATCAGCGTCTTGCCGCAGCCGGGTGGGCCGTAGAGCAGGACACCCTTCGGCGGCTTGAGTCCGTGCTCGCGGAACAACTCCGGGTGCAGGAACGGCAACTCCACCGCGTCGCGGATCTGCTCGATCTGCGGACCCAGACCACCGATGTCGGTGTAGTCGATGTCCGGCACCTCTTCCAGCACCAAGTCCTCGACCTCCGAGCGAGGCACCCGCTCGAAGACGAACCCGGACCGGGGCTCGATGGTCAGCGCATCGCCGACCCGGACCGTGCCACCGAGCAACGGCCCGGCCAACCGGACCACCCGCTCGTCGTCACCGCGACCGACCACCAGTGCGCGGTCGGGGCCGATCAGCTCTTTGACCGTGACCAGCTCACCGACCCGCTCATAGCCGCCAGCCTCGACAACGGTCATCGCCTCGTTCATCCGGACCTCCTGGCCCGGACGCAGCGCCCGCACATTCACGCTGGGGCTGACCCCCACGTGCATCTTGCGCCCGGCGGAGATCACCTCGACCGTGCCGTCGCTACGCGGAGACAGGAAGACCGCGAAGGTGCCCGGTGGCTTGGCCAAGTCATCGATCTGCCGCTTGAGCTCGATGATCTGATCGCGGGCGGCGACCAGCGCGTCGGAGAGTCGTTGGTTCTTGGCCTGGAGCAGCGTCAACTCACGCTGGAGCTCCATCAGCGTCGGTTCCGTCATCGCGGGCCCTCCTGGCTGCGGCGTGCGGCGGGTGCCATATCGGCAGGCTAACCACGCCCGCGGACATCGCGCGCGATGCGGTCAGTGGGCGGACCGGTGCGTCACTGGTCCTCGGGTGCCTGCCCGACCTCGCGGCGCACTCGGCGCAGCTTCTTCTCCGAGATTGGCCGCTCCCCCATCGCCTCCGGAGTCCAGGCCTCGTCCGGCAGGTCCAGGTGCGAGCGGGTGCTCTCGTCCACGATCCGGTCGCCGGACTCGTCGGTGAGCACATTGCCCGGCGCGGGGCGCCGCTTGCGGTCCGGGGGGATCACGCCATCGGCCAGTCGTCGGGTGGAGATCAGGAACCCGGTGTGCCCGATCATCCGGTGTTCCGGCCGGACGGACAGACCCTCCAGATGCCAGCCACGGATCATCGTCTCCCAGGCCTGCGGCTCAGTGAACCGCCCGTCGGCGCGCAGGTCCTCGGACAGGCGGGACAGCTGCGTGGTGGTGGCGACGTAGCTGATGAACACGCCGCCCGGGGTCAGAGCGTCGGCCACCGCGTCCAGGTTCTCCCAGGGGGCCAGCATGTCCAACACGATCCGGTCCACCGTGCCGGGCTCCTCGGCCACCGGCAGCACGTCGGAGAGGTCACCGACGCTCAGCCGCCACGCCGGGTGCTCCCCGCCGAAGAACGCCTCGACATTGCCCCGGGCGATGGCCGCGAAGTCCTCGCGCCGTTCGATGGAGTGCAGCACGCCACCGTCGCCCACCGCCCGCAGCAGGGACATGGTCAGCGCGCCGGAACCGACACCGGCCTCCACCACTCGCGCACCCGGGAAGATGTCGGCCATCGCCACGATCTGCCCGGCGTCCTTGGGGTACACCACTGCGGCACCGCGCGGCATCGACAGCACGTAGTCCGACAGCAGGGGGCGCATGGCCAAGTACTCGACGCCGCCGGTGTTCGCGATCACGCTGCCCTCCGGGGAGCCGATCAGGTCGGCGTGCCGGAAGTAGCCCTTGTGGGTGTGGAAGGTGGCGTCCGGGTGCAGCGTGATGGTGTGCAGGCGGCCCTTGGGGTCGGTCAGCTGCACCCGCTCACCGACCCGGAACGGTCCGCGGCGCAGGTGGGCGCCGGTGGGGTCGGTGGTCGCGTTGTCGTGGGTCACGGGCGGCAAGTCTAGGAGCGCAGCCGGGCCGCCACGTCCGCGGCGCGCAGCAGGGCCACCACCCGGCCGTCTCGGACCCCGACAATCACCGGAGCGAACCGGCTCACTGCGGCCAGCGCGGACAGCAGGGCCGAACCGGTCAGATCCGCGTCGACCACCGCGCCGGCGGGCAGGCCCACGGCGACCGCGGTCACCGGCACCCGCACCCGGTCCGCACCGGGCACCGCATCGGCGGCAGCCGGATCGACATAGGCGGCGGGCCGACCGTCCGGGCTGAGCAGCACCACCGCATCCGCCCCGGAGATACTGCGTGCGGCGTCGGCCTCCGCCAGGGTCGCGCTGGCCGCCACGGCAACCGCGGGAGTGCCCACACCGGTGACGGTCAGGGCCTCCACCACTCGCTCGGTGCGCGATTCGCGCAGCGCCTGCCCGGCACCCGACCACAGGAACGCACCGACCACCGCGGACCAGGCCACCTGGAACAGGTCGATGCCCCACGGGCTACGCGCCTGCCAGAACAGCACGACGGCGACGAAGACCACCGCCACCACCCGTCCGGCCCACGCCGCCGCCACGGTGCCGGTGCGCGGATTGCGGGTGATCGCCCAGACCACGGACTCCAGCACCTTGCCACCGTCCAGCGGCAGCCCCGGCGCGAGGTTGAGCACACCGACGAACGCATTGGCCGAGGCCGCGGTGAAGAGCACCGCGTAGGCGGCACCGCCACCGTGGACCAGCGCCGCGCCCAGCCCGAGCACGGCGGCCAGCACCAGATTGGCCACCGGACCCGCTGCGGCGATCAGCGCGGACACCCCGGGCCGACCCGGCGCGGTCGTCATCTGGGTGTGCCCGCCGAGCAGGGTGAGTGCGAACTCCCGCACCCGCAGACCGTTGGCCCGGGCCACCAGCCCGTGAGCCAGCTCGTGCACCAGGATCGAC
Organism: Cellulomonas sp. NPDC089187; assembly: GCF_040685135.1. Classification (NCBI taxonomy): domain Bacteria; kingdom Bacillati; phylum Actinomycetota; class Actinomycetes; order Micrococcales; family Cellulomonadaceae; genus Cellulomonas; species Cellulomonas sp. NPDC089187. Next base: position 128,133 of record NZ_JBFBHI010000001.1, on the reverse strand, counting down.
AGCAGCAGCACCACCGCGAAGGCCGCCGCCACGCCGTAACCCGCCCCCGTGCTCACCCCCAGCTGGTCACCGAAGGTCGGAGCGAAGAGCAGGGCGATGATCACGGCCATCAGCGCGCTGCTCGGAGTCAGGACGACCGGGGCACCGGCCACTCGGCCGATCACCAGTCCGCGGGTGTGGGGCTGCACGCCCGACAGGCTACGGGTCACTGCTGTGTCAGTGCGCGGGCCTACCCTCGTTGCCGTGAGTGATGCCCTGACTGCCACCGAGATCGACGGACCCGTCGTCGTGCCGGGTGAGACCGCGGCCGATGCGGTCGACGCCGCCGCGCACGAGGGTGTCCGCACCCGGGTGCCGGGGCTGTCCCCCTCCCGGGCGAACGACTTCCAGCAGTGCCCGCTGCTGTTCCGGTTCCGGGTGGTCGACCGACTGCCCGAACCGCCGAGTGCGGCTGCCGCCCGCGGCACGCTGGTGCACACGGTGTTGGAGCGGCTGTACGACCTGCCGCTGGGCCAGCGCACCCCGGCGTCCGCCCACGGACTGGTGCCCGAGGCCTGGGAGCGCCTGGTCGAGCGCCAGCCCCAGGTGGTCGAGCTGTTCCCGGACGAGGCCGCCCGGCAGGAGTGGCTGACCAGTGCCCGCCTGCTGCTGGACACCTACTTCACCTTGGAGGACCCCAACCGGTTGCAGCCCGGCGAGCGGGAGCTGAACGTGCGCACCCAGCTCGCGGACGGTCCGCAGCTGCGCGGGATCGTCGACCGGCTGGACGTGGCACCGGACGGACGGCTGCGGGTGGTCGACTACAAGACCGGCAAGTCGCCGCGGGCCGGGTACGAGGGCAACGCCCTGTTCCAGATGCGGTTCTACTCCTACGTGCTCTGGCGTGAGCGTGGGGTGCTGCCGACCTTGTTGCAGCTGGTGTACCTGGGCGACGGGACCGTGCTGCGCCATGCGCCCAGCGAGGCGGAGATGCACACCCTCGAGCAGCGGCTGCGGGCACTGTGGGAGCGGATCGAGGAGTGTGCCCGCACCGGCGAGTGGCCGACTCGGACTTCGAAGCTCTGCGACTGGTGCGCGCACAAGTCGGTATGCCCGGCTTTCGGCGGTGTCGCCCCAGAAATCCCGGCCGGTGCGGTGGAGTCAGCGCTGGGCGTGACTCAGCTGACCACCTGACCGGCGCTCACCGCGGAAGGAGTTCCAGGGTGGTTTCCACCACGTCCGGTCCGACCACCGAGTTCACGGTTCGTGCTCCATACCGGTCATAGCTGGCGTGGTACGCGGCGTCGATGCGCGCCGCCAGGTCCGATTCCGGCACCACAAATCGCACGTCGCGATCTACCGTCCCGGCTCGGACATGGCTGGTACCGGCTGCATGTGCCCGCCGGAACCACCCGTTGCGCGGACCGTGAGCCGAGCGGATGAACACCCGGTCACCGACGCGCACGGTCCAGATCACCACCTCCGGGCGGCGGGAGCCGTCCGGTCGGTCGCTGGACACAGCCAGCTCGTCAGTGTGCTCGAACGCGACTAGCTCCGCGGCCATGCAGGTCGTCATGAGCGGCCCCGTTTTCCGGTCATGGCGGCGTAGCGCGCTACAACGAACTCGGGGGTCATGCGCCGTACTGCTTATCGGTGACCGGCTCGCCCCACTCCGCGTCTGTGCCGTCGACCTCCCAGAGAGCAATGTGTTCCATGTACTGATCAGGCCCCGCACCGTGCCAGTGCCACTCGCCTGGCGGGCACCACACCGTCTGCCCCGGTCGCAGCTCGACGACCTCGCCGTCCCGGGTACCGACCCGGGCAATGCCCTGCGTGACGTGCAGCGACTGGCCGCCAGGATGCACATGCCAGTGGGTGCGGGCCCTGGGTGCGAAGCGGACAGTGTTGGCACGCAACCGCGCGGGGGCGGGCGGCGCCGCGATCACGTCGAACCAGACCTCACCGGTGAAGAGTGTGTCGGGGGCATGTGTACTCGGGGGAAGCTGCTGAATGTCCATGCCCCTAGCGCACACCCATGGCGCGCTGTCTGGGAGGCCCTACGAGTGCCTCCCAGGGGCGCGCCGAGAGGCCATACCGTGGGGTCATGGACAACCGCGAGGAGGCGCGCGACTTCTTGCGCACACGCCGGGCCCGAATCACCCCTGATCAGGCCGGTCTGCCCGCCTACGGCACCCAACGTCGGGTTCCAGGCCTGCGGCGGGAGGAGGTTGCGATGCTGGCCGGGGTGTCGAGCGACTACTACATCCGGCTGGAGCGGGGGAACCTCCGCGGAGTGTCCGACTCGGTGCTCGAGTCGCTGGCTCGGGTCTTGCAGCTAGACGATGCAGAACGTCGACACCTGCACGATCTGGCTGCGGCGGCCCGTGGACCCCGCACCCCGCGACGCACCGCGAACCCGCAACCAACCGTTCCCGCCAGCGTGCGGGTGCTCCTGGACGCGATCACCGGTACTCCTGCGGTGGTGCGGGACGACCGCCTCACCATCCTGGCGACGAACCCCCTGGCCCGGGCGCTGTACGACCCCCTGATGACCAGCCCGGCGGGTCCGCCAAACCACGCACGGTTCGTGTTCCTGGACGACCGCAGCCGGGACTTCTGGGTCAACTGGGAGCGCGCCGCCGATGACACGGTCGGGGTGTTGCGCTCGGTGGCCGGGCGCATGCCGCAGGACCCGGGCCTGATATCCCTGATCGGGGAGCTGTCCACTCGGTCGGAGGACTTCCGCACGCGGTGGGCTGCGCATCACGTCCACGAGCACATCGGCGGGGTGAAGCAGATCCGGCACCCGGTGGTCGGCCGGGTCGAGCTGATGTACGACGCGCTGTCCATCGCCGCCGCCCCGGAGCTGACGCTGCTGGTGTATACCGCTGTGCCGGGCAGCGCGTCGGCGGATGCGCTGGAGCTGTTGGCCTCCTGGTGGGCCACCGAGAACGCCGATGAGGGGTACTCGCAGTACCCGGAAACGACAGACTCTCCCCGTCCGACCGGACCGGTGGTCGACTGAGGTCCTCATCGTCAGGAGGTCACCATGCACAATCGCACCCTCGGACAGGGTCTCCAGGTCTCGGCCATCGGGCTGGGCGCCATGGGCATGTCGCAGAGCTACGGTCCGAACCCGGGCAGCAGGGAGGACATGATCGGCGTGCTGCGCGGCGCAGTGGAGCGCGGCGTGACGTTCATCGACACCGCGGAGGTCTACGGCCCCTACGTCAACGAGGAACTGGTCGGCGAGGCGCTGGAGCCGATCCGCGACCAGGTGGTCATCGCCACCAAGTTCGGCTGGAACATCGTCGACGGGGCCATGCAGGGCACCGACTCTCGACCCGAGCAGATCCGCCGGGTGGCCGACGAGTCGCTGCGGCGGCTGCGCACCGACGTGATCGACTTGTTCTACCAGCACCGGGTCGACCCGCAGGTGCCGATCGAGGATGTCGCCGGCACGGTGGCGGAGCTGGTCCAGGCGGGCAAGGTGCGGCACTTCGGACTGTCCGAGGCGGGCGCGGTCACGATTCGGCGGGCGCATGCCGTCCACCCGGTGACCGCGGTGCAGTCGGAGTACTCGCTGTGGACCCGCGACCCGGAGCCGGAGGTGCTGCCGACCCTGGCGGAGCTGGGGATCGGGTTCGTGCCGTTCAGTCCGCTGGGCAAGGGGTTCCTGACCGGAACCGTCGACGCCACCACCAGCTTCACCCCGGGTGACATCCGCACCACCATCCCCCGGTTCACCGCGGAGAACCGGGACGCCAACCAGGCGCTGGTCGACCACGTCCGTCGGGTCGCCGCCGCCAAGGAGGCCACGCCAGGTCAAGTGGCGCTCGCCTGGTTGCTCGCCCAGCAGCCCTGGATCGTGCCGATCCCCGGCACCCGTCGGCTCAGCCGGGTCGAGGAGAACGCCGCCGCGACGACGGTGCCGCTGTCCGCGGACGAGCTGGCCGACCTGAACGCGGTGGCCGCGCGGATCGGCGTCACCGGCAACCGGTACAACGACCGTGGGATGGCGATGGTCGGGCTCTGAGCAGCCCCGGGTGTGGCGCGCGACTCAGGCGTCGACCGGCAGACCGCCGATCCGCGCCAGGTCCTCGACGGTGATCGAGCCCAGTGAGTCGGTGATGGTCAGACCCGGCAGATCCGGGATCGGGGTGAAGACCTCCACCGCCAACACCCGACCACCCGCCGCCACCGCCGAACCGATCCCCGAGGGTGAGTCCTCCACGATCACGCACCGGGCGATGTCGACCCCCAACCGCTCCGCGGCGATCAGGTACGGCTCCGGGTGCGGCTTGGCGTGCTGCACGTCATCCCCGGCGACCACCGTGGCGAACACCCCCGCGGCCTCGGCGAAGGGCAGCGCCAGATTCCGGTAGGAGGAGGTGACCAGCGCCTGCGGCACCCCCGCCTCCGCCAGCGTGGTCAGCAGCTCCCGGGCACCCGGCTGCCACGGGGTGTCCGCCGCGACCCCGGCCCGGACCCGCACGCTCAGGTACTCGATGATCTCGTCCACCGGCAGATCCACGCCGCGCCCCTGCAGGATCGTCGCCGAGGTGGTGAGCGGGTTGCCGACCAGGGTCAAGCCGTCCTCATGGGTCCACGTCCCACCCCAGGAGTGCACCAGCTCGGTCTCCGCCGCCATCCACAGCGGCTCGGTGTTGACCAGCGTGCCGTCCATATCCCAGAGCACAGCGGCGGGGAGGGCGGGGTGGGACACGGGTGGCTCCTGTTCGGCTGGGGACTGCGGCTGCGGGCAGGTTAACCCGGGTGGGTGGACAGCAGGTGTCCAGCTCGCTCGACCAGCCGTTCGCGCAGTACCCCGGCCCGCTCGGCGAAGGCGCGCTGCCGCCGCACGTACTCGGCTTTGCCCTCGGGGGTCTCGATCGGCACCGATTCCAGGCCGTAGCTAGACACGTCGTAGGGCGAGGCCTGCATGTCGGTCACCCGGATCTCGGCCGCGAGCTCGAAGCAGTCCAGCAGCAGATCGCCGGGGCACAGCGGACCAAGTTTCTGGGCCCATTTGTACAGGTCCATATTCGCGTGTAAACACCCGCCCTGCTCATCGCGGACCTGTGTCTGCCGGGTCGGTCGCAGTGCGTTCAACGGCGCGGCCTCCGGGGTGAAGAACCGGTAGGCGTCGATATGTGTGCACCTGATCCGGTGGGACTCCACCACCGCGTCGGTGCCGGACTCCCCCAGGCGGAGCGGCAACGGGTGTCGGTGTCCACCCGCGGGCTGCCGGTAGACCATCGCCCACTCGTGCAGGCCGAAGCATCCGGTGGCGATCGGCCGTGCGGCGGTGGCGGACAGCAGCCCGTGGATGAAGCGCACGGTGTCGCCTCGGTCGGCCAGGAATGCCTCGACGTCGAGTTCCACCGCGCCGTCGGGGTCGGTGCGGTACCACCGCCAGTCGGCGTGCGGGGTCGGGTCACTGCCGGGCAGCAGCCGGATACCCGCACCGGGGTGCCAGCGGCGCAGCTGCGCGGGCTTGGCGGAGTAGTAGTCGAAGAGGAAGTCCTCGATGGCGTGCCGTTGCTGGCGGAGAGTCCGGTCGCGGTGTCCGGCGGTCAGGGCATCGGCTCGCTCCGCGTGGGCGCGGGCCAACGGCTGCCAGTCGGCGGCGGACAGGATCACCGGACCAGCCTACGGCGGGCGGGGACGCCCCGGTCGTTCAGGCTGCCTGGTCGTAGGACTCCACGATGGACAGGTCCAACGCGAACTCCACCGGCGCGTCCCCGAACAGCAGCCGTCCGGCCTCCACCGCCGACTCCCGCACCGCCTGCGCCACCGCCTGCGCCTGATCGGCCGGGGTGTGCACCATTAGCTCGTCGTGCAGGAAGAACACCAGGTGGGGCCGACCCGGCAGTCCCCACAACCGCCGACGCAACACGGCCATCCAGCACAGCGCCCACTCCGCGGCGGTGCCCTGCACCACGAAGTTCCGGGTGAACCGGCCCCAGTCCCGGGCGTGTCGTCGGGCCTCGCGTGCGGTGGCCTCGTCGCCGCCCTCCCCTCCGGCGGCTAACCGTTCCGCAAGCCGCGCCGCTGAGGGCCGCGGCGACGAGCGGCCCAGCCAGGTGGTGACCTGTTCGCCGCGTTCACCCGCCCGTGCGGCCTGTTCGACCAGCTCCACCGCGCGGGGATACCCCCGGGCCAGCTGCGGCATCAGGACGGCGCTGGCCCCGGTGGTCGCCCCGTAGATCGCGCCAAGCATGGCGTATTTGGCCTGTTGCCGGTCCTCGACGATGCCCGCCTGCACCACCGCCTGGTACAGGTCGGCGTGCTGGCCCGCGGCGGCCATCGCCTGATCACCAGACATCGCCGCCAACACCCGGGGTTCCAGCTGGGCGGCATCGGCGACCACCAGCAGGTATCCGGGGTCGGCCCGCACCGCTGCGCGCACCCCGGCGGGCAACTGGAGTGCGCCGCCGCCGCTGGAGGCCCAGCGCCCGGTGACGACACCCGCGGGCACGTAGTCGGGGCGGAATCTGCCGTCGGAGACCCAGCGGTCCTGCCAGGCCCAGCCATTCGCGGACAGCAGCCGGGCGAGCTTCTTGTAGGCGAGCAGGGGTTCGATCACCGGGTGGTCGTGCTCGCGCAGCTCCCACTTGCGGGTGCTGGTGACGTCGATCCCGGCCGCGCGCAGCGCCTTGAGCAGTTCTGGCGGAGAGTCGGGATTCAGACCAGGACGTTGAAGCGCGGCGATGATGGTGTCGGCCAGCGCCTGCAACCGAGCCGGGCGGGCACCCTCCGGCGGGCGTGGCCCGAGCAGGTCGTTGAGCAGCGCGTCGTGCACCTCGGTGCGCCAGGGCAGACCGTCGTGGCGCATCTCAGCGGCGATCAACGCCCCGGCGGACTCCGCCGCCAGCAACAGACGAAGCCGCCCGTCGTCACCGGCCTCGGCCAGGCAGACCAGTTGTGCGCGCAGTTCACCGGCCGGGTCGGGCAGTCCGGGGTCTGCGGCCGGAGCGTCCAGATCATCGAACAGACTGGGCGGGGCCTCCTCTACGGGGGCGGCGGCGGGGGCAGCGTCGTCCCACGGGCTGTGCGGACCGGCGGCGAGGCGGGTGCCCACGGTCCGGGTGGAGCGCCGCAGGATCGCATGGCACAGCCGCAGGTCATGGGCCCGTTCCACCCGAACACCCGCGGCCAGCAGCGCCGGGTACCAGCGTTCGGTGTCGTCCCAGACCCAACGCGGGTGCTCCGCCGCCTCGACTGCGGCGACGGTCCGGGGCAGATCCTCGACCGACACCTCGCGCGCCGGGCCCACGCCGTCGTCCACCACTGCGGCGACATCCGCCGCCGCCCTCAACGTCACCACCCCCGGCCGGGCGGGATCGACGCTGATCAGGACGAGGGACACAGGGCCATCTCACCACCTGTCACCGACACCCCGGCGATCAGCGGGCGTTGTCCCCGCCAGCCCCTACGCTGGACGGATGAGCGATCAGTCGACCCCGCCCTCGGTGGAACCGGCACTGCCCGGCAGGGAGCCGATCCTGCTCGCCGCCTTCGAGGGCTGGAACGACGCCGGCTCCGCCGCCAGCCAGGCCCTCGAGCACCTGCACGAGGTGTGGGACGCGGAGCAGATCGACGAGCTCGACCCGGAGGAGTACCACGACTTCCAAGTGAACCGCCCGGTGATCGGTCTCAACGCCGCCGGGGACCGGGAGATCACCTGGCCGTCCACCGCCATCGCCGTCGCCACCGCCCCGCGCACCGGTCGGCAGGTGGTGTTGGTGCACGGCATCGAACCGTCCATGCGCTGGCGCCGGTACTGCGGCGAGCTGCTGGAGATCGCCGCCGGGCTGCACACCGGCACTGTCATCACGCTGGGCGCGCTGCTCGCGGATGTGCCGCACACCCGCCCGATCCCGGTCACCGTCACCAGCGAGGACCGCGCAGTCCGCCAGCTGCTTGATGTCGAGTCCAACAGCTATGAGGGCCCCACCGGCATCGTCGGGGTCCTGCAACACGAGGCCGCTGCCCGTCAGTTGCGCACCCTGTCGCTATGGGCCGCCGTGCCGCACTACGTCGCCCACCCGCCCTCGCCGAAGGCGGTGCTCGCGCTGCTGCACCGGATCGAGGAGCTGATCGGCGAGCCCATCCCGCTGGGCGATCTGCCGGAGGACGCGGCAGCATGGCAGGACGGCGTGGACGAACTCGCCGGGGAGGACAGCGAGATCGCCGAGTACGTGCGTCAGCTGGAGGAGGCCAAGGACACCGCGGACCTTCCGGAGGCGTCCGGTGAGGCGATCGCCCAGGAGTTCGAGCGTTACCTGCGACGACGGGACAAGGGCCTAGGGGGCTGAGCATGGATGCCGCACCGGACTCGCACCAAACGCCGTTGGATGGCGGTCATGTGAACACCGTGGTCCGGGTCGGTGACACCGTGCGTCGCACCGCCGGGCCGTGGACCCCGACGGTGCATGCGGTGCTCGGTTGGGCGCGGGCGCGGGGTGCGTGGATGGTCCCGGCACCGCTCGGTGTGGATGAGCAGGGTCGGGAGATGCTCAGCTGGATCCCGGGCGACACCGGTGACTTCCCGGTGCCGGAGTGGGTGTGGCACCCGCGCACCGTGCAGCAGGCCGGGGCGTTCCTGCGGATCTGGCATGACGCCACCGTCGGCTTCCCGACCGAGGCGGGCCCGTGGCGCATGCGCGCGCACCAACCGGCCGAGGTGATCTGCCTCAACGACGTCGCGCCGTACAACATGGTGCACGCCGCCGGTCGACTGGTCGGGTTCATCGACGTGGACATGGCCTCGCCCGGACCGCGGGTGTGGGACCTGGCGTATCTGGCCTACCGGCTGTGCTCGTTCTGTTCGGACACGCCGACACCAGGGGGGCTGGACCCGCTGCGACGGCTCGACACCCTGCTCGCCTCCTACGGCGACGACGCGCCATCTCGGGCCGACGTGCTGCACGTGATGGTGGACCGGCTCGGTGAACTCGCGGACTGGACGGACCAGCACGCGGACACCAGCGCGCAACCGGAGCTGCACGCGCACGCGGAGATGTACCGCCGGGACGCCCGGCACTTACCCCTCGGCTGACCCTCGCGCGTACTTGCCACTGTCTGCGGGCATTGGCTCAGGCCAGAACGCAGCGCGCTGAGCTCACAACCGCACACCCAGCAGGGCGTTCACCGCCCGAGCGATGACCCCCGGCGCGCCCTCGACCAGCTCCGCATCCGGCACCGACCCGGACAGCGCCCGGTCGGCCCAGGCGTCCACCGCACGCAGGGCCCTCGGGGCGTCCAGATCATCGGCCAGCGCCGCCCGGATCTCCGCCAGCGTGGCATCGGCAGCCGGACCGCCGTTGCCGGAGACCGCGGACCGCCAACGCTCCAACCGGGCCACCGCCTCGGCCAGCACAGCATCGGTCCACTCCCAGTCACCCGCGTAGTGGTGCGCCAGGATCGCCAACCGGACCGCCATCGGGTCGACGCCCTGCGCTCGCAGCCGGGATACCAGCACCAGGTTCCCGAGCGACTTGCTCATCTTCTCCCCGTCGAGGCCGACCATGCCGGTGTGCACATGGGTGCGCGCACCGTGACCGTGGCCGAGCACCCGAGCATGCGAGGTCGACATCTCGTGGTGCGGGAAGCGCAGGTCATTGCCACCGCCCTGCACATCGAAGGGCAGACCGAGCCCGTCACGGGCGATCACCGCGCACTCGATGTGCCAGCCCGGGCGGCCGGGGCCGAGGTCGCCACCGTCCCAGGCGGGCTCGCCGTCGCGGGCCGCGCGCCAGAGCAGCGGGTCCAGCTCATGCCGCTTGCCCGCCCGGTCGGGGTCTCCCCCGCGCTCGGCGAAGAACGCCCGCATGGTGTCGGCGTCCAGTCGGGCCACCTGGCCGAAGTCCGGGTCGACGGACAGGTCCGCGTAGATGTCATCGGCGGCATTGGGGCTGGGCACCCGGTAGGCGGCACCGGCGTCGACCAGGGCCTGCACGGCGGTGACCACATCGGGAACCGACTCGACGGCCCCGGTATACACATCCGGCGGGATGACGCCGAGGGCGGTCATGTCCTCGCGGTAGAGCGCGATCTGGTCGGCGGCGAGCTCCCGCCAGTCGACACCGGTGGCGGTGGCCCGCTCCAGAAGCGGGTCGTCCACATCGGTCACGTTGGAGGCGTAGCGGACCTGCTTGCCCTCGTCGATCCAGCCGCGCAGCAGCAGGTCGAAGGCCACATAGGTCGCGGCGTGCCCCAGGTGGGTGGCGTCGTAAGGAGTGATGCCGCAGACGTAGAGCCGGGCGTCCGGGCCGGGCGCGGCGGTCACCAGCTCACCGGTGCAGCTGTCACGCACCTGGATCGGCCGGCCCTCGCCGGGGAGTTGCGGAATCTGCGGGGCGGGCCAGGTCAGCACGTGGGAAGCCTAACCGGCAGAATGCCCGGGTGGAGACCGCATGGGTGCACGGGCCGCATGGCTGGCAGCAGATCGACAGCGAGGATCTGCTCCCTCGACTGGCCGCCGCCGAGCCACCCGCCGCCTGGGTGCATGTCGACTCGCTCGATGCGCTGGCGGATGCGGCACGGCAGGCGGGCATCCCAGAGTCCGCGGTACGCCGCAGTGTGGCGGTGCCCGGCGACCGCAATCCCCGGCGTGCCCAGCTGCGCAAGCTGCCCGGCGGCGGCCGGTTCCTGCTCAGCCCGACGCTGCACTGGAATCCGGACACCCGGGATGTCACCACCGGACTGTGGGCATGTCTGATCGTGGACGACGTCACCCTCACCGCTGAAGAAGGGCCGGGTCAGCTGCTCCAGGATGTGCTCGACCGGCTGAGCGGCGACGAGCACCTGCCCGAACAACCCGGCACGCAGGTGTTCGCAGCCACCCTGATCGCCCTGGTCGGCCGCGCCGGGGATGTGGAGATGGGCATCGGTGAGGCGGTGGCCGACACCGAGCAGGTGGTCTTCGGTGCCCGAGCCGTCGACGACCCGGCCCAGGTGGTCTACGACCTCAAGCGCGAGATCGCCGAGGCCCGCCGGTCACTGGTCCCGCTGCTCGCGGCGTTCCCAGAACTGATCGCGGACAGTGAAGAGTCCAGCCGCCGGGAGACCCGGACCATGCGCTGGATGCGACGCCTGGACACCGCGCTGGACAAAGTCGACCGGCACCTGGACTCCCATGACGCTCTGCTCGGCGACATGCTGTCGGTGTATCTCTCGCAGGTGTCCGTGCGGCAGAACGAGGACATGCGCAAGATCTCCGGGTGGGCGGCGATCATCGCGGTGCCGACCCTGATCGCGGGGATCTACGGGATGAACTTCCGGCACATGCCGGAGCTGAGCTGGTTGCTCGGCTACCCGGCGTCGCTGGTGCTGATGGCCGGGTCGGCCTTCGTGCTGTTCCGACTGTTCAAGCGGTCAGGATGGCTGTAGCCGGGTCCTCGGCAAGGCCGGCCTCCCACGCGGCCTCGTACGCGGAGGGCGGGTGCAGGAGCCCGGGCTCACGCTCCCAGTACCGATCACCGTGTAGGCGGAGCATCGCCCAGTGCCAGGACTCGTGGTGGAACACCAGGCCCCGGTACGGGTCCGCAGCGCCGAGATACGGGTACTGCTCCACGGCAGCGGATCGAGCAGTGTCGGCCGTGAAGCCGCCGAGCTCGCTCAGCGTCCAGGCGTAGGCCCGACGTTCCGCGTTGAGGTACCGGCAGTACTCCTCCTGCGACCACCCACTGTCCGTCATGCTCCGGCCAAAGGCTCCAGCACCCCGGTCACCAGCAGCAGCACGACCACGGCGGCCAATCCGATCCGGTAGATCACGAACGGCCGGTAGGAGAAGGTCGAGACGATCTTCAGGAACGCGATGATCACCACGTACCCGACCAGGAACGCGACGATGGTGGCGACCAGGGTGGCCAGCACTCCGGGCGTCCCCGCCGACCCGAAGTCCCCGACGCTCTTGCCCAGTTGGTAGAACCCGGAGCCGAGCACCGCGGGCACCGCCAGGAAGAACGAGTACCGGGCGGCGGCCTCCCGGGTGTAGCCCATCAATCGCCCGGCGGTGATGGTGCCGCCGGAGCGGGAGACCCCCGGGATCAGCGCCATCGCCTGCGCCAGGCCGAAGTAGATCGCATGCTTCGGTGTCAGGTCGGTGAGCACCCGGTCGTCGGCACCGCGCCGGTCCGCCCAGTCCAGGATCAGCGCGAAGACCACCAGGGTCCCGGCGATCACCCACAGGCTGCGGAACGGGGCCTCGATGGCGTCCTCGAACAGCACGCCGAGCACCACGATCGGGATCGACCCCAACGCGATGAACCAGGCCATCAACGCATCCGGGTCCTTGGCGGCACCCTCGGGCATGCCGAGCCGGGACTTCCAGTCCGAACCCAGATCGCCGCGGACGGCCCGCCACCAGCGCACACAGATCCGCTTGATGTCGTTGCGGAAGTAGAGCAGCACCGCCAGCTCGGTGCCGATCTGCGTGATCGCGGTGAAGGCCGCGCCAGGGTCCCCGGAACCGATCAGCTCCCCCACGATCCGCAGGTGCGCGCTGGAGGACACCGGCAGGAACTCGGTGAGGCCCTGGACCAGGCCGAGGACGATCGCTTCCCAGATGCTCACGGGGAGTCACCCTAACCGCGCGGCAGTCGGATCAGCGGGAGCCCGGCCGATAGCCTGCCGCCCATGGAACAGCGCCAACTCGGACGCACCGGTCTGCGGGTCTCCCACCTCGGCCTGGGCACCCTCACCTGGTCCCGGGACACCGACGAGCACGACGCAGCCGAGCAGCTGCGTGACTTCGCGGAGGCGGGGGGCACGCTGGTCGACACCTCAGCCTCCTACGCCGATGGCGGTGCCGAGGAGCTGTTGGGTGGGCTGATCGGTCGGGTGGTGGACCGGGAGGACGTGGTGATCTGCACCAAGGCCGGTGCCCGGCACGGCACGGTCGACGCCTCGCGCGGCTCGCTGCTGGACACGCTGGACGCCTCGTTGCGCCGGTTGGGCACCGATCACGTGGACCTGTGGCTGGTGCAGACTCCGGACCCGCGCACTCCGCTGGTCGAGACGGTCTCCGCGCTGCGCCGGGCCGTCGACTCCGGGCGGGCCCGCTACGTCGGCCTGTCGAATCACGCGGGCTGGCAGGTGGCCCGGGCGGCGACGCTGCTCGGTGAGGACCCGGGGCTGGCGGCGGTCGAGGCGGAATACTCGCTGTTGCAGCGCGGTATCGAACGCGAGGTGCTGCCGGCCGCGGCTGATCTGGGGGTGGGGCTGTTGGCGTGGTCACCGCTGGGGCGCGGGGTGTTGACCGGCAAGTACCGCCGGACGGTGCCCGCCGACTCCCGGGCCGCCTCCCCGCACTTGTCCGGATTCGTCGAGCCCTACCTGGGCTCGGCCTCGACCGCCGTGGTGGAAGCCGTGATCACCGCGGCGCGCGGGTTGGACCGTGCTCCGTTGGAGGTCGCCCTGGCCTGGCTCCGAGTGCGCGCCCAGGTGGCGTCGTCCATCGTCGGTGCACGCACCCCGGCGCAGCTGCGGGATTCCCTCAACGCCGAGGACCTGGACCTGCCACCGGAGATCGTGCTGGCGTTGGACGAGGTCAGCGCCCCGGCGTTGGGCTACCCCGAACGCCGGTGACTCAGTCCTCGTCCTCGTCCAGGTGGTCGTCGAGGTCGTAGTCGTCCTCGTCGTCCTCCAGGTCGTCGTCGTCCTCATCACCCTCGTCGTCGCCGAGGTCCTCGTCCTCCAGGAAGAACGGGGTCGACTCACCGTGCTCGTGCAGCAGGGCCTCGTCGTAGACCTCGAAGGCGTCGGCCAGCACGTCGTAGGCGTCGTCCACCTGGGGGTCGTCGTCCGTGCGACGGCTCGTGACGGCGGCGTAGTGCGCCTCGAGAGCAGCGATGAAGCGGTCGAGTGCCGCACGGGGATCGATAGCCATGCTCAGACCGTAGCCCCCCAACAGGCACAATGGCACGGGCATAGGTCATGGCACCGGCGCGTTGGGAGGGGTGATGGCACGCAACCGAGCGACAGACATGCGGCAGTACGAGTACCGGGTGGTCTCCATTCCGCGCCATACCTCACGGAATGACGCCCGTCGGCTGCTGACCGACGAGGCCGAGTACGGCCGGTGGGAGCTGGCTCGCACCAGCATCTACACCGGCGGCGACCGGAAGGTCTGGCTGCGGCGTCGGATCATCCGGGTGGAGTCGACGTTGGGGGTCTACGCCGACTGACGTCACTGGATCGGGTGCCCCCGGCGCAGCCGGTGCAGCAGGTCGAGGAACGCCGCCGAGTCGGCCCCGAGTGTCGCAAAGTACGCGCTGTCCGCTGATTCGACGTCCCGGGTCGCGCTGTTGACCAGCGCCACCCCGGCCTCCGTTGCCCTGATCAGGCGGGCCCGGCCGTCGTGGGGATGCGGGAGCCGTTCGATCAGCTGCGCACGCTCCAGGCGACGCAACACCTGCGAGGTCATCATCACGTCGGTCCCGGCTCGGCTGGCCAGCTCATGTTGGGTGAGCGACTCGTCCTCCCGCGCGGCGGCGGACATCGCCAACAACACGTACTGGACGTGGGTGAGGCCATGAGGCGCGAGGGCATCACGCATCACGCGCTGCCACGCCGTGGCGACATGCCAGAGCGCCAGCCCGGGGCTCTGGTCCGGGTCAGGATGCGCGGTGCGCAGCCGCGATCCCGTCACGCCGTCCGGTCCAGGTGGGCGAGCAGTCCGGCACCACTGGACCGGGCGGCGTCCCGCATTCCGCGACCGAGCACCAGTCGCCACAGTCGCGCCATCGGACCGCGCAGGGCCACGGTCACGCTCATGGTCGTCGTTGCGCCGATCTTCTCCACGTGGTGGATGAAGTCCAGGTGGGCCCCGGGCAGTGAGCCGGTGTTGGTGAAGGTCTGATCCTGGGTCAACGCGGTGATCGTGAAGGTGGACTTCGGCCCGCTTGTCGGCTCCATCGTCCCGGTCGCCCCGAGGACCACCGGGCCGTCGAGCGAGGCGGCACGCACCTCAGGGTCCCAGGTGTGCCAGGAGGACGGATCCGCCCAGCAGGCGAACACGGCCGCCGGGTCGTGCGTGGTCTGTGCGTTGAACGAGCTCACTGTCAGTATGAATTTAGTATGCGCGCATACTATTTATCGAGTCAAAGCGGTCTCCGGCCGACCACCGTGGTCACGCCTCGCGCAGCAACCCGTCCAGCACCCGCACCCCGAACCGCAGCGAATCAGCCGGAACCCGCTCGTCCACGCCGTGGAACAGTGCGGTGAAGTCCAAATCCGCGGGCAGGCGCAGCGGCGCGAAGCCGTATCCGGTGATCCCCAAGCGGGCCAGTGACTTGTTGTCGGTGCCAGCGCTGAGCATGTACGGCAGCACCACCGCACCCGGGTCCTGCGCCTGGAGCACCCGGGTCATGGTGTCCACCAGGTCACCGGTGGCAGGGACCTCCAGGCCGATGTCGATGTGCTCCGGCTCGACCCGGACCTGGGGACCGGCGAGCTCGCGGACCTTGGCCAGCACCGCATCGTGGTCACCGGGCAGCGGCCGGATGTCGATGGTCGCCGAGGCACGACTGGGTACCACGTTGCTCTTGTACCCGGCGTGCAACTGCGTGGGGTTGGCCAGCGTACGGATCGACGAGCCGACGAAGCGCCGGGCCGGGCCGAGTGCGCCGATCAGTCGGTCGATGGCCAGCGGGTCGTCGACGTCCAACGGCAGCCCGGTGAGGTCGGCGACACCTTCCAGCAGAGCCAGGACGGTCGGCGTCAACCGGATGTCCCATTGGTACGCGCCCACCCGGGCCACCGCGGCGGCCAACTCGGTGACCGCGTTGTCCGGGTTGACCGCCGACCCGTGACCGGCCTGGCCGTCCGCGATCAGCTTGAGCCAGGCGATGCCCTTCTCCGCGGTCTGCAACAGGTACGCGCGACGACCGTCGACGTCCACGGAGAAGCCGCCGACCTCGCTGATCGCCTCGGTGGCACCCGCGAACAGCTCCGGACGCTCGTCCACCGCGTAGCGCGCGCCGTAGGTCCCGCCCGCCTCTTCATCGGCGAACATCGCCACGATCAGGTCCCGAGCCGGACGGCGGCCCTCGCGCATCATCTGGCGGACCACCGCCAGGATCATCGCGTCCATGCCCTTCATGTCCACGGCCCCGCGGCCCCAGACCATGCCATCGAACTCCTCGCCAGCGAAGGGGTCGACCTTCCAGTCCTTGGCCTCGGCCGGCACCACGTCGGTGTGGCCGTGCAGTACCAGCGCCGGACGCTCCGGGTCGGTGCCGGGAATGCGGACGACGACATTCGCCCGGCCCGGCGCGGACTCGAACAGCTCCGGGTCCAGCCCGACCTCCTGGAGCTGCGCCACCACGAACTCCGCCGCCGCGCGCTCCCCCGGGCCCGACCCGTCCCCGTAGTTGGAGGTGTCGATCCGGATCAGGTCCTGGGTCAACCGGACCACCTCGGCCTCGGCGGCGCTGAGGTGGGAGTCGTCGGCAGGGGTGGGCTCGGCGCCGGGCAGGGGGGTCATGCGCCCACCGTACCCGGCGCCGAAAAGGCTCAGACCGCTCAGAGGGTCAGGCCGCGACGAGCCAGCAGCGGCTCAGTCCGGGGGTCACGACCCCGCAGCTCACGGAAGGCGTCCATCGGGTCGATCGAACCGCCCTTGGCGAGCAGCACCGACCGGAACCGGTCGCCGTTCTCCCGACGCAGACCGCCGTTCTCCTCGAACCAGGTCACCGTGTCGGCATCCAGCACCTCGGACCAGATGTAGGAGTAGTACCCGGCGGAGTACCCACTGCCGAAGACGTGGTTGAAGTACGTCGTCCGGTAGCGCGGCGGCACCGGGGCAAAGTCCACACCGGCCTCCGCCAGAGCAGCCGCCTCGAAGGCCTGCACCTGCTCCACCTCGGTGGGCACCTGCTCCGGGGACAGCCGGTACCAGGCCTGGTCCAGCAGCGCCGCCGCCAGGTACTCGGTGGTGGCGAAGCCCTCGCCGTCCTGACGGGCGGCGATCAGGGTGTCGATCCACTCCGACGGCATCGGCTCACCGGTCTGGTGGTGCACCGCGTAGGCGGCCAGGATGCTCGGCTCCCAGGCCCAGATCTCGTTCACCTGCGAGGGGTACTCCACAAAGTCGCGGGGCACCTCGGTCCCGGACTGCGAGGGGTACCGCACGTCGGAGAACAAGCCGTGCAGGGCGTGCCCGAACTCGTGAAACATCGTGATGACCTCGTCCCAGGTGAGCAGCGTGGGCTCACCGGCGGCGGGCTTGGGGATGTTGAGGTTGTTCACCACGACGGGCTTCTCGTCCAGCAGGTGCGACTGGTCGACCAGGTTGTTCATCCAGGCACCGCCGCGCTTGGAGTCTCGGGTCCAGTAGTCACCGAGGAACAGGCCCAGACCGCTGCCGTCCTCGTTGAACACCTCGAACACCCGGACATCAGGGTGGTAGCCAACCAGGTCGGGGCGCTCGGTGAAGCTCAGGCCGTAGAGCTCGTGCGCGGCGCGGAACACGCCCTCGTGCAGCACCCGATTCAGTTCCAGGTAGGGGCGCAGCAGGGAGTCGTCCAGTGAGCGGACCTCCTTGCGGACCTGCTCGGCGTAGTACGACCAGTCCCAGGCCTCCAGCGTGGCCTCGGGCAGATCGCGACGCAGGGCAGCCTCCAGGGCACCGGCCTCGGCGCGGGCATTCGCGACGGCGGCCGGGGCCAGCGGACGCAGGATGCCGTCCACCGCGGCGGTGGTCGTGGCGGTGGCGTCCTCGACCACGTAGGCGGCGTGGTGCTCATAGCCGAGCAGCTGGGCGCGCTCGGCACGGGCCTTGGCCAGGGCGAGCAGGGTGGCGCGGGTGTCGTGCTCGCCGCCCTTGCCGCCCCGGGTGACGCTGGCGGTGTGCAGCCGCTCGCGCAGACCGCGGTGCGCGATCTGGGCCAGCAGCGGCTGCTGGGTGGGCAGGATCAGATCGATCAACCAGGCGCCCTCGTGCCCGCGACGGGTGGCGGCCTCCGCGGCAGCGGCGATCGCGTCCTCCGGCAGACCGACCAGCTCGGCCGGGTCGGTGACCAGCACGGCGGCGGCATTGGTCTCATCCAGCAGCAGCCGACCGAAGACGGTCTCCAGCCGGGTGATCTCCGCGTTCAGTTCACGCAGTCGGGCCTGGGCGTCCTCGTCCAGTCGGATGCCCGCCCGGATGAAGTCGGTGTGCAGGTTCTTCAGCAGGTAGGCGGTGTCCGGATCGAGATCCAGGTTCTGCTGCACCAGGGCGTCCACCCGGGCGAACAGGCGGGCGTCCAAGAAGATCGCGTCGGCGTGCTCGGCAAGCAGCGGCGCGATCTCCTCCTCCAGGGCGGCCAGCTCGTCGGTGGAATCGGCGGAGGCCTGGTTGAAGAAGACCGTCGCCGCCACATGCAGCAGATGGCCGGAGCGTTCCAGTGCCACCAGGGTGTTCTCCACCGTGGGCTCTGCCGGGTCGGTGGCAATGGCCTCGACCTCGGCCCGCTCCTGCGCCATCCCGGCCAGCAACGCCGGACGGTAGTGCTCGGGACGGATCCGGGTGAAGTCCGGCAGACCGTAGGGCAGCGTGGACGCGGTGGCGAACGGGTTCGCGGGATCGAGGGTGGTCATCGGGCCATCATCGCCGATCCGTAGCCAGCAGCGTGCCGACCCAGTCGTCGTACCGGGCCTCACCCTTGACCGCGCCCCCGCGGATGCAGCCGTCCATCGAGAACCCGGCCCGCACCGCCACCGCCCGGGACGCCTCATTCCCGGCGAAGGCCCGCCACTCCACCCGGTCCAGGCCGAGCCGCCCGAAGGCCGCCTCGATCACCAGCTCCACCGACCGGCCCATCAGCCCCCGCCCGCGCGCGTCGGGATCGAGCCACCACCCGATCTCCGCCGAGCGCACCGGCTGCGCGGTCAGTCCGATCATGCCGACCAGTCGCTCGCTCTCCCGGATTCCCCAGGTCGGACCGCCCTTCGCCCATCCCGCTGGCACGAAGTCCTCGACGAACCCCACGGCGTGCTCGCGCAGGTAAGGGCCCGGCACCGTGGTCCAGCGCTGGATGTCCGGGTCCTGGCAGATCCGCGTGATGTCGTCGACATCCGCGGCGGTCGGAGTGCGCAGCAGCACCGTGCCGTCGGTCAGCTCGAAGGGTTCCATCCGGGCATGCTGCCAGGTCAGCCGCGCGGGGTGAAGGTCATGTCATGCGCGGCGGCGACCGCGGCGTGACGCAGCATTCCCGCCTCGGTCGTCAGCCCCCGGGCCAGCGCCGGGTCGGCGTCCACCGCACGCTCCCAGCCCTGATCGGCGAGCGCGGACAGGTACGGCAGGGTGGCGTTGGTCAGGGCGTGCGTGCTGGTCACCGGCACCGCACCCGGCAGGTTGGCCACGCAGCAGAAGGTCGACCCATGCACGGTGAAAACCGGGTCGTCGTGGGTGGTCGGCCGGGTCGACTCGAAGCAGCCGCCCTGGTCCACCGCGATGTCCACCAGCACCGACCCGGGCCGCATCCGTTCGACCATGGCATCGGTGACCAGTCGGGGCGCGCGGGCACCGGGGACCAGCACCGCACCGATCACCAGATCTGCCTGCGCCACCCGGTCCGCGATGGCCAGCGCCGAGGACGCCACCGTGCGCACCCGCCCCTCGAAGGCCGCGTCGATCTCGCGCAGCTTGGGCAGGGACAGATCCAGCACCGTCACCTCGGCCCGCATTCCCAGCGCGACCTCGATCGCGTGTCGCCCCGAGACGCCACCACCGATCACCAGCACCTTCGCCGGTTCCACGCCGGGCACCCCGCCCAGCAGTCGCCCGGCGCCTCCGGCCGGTGAGGTCAGGTAGTGCGCGCCGATCTGCACCGCCAGCCGCCCGGCGACCTCACTCATCGGGGCCAGCAGCGGCAGGCTGCCATCGGGAAGCTGCACCGTCTCATAGGCCAACGACGTGACCCCGGAGGACAGCAACGCCTCGGTCAACGGGCGGTCCGCAGCGGCGTGCAGATAGGTGAACAGGGTCAGATCCGGGCGCAGGAACCCGTACTCCTGCTCGATCGGCTCTTTGACCTTGCAGATCAGCTCGGCCGTCGACCACACCTCGGCGGCGGTGGGCAGGAGGTGGGCACCCACCGCGCGGTACTGCTCGTCGCTGATCGCTGAACCGGCCCCGGCACCCGACTGGATCAGCACCTCGTGCCCGGCCGCGACCAGCTGATGCGCCCCAGCCGGGGTCAGTGCGACCCGGTCCTCGTGGTTCTTGACCTCGGTCGGAATGCCGATCCTCATGCGTGTGCTCCTGTCTGGTGACCTGTCCCCCACGCCCCAGGGTGCCAGGATCGGCGGTATGGGCCATCGCAAGCAGCGTGTCGGAGCACCGCCGGGATTCTTCGCCTGCGAGGCGGCCGGTCTGGACTGGTTGCGCGTGCCCGGCGGTCCGCCGGTGGTCGAGGTGCTCGATGTCGCCGACGATCACCTCGATCTGGTGCGGCTGACCGAGGTCGGCCCGGACCGGGCGAAGGCCGAGGACTTCGGTCGACGACTGGCTGTGCTGCACGACGCCGGAGCCCCCGCCTTCGGCAGCCCGCCCGAGGGGTGGCACGGCGACGGATTCTTCGGCCCACTGGACCAGCCCCTGCCGATGCCCACCGGCGCGCACGACTCGTGGGGCGAGTTCCTGGCGGTGCGCCGACTGGAACCCCTGCGCGACCTGCTGCCCGCCGAGGACGCCCACGCACTGGACCCGCTGATCGCGCGGCTGCGCTCCAGTGAGCTGGACGACGACGACTCCCCCGCCCGGTTGCACGGCGACCTGTGGTCCGGCAACGTGCTGTGGACCGCGGACGGGGCCACCCTGATCGATCCGGCCGCACACGGCGGGCACCGGGAGTCCGACCTGGCGATGCTCGCCCTGTTCGGCTGCCCGCACCTGGACGCGGTGCTGGCTGGCTATCAGGCGGTGCATCCACTGCGCCGAGGCTGGCAGCACCGCAGGAGTCTGCACCAGGTGTACCCGGTGGGAATGCATGTCGTGCTCTTCGGCGGTGGCTACCGGGCGCAGCTGCACCAGTTGCTGGCCGCGATCCCGACATGACGAAGGCCCCGGGTGTACCCCGAGGCCCTCGCAGCTGGTGACAGCATCCCTACGCCATCGTCCACCGCGCCCGCTTGTCCTTCTCCCGCGCGGCTTGAACCGTCCCGGCCTCGTTGAGGACCGTCGATGACGAGCCACCCGTCCCGTGTCCGTCCAACCCTCACCAGGGAAGCGTGCTCCACGTCCGGGCCGGTCCCTCCGCGACGGGATGCTGCCACCGCCGCGCGGACCGGGTGAGACCAAGTCTCGCCGGGTACAGCAAACGGCGTCCAGGGATTATTCCTGGACGCCGTTTGACGGGGTGGATCAGCTCACTTGACGGTGCTCGGGTCGTCGGTGGTCATCCGCGCGGTCAGCGTGATGGTCGACCCGGCCGGCACCTCGCCGTTCATCGGGTCCTGCGTGACGACGACCCACTGCGACGGGTCCTCAATCGTGCGGCCCTGGCCGGTGGCGTCCGCGACATCGACGACCAGGCCCTTGGCCTCGAAGGTCTCCTGCGC
Source organism: Cellulomonas sp. NPDC089187 (assembly GCF_040685135.1). Classification (NCBI taxonomy): domain Bacteria; kingdom Bacillati; phylum Actinomycetota; class Actinomycetes; order Micrococcales; family Cellulomonadaceae; genus Cellulomonas; species Cellulomonas sp. NPDC089187. The sequence continues at coordinate 106,599 of NZ_JBFBHI010000001.1, read as the reverse complement.
GGTGACCAGCAGCAGGTTGGTCTGGTCCAGGATGGTGACCGCGGCGTCGCTGTTGGAGGCGGCGCTGTTGCCGGAGGCGGCGGTGGTCTCGTCCGAGCTGCCGTTGTCGGAGGAGCAGGCACCCAGCAGACCGACGGCGACCAGCGCGGTGGCACCGATCATCAGCGTGCGGGTGACGGGGCGGCGGGTCAGGGACATGGTCATCGAAGCCCTCCTGGGGCGAATCGTCTGGTCAGTGACCGCGGGCCCCGGGATCGCCGGGTCCGCGGAGGGTGGAGTGGTGCCACACGGGCCCCCCACAGGCGGCGCATCCCCGCCCGACCCGGACGGTGCACCCTCGACGCACAGGGTACGCCCGGTGTCAGCCGTGTTTCACCAGGATTTCCGCTGCGTGACGCGGGACACGTCCGCCCCTGACCGGTACGTCCTGATTACGCCGTCAGCGCCGGTTCCTCGGGTTCGGACAGGGACAGCACCGCCCCGATGACCCCCGGCGTGCGGGCCACCTCGCGCTCCACCGCGGCCAGCGCATGGGCGGCATCGTCCTCCGCTGGGTTGCCGGCCAGGTCCACGGCACCAGTGAGGAACACCCGCCCGGCACCGACGTACTCCAACCGCACCTGCGTCACCCGCGCCACACCGGGCAGTGCCAGCAGCGCCCGGACCGCCGCCCGCTCCAGCTCCGGGTCTGCCGCCTCACCGACCAGGAACCGCCGATTGCGGTCGATCAACACCAACGCCACCACCCCGAGCAGCACCCCCACCAGGATCGAACCCACCGCATCGGGCACCGCGGACCCAGTGAGCTGATGCGCCCCGATCCCCGCCGCGGCGATCACGATGCCGATCAGCGCCGCCGCATCCTCAAAGAACACCGCCCGCACCGTCGGGTCCGAGGTGGACAGGATGTGCTCCCACAGCTCCCGATCCCGACGGTCCGCCGCCGCACGTGCCTGCCGCCACGCCTGCAGGAAGGAGATGCCCTCCAACACGAAAGCCACCGCCAGCACTACATAGGCCACCGTGAAGGACTCCGCCGGTTCCGGATGGGCCAGTTCCTGGATGCCATGGGTGATCGACACCCCGGCGCCCACAGCGAACAGCCCGATGGCCGCGAACAGCGACCAGATGTAGATCTCCCGGCCGTAGCCGAAGGGGTGGCTGCGGTCCGCCGGTCGCGCGCCGCGTCGCTGCGCCACCAGCAGAAAGACCTCATTGCCGGTGTCCGCCCAGGAGTGCGCCGCCTCAGCCAGCATCGAAGCGGCACCGGTGACGACGGCGGCCACGGTCTTGGCCAGCGCCACCAGCGCATTGGCCCCCAGGGCGAGCACGACAGTCACGGTGCTCTCCTGGTGCGGGGTGTTCTCGCTCATGGGACTGGATTACCACCAGGACGCATGCCGCGCCGCCCGTCTAGAGTCGGCACCGATGTCCGAGAACTCCGCCCCCACCGCCGCCCCCGGCCGTCTGCGCAACCGACTCGGCTGGGCACTCGGGGTGCTGTTGGCCGTCGTCGTCGCCCTGACCTTCGGCGTGACCACCGCGAGCGCCCGGCTCAGTTTCGGCCCGCATGAGGCGCAGTACGACGTCACCATCGACCAGCAGATCACCCTGGACCTCGGCCCATTGGGTGCGCTGGAGCTGGACTCCCCGCTGCCGCTCGGACTCGGAGCCCGGGTCACCGTGCAGGAGATCCCCGAGGACGTCGACGCGCTGAACGACATCGACACCCTGCAACAGCTGAGTGATGACGCGGCCTCGTACTTGCAGTTCTTCACCGGACCGCAGGCGACAGTCGAGGACGCGGCCCGGGCCTTGATCGGCGATGCGCTGTGGCGGGCCGGGTTGGCGCTGCTGGTGATCGCCGCCGGGACGGTGGCTGTGCGGGCGCTGCTGGGCCGTGCGCGTCGGACCGAGCTGGCCCGTGGTGCCCGCCAGCACTACGGCCCCGTGCTGTCGGTCACGGCCACGGTGCTGGTGCTGGTGCTGGCAGTGAGCGTGTCCGTGGTCCGCGAGCGCCGAGAGCAGGCGCAGGCCACCCCCGTGACCACCGTCTTCGACGACACCCCGCTGGAGGGGGCGCGGGTGACCGGCCGGCTCGGCGGCATCATCAACACCTACGGCGGCCTGCTGGTGGACGCCTATCGGGACAATGAGGACTTCTACGCGCAGGCCGACGACGCGCTGGTCGCCGCGTGGCAGGACTGGGAGACCACCCCCGCCGCCGATGACTCCCCCGCACCGGAGCCGACCGCGAGCACCTCACCCACCCCGTCGGCCAGTCCGAGCGGCGAGGGGTCGGAGCCCATCACCCTGCTGCTGGTCTCCGACCTGCACTGCAATGTCGGGATGGCTCCACTGATCACCTCCATGGTGGAGCTGTCCGGGGCGCAGATCGTGCTGGATGCCGGGGACACCACGATGAATGGCACCTCGGTGGAGCAGTACTGCGTGACCACTTTCGCCCGGGCGATCCCCTCCGGTGTCGACCTGGTGACCGCACCGGGTAACCACGACTCCTCGGACACCACCGCGCAGTACGCGAAGGCCGGGGCCACCGTGCTGGACGGCAGTGTGATCGATGTGCGCGGCATCCGGATCCTCGGCGACCACGACCCGAAGGCCACCCGGCTGATCATCGAGCAGCAGCAGGACGAGTCCTACTCCTCGGTGGCCCGCCGGTTGAACGAGGTGGCCTGTGCGGACCCGGACGGGGTGGACCTGGTGCTGTTCCACAACCCCCGCATCCCTGCGCTGTTGGATGACGGCTGCGTGCCCGCGCTGTTCTCCGGGCATCTGCACTCACGCACTGACCCGGAGCAGATCGGCCAGGGCATCCGGTACATCAGTTCCTCCACCGCGGGCGCTCAGGAGAACGAGCCCCGGATCGGTCCGCTCAAGGGCACGGCGGAGATGACGCTGCTGCGCTTTGACCCGGACACCCGCAGCATCCTGGACTGGCAGCTGATCGAGATCGGCACCGATGCGTCGGCCACCGTGCACGACCGCACCGCCTGGCCGCAGATCGAGGAGCTACCCGCCGAGGATGAGGACGAGGACGGCAGCCCGACGCCGACCGCGTCCCCCACCGCGGGCTGATCTATGCGGGTGGTGCTCGCCCCGGACTCATTCAAGGAGTCGATGAGCGCCGACCGCGCTGCTCGGGCGATGGCCGCCGGGGTGCGCGCAGTCCACCCCGACGCGCAGTGCGTGCTGCGACCGATGGCGGACGGCGGCGAGGGCACGCTGGCGGTGTGCACGAGCGCCCCGGGTTGGGCGGCTGTCGAGGTGCCGGTCGCCGGACCGCTGGGTACCCCGGTCACGGCCCTCCTCGGGTGGCATCCCGACCGACGGCTGGCGCTGGTGGAGTCAGCCCAGGCAGTCGGCGTGCACCTGGTGCCCCCAGCCGAGCGGGATGTGCTGCGGGCCGACTCGGGCGGGGTGGGTGAGCTGCTGTCGGCGGCGCTGGATCTGGGTGCGAAGCGGGTGGTGATCGGGCTCGGCGGCACGGTGACCAGCGACGGCGGGGCGGGGCTGCTGCGGGCGCTGGGGGTGCGGCTGCTGGGGCCGGGCGTGGTCCGGCCGGGTGCGTGGGGACCGGGTGCGGAGACCGGCGTGCTGGGCCCGGGTGCGGCGACCGGCGTGCTGGGGCCAGGTGCGCCCCTCGGGGTGACCGGCTTGGACGCGACCGGGCTGGACCCTCGACTCCGTCGCACCGTCCTCGACCTGGCCTGCGACGTGCGCAACCCGCTGCTCGGCCCACGGGGCGCGGTGGCGGTGTTCGCGCCGCAGAAGGGGGCGACTCCCGCGCAGCTCCCGGTGCTGGAATCGACACTGACCGCACTCGCCCCGCAGCTGGACCATCTGCGTGCGGCCCGACTGCGCCAGGACAGCCCGCGTCTGAACGGCCTGCATACGGACCACGACGAGCGGACCCCGGTGGCTGCCCTACCCGGCGCGGGGGCAGCGGGTGGCCTGGGTGCGGCATTGCTCGCGCTGGGGGCTCGGATGCGATCCGGGGCCTCGGTGGTGGCGGAGGCGATCGGATTACCCGACGCGATCCCCGGCGCGGACCTGGTGCTCACCGGGGAGGGCCGCGTCGACGCGCAGACGCTGGAGGGCAAGGTGGTGGCCGGCGTGTGCCAGCTGGCGCGGGCAGCCGGAGTGCCGGTGGCAGTACTCGGCGGGTCCGTCGCGCAGGACACCCGGTTGAACCGACTCGGTGCGGTGGCGATCCGTGACCTCGGCACCGGGCTGCCACTGTTGGAGGCGCTGCGGCGCGGGCCGGAGCTGGTGGAGCAGGCGACCGCCGACCTGCTGCGCACGCTGCCCGGCTGACCGGGTGCGATCCGGGACCACCGGCCCGCACCGACCGTCACGGAACGCCGATAGCCTCGATCCGTCACCGCCTTCCTGAACTGGAGTGTCATGGGCTACGAGCTGGGCACCGACGGACCGTCCGCCATCGTGGTGGGCGTCGATGGCTCCGAACCCTCGCTGCGGGCCGCCGCCTATGCCCTGGGCCAGGCCCGACGGCACGGCAGCCGACTGGTGGCGGTATTCGCCCGGACCACCACGGGCGGGATGGCCTCGATGATCGACGCCAGCGGCTCAGCCCGGACCGCGGTGCTCGCCGCGCAGGACGAGGTGGAGACCCTGCTGCGGCGGGCGCACGCCACCGAGGCCGGCGGAGTGGAAGCCGAGCTGATCGTGCGCCCCGGCGACCCGTTCCAGGTGCTGTCCGACGTGGCACGTGAGGTCCGGGCCGACTGCGTGGTGGTGGGCTCCTCGGAGTCCATCGGGCACCGGTTCGCCGGGTCGTTGGCCGTGCGTCTGGTGCGCAAGGCGCACTGGCCGGTCACCGTCGTTCCCTGATCGGAACCGCCTCGGGTGAACAGCCAGTTCACCCGGGTGAGCGCTCACACTCGGGCTGATCCGCGAGCATGCCTGACCGATCCTGAGGTCAGCGCTGGGGGGCGTCGCGCCCACCGTCCCCCCCCGCTCGGTGCGCAGCGGTTCCCGGCGATGCCCTGTCGTCGTCCTCCGAGGAACCCGCCATGCCGCTGTCCCTCCGTTCGCTCCGCCGGATGCCCGCCCGCCCACAGCCCAGCACCGGACGACAGAGCCCGACCGGTGCGCGCAACGGTCCGGAGCCGCATCGATTGGTCGGTCTCCTGCTCAGTGCGGTGGTGGTCGGCGCGCTGACCCCCGCCACAGCCCTTGCCAGCACCGCCGCACCGGTTCCGTCCACGAGCACCGCACCATCCGCGGCTGCCGCGCCGTCCACCAGCACCACGCCGGCCCCGAGTGCCGCGCCGTCCCCGTCGCCGAGTGACGTCGCCGAGCTGTCGGATGCTGCTCGCGTAGCGGACACCCACCCCGAGGCCACGCCCCTACCGGGTCCACTCGCCCCCGCGTCACTGCCCGCCCCCGGGCCGGGTCCGCTTCCCCCTGAGCCACTGCCCGAGCCCGGCTCCCTCATGCCGACATCAGCCCCGACACCCGACGCCCCCACCCCGCCCGACGCCCACGCCGACGGGGCAACCACCCCGATGCTCGTCACCCTGGCCCCCGGCACCAACGTCACCGCCACCGCCCGCGCCGCCACCGCACAGGACGCCTCCACCATCGAGGACCTCTACCCAGCGGCCTCCGGGTTCGCCGCCGACCTCACGCCGGAGGCCATCTCCGAGCTGGACGCCGATCCGCGGGTGATCTCCGTGGAGCCGGACGGACCGATGGCGATCACGGCCACCCAGCGCCCGCCGTCCTGGGGCCTGGACCGGATCGACCAGCCCACCCGGCCGCTGTCCGGCACCTTCACCTACCAGTACACCGGCAAGGGCGTGACCGCTTACGTCATCGACACCGGCATCCTGGCCACCCACCGGGAGGTGAAGGGTCGGGTCCGGTCGGGCTTCACCGCGGTGCAGGACGGTCGCGGCACCACCGACTGCAACGGCCATGGCACCCACGTCGCGGGCACACTCGGCGGCAGCACCTACGGCGTCGCTAAGCAGGTGACCCTGGTCCCGGTCCGGGTGCTGCCCTGCGCCGGGTCAGGCACCTTCAGCCAGCTGATCGCCGGGATCGACTGGGTGATCGCCGATCACAAGCCCCAGACCCCGGCGGTGGCCAACATCAGCCTGGGTGGCACGCTCAGCCCCGCGGTGAACGCCGCCGTCGACCGGTTGATCGCCGACGGGGTGATCGTCGTGGTCGCCGCCGGCAACGGCAACAAGGACGCCTGCGGCACGTCACCGGCGTCGGCGCGGTCCGCGATCACGGTCGGTGCCACCACCAAGGTCGACCGGCGGTGGCCGCAGTCCAACTGGGGGCGCTGTCTGGACATCTTCGCGCCGGGCGAGCACATCCTGTCCTCCTCGCACCGCAGTACAACGGCGAGCTCGTCGATGTCCGGCACCTCGATGGCGGCACCGCATGTGTCCGGTGCCGCGGCGATGATCCTGCAACGCACCCCCAAGGCGACCCTGGCGGCGGTGTGGAACGCGATGTCCGCCCGCAGCTCCAAGAACCAGGTCACCGGCGCGGGCACCGGGTCACCGAACCGGCTGCTGCGCACCCCCTGAACTCAGGGCCGCACCGTCACCCAGCGCTCGGTCACCGCGTAGCCCACCGCCCGGTTCATGCCCAGGCTCGCCGCGTTGTCACCGGCACCCCCGGTGCCAAAGAGCTCAGCACCCTCCGCGGCGAGCGCGAGCACGGAGGCTGCCTTCACCGCCGTGGCGATCCCCCGTCCTCGATGGGGCGCTCGCACCGCGGTGAAGGCGGTCTCGACGCGGTCGGACAGCCGCTCGACGGCGGTCATCGCGACCAGCGCTTCCCCGTCGCTCGCCCCGAACACCCGACCTTCTCCGAACAGCGCCACCGCACTGTTCCGGTCCAGATCCGGTCGCGGGGTGGCAGGTCCCTCCGGGTAGTCCGCCCGGGTCGCCCGGTGCAGATCGAGCACCCGGGGCAGATCCGTCACGGTCAGCTCGCCGACGGCGATCCCCTGACCGGTCACCCGCGCCACCAGTGCTGTCAACCGGGCCGGGTTCAGGTCGTCGCGGTGCAGGCGAGCACCCCAGGACTCGGTCACCACCCGCGCACCCGCGTCGAGCAGCACGGCCAGCTCGGGGTCGTCGGAACGCAACGTCCTGGTGGTCATCCGTGCACCGTAGCCGGACCCGCCATCGAATCGATACGACAATTCCGGCCACACCTGGGTAGTGTCACCGCACCGACTCAGCGAGGAGAGCGCTTCCATGACCGACCCGGGCACCACCGGCCTGACCCCCGATTCCCTGGCCCAGGCCTCCACGACGATCCTGGACGACGACCGGCATGTGGACCCCGAACTGGTCCGGCTGGCCCGGCGCGCGGCCGCCGACGGCGCGGTCCTTCTGCGCCATGACGGCACCCTGCCGCTGGTCGCGGACGCCCGGGTCGCTGTCTTCGGCCGGGTGCAGATCGACTGGTTCGCGGTCGGTTACGGCTCCGGTGGCGACGTGAACGCCCCCTACACGATCAACCTGCTGGACGGGCTCCGGGAGGCCGGGGTCGACGTCGACACCGAGCTGGCCCAGACCTACACCGCCTGGTCCGCCGCGCACCGCCCCGACCCGGGCGAGTGGGGCACCTGGCCGCGTTCCTTCGAGGAGATGCCGCTGGACCCCGCCCTGGTCGACGCCGCAGCCGCACGCACCGACGTCGCCGTGGCGGTGATCGGCCGGGCCGCCGGCGAGTCGCGGGACAACGCCCTGGAGCAGGGCAGCTTCCTGCTCACCGATGACGAGCGCCACATGCTGGAGCAGGTCACCGCGGCCTTCGACCGGGTGGTGCTGGTGCTCGACATCGGCAGCACCATGGACCTGTCCTGGCTGGAGGACGACTTCGGCCGACGGATCGGCTCGGTGTTGCTGGCCTGGCAGGGCGGCATGGAGTCCGGCCGGGCCGTCGCCGACCTGCTCACCGGTGCGGTCTCCCCCAGCGGTCGACTCACCGATTCCATCGCGCTGCACTACCCCGACTACCCCACCGCCGGGAACTTCGGGCACCTGGACGAGAACGTCTACGCCGAGGACGTCTACGTCGGCTACCGCTTCTTCGAGACCTTCGCCCCGGACCGGGTGCAGTTCCCCTTCGGCTTCGGACTGAGCTACACCAGCTTCCAGCTCGACGACGACGGCAGCACCGTCACCGGCGACACCGCCGCGGTGGCCATCCGAGTCACCAACACCGGTCAGCACTCCGGACGTCAGACCGCCCAGCTGTACGCCGCTCGACCCCAGGGCGCTCTCGGACAGCCGGTGCTCACTCTCGCTGCCTTCGGCAAGACCGCCGAGCTGGCCCCCGGCGAGACCAGCACCATCCGGCTCACCGTCGACCTGACCGAGCTGGCCAGCTACGACGATTCCGGGGTCACCGGATACCCGCACGCCTGGGTGCTCGAGGCCGGCGACTACACCCTGCACGCCGGTGTCGACGTCCGGGACGCCGGAGCAGCCTCACCCATCGCCCGCTTCACGGTCCCGCAGACCCGAGTGGTGCAGCAGCTGCGCCAGGTCGCCGCACCGGACCCGGCCCAGCCCTTCCTGCGCATGCGGCCGGTCGCCGAGGGCACCTCCTTCCGGGTCGACCGCGAAGAGGTGCCCACCAGCGCCGTCGAGCGCCCGGCCCGCATCGCCGAGGCCCTGCCCACCGAGCTGCCCACCACCCACCGCGGCCTGACCCTGACCGATGTCGCCGCCGGGCGGGCCACCCTCGCGGAGCTGGTCGCCGACCTCGACCCGGAGGAACTGGAGGGCCTGACCCGCGGCGACTACGTGATGGACTCCCCGCTGGGCGCACCGGGCAACGCCGGCGTCCTCGGCGGTACCACCGAGGCCCTGCGCGCACGGGGCATCCCCCCGATCACCACCACCGACGGCCCCTCCGGCATCCGACTGTCCGCCTACGCCAGTCTGCTGCCCTGCGGCACCGCCCTGGCCGCCACGTGGGACCCGGACCTGGTCGAGGCGCTTGCCGCTACCCACGGTGCCGAGATGGTCGCCAAGGGCTCGGACATCCTGCTCAGCCCCGGGACGAACATCCACCGTGACCCGCTCTGCGGCCGTAACTTCGAGTACTTCTCCGAGGACCCGCTGATCACCGGCCGGACCGCCGCCGCCGTTGTCCGCGGCATCCAGTCCACCGGTGTGGCCGCATGCCCCAAGCACTTCGCGGCCAACAACCAGGAGGAGAACCGCAACCGCAACGACTCCCGGGTCTCCGAGCGGGCCCTGCGTGAGATCTACCTGCGGGGCTTCCAGATCTGCGTCGCCGAAGGTCGCCCGCAGACGATCATGACCAGCTACAACAAGATCAACGGTGTCTGGGCCCACTACCACCACGACCTGGTCACCACCGTGCTCCGTGAGGAGTGGGGCTACGACGGGCTGGTGATGACCGACTGGTGGATGCAGCCGGCCACCGACCCGGACTTCCCCGCGCTGACCAACGACGCCTACCGGGTCCGGGCACAGGTCGACGTCCTCATGCCCGGCGGCAAGGACTTCGGCACCGACCACGGGGACGGCAGTCTGCTGACCAGCCTCACGGCGGAGGAGGGGATCACGCTGGCCGAGGTGCAGCGCACTGCGCAGACCGTGCTGCGGTTCGTGCTGGGGACGCGACGATTCCGGGACAGCATCGGCTGACACGCTCGCGGGGGGGGCGGTTCGGGTCGCCACTCGAACCGCCCCACCGCAGACTGCTCGGCATGACCGACCTCACCGCCCTCGCCCTGATCGGCTCCCTCAAGCCCTCGCCCGCACCGTCCAGCAGCGAGCACCTGGCCAACCAGGTGCTCGCCGCGCTCGCCCAGCACGGCGTGACCGGCAGCACCCTCCGGCTCGCCGACTACGACATCCGCCCGGGGGTCGAGACCGACATGGGCGACGGCGACCAGTGGCCGCAGATCCGGGCGCAGGTATTGGCCGCGGACATCCTGGTGATCGCCACCCCGATCTGGATGGGACAGACGTCCTCGGTGACCAAGCGGGTGCTGGAACGCCTCGACGCCGAGCTGTCCGAGACGCAGGCCGACGGGCGACCGATCCTGTTCGACAAGGTGGCCGCGGTGGCAGTGGTCGGCAACGAGGACGGCGCGCACCATGTCAGCTCCGAGCTGTTCCAGGCGCTGAACGACGTCGGCTACAGCATCGCGCCGCAGGCGGTCACCTACTGGGTGGGCGAGGCGATGGGGTCGGTCGACTACCGGGACCTGCCCGAGACCCCGGAGTCGGTGGCGACCACCACGGCGACACTCGCCCGCACGACCGCGCACCTGGCCCGGCAGCTGGCGACGGCGGCTTATCCCGGAGCGTGACGTGCCGCCTCGGGTGGCTGCGGCTCAGTGGTCTACCGGGGCAGGGGCTCGGCTGCGTCCTGGGCAGCGGGTCCGCCGCGCAGCGGGCAGCGTCTCAGCGAGGCACCGGGGCGGGTGGGATGGGAACCTCCGACACCACAGCCTCGGGCACCGCCGCAGGCACACGACGCCGTGGCCGGATCGTGCTCCACGCCACCGCCGCGAGCACCACCACGATCCCGACGATCTGCACCACGGTCAGCGACTCCCCCACCACCACGGTGCCGAGCAGGATTCCGGTCAGCGGGTTCAGCATCCCCAGCGCCCCGACCTGCGCCGCCGGCAGGTGTTTCAGGCCGCCGAACCAGCACAGGAACGCCAGCGCGGTTGCGATGAGACTGGTGAAGGCAAAGCCGATCCCCGCCCGCAGGTCGATCTCCGGCGGCGGACCACCGATCGCCGCCACCGCCGCGAGCACCAGACCGCCCAACGTCATCTGCCAGGCCGTGGAGGCCAGCACCGGAGTACCCGCCGACCACCGTTTGCCGAGCAACGCTCCGGTCGACGAGGACAGCAATGCCGCCACCGCCGCGACCACCCCCACCGGGTCGATGGCCCCACTCGTGCCACCGAGCACCAGCACCAGCGCGCCCGCTCCGATCACCCCACCGGCGACCGCCCGGAATGTCGGTCGCTCACTGGTCAGCGGCCAGGCCAGGAAGGTCAGCGCCAGCGGACTGAGCGCCATGATCGAGGAGGCGATGTTGCTCGGCAGCAGTTGCGCGGAGGCGTAGACCAGCGCGAAGAACCCGGCCACATTCAGCAGCGCGAGCACCACCGACTGCCACCACTGCCGCCCGTGCGGCAGTGCCCGGGCCAGCGGCAACAGCACCAGACCGGCAGGCAGCGCACGCAACGCCGACCCCCACAGCAGCGCATCGGCAGGCAGCATCTGCCGGGTCACGACGTAGTTGGCGCCCCAGGCGATCGGTGCCACCGCGGTGATCGCCAACCACCGTCCCTTAGCTTCCATGGAAGCCACTATAGCTTCCATGGAAGGTATTCTGACCGGATGAGCCCGGACCGCGTCGCCAGGATCCAGCAACAGTGGCAGCGAGAACGCCCTGACCTCGACGTCTCCCCGCAAGGACTCATCGGCCGCTTGCACCGCCTCGCCGATCTGATGCGGGTCGAACTCGTCGCGCTCTACCGGCGCTACGGACTGGGCGAGGGCGAATTCGACGTGCTCGCCGCCCTCCGACGCCAAGGCGCACCCTACGAACTCGCACCCGGAGCACTGGCCCAGCACACCATGGTCACCACCGGCGCCATGACCAAGCGTCTCGACCGCCTGGAGGAGGCCGGACTGGTCGAACGTCGACCCAGTGACGACGACGGACGCGGCCGGGTGGCACGCCTCACCGAGGCCGGACGTGCCCTGTTCGACGAGGCCTTCACCGCCCACATCCGCAATGAGCACCGCCTGGTCGCCGCCCTCGACCCCGCGCAGCAAGCAGCCCTGGCCGACCTGCTCACCGTCTGGCTCGGCGGATTTGAGACCCCGGAGGCCTGATCAGGCCTGCTCGGCGACCTCGTCCTCGTCCTCGACCGGCCGGGTGTGCCCCTCGGTCTCCTCCGGTTCCATCGGCGGGTCCGGGGTGTGTAGGCGGGAGTACACCGCCCACACCACCGACACCAGCGGCACCGCGATCACGGCCCCCAGGATGCCGGCGCTCAACGTCCCCGCCGTCACCGCCAACGCCACCACCACCGGGTGCAACGACACCTGCTTGCCCATCACCAGCGGCTGCAGCACATGCCCCTCGAACTGCCCGATCAGCGCGATCCCGATCCCGACAACGGCAGCCTGGATCGGACCGTTCGCCGCCAATGCCACGATCATCGCGATCACCATCGCCGCCGGCGCACCGATCAGCGGGATGAACGCACCGATCAGCACCAGCACCGCCAACGGTGCCGCCAACGGCACGCCCACGATGCTCAGCAGCACGAACGCCAAAATCCCGTCGGTGACCGCGATGATCACCGTGCCCCGGGTGTACCCGGAGAACGTGTACCACCCGGCACCACCGGCGGTCAGCCAGGTTGGCCGCACCCGCGACGGCAGCTGGTTGAGGAACCACGTCCACATCTCCTGCCCGCGCGCCAAGAAGAAGATCGCGCAGAACAGCGCCAACGCCAACGCGGTGAACACCTCCACCACCGACCCCGCCTGCGAGGCCGCCTGCCCGGCGATGTCCCCGGCATGATCCTGGATCCACTGCCGCCCGGTGTCGATCCACTCCCCGATCTGATCGTTGGTGATCGTCACCGGCAGCGGACCGTCCTCCAAGAAGTCGACGATCTGATCGATGCCGTCCCCGAACTGCGCCGACAGCGCCGTCCACTGCGTCGCCACCGAGTAGCCCACGTAGAAGATCAGCCCGGACAACACCAGGAACCCCGACAGCAACCCCAGCGCCGTCGCCAACGGCCGCGGCATCACCTTGGCGTAGATGTCCACCAGAGGCCGCAGCACCGCCGTCAACACCAGCGCGATGAACACCGCGATGAACAGCAGCTTCACCTGGGAGGTGGCGTAGAACACCACCCCGACCCCGACCAGCAACACCAGCAGCCGCCAGGTCGTCCCAGCCGAGGTCTTCAACCACTGCGGCACATTCTCCTCAGTGCCACCGGTAGGACCTCGCCGCTGACCGGCCACCCGGCGCACCCCGCTCCCGCCGCCCGGGATCTGCTCGGCCATCGTGTGTGCCACCTCCACCTCGACACCTGGACCGGACGGTCGCCCGGTCACCGACCGCCCCGCCGCCGGGTCAGCCGCCCGACCAGGAACGATCCAGTCGCCTCCCAGTCTGGACCCGGGAGGCGATGCATGCCCGAGCACCGCGCCGTGCTATCTTTACTCACCGTTCCTGCGACACCGGGGCCGAACGCTGCTGCGCTCGATCCGGGGCCGTGGGGAGCACCTGTCCGGGTGGCGGAATGGCAGACGCGCTAGCTTGAGGTGCTAGTGCCCGTATAGGGCGTGGGGGTTCAAGTCCCCCTCCGGACACTCGTTGAGACAGCGACGACGAAGGCCCCGATCCCGCCAGATCGGGGCCTTCGTCGTTCCGGAGGACACCTGGCCTACGCGGGCCCCACGGCCACGGGCACCGCGGCGGGTGCAGCGCGACGGCCTCACCGGGGCCCGACCTCTCAGGAGCCGGCCGGCAGCATCTCCTCCAGCGCCGCGATCACCTCGGGAGAATCCGGTACCGTGCGCGGCCGGAACCGGCGCACCCGGCCATCCGGTGCCACCAGGAACTTCTCGAAGTTCCAGGTGATGCGCCCCGCCTTGCCGGAGTCGTCGGGCGCTTGGGTGAGCTCGCGGTAGAGCGGATGCGCGTGCCGACCGTTGACCGGGGTCTTCTCCAACATCGGGAAGGTGGCGCCCCAGGTCACCGAGCAGTACTCGGCGATGGCGTCGGAGCTGCCTAGTTCTTGCAAGAACTGGTTGCTGGGCACCCCGACCACAGTGAAACCGCGCGGGCCGTACTCGCGGTGCAGCGCCTCCAGTTGCTCGTACTGCGGGGCGAGTCCGCACCGGGACGCCACGTTGACGACCAGGGCGAGCCGACCGTCCACGAGTTCCCCGAAGGTGGTGTCGGTTCCACGCAGTGTGCGCACCGGGATGTCATCGAGCTGCATGGTGTGCAGCATCGCACCGTGCGGCGAGCGCGTCGAGGCCAGCCGCTGCACGGTGCGATGCTGCCTTCCCCGGACCAGAGGGCCCGGGGTCCACAGTCTCAGGCGGTGGGTTCGACGCTCCCGGCAGTCTCCTGCGGCAGCACGATGTCGTCCTCCGGCTTGGGGGCGAGCATGCCAGTGAGCAGCGCGGTGATGTCCAGCCCGGTGCCGGCCTTGACCACGGCAGGCACCTTGGTCACCAGGTCGGTGGCCAGCTTGGTCAGCCCGGAGGCGGACTCCGCGTCCCCCAGCACGGTGATCGAGTCGACGTTGCCGATCGGGGCAGCAGCTTCCCGCATCATCGAGGGCAGGGTGGCCAACACCTGGTCGATGACAGCGGCCTGACCGTAACGGTCGAAGGCCTCCGCCAGCAGCTCCTTGACCCGCGCCTCTGCCTCACCACGGGCCCGAATCGCCTCTGCCTCGGCCAGACCCTGCGCCTGTGTGGTCTCGGCCAGGGCCAGACCGTGCGCCTTGGCGGCGTCAGCATCGGCCAGACCGCGAGCCTTGGCGGCCTCAGCGTCCGCCAGACCGCGAGCCTTGGCGGCCTCAGCGTCGGCCAGACCCTGGGCACGCAGGTTCTCGGCCTCGGCCAGACCCTGGGCCTGGATCCGCGCGGCGTCGGCGTCACCCTGGGCGCGGATCGCTGCGGCGGCACCTTCACCCTCGGCGGTCAGCCGCTGCTGGTCGGCGTCGGCGGCCTTGCGCACGGCCACCGCCTTGGCCTCGGCCTCCTTCTCCGCGGTGTACAGCGCGGCATCCGCTCGCTTCTGCGCGTCGTAGAGATCGGCATCGGCCTTGGCGCGAACCTCGGAGTCCAGGCGCAGCTTGGTCAGCTCGACCTGCTGCTGGGCGTTGGCCTGCTCAGCCTGGGTGATCTCGGCCTGCTGCGCGGCAGCCACCTTCGGCCCGACGGCCTCCGCCTCGGCACGGGCGGCGTCGGTCTCCTTCTGGAACTCCGCCTCCCGCAGCGCCGCGTCCTTATTGGCCTCGGCGATGGCGATCCGGGCAGCGGCCTTGGCGCGCTCGGCCTCCTGCACGTTGGTCGCCTCGGCGATCTCCGCTTCACGGCGCACCTGCGCGGCCTGCGGACGACCGAGGTTCTCGATGTAGTCGGCCGGCTCGGAACGGATCGCGTTGATCTGCAGGGTGTCGACCCGCAGACCGGACTCGGAGAGCGCCTTCTCCGCCTCCAACTTGATCTCGGTGGCAAAGGCGGCACGGTCGGCCAGCACCTGCTCGACCGAGAGGTTGCCGATCACCGCACGCAGCGCACCTGCCAGGACAGTGGCCACCACACCCGGCACATCCTCTTCACGTCCGAGGAACCGCTGTGCGGCCGCGCGAACACCCTCGGGGGTGCCGTCGATCTTGGTCAGGGCGACCGCGTCGACGGTGACCTTGATCTTGTCCGAGGTGACACCCTCATCCACCCGCATCGGCACCTCGGTGGCGGACAGGTCCAGGGTGGCGGAGCGTTGCACGAAGGGCACGACAAACACGCCCGAGCCGATGGACACCTTCACCGGGGCGTCGCCACCGGAGCCGCCGGTGATCACCAGCGCCTCGTTGGCCTTGGGGATGCGGTAGCGGGAGACGATCGCGCCGACGGCCAGGCCGACGACAGCGAGCAGGGCGACAATGCCCACGATCAGGGAGCTCATGAGTGTCCTCTCGACGGTGCGGCCGACGGGATGGAGTACTGCGGATGTGGTCAGTCGACGGGGGCGACCAGGGCGCGTTCCGTGCCGTCCGCCCGGACGATCCGGACCATGGCGCCCTCGGGCAGGTCCTGTTCGGCCAGCGCGGTGAGGGTGCGTGGAGCGCCCTGCCAGCGGATCCGGACCACACCCGGCCGCTGCGGGGATGCCGCGGTGGTGAGCATGCCGGTCTGCCCGGTCAGGTCGGTGTCCTGGGGCTGGTTGGCGCTGCGTCGGTGCAGCGCCTTGGCCAATGCACCGAGCAGCAGCATCATCACCAGCCCGGCCACCACCGCGACACCGATCACCGCGGCGGCGGGCCAATCGGTCAGCTGCTGCAGGATCAACCCGGTCCAACCGAAGACCGCGATGCCGCCGACGATCCCCACGGTCGAGATACCGACGTCCCCGGGCAGGCTCAGCTCGAAGGCGTCGAACACCCCGTCGAAGATGAACGCGATCAGGGTCAGTGCACTGGCCCCGATAGCGACGACCAACAGTGCCGTGGTCATGGCGATTTCCCCTCAGCGGTGGTGCGAGTATGCGGCCGTCGGGGCGGGATTCCCGCGGACGGTGCGACATTCCCGGTGGGACGAACCTCCACCAGAGCTGCGCCATCAGCCAATCTAGCCGGTCGCCGTTCAGCACGGAAAAGCACTCGTCGCCATTGTGCACATGTCGCCACAATCGCCCGGAACTCATTGGAAGTCCCGGGAGGTACTGGCCACGCGCAGGGACATCGGTGCCAGATGTTCGGCAATCAGGTTGGTCGCCCCGTCGGCCCGTTCCACCCGACCACGCACCACCATCGCCCGGGCAGTGCGCGCGGTATGCCGGAACCGTTGCCACAGCCCGGTGCTGCACACCACGTTGAGCAGACCGGTCTCGTCCTCTAGCGACAGGAAGGTGACTCCCCCGGCGGTGCCCGGCCGTTGACGGTGGGTGATCACCCCGGCCACCGCCACCCGCCGACCGGGCTCCTGATCGAAGACTTGCACCACCCGCAACACTCCAGCGGCGTCGAGCCCGTCCCGGACGAACTCGGTGGGATAGGAGTCGACACTCACGCCGGTGGCCCAGACATCCGCCACCGCCAGCTCCACCGGACTCATCCCGGGCAGCGTCGGTGCCACCACCCCGACCGAGACACCGGGCAGCGTGTTCGGACCCTCCTGCGCCAACGCCCCTGCGGCCCACAAGGCTTCCCGCCTGGTCACCCCCAGAGACTCCAACGCGCCGGCGGTGGCCAGCGCCTCGACCTGCGCAGTGGTCAGCTCCACCCGACGCACCAGGTCCCGCAGGTCGACGAACGGACCGTGCGCTTCCCGTTCCGCGACCAGCCGTTCAGCGACCTTCTCCCCCACCCCCCGCACCGAGGCCAGTCCGACCCGCACCGCCAACGACCGAGGGATCGTGGCCCCGGAACGGTCCGGGTCGACGGTGCCGGAGCGCAAGGGTGTCAGCCGAGGTTCACCCCCCGGTGGCACGGCACCAATCCGTTCCACCACCGCTTGGACCTCGGAGCGCTGCACATCGACCCGCAGCACCTCGATCCCGTGCCGGCGGGCGTCGGCGATCAGGGTCTGCGGGGAGTAGAAACCCATCGGCTGCGCGGCCAACAACCCGGCGTAGAACGCGGCCGGGTGGTGCACCTTGAGCCAACTGCTGGCGTAGACCAGGAACGCGAAGGAGTAGGCGTGTGACTCCGGGAAACCGAAGTCGGCGAAGGCCTTGAGCTTCTCGAAGATCTCCTCGCGGATCGACTCGTCCAGACCGTTGCGCGCCATGCCGGACATCAACCGGTCACGCAGCGCCTCCATCTTCTCCATGCTGCGTTTGGAGCCCATCGCGCGGCGCAGCTGGTCCGCCTCCGCCGGGGTGAAGTCCGCGACATCGATTGCCATCTGCATCAGCTGCTCCTGGAACAGCGGGACGCCCAGGGTGCGTTCCAGCGACGGACGCAGTGCGGGGTGCAGGTAGGTCACGGGTTCGCGGCCCTGATACCGCTCGATGTACGGATGCACCGAACCGCCCTGAATCGGCCCGGGCCGGATCAACGCGACCTCGACCACGATGCCGTAGAAGCTGCGCGGTTGGAGCCGGGGCAGGGTGCCCATCTGTGCGCGGGACTCGACCTGGAACACCCCCACGGTGTCGGCGGCGCACAGCAGGTCGTAGACCAGCGGGTCCTCGTTCGGCAGGCCGTGCAGGTCGAGGGCGGGGCCACCGTGCCGGGACACCTGCTCGAAGGCCAGTCGCAGGGCGGTGAGCATGCCGAGCCCGAGCAGATCGAATTTCACCAACCCGGCGTCCGCGCAGTCGTCCTTGTCCCATTGCAGGACGGTGCGGCCCTCCATGCGTGCCCACTCGACCGGGCACACCTCGATCACCGGGCGGTCGCACATCACCATTCCGCCGGAGTGGATGCCCAGGTGCCGGGGCAACCGCAGGAACCGGTCGGCCAGGTCGATCACCTGCGCCGGGATCTCCGCCAGGTCACTGGCCGGGGGTGGCCGGTGCGCGGGCACCACGTCATGCCCGTCGGCAGTCCGGGCCCCGACCGGGCGGTACTCGTCCAGATCCGCCCGGGGCGGCTGGGTGGGCTGCGCCGGCTCTGGCTCGTGATTCCACCCCCACACCACGCCGTCCGGGTCGCGTTGTTGCTGGGCGTACTGCTCCTCCCGGGCATCCGCCGACCACCAGGGGTGCCGGGGCTGGGGACCGCGCAGGGTGCCCCAGCGTTCGATCGACTTGCTCCAGGCATCCTGTTGCCCGGCGTCGTAGCCGAGCGCACGTGCCGCATCCCGGATCGCCGAGCGCGCCCGGTAGGAGATGACATTCGCCACCTGGGCGGCGTGGGTGCGCCCATGGGTGGCGTAGACGTACTGGATCACCTCCTCCCGGCGGGCGGATTCGATGTCGACGTCGATGTCCGGCGGCCCGTCCCGTTCCGGCGCGAGGAAGCGTTCGAACAGCAGTTGGTGACTGACCGGGTCCACCGCGGTGATCCGCAGGGCGTAGCAGACCGCCGAGTTCGCTGCCGACCCGCGGCCCTGGGCCAGGATGCCCTCCCGGCGGCAGAAATCCACCAGGTCGTAGACCACCAGGAAGTAGCCGGGGAATCCGAGGTCCTCGATCACCCGCAGCTCGTGTTCCAGCTGGGCGTAAGCACCGGGCACTTTCTCTTGTTCCGGCGGCCCGTAACACTCCAGCGCACCGCGGCGGACGAGTTCGCGCAGCCAGGTGGCCTCGGTGTGGCCCTCCGGCACCGGGTAGGGCGGCAGCTGGGGCGCGACCAGGTGGAGGTCGAAGGCCAGCTCGTCGGCCAGCTCCGCCGCGGCGGACACCGCTTCCGGGTGACGACGATGCCGGTGCAGCATCTCCGCCGCGGACATCAGGTGGGCGGTGGGGGCACCGGGCAGCCACCCGTCCAGCTCCTCCATCCCGGAGCGGGCACGCACCGCCGCGAGCGCCGCGGCCAGATCGGCGTCCCGAGGGTGGGCGTAGTGCACATTGCCGGTGGCGACCAGTCGCAGTCCGCATTCGACGGCCAGGGCGGCGAGCGCGTCGGTGATCTCCCCGTCGTAGGGGCCGCCGCTCTCGGTGACCTCGACCACCACGTTGCGGGCTCCGAACAGTGCGATCAGCCGGTGCAGTTCGGCGCGGGCCCGGTCGATGCCCTCGGCGGTGACCGGGGCGGGTTGGGGACCACCACAGAGTGCCTGACGGACCGGGCCCTTGCGGCACCCGGACAGCAGCACCCACTGATCGGCGGCCCGCTCGGCCAGGTCCTCCCAGCGGTACTGCGCGGCACCCTTCACCCCGGTGGCCAGGTGTGCCTCGGCGATGGTGCGGGATAGTGCCCGGTATCCGGCTGCACCCCGGGCCAGCACCGGCAGGTGGATCGCCCGGGGGTCGGGCACACCGGTGGGCGGGTCGAGTACCTCCGGTCCGGTGGTGCCGGGCACCGGCAGGTGCAGTTCGGCACCGAAGACGGTCGGCATTCCCACCCGTCGGGCTGCCTCAGAGAAGCGGACCACACCGTAGAGGCCGTCGTGGTCGGTGAGGGCCAGTCCGGTCAGCCCCAGACGGTGCGCCTCGGCCGCGAGCTCCTCGGGTTGGCTGGCACCGTCCAGAAAGCTGAACGCGGAGTGGGTGTGCAATTCGGCGTAACGGAGCGGGTCAGTCATAGATCGCCTCGCAAGTCCACCCGTGCTGGTGGGCGGCGAGCAGCAGTGCCCGGCCGTCCATGAGGGTGGCTTGCAGGTGGACCCGGACCCGGGGACCGGCATCCTGCCACCAGCGCTCGGCCAGCGGCCACGGCCCTGCCCAGCTGGCGATCCGGTGATCGGTGGTGCGGGTGCGGACCAGGGCGGGTGGGGCGCTCAGGACCATCCGGGCACCGAGGACCACGGGCGCACCGGCGGCGTCGAGCACCTGCACCGGGGCGGGTTCCTCCGGGACAGTGGCCGGGGCCGGGGCGGGCAGCCGCCCGGGCCAGGGTCGATCCGCCGGACGAGCGACCTCCTGCTGGGCACCCCAGGGTCGCAGATGCACCTGATCGCGCACATCCCGGCCGCCCTGCACCACCGCAGTGAGGACGCCATCCCCACCGAGCAGCCCTTGTACCCGGTCCAGGGCGCGATGGGCGCGCAGGTCCCCGCCGGAGGACCCGCCCCACAGTCTCCCCTGTTCGGCCCCGGCCGCCGCGACGTCCTCGGCAGTGACGGTGAGCCGCACGATGCCTACCGGTTCGCGTTGATCGGCGTCGTCGTCCACCGGTCGGCTGAGCGCACCTGCGGTCAACCAACCGTCCAGCTGCCAGCGGATCCGGTCGGTGATCCGGGCCGCGGTGAGCCCGCCCAGCCCGCCGGTGTCGGTGCGCCAGGTCCGGGTCAGATCCTCACCGGTGTCGGTGCGGGCGGTGATCCGCAGTCGTCCGCAGCTGACCGCGTGGCTGGTCAGCAGGGTGTGCAGCTCCTCGGCCAGTCGTCGCCCGGCGAAGGTCGCGGTGTCGACCCGGTGGGCCGGGGGGTCCACTGCGGAGCTGACCTCCAGATCCGCCTCCGGACGGCGTCGTGCCGGGGGGCGCAGATCGTCGCCACGGGCCAGGGTCCAGGCCCAGCTGCCCCATTCCCCGAACCGGGCGTACACCTGCGGACCGTCGAGCCGGGCCAAGTCACCGAGGGTGCGCAGGCCGAGCCGACGCAACAGGTCGATCAGCGCGGCCACCGGTCGTTCGTCCTGCACCGCGGCGGCCAGCAGCTCACTCACCGGTCGGGGCGCGAGGAAGGCGGCGGACTCCCCCACCGGGACCCGCTGTTCGGCCCGGGCCGCCACCAGCGCGGCCAACAACCCGTCGGCGGTTCCGACCTGGCATTCGTGCCCGGTGTGGTCGGCCACCGCGGAGACCAGACGCTCGGCCAGCAGGTCTTCGGTGCCGTGGAATCGCGCCGCGCCCCCGGCCGGGAGCAGCAGCAAGCCGGGTCGGAGCACCTCGATGCCGGGCACCACGGTCTCCACCGCCACTGCCACCGGTTCGAACAGTCGGGCGTCCCGATCCTCATCGGCGGGCAGCAGCACCAGCTCCGGGCAGACCGCCTGGGCCTGACGCCGACGCATGCCCCGGCGCACCCCTTCCCGCCGGGCCAGGGCGGAAACGGTGTGCACCCGGGCACCCGCGAGCACGGCGGCGGGGTGATGCAGTGGCGTGCCGGTGGCGACCAGCGCGGCGACCACCGGCCAGTCCGGAGTCCAGACGACGGTGGTGCGGGTGCCCCGCTCCTGCGATGCCGCACTCATCCGACCAACCTCAGCCCGGACTCGGCGGCGGGGGCCAGCGGTTCCGGTGTGGGCAGGGTGTAGGGGTCGGTGTGTCCGTCGTAGGGCAGCACCAGGGTCAGCTCCTCCGGACGACCACCGGACGAGCCCCGGCCAGTGCGAGTCAGGTGCAGCTCGCGAGCACGCAGCCGACCGTCGCCCTCCCCCGGGCCCGTCCACCGTCCACCGGTGACGGTGACCACGCAGCTTGCGCCGGGCCAGGGGGCGGTCGCCAACAGCACCGATCCTCGGTCCCGGGCCCGCGCCATCAACCGTCGCCGGTCGGCGTCCTGCAGCGCCGTGCCCGGGCCGACCACCACCACATCGATACCGTCCAGCAGCGCGGCCAGCACGCTGGGTGCGTCGGGCCCCGGTCGAGGCACCAGCGCCAGCCGATCCAACCCCACCCCGGCCTCGGCAGCGGCGAGCAGCCCGATGCTGGGCTGCCCAACCACGGCGGCCCAGGCCTCCCGGGTGGTGCAGGCCGCGGCGATCATCGCCAACACCAGCGAGGTGGACCCCAGCACCGCGGTGGTGCTGCCCCGACGCAGCCCTTCCGGCAGCAGTGAGGTCAGGGCGGACGGGACCGGCAGGGGCGGACGATCAGTGAGCAGCACGGGTGCAGGTCGTGGCTCCACCTGTTCTCGGCCTGGCACCGGAAGCCGCCGGACCGGCGGCGCAGCCTCGACAGGTACTGTCACGACTTGGCGGGCACCGGTACGCAACTCCGCGGTGGCCAGAGCGGCGCGGGCCAAGGCGATCCGCTCCGCGGGTGCGTCCGTCATCCCACGCCTCCTCTCGACAGCTTGTTCGAACACATGTTCGATCATGCCAGTAGACGCCGACACGCTCTGGGGTGTCAATCCGGCCACCGCCTCCTGGGGACCACCCCTCCCTATTCGGTCCGGAACACCCCTCACCGGTCGATTCCGCGGCCCCTGTCACGGCATGATGCGAAGTGGACCCCCGACACCACGACCGGAGGAGCACCATGTCGTTCTCGCTCGACCGCCCTGAGGCACCTGAGCCCTACTCGCTGCTGCCGCAGGTACCCGAATTCGCCCTGAGCAGCACCGATGTCATCCATCGCGAGCAGATGGACGCTCGATTCACCGGTGACGGCGAGGACCTGTCCCCCGCACTGGAATGGTCCGGCTTCCCGGAGACCACCCGATCGTTCCTGGTGAGTTGCTTCGATCCGGACGCACCCACCCCGGCCGGGTTCTGGCACTGGACGGTGCTGAATGTGCCGGCGAGCACCACCTCCCTGCCCCGCGGTGCCGGACACGCCGACGGCTCCCTGCTGCCCGCCGGGGCGGTGCACCTGCGCAATGACAGCGGCAACGTGGGCTACCTGGGCGCTGCTCCGCCTCAGGGGGATCGCCCGCACCGCTACGTCTTCGCGGTGCACGCCCTGGACGTGGCAGAGCTGGACCTCGGGCCGGAGGCCACCCCGACCGTCGCAGCCTTCACCGCGCTGTTCCACACCGTCGCCCGCGCCACCCTCGCCCCGACCTACGCGCACTGATGGGCCTGGGCACCCTCGACTGGCAGCCCGCCGTCGATCACCTCGACCTGCTCGCCCCCGCCACCGCCGCCGCCATCACCGCATGGGCCGACACCGATCCTGACGTCGCCACCGACCTGGTGGTCGCCGCTATCGATCCGGAGCTTGCCGACACCGCCGCGCTGACTGAGGCCTACGATCTTCCGCTGTCCGGATCGGGCAACTGCGTTCTGGTGGCCGGTCGTCGCGGCGGTGAGGAACGGATCGCCGCCGCCGTGGTCCGTGCGACCACCCGGGCGGACGTCAACGCGACGATCAAGCGGCTCCTGGACGTGCGCAAGGCGTCATTCCTCCCGATGGACCGCGCCGTCCAGGAGTCCGGGATGGAGTACGGCGGCATCACCCCGATCGGCGTGCCCGCCGACTACCGGGTGCTGATCGACTCCCGCGTCGTCGCACCCGACCCGGACGCAGGCGACCTGGTGGTGATCGGCTCCGGTCGACGTCGATCCAAACTCGCCCTGCCCGCCGCACTCCTGGCCCGATTGCCCGGGGCCGAGGTCATCGAGGGCCTGGCCCTCGCCTGACTCAGAGCACCCCGGCCCGGGCGGCGGTACGGTGCGCCACCGCCGTCAGATGCTCGGCCCGCGCGTCGATCACCCGTCGATAGTGGCCGAAGAGCTCGAAGGTGACGCAGCCGATCAGTTCGGTCCAGGCGTCGACCACCGCGAGCGCCCGGTCCCCGGGCATGCCATCGAGTGCCAGATCGGGCCGAGCGACCGCGAGGTAGCCCTGCAGTCGTCGGATGTCCCCCTCCAGATCGCCGGCATGCTGCGTGGTTTCCGCGGCGAAGACTGCCGCTAGATCGGCCCGGTGCCCATCGGTCGCCCCCGCCGCCGAGGTCGCGCCCTGCTGCACCGCCCATGACTCACAGGCGATCTGGGCCAGCAGCAGGGACACCCGGGACGCCAGCTCGGCCGTCTCCTCCGGGGCGACATAGCCCGGCACTGGCGAGCCGTAGATCAACGCGAACTCATGCGGGTGCGCCAGCCCCCACGCGCGCACCGCCCGGAAGACCGCGTGCCAGCGCCCGGTCAGATCACCCCGGTCCACCGCCGCCTCCGCCGCAGACGCCGCGTCTGCCAGCCCCTGAAAGGCGTCGACGATCAGCGCGGTGAGCAGCGCATCGCGGCTCGGGAAGTAGCGGTACACCGCGGAGGGTGCCATCCCCAGTTCACGGGTGACCGCGCGCACCGAGAGCCCCGCCGCCCCCACCTGTGCCAGCTGCTCGCGCGCAGCATCGGTGATTCGTTGCACCAGCTCACGCCGAGCCCGGGCCCGCACTCCCTCGTTCTCCACGACTCGATCCTGCCATCGCCTTGCACCTCGGACAGAAAACGTGAACACTGCTCACATTCGAGAACGCTGTTCACACAAGGAGTTCAGCATGGCACACCGCCTCGTCGTCGGCGCCGGCCCCATCGGCAGCGCCCTCACCCGTCACCTGGCCGCCGCGGGCGACACCGTCACCCTCGTCACCCGCTCCGGACGCGGCCCCCAGGCCGACGACGTGACCCGGATCGCCGCGAACGCCGCCGACCCCGACCGACTCACCGCCCTCGCCACCGGCGTCGACACCGTCTTCAACTGCGCCAACCCCGGCACCTACTCACAGTGGGAGACCGAGTGGCCGCCACTGGCCGCCAGCCTGCTCACCGCCGCCGAGCGCAGCGGTGCCGTCCTGGTCACCCTGAGCAACCTCTACGGCTACGGACCGGTCGACGTGCCACTCAGCCGCGACCTCCCCCTCGCCGCCACCGGACACAAGGGCCAACTGCGCAACCGCATGTGGCAGGACGCCCTCGACCGCCACCGCGCCGGACGCATCCGCGCCACCGAGGTGCGCGCCTCCGACTACATCGGCCCCGAGGTCACCGCCGCCGGAGGCATGCTCCGCCGCTACGCCGACGCCACCCTGCGCGGCCGCACCGCCTGGGTCTTCGGCGACCCGGATGTACCGCACACCTTCAGCGACAGCGAGGACGTCGCCGCGCTGCTCGCCCTGGTCGCCGACGACGAACGCGCCTGGGGCCAGCCCTGGCACGTGCCCGCCGCCGAACCACGCACCATGCGACAGGCGCTCACCGACCTGGGCGCCGTGGTCGACGCGCCCACACCGCGACTGCGCCGGATGCCCCGTGCCGCCGTGAGCGCGCTGTCACCGGTGGTGCCGATCATGCGGGAGCTGGGCGAGGTGCTCTGGCAATTCGAGCGGCCGTTCGTGCTGGACGCGGCGGACACCACGCGGGAGTTCGGGGTGGTCGGGACGGCGTGGGAGACGACGGTGGAGCGGACGGGGAGGGCGTGGGCGGCACGACCGGCCTGACCTGCGCCGACCGCCACAGCCGCCTACCGTCGCAGGATGACCCTCGATGCTGTGGTGGTCGGTTCCGGCCCCAACGGGCTCGCCGCCGCCGTCACGCTGGCCCGGGCGGGCCTCGACGTCGTGGTGCTCGAGGAGCAGTCCACCGTCGGTGGCGGCAGTCGCACCGTCGACCTCGGGCTGTCCGAGGGCATCGTCCACGACCTCTGCTCCGCCGTGCACCCGATGGCCTGGTCTTCACCGTTCATGCGCGCAATCGGCATCCCCGAACGCATCGAGCTGCTGACCCCCGAGGCTTCCTTCGCTCACCCGCTCGACGGCGGCCGGGCAGCGATCGCCTGGCACGACCTGGACCGGACCGTTCACGAGCTCGGCCCCGCCGGCGGGAATTGGTGGCGGCAGGTGATCGGTGCCCTCGGTCCAGACGCGGTCGCCACCCTGCTGGAGGCACCGAGCCGCCGGCTGAGCTCGATCCCGGCCGTTGCCCGGGCGGCAGCCCGCCTTACCCTGGCCCCGCCGACCGACCCCGCTGCCGCCGCGCTGATCTCCGGGGTGGCAGCGCATGCCATCGCTCCGCTGCACGATCCCACCGCCGTCGGCACCGCTGTGCTGCTCGCCGGCCTGGCACACCGTGGGGCGGGCTGGCCGGTTCCCCGCGGTGGCTCCCAGGCCATCGTCGATGCCCTCGTCACCGACCTGATCGCGCACGGCGGGCGGATCGCCACCGATCACCCGGTCCGCAACCCCGCGGATCTGCCGCCTGCCCGTAGCACCCTGTTCGCCACCGCACCGTCGTCGGTTACCCACGCGCTCGGCGTCGATCTGCCCCCCGCAGACGCCACCCGACTGCTCAGCCATCCCTACGGACCCGGGGCCGCCGCCAAGGTCGACCTGGTGGTGCGCGGACCGGTGCCGTGGACCGATCCCCGGATCGGACACGCGGTCACCGTGCACCTGGGTGGTGGTCGTGGTGACCTCGCCCGCGCGGAACGCGTGATCGCCGCTGGACGACACCCGTCCGCGCCCTATGTCATGTTCGCCGATCCGACCGTGGTCGATCCCGGTCGACGCCGCGGTGACCTGCGCCCGATCTGGACCTACGCCCATGTCCCGGTCGACTCCACCCGTGATCCGTTGCCGATGGTGCTGGCCCAAATCGAACGCTTCGCCCCTGGGTTCCGGGACACCGTGGTCGCCGCGCACGCGGTACCGGCGGCTCGGCTGTCCGCGCACGACAGTGCTCTGTCCGGTGGAGACATCGCCGGGGGAACCCTGACGCTGCGGCGATTGCTCGCCGGACCGCTGTGGGGTCGAGCGCCCTACCGGGTGGGCGTCGACGGTGTCTACCTGTGCTCAGCTTCCGAACCGCCCGGCCCCGGGGTGCACGGGATGGCCGGGTACCGGGCGGCACGGCTGGCGTTGCGGGAGCAGTGGGGTCTAGCGGACCCGCTCAGCGCATCCTGATCCCGAAGCTCGCCTCACCCGAATTCAGGGCACCGATCCCCACCGTCACATGACAGCTGCTCTCCGGTTGCTCGGCCAGGACGCGGATGCCGATCACCTGCGCCGCGTTGCAGCTGGACACGCTGACACCATCGAGGCCGTTGCCACCGGTGAGCTGGGTCAACAGCTCGACCTCCATGCCGTCGGTGGTGTCCTGGGTGAACAGTTCGGTCTCACTGCCCTCGACGCCGCCCGCCCAGGTCGCGACCACCCGATACGGCACCGGAGTGGCAGACCCGGTGAGCGTGACACTGGTCGGCTCCACCCGGATGCCGTCCACCCGCTGCAATGCGAAGTCCGTCCCGACCACCGACGTCAGCGCGCTGTCCGTGCTCTCCTGCACCGAGTTCAACCAATCGCGGTAGTCGTCGGGAATCTTGCCCTCGTCATCCACCAGGTCGAGGTCGACCGACAGCGGCACCGTCATCGACTGGCCGGCGGCGAGCACCACGTCGGTCAGTCGGTAACCACAGGTGATGTCAAGGCCATCAGCAGAGGCACGCACACGCTGCACCACGCCGTCCTCCTCGGCCACCTCTGCGCAGTCGCTGCCCCCGTCCAGGCCTGGGGTCGCCAGCAACACATCGCCCTGGATCGGCGCATTCGGCGCAGCGGACAGGGTCACGGTCAGCGCCGTCATCTGCTCGGTGTCGTCATAGGCGGCGTCCAGATCCATCCGCAACCCGGCTGGCGTGCTCGTGCCGTTGACATGCGCCGGGGTAGTCGTGATCTCCACCACCGGCTCAGTGTCATCGGACTCGAAGACCCCCGTCACCCACAGCAGCACCGCCGCCGCGATCACCGCGACCGTGACACCCACCCCGATCAGCACCTTGGCCCGGGTGGACATCCCCGTCTCGACCGGTCGACGCGGCGCGACCCGCGCATCGGGCCGGGCAGCAGCCTTCATCATGGTGGCACCGGAGTCATCCGCCGGATCGGCCTCGGCCAGCATCGGCGTCGGACGACCCATCGGCTGCATCGGGCGCAGCGACGTCGCATCCATCCCGGCGTCCTCGCCGGAGGCGTCAACGTCGCCCGAGGCCACCCCACCGAGCGCCCGCTCCACGTCGGATTTGTCGGGCAGCACCGACCGGCTGTCCACCCAGTTCTCCGGGGCGGGCTGGGGGGCCAGCGCGGGCCCGTCCAGCACAGCCGCAGGCAGGGCACGCAGCAGTGACGCCGTCGTCGCTGCTGAGGACCGCTGAGCTGGGTCCTTGGCCAGCATCAGGTCGATGACCCGCCACAGCGCGTCGTCGATCGGCAGCCGCGGTGGTGCGGAGTTCACCTGCCGCATCGCGACGGTGACATTGGTGCCCGGCCCCGCGAACGGCGTCCGGCCGCCGAGCAACTCGTACAACACCACACCCACCGCGTAGACATCCGAGGCGGGGCCGAATTTGCCGTAGGACACCAGCTCCGGCGGCATGTAGTTGGGCGTGCCGATCAACTCGGTGGCGGGTGCAGCCTCATCCAGCATGATTCCGGCGATGCCGAAGTCGGCCAGTCGGACATCCTCGGCGCTGGGCTGCCCGGCATGGGCCAGCATGATGTTGTCCGGCTTCACATCACGGTGGATCACGCCCTGGGAATGGGCGCTGTCCAAAGCGTCCAGCACTGCCGCCGCCAGCGGCACCGCCATCGACGCAGGCAGGGTCCGCTGCTGCTTGAGCAGACTGCCCACGCTCGGACCCTCGATCAGGTCCATCACGATGGCGAGGTCCTGCCCCTCCACCACAAAGTCGTGCACCTTGACGATATTGCGGTGGTCCAGCCCGAGCAGCACCGAGCGCTCGTTGATGAACCGGGTCAGGATCTCCGGGTCCGAGGCGTGCTGCGGCCACAGCAACTTGGCAGCCACCTGCTGCCCGGTCTGCCGGTCGAGCGCTCGCCACACCTCGCCGGATGCACCCTGACCGATCCGCTCGACCAGGGTGTACCGGCTGCCGAGCGCCCGCCCGGCTGCTCCGGGATCGGTCACTGCGCGCCCCCGGCGAACCAGAACAGCGTCGCGGCGGGGTCACCGGAGGCATCGGCCGGGCGTAGCCCAGGATCAGAGGTAGAGGCGTGCAGCACCGCCACGTCCTCATCGGCCAGCGTCTGGCCCTGACCGAAGTCGAGGTCCGGTCCGACCACGCCGTCCGCATGGGCGAGATCCAGCCCGGACAGGGCCGTCCGCACCGCGGCGGGATCGGTGGAAGCCGCCGCCTCGACGGCGCGGATCAGCGCCACCGTCGCGTCGTGACTGGCAACATCACCGCGGGTGATCCCGGCAGCGCAGCTGTCGTCTCCGTAGATGTTCACGCAGTTCACGTCACCGCTGGCCAACCGCAGCGCGGAGAAGAACACCGCCGCGTTCTGCCCGGCCTCGGACTCGGTGAGCGCCACATGGTCGTCGGTGTCCGTGCCCACGCTGAACAGCCACCCGGCGGTGGTGCCCGCCGCCGTGAGCCGGTCACCGAAGTCCGTGGTCAACGCCTCCGGGGTCAACACCACCGGCAGCTGCCGGGAGCCCAGCAACCCCTGAAGCGCCACCACCAGGTCCGCCTGCTCCTGCGCCGATCCGTCGATCACCACGGAATCCACCTCACGGGACTCCAACAACGCCACGATCTCCTGGGCCATCGCCTCCGATGCGCCCAGGACACCAGCGTGGGTCGCATGCAGATCGAGCTGCTCCCGACCGTCCGCTGTCGCCAGGTAGGGGCGCTCGGCATCCGCCTCGGCCAGGGCCGCCTCGATCTGGGTCACGACCGCCTCATCACTCGGGGCCAGCGACCAGACGCCCTCACCCTCAGCACCCCCGTAGGGCAACACCACCGCGGTGCTGGCCTGCCGCGCTGCGCGCACTGCCGACGCGGTGTGATCACCGGTCGACGCCAGCACCACACCGGCAACGTCGTCGTCCAGCAGCGCCTTCATCGCCGCCTGCGCCCCGGCCTCGGTGCCGTCGTCCAACGCCACCGTGAACTCGACCTCAGCACCGCCGAGCTCGAATCGGTACGCAGCAACCCGTGCCCCCTCGACCAACGGCCGGAACTCCGAGCCGATCCCCTCCACCGGCGGCACCAGCACACCGATCCGGATCGGACCGTCGACCTGCGCCGACATCGACAGATCCGGTTGCATCGCCTCGGCCACCGGCAGCGGCTGATCATCACCACAACCGGCCAGCAGCAACGCGGACAGTCCCAGGCCCGTCGCCAGCGTCATCGTCCTGCGCATGCTCACTTCTCCCCCCGCAGCTGGAACACGAACACCGTCTCCAGGTCGTCGTCCACCTGCGCGAACGGCCGGTAGGCCGCCAGGCGCTCCTCCGCCGCCGCGTACTGCGCGGCACGCAGATCGATGTCGCGCAGCTCTCCCGAGCGCTGGTTGCCGTAGGCGGTCGTCGTGGTGCCGACCGAGTCGAGCACTGTGCCGGTCTCCCCCACCTGCGTGGTGATGCTGTGCAGCTTGCCGAGCATCCCGCCTCGGCTGGTCGGGTCCGGTGATCCCAGGTTGGCCAGCAGATCAGCGAAGTCCTGGTTCAACACCTCGGCCACCGCCGTCGACTGCGCCGCCGATCGCTGCATCGAGTCGCTCAGCTGCTGAAGCACCTGGCTGGACGCGAGATCGTAGGCGGCCAGGATCTCGTCCATCTCCGCCTTCATCTGCGCCCGGGACTCCTCGATCATCGTCAGCGAGGACTCGGTGGCAGCTTCTTTCTGCGCGGTCAGGTTGGTGACCAGCGAGGAGGACAACGCGTCGATCTCCGACTCGGCGCGATCAAGCGCACCCTGCGTCCGATCCACGGTCAGCAACAGCTGCTGGTTGGTGCTCTGTGCCGCAGTGTCGATCTGGGACTCGAGCTGGGTCAGCCGCTCTCCCAGACCGTTCTCCAGGCAGAGCAACCGGTTCGACAGCCACACCACGCCCTGGCCCGCGGCGGTCGGCTGCTCGCCCACACTCGGTTGCACGGCGGAGCAGGTCGTCACCTCAGTGAGCGGCTGCACGGTGTCATCCGGCCAGATCGCGGTGGCGAGCTCAGCCAGCGCGCCCAGCTCGGAGTCCAGCGCGGCGAGGTCCCCGCCGTCGGCGACCAGATCCGCGACCGACTGCACACGCGCCGACAGATCAACCAGTGTTCCGGTGCCCGCGCCGGCGTCGTACAACGCGGCCAGCTCCGTGTGCAGGGTGCTGGTGGTCGCCGTCAGCGCGGTCAGATCGGCGATGGCCGCATCCAGATCGGCGAATCCGCCCTGCAGACCGGCCAGCGCGGTGGAGGCCGCACTCGCGTCCGCCCCCATGGCGTTCACGGTGTCCACCGTCTCCTGGTACCCAGTGACCATCTCCCGGCTGGCGACCGCCAGACCCTGTGCGGGGCACCCGGGAACATCCAGCTGGTTGAGCGCCGCCACGATGGCATCCGCACTCGGGTCAGTGCCCAAACTGTCGGCCCAGGTGCTCGCGCAGACCTGACCGTTCGTGTTGTAGGAGGCCACCAACGCGCTCAGGTTCGCCACGTACTGCGAGTCGACGAACCACTGCCCGACACTCGTGGTGCCCTCGGCAGCATCGACGATGGCCGTGAGGTTGCCGCCGATGGTTCCGGCGTCGGCGAACAGCGCGTTGTACAGCGCATCGCGGGCGGACCCGAGGTCACCGACCGCCGACGCCAGCGCGTCGAGTTCGGCCTGCGCGGTCTGCACCGACGTCTGCGCCTGAGTCACCACTGCACCGGTCTGCTGCGCCCAGGTGGTCAGATCCGCGGACAGCGCCGTGGAGTCCGCCTCGGCGCTGACCAGGCGGTCCCGCAGGTCGGTCAGCGTGGCCGCCAGGCCGTCGCTCCCGGCGAGTACACCGGTCAGTTCGGAGACCGCAAGCTGGTCGAAGGTGTCGCGCACGTCGCCCTGCTTCTGCGCCAGCGCCTGGAAGTCGGTCGCCAGCGTGGTGCGCGCGATCGCCAGAGTGCAGGCCACGGTCCGCTGATCAGCCGCGGTCGCCTGACACTGCGCCATCGCCGCGGCGTCCTCCAACGCGGTCGGGTCGCCGATCGTCCCACGCATCAGCTCGTGCAGCGCCCCGCGGCAGTTCGTGGTCGGGGCGTCCTCGGTGAACAGGTCGACGATCGCCTGCAACTGCGCGTCGGCCACGTACACCGTGGACGCCACCGTGCGGACCTGGCCGTCCGCCAGAGTCGGCATCGTCACCGAGCACGCATCGATCGTCGTCGCCGTCATCTCCGGTGCCAGCGCCGTCGAGCCCAGAATCCCGTTCAGCGACGAGGCCAATGCCGACACACCCGAGTGCGTCTGGGAACCCACCTGGGTGATACCGCTCTGCGCGCTGCTCAGGATCGAGTCCAGCTCGCTCGCGGTCGACTCCAAGTGGGACAGCACCGTCTCCGAGCTGGACTCCAGCTCGCGGTAGGTCTGCTCACCAAGCTGCGCGACATCCATCTCCAGGGTCTCGTGCACCTGGTCGACAAACTCCAGCGCCTCAGCAAGGTTGCTGTTCACGTTCTGCACCAGCGAGATGGTCGAGGACTCCAACTGCGCGGAGTACCCGTCCGAACCGAAGGCACGGTCCACCAACGCGGACACGGAGGGGTCAGTGACCAGACCCGGCTGCACCGTGATGTCGAAGGCCGGTGTACGGAAGTCCTGGGTGTCGACCACCAGCGTGAAGTCCGCCGTGGCGGACAACATCGGCGGCGCCAAGAAGGCGGCCCACTGCACCGACCGCCCGGTGTCCGTGGTCTCGACCAGCACACCGTTGGTCGTCCGCGCATCCGCCGCACCGTCCGCGACCTGCACCACCCGGTCGCCGTTACCGACCTCGGCACTGGCCACGACGGTCAACGGGACACCGACCAGCGCCTGCTGCCGGTACCGCGCGCCGTTGGTCTCATACGACAGCTCGGTCGCCTCCGCGGTCAGGTCCTGCACACTCACCTGCACGACGAACCGGCCGGACTTCCCGTCCAACGCCGCCAGATCGGTCCCGGTGGAGCCGTCATGCCACCACGACGTCTGCACACGCACCGGCAAATCCGACACCGACTCGGTCGGATCGAGGTCCACCGTCGACTCGGAGATATGCCCCTCGGCATCCTTGGTGACACTGGCCGTCGACATCGACTGCACCGAAGTGTCCGTGCCCATGCGGACGTTGATCGTCTGCAGCCCGTACTGCTCCGACGCCGCCACCGGGCGCGTGATCAACACGGTGGCCAACACCGCGAGAATCACCACGATCGCCGCACCGCAGATCGCCCGACGGCGACTCCACCAGCTGGCTGTGAACACACTCTTGGCTGACACGAAGCTCCCCTTGTCACCGCACTCACGACGGAGCGCCGCCCTAACGGGCATTGATTACGGAGGGGGGATAGCGCAAACAAGCAATATCCAGAAGTGTTGTCGAATCAGAGGCTTATGGCGATTCGAGCGTATTGCACGTAGCGCTCAGTCGAATTGGCGACACCAGAAGCACGCGCCCCACGCGCGCCGAGGCAGCGCTCAGCCTCTAGTGAGCGATCCAACCGAAGCTTCCAACGCACACCGCACCAATCAAGGGGGCAGCGTTCAGTAGCCGGTGAACCAGTCACCCGCGCAGATCGATGCACCTCAGCCTCAGCCTCAGCCTCAGCCTCAGCCTCAGCCTCAGCCTCAGCCTCAGCCTCAGCCTCGACACAATCGCACCAGTCGAACCGCTCATCCACGAACTGCACCGACGTCGCATTCTCACCGCCGGTCAAGCCGATCTTGAGCCGACTTCCTGCCGAGTCGCCAGCCCATGCCCGCTCACAGAGCTACCCGTAGCTATCTGATTACCCACAAGTGCCGGATGCGCCCATTCCTGGACTATACCGGTGCTGCCTAATGGCCCGCAGCGCAATTCGAATTCGCGTCATTCTCGCTTCAGGCCCAGTCACTCGGTACGGTTGATGACATCTTCCCATACCAGCGATTCGCCCAAAAAGATCATTGTACCCGAGCTAACGCCTCGATACTCCCCACATATTGCGACAGCGTAACGCAGGTCTTTCGTCCAACTCAGGCGAAGCCCGGCGCACGACTGCCTTATAGAGGTAATAGTCGACCCATCAGCCCTCGTCGCACTCACATGGACGTCCCCGGTTGCCTCATTCCAGGATATCGTTAACGCACCACCCGGGCGGTCGGTGATATGAATAATTTTCCATAGGGGGTCTTCTGGGTCCACTCTCAGATCGAGGCCCAAGTCCGTGACATCGATCTCTTCAGGGAAGCCTTCGAAAATGCGCATCATACCCTCACTTTCGCTCGTGATGAAAACATTCAAACTGGAAAACTCCGGCCGCAATTCGCTCTGAATCCATGAGACAATCGGGAGATCATAAAGAGATACTCCGCTAGCCCGCCTACGGCTGTGTCGAGTGACTTATGAGCAGGTTTCGCACCCCGCCAATGAAAACTCTACGAGAGCTGTGACCCAGCGGCGAGGGACGCAGTTCGCTTGCGCATTGACCTAGCCGACCGCCTCAAAACGGCGGACGCGCTACGCGCACCCTGAGCAAACTCTTGCAATGCCTGTTCGATTGACCGCGCAGAAGGAACAACGAGCGCGGTCAAGTCTGGACCAACGATAATTGCGAAGCCGCCAAGGTTCTGAGTTTTCTCGTCGATCGGCTCGGCGTACACCACGGCGTGCGATTGGCCGTCTGGCAAATATCGCATTTTAGACGCCTGGTCAAATTCTATTCCGAGCAGGCCTGCGACCCAGGCGTCTGCCCTTGCCCAGTTGCCCGATATGCTCATTACTACCAACTCCATCAAAAAGTGAGCAATACTTGTCACCTACTGAGCCAGTATGGGGCACGTCGGCGAAATTTTCAAATCTCACCGCCGACACCATCGCGCTCGGCCGTAACCGGCCGAGCGGCGAACTAGTCACTTGATCAAGCGAAACAGAATCATTGCTTGCCAAAACCTCCTCGGGCCTCCCCGCAAGCACGCGCGAAAGCTGATTATCAGTGGTCGGGCTAAAGCGGCCGTTGTCCAATTACAATGCTGCGGAGATCTTCGGCGTATGAGCGCCACCGCCGGACCTCAGGTTCGGGGAACACACTTGCACCAGACTCGCGCTCTAGAAGCGGATACATCTGTTCAGGGCTTCCGAGTGCCGCGAACGCGCCCAAAAATATGTCCCATGGGTCAGGAAGCCGATCCGCATTCTCAACGATCCACGCCGTCCAAAGATACTGCCAGACCGCCGGGGCCTCGATGTCGAGCTCGTTGGTAGAAGCCCGGGGCAGAATTTCATTCACCGTTTCGGCATCTTCGCTCAATATAAGAGCCAGCTGGTCAATGATCTCTTGGTCTTCCGTCGCGCAGACTGACATCGCATTAGATTCTGCGAGATTGATAACGTCCCGGCATTGCATCCAGCCACGATCGAGTGCGTATCTAATCTCGGAAAGCGTGAGGTTGATACGCTCCGCTACCCACTTGGCATCAATCTTAAGGAAAAAGCATTCCATAGCGAACTGTCCAATGCGATTGATAGGGCTGCTGTTGAGCTCTCCTTACCAGTGCACAGCTTGTTAGCCACATCGGCCTCCTGCTCAGCGCAATGTCCCCCAGTCGTTAGTCGGATGCGTTCCATTAGCATGTTCCGGCCAGGACCGGCGGGCTCGCGATCGCGGCCCAACAATAGACGATCGAGCCCGATAGTGATTCGGGTCCGGTAGGCAGAAGTCGCACAAACGCGTGCAAATTTAATTAGAAATCACGCGCACCTTTTACGTAAGAAGCTATTCCATCGTCCGGGTCCACGGCGCTAGGAATCATAATTCCGTGACCTTCGCCATCGACTAGACAACTACCTCCTCCGCGAGACGGATGACTGAACAGCCACCCGCCAATCTCATCGATGAACTCTTCGCGTAGTTCAGCAGGGCTGGAAACTCGCAAATACCCACACGCAATCTCGGCGGCATTTTCACTAGCAGTGGACATATCACCCTTAATGTCTAATAGGACACACAGTCGTCCGCAGAAGGATAATCGATGCGGCATGGAAGGTTCATGTTCTTGGTTTCTTTTCGCTCACCGCCCGCACCTCGAAGCTAAAATACCAAAACAGGTCATCGCGCGCTTCCTGGGTGAGCTGGGGGAACTGCGCCGCGATGACCTCTTTAGCGCACTCTAATCCGCCCTTCCATCCAAGAGTATCCCAGTCGATCTCAATGTCTAGTAGCGAGCGCGAGACATTGCGCACCGCATCGGAATATTCTGCATCAACACGAGCAAGGCTTGGCCAAGGCGCCCTGTTGCATTCTCGTCCGATAAATTGCACGATCTGTGTACTGAGACTATCGTCGATCACTCGATAACCTACCTCACTTGAGGATTGCCTGAATTCCTGCACGTGCGTTACTTTCAACGATTCTCGTGACCCGCTCGTTTGCGATCAGTATTGAAATCTCGACGTTCGAGTCAATTTTTGCAGTTCGTCTCCCACGGCCGCCCTGACTTCGCCGTTCGCACCGCTCGCGTATGCCGCAGAAGCGTCACTCCATATACCCAGAGTTGCAGGGGCATCTGGAACCCAGTCCGGGAGATCGATCCCATAACGATGGTTCACCCCGACTGCACCGCACGCACCAACGCCGACACCTGACCCGCAGCCGTCACCGTCCGCTCATACACCCCCGCAACAGCACGCACACCCCACGCATCACCAGGAGTCGGATCACCACCCTGACCCACCACATGCCAATCAACCGGCCGACTCACACCGCCACCTGCACACCACTGGTCGCCGCCTGACCACCATGACCCTCCAACGCACTCACCAACTGCGCCTCAGCATCGTCATACGCCGCCACCGAATCCCGCAGCATCTGCGACAAAGTCTGCGCCTGCTCACGCACCTGAGTCCGACCATCCCCCCAATGCCGCTCAAACCGAGCCACAGCATCACGCACACCCCCGTGACCCACATCAGACTCATGCCCAGACAACCCCGACACAGAGTTATCCAACAGATCAGCCGCATCATCCATACGATCAGCCAGATCCTCGAGCTTGTCCCCCACAACCCTCAACGAATCACTCATCACACCCTCCCCGCACCACACACGAACACATCCTCACACAGGCGCCCCGGACCTCACCACGAAGCCCGGGGCACCTCAACCAGCAACGCCAGATCACGCACCCTTGAGCGCGTTCGCCAGCTCCTCGTCAGTCGAGCGGTATGCCTCAGCGGCCCGGCGCAGGAAGTTCTCAAGGTCTTCGAGAGCATTCACCGTGTCAGTGACTGCCTTGTTGAAGTCGGCGTACGTGCTCTGAAACGTGCCCGAGGCGTTGTCCGTCTGGAACCCAGCACCGATCAGCCCATCGACCGCGCTCTTGAGCCCTTCAAGCTCACCGATGCAGGCTTCCTTCCCAGAGCGCAGCTTCCCTGCAACATCGGTCAGTTCGTCGAAAGTCACGTTCAGGTTTGCCATGGTGGACCCCTGTCTTGTGGTATGCGAAGTCCATCTGGGCATTACAGGCATGGACCGTAGCAAGCGGGAGTCGGTTTCGGCAATGGGCGACTGACAGGTAGCGTTGCACAGGTGCGATTGACAGTCACGGCTCACGACGGTGCTACCAATGACGTTTCGATCGCCTTTATCGACATCACCCCTGATGCAACGATCGGGCGACTTCAGGCGATTTTGGTCAATCTGATGGCGTCGGACACCTCCGGCGCTGATCGTCGAGTAGCGGTCGATGGAACGGTGTACCCACCGCAGACGCCCCTCGATCAAACCGGGCTCAGATCTGGCTCCTGGGTGAGCTTGCTCGATGACGACGCGGTTCCGTTCGGCGGACGACCGCCGGTGGCCGGACCGGTGCAGGTGCGGACGGTGAGCGGCGTAGGTGCGGGTACGACGATCCACGTCGACTCGGGTCACGTGCGTGTTGAGGGCGTCTCTCCTGTCGACCTCATCGTGAGGGACGATCACACTGTCAACGCCGTGGGCCAACACAACGCCGACAGTGCGGGACTGGGCGCGGATACCGCGACGGTCGATGGTGAGCCCATCGACGGGGTCGTCTGGATCCCCCCGGGCGGGCAGGTGCACCTCGGGGATCGCATCATCGAGGTGCGCGACCGAGCCGCCACCGCGGCAATGGCGGAGTTCGTCCCGGAGTCCGGGGCGGTCAAGTACAACCGACCTCCCTGATTCCTCCCGCCTGAGCCCCCGGCAGTGTTCAAACTGCCACCGAGCCCGAGTGAACCCCCACAGCAGAAGTTCCCCTGGATGACCTCGCTCATCCCGCTGGTCTTCGCCGTCGTGATGGCGCTCGCGTTCAACAATCCCCGGATGCTTGCGTTCGGCTTGATGTCACCGCTGATGATGGTGGCCAACTTCATCAACAGCAGGAAGCAAGGCGCAGTCCGCTATCGCGAGCAGGTCGCTGAGCACACGGAACTCAGCGAACGAATCGAGAGCGACGCTGCGCAGGCGGTGGTGCAGGAACTCACTCGGCGGCTCTTCCTGTATCCCGATGCCGCCGAGGTCGGTGTCATCGCGACGACGCCCACTCCTCGACTGTGGGAGCGCCGTATCGGCGACGAGCACCACCTGGCACTGCGCTGTGGCACCGCTGATCAGCCCTCGGGTGTGACGCTCGAGGACCCCGAACAGCTGGAGCACAAGCGCAAAGTCGTGCGCGATGTCCGTGATGCCCCGGCTGTCGTGCACCTGGCGCAGACCGGTGTGCTCGGCGTCGCTGGGGCGGACGGACGGGCCAGTGCACTAGCACGTTGGTTCGTGGCGCAGATCGGTGTGCTCCACAGCCCCCGCGACGTGCAGGTCTATGTGCTCCGCGCCCCCGAGAACCGCAGTGCGGACGCCACCACAAGCACCCCGACCGTGAGCTGGGACTTCATCAGCTGGCTTCCGCACGCACGCCCGCTCTTCGGGCAGGACTGTATGAGCACGGTCGGCTTCGGAGCGCAGTCACTCGCTCGCCGGATCGCTGAGCTTCAACAGCTGATCGATCTCCGCCGGGAGGCCGCTCAACAGCAGACAGCCGGCCTGGAACCTCCGATCGTCGTCGTGATGGATGGCGCTCACCGGCTGCGTGCCATGCCCGGAGTCACGCGCATCCTCACTGAGGGACCGCGCTACGGGATCTACTCCATCTGCACTGACGAGAACGATCGCCTCCTGCCAGAAGAGTGCGTCACGGTGGTCGACATCCAGGACTCCGTTCAGCTCACGATCCGTCGGCACAAGGAGGATCCGATCCCGCAGGTGCTGCCCGACTGGGTCGATGACGACTGGCTGGACTGGGTGGGGCGTGCACTGTCACCGATGGAAGATGCGAGCCCACAGGTCTCCGACGCCGCGATCCCGGACGCCAGCCGGCTCCTCGATGTCGCAGGCTTGGAACCCCCTACCCCCGACGCCATCGCCGCTCGATGGCTACTGAACCCGCGCTCCACGCAAGCCGTCGTCGGGGAGTCGATCGACGGCCCGTTCCAGCTGGACATCTCTCAGGACGGACCGCATGCGCTTGTCGCCGGGACGACCGGGTCCGGGAAGAGTGAGCTGCTGCAGACCCTCGTCGCATCATTGGCGATCAGCAACACCCCCGAGGGGATGACCTTCGTCCTCGTGGACTACAAGGGCGGAGCAGCCTTCAAGGACTGTGTCGATCTCCCCCCACACCGTCGGAATGGTCACCGACCTCGACACGCACTTGGTGGAGCGCGCCCTCGAGTCGTTGGGGGCCGAGCTGCGGTACCGCGAGCATGTGTTGGCAGGCGCAGGGGCCAAGGACCTCGACGACTACATCGACCTCGCCGCCAGACGCCCTGATCTCCAACCGATGCCGCGACTGGCCATCGTGATCGACGAGTTCGCGTCGTTGGCCCGAGAGTTGCCGGACTTCGTGACTGGATTGGTCAACATCGCCCAGCGTGGTCGGTCATTGGGCATTCACCTGGTCCTGGCCACGCAGCGGCCCAGCGGTGTGGTCTCCGCTGAGATCCGCGCGAACACCAACCTGCGCATCGCACTGCGCGTCACCGACGCGGCAGAGAGTGCGGACGTCATCGACGCCCCGGACGCGGCCCGGATCGGGAAGTCGACACCGGGGCGCGCCTATGTGCGGCTCGGCTCGACCTCGCTGATCCCGTTCCAGTCCGGACGTGTCGGTGGTCGGCGACCCAGCGTCACGGAGGAGACCGACGCAGAGCCCCTCGACCCCCTGGTTCAGCGTCTTTCGTTGCCCGAACTGGCAGAGCCGGCACCGCAGCGACCGAAGGCAGCGGCTGACGCGGGTGACGTCGAGCGGACCGATCTCGCAGAGTTGGTCTCGGCGATCCGGGGGGCCGCGCAATCGTTGTCGATTCCCGAGCCGCGCAAGCCGTGGCTACCCGCCCTCCCAGAGCAACTACTCCTGTCCGAGCTCAATGTTTCAGACCTCTCGGACACAGGTGGGCCTGTCCCCTACGGTCGGGTCGACCTGGCTGGCGAACAACGGCAACCCGACGCGACGATCGACCTCGAAGACGAGGCGAGCCATCTCACCATCGTGGGTGCCGCCCGCACCGGCCGGACCACGGCGCTGCGCACCCTCGCTGCGTCGTTCGCCCGCACCTATCCCACCGATCAGCTTCATCTCTACGCCATCGACTGCGGCAACGGCGGGCTCCTTCCGCTCCGCGACTTCCCGCACGTGGGCGCTGTGGTGACCCGAACGCAGTTGGATGAGACATCCCGGCTGCTCGGGCGTTTGCGCGCAGAGCTCAAACGCCGTCAGGAACTGCTGGCCTCCGGCGGGTTCGCCGATGCGTCCGAACAGCGCCGATCGGTCACCCGGGACCAGCGGCTGCCGCGGATCGTCGTGCTGCTGGATTCGTGGGAGGGCTTCACCGCCACGTTCGACTCTCACGACGGTGGCAGCTTGGTCGATTCGACGATGACGCTCCTCCGAGAGGGCGCCAGCGCGGGAATCCACCTGATGCTGACAGGCGACCGTCAGCTCGTCTCCGGGCGGATGGGCTCACTCGTCGACGACAAGATCGCGCTCCGGCTGATCGATCGCACCGACTATTCGATGTTCGGTCTCAACGCGCGCAAGGTGCCGGAGAACATCGAAGCTGGGCGCGGCTTCCGCGCCGGAAGCGGTGCCGAGATCCAGATCGCGGTGGTGAGCCCGGACGCGTCGGGACAGAGCCAGCGCGAAGAACTGATTCGCTTGGGTGCCGAGCTGCGTGAGCGCGACCACGGCGTTGACCGTTCCCATCGGCCGTTCGGCGTGGAGTCGATGCCTGCCCGCCTGAGCTACTCAGACCTGGTTCGCCGTGCAGAGTCCGCCGGGCTGGTGGACGAGTTTGTGATCGGAGTGGGCGGCGATGACGTGGAACCGATCGGGTTCGATCCGCTACGAGGGCCCAGTGCGTTCGTGATCGGCGGTCCGTCGATGTCGGGCCGCAGCACCGCGTTGCTGACGATCGTGCGCTCGGCGCTCGACCACGGCTACGAGGTCGTGGGTCTCGCGCCACGGACCAGTCCACTGCGAGATTTGGTCGGCGACCAGGTGCGGGCGGTCGTGACCGACACGGATCTCACGCAGGACGTTCTGGAACCGCTCCTCGTGACGACGCCGGACGGGCCCCCGGTTCTGCTGGCCGTCGACGACGCGGACTTGCTACGCGACATCCCGGCGGACGCCTGGCTTAGAACGGTTGTTCCGCAGGCCTCGGACCGTCGCCTAGTGGTCGTGGTCGCCGGTCAGACGGATGTGATCTCCAAGGGCTTCTCTGGATGGTTGGTAGAGACCCGGAAGGCACGTCAAGGAGTCCTGCTCAAGCCGAACAACATGATCGAGGCGGATCTCATCGGCGGCCGGTTGAAGCGCAGCGACATCGGCGCGGAGGCTCCGACAGGACGCGGGTTCATCCAGGTGGGCTCGGCCCCCACCGCCAGTATCCAAATCGCACAGGTCACACCCGGAGGTGACGCATGACCGTCGACGAGTCCCCCAATGCCTTCGGAATCACCGTGCCGCCCAGCTGGGAAGAGATCGACCTCCGGCCGCTCACCCGAGACGCCGCGGTGCGACACATGGTCGACAAGCGTGTGCAGGAGGCCCCCGAACTACGCGAGCACCGAACGGAGATGGTGCGGTTCCTGCGCAACACTGTCGCTCAGGCGTGGGATTCGGGTGCGAAGTTCTGCGCCGTGTTCAGCGAACCGGCTGGGGAAGGCGTGATCCCGGGTACGCTCACGGTGACCTTCCTTCCACCGGCACCTGCCAGACCGGGCGAAGCCATGGTGGACGCGATCACCGACCAGCTGCAGCAGTCACCGGCTCCCGCAGGCGAGGGAGTCTGGCAAACGCTGACGATGACTGAGCTGTCCCAAGCAGGGACCGCAGTCCAGGTGTACGGAGTGCGAGACATCGACCTCAACCACGAGGGCTACCAGGTGCGCGCAGTGGTCATGAACACCTTCATCCCGACGGACGCTGGCGTTCTCCTGGTCGCGGGCACGTCTCCGGCCCTCGACGTCGCGGACGCGCTGTTCGAGCTCTTCGCGGCCGTCACCGACACCCTGACTCTGCACGCGCTCGGACCCGAAGAGGATGACGCATGAGCCGCCGCAAGCCCCAGCCCGAACCCGAGCAGACAACCACGCTGCCTGCCCCCGCGCTGACCACGGTGACACCACCTCCGCTCCCCCGCCGTCGTCACCATGACGACGCCACGGAGAGCGCCGTGTCCGGGAGCACCTCAGCGAACCGGGCTC
Organism: Cellulomonas sp. NPDC089187; assembly: GCF_040685135.1. Classification (NCBI taxonomy): domain Bacteria; kingdom Bacillati; phylum Actinomycetota; class Actinomycetes; order Micrococcales; family Cellulomonadaceae; genus Cellulomonas; species Cellulomonas sp. NPDC089187. The sequence goes on along the minus strand of NZ_JBFBHI010000001.1, from coordinate 63,798 downwards.
GTCAAGTCATCCTCGAGCTGTCCGATGGCACACGGCGTCCGCTGCGCGGCACCCTGATCATCGGGAGGCAGCCCACCCAGCCGGAACGCTATGGCGATGTCTTGGCGCTTCCCGACACGACGCGGACCCTCTCTCGCGACCACCTGGAAGTCGGGATCACTCCCGGCGGTCAGGTGTGGGTGAGCGACATGGGTTCAGCCAACGGTTCGTATGTCGCCCGAGGTCCGGCTTGGACACGTCTGACTCCGCACCAACGGACGCCGATTGACGCCAATGACATGCTCCGCTTCGCGGACTTCAGCCTTCGCATCGCCTACGACGACCCGTCCTGAACCGGGCTGGGTCATTCACACCACCCCACCCCGCCGCAACCCCTCCGCCAACCCCACCCCGTCCCCCGCCGACACGAACACCGTCCCCGCCGCCCCCGCCAGCGCGTCCATCCCTCGCCGCGCCCCCGCGCCGACCCCGGGCGTCCCGGACGCCACCACCTGCTCCACCGGTGTCAGCTCCCGGATCGCCACCGCCGCGACCCGTCCGGGCCGTGCCGCGTCGAAGGCGCGGTACAGCTCGGGGTCGTGCTGTCCGTTGTCGCCGATCAGGATCCAGCGGGTGTCGGGGAACTCGTCGGCGAGGCGGAGCAGGGTGCTGGCTTTGTGAGCGTGGCCGGAGCGGAAGAGTGCCTCGCCGGTGGGTCCGAAGTCGGTGAGCAGCAGGGGTCCGCTGGGCAGGCCGACCCGGCCGAGGAATCGTCCGAGTGCGCCGGCGGTATTCCAGGCGCCGTTGGACAGGTAGAAGACGGGAGTGTGACCGTCGGCGGTGAGCTGCTGGTAAAGCTCGGGCATGCCGGGGACGGCGTGGCGGCTGGTCTCGCTGCGCAGCAGGAAGTTCCACAGGGCCACGTGGGGGCGCGGGACGAGGGTGACCAGGACGGTGTCGTCGATGTCGGAGATGACGGCGCGGCGGGTGTCGGGGTCGATGATGTGGATCGGGGCGGGGATGCCCTGGTCGCCGCCGGGGACGGACAGCAGGACGGTGGTGAGGCCGGGGGCGGTGGTGGTGGGGATGACGGCGTCGATGTAGCCGCCGCGGTCGGTGCGGACGATGTCGAGCAGCTCGCCGGAGGGTCGGCGGATCTCGACTTCGGCACCGGCGACCTCGGCGGTGAGGAGGTTGCGCCAGCCGCGGCGGGCGGTGGAGCCGGGGGCGGCGGCGAGTGGGTCGGTGAGCAGGATGCGGGCGCGCACCCGTAGCCAGGTCGTCGACCCGTAGGAGGGGTAGGCGACGACGCGTGGGATGAAGCCGTGGCGTCCGAGTCGGCGGACCAGGCGGCTGTTGACGCGGTCCTCGGCACGGGAGATCCACTCGGCGACGCTCATCGTCCCAGTATCACCGCAGGTGGCGGGCGGCTGCCGCCCGGATGGCCTGGCCGGTGTGGTCGAGGTCGCGGGCGGCCAGGGACCACTGCTGCCAGTAGAGGGTGACGTCGACGGGGTGGTCGGCGAGCGGGGCGAGGTCGGGGCCGGTCTCCGTCTCGGGCAGCATGCCCCACCCCATACCGAGCCGGACGGCGGTGGCGAAGTCGGCGGAGGCCGGCACGTGGTGCCGGGGTGGCGCGGTGGGGTCGACGCCGTGGGCGCGCAGGAAGGCGTCTTGCAGGTCGTCCTTGCGGTCGAAGACGACCACGGGTGCGCGGGTGAGCGCGTGGACGGTGGCACCGTCCGGGAACCAGGCACGCTGGCGGTCCGGGGCGACCATCGGGCGGTAGCGCAGGGCACCGAGCCGGTGGACGGTGCAGCCCTGGACCGGTTGGCCGCTGGTGGTGATGGCGGCCATGACGGTGCCGTCGCGGAGCAGGGCAATCGAGTGTGCCTCGTCTTCCCGGTGCAGGTCGAAGGCGATCCGGTCGGCCAGCGGGGCGAGGGCGGGTAGCACCCAGGTGCCGAGTGAGTCGCTGTTGACGGCGATGGACAACCGCGTCTGCTGCGTGGCGCTCCCGGCGTCGTGCTGGGCCTGTTCGGTCAGGGAGAGGACCTGTCGGGCCAGTCGGAGGTAGACCTGTCCGGCCTCGGTGACGCCGGCGGGCCGGGCCCGGCGGATCAGGACTTGCCCGACCGAGGTCTCCAACGCCCGGATGCGCTGGCTGACGGCGGACTGGGTGAGGTGCAGTGCGTCGGCGGCTGCCTCGAAGGAGCCGTGCTCGATGACGGCGACGAGGGTGCGCAGCTGGGGCAGCTCCATCAGCTCAGCTTATCGAGGTCGCACAGCAGTCATTGGACTACTGGCGTCCGCCGCACCTAGCGTCGCTGACGTGACCACCCTCCTCACCGGATTGCTGTTCGGGCTCTCGCTGATCGTGGCGATCGGCGCGCAGAACGCCTTTGTGCTCCGCGTGGGGCTGACCCGTCGACATGTGTTGCCGGTGGTGGTGGTCTGCGCGGTCAGTGACCTGGTGCTGATCGGGGCGGGCGTGGCGGGGCTGGGGGCACTGGTGGACGCGCACCCGATGGTGCTGACAGTGGCGCGGATCGCCGGGGCGGCATTCCTGATCGGGTACGCGGTGCTGGCCATCCGGCGGGTGGTTCGGCCGGAGGCGTTGACCGCGGAGTCGAGCAGTGCGCGCGGGCCGGTGGTGACGGCGCTGGCGTTGACCTGGCTGAATCCGCACGTCTATCTGGACACGGTGGTGCTGCTCGGCTCGGTCGCGGCGGGCCACGGGGAACTGCGCTGGTGGTTCGGGGTCGGCGCGATGCTGGGTTCCGTGCTGTGGTTCACCGCGCTGGGTTACGGCGCCCGGTTGCTCGGTCCGGTGTTCGCCCGGCCGAACGCCTGGCGGGTGCTGGACGGGGTGATCGCGGTGGTGATGTTGTCGATCGCGGCGGGGTTGCTCCTCGGGCTGCGGGGATGATTCAGGCCGACCGCCGCCGCACCCACGCACTGACCCCGTAGGTCGCCAGAATCACGGCCACCAGCACCGCGGTCGACGCCAACTGCACCCGTGCCGCGTCGTCGGCCAGCATCAGTGCCACCAGCCCGGCGAGCCCGGCGAGGGTGGCCCAGGTCAACCAGGGGAACCCCCACATCCGCAGGGTCATCGCCTCACCGCGCTCGGCAGCCTCGCGTTCCAGCCGGGGTCGGAGCTTGAGCTGCGCGACGGCGACCAGCACCCAGACCACCAGCAGCGCGGAACCGACGGCATTGAGCAGCAGCCCGAGCAGGTCATCCGGCAGCAACCAGTTGAGCGCCACCGCCACCACCGCGAAGGCCACGGATACCAACACAGACACCCAGGGCACGTCCCGGCGGGAGACCCGGCGCAGCACCGACGGGCCGTCGCCGCGCCCGGCCAGGGAGTACGCCATCCGGGAGGTGCCGTAGACGTTGGCGTTGAAGGCGGACAGCAGTGCGATGACCACTACCACCTCCATCAGCTTGGCAGCACCGCTCAGCCCAGCCAGGTCGAGCACCGCGACAAAGGGGCCGGACAGCAACTCCGGCGCGGTCCACGGCAGGACCAGCACCATGATGGCCACCGAGCCGACGTAGAACAGCATGATGCGCCACACGATGGTCCGGGTGGCCCGGGCGACGGCGCGCTGCGGGTCGCGGGCCTCGGCGGCGGCGATGGTGACGATCTCGATGCCACCGAAGGCGAAGACCACCACCAGCAGTCCGGCCGCGATGCCACCCATGCCCTCAGGTGCGAAGCCGCCATGGCCGAGCAGGTTGCTGGTGCCGACCGGATCGGTGCCGGGCAGCAGGCCGAAGACCAGCAGGGTGCCGATGATCAGGAACCCGACGATGGCGGCGACCTTGATGAAGGCGAACCAGAACTCCAGCTCGCCGAACTGCCGCACCCCGGACAGGTTGACCACCGCGAACAGCGTGACGAACACCGCCGCCACCACCCACTGCGGCACGCCGGGCAGCCAGCCGCTGATGATCTGGGCGACGCCGGTGATCTCCGCGCCGAGCACCATGATCAGGGTGAACCAGTACAACCAGCCGAGGGTGAATCCGGCCCAGCGTCCGAGCGCCTTCTCGGCGTAGACCGAGAACGACCCGCTGGCCGGGATCGCGGAGGCCATCTCGGCCAGCATCCGCATGATCATCACGACCAGCAGCCCGGCGATGGCGTAGGAGACCAGCACCGCCGGTCCGGCGGTGGCGATCCCGGCACCGCTGCCCAGGAACAGCCCGGCTCCGATCGCGGATCCCAGACCCATCATGGTCAGGTGGCGGGTCTGGAGGCCCGGGCGCAGGTGGTCGCGGGTGTCGCTGGTCATGGCTGTCCTGGGTCGGAGGGTGACGGAGGGGTCACCGTATCGGGGATTACTCTCGCGGCCCGCGCACCCGTCGCCACCACCGGGCACCACCGTCGTCCGGCTCCTCGTCCTGCTGGTCACGTTCGGCGAGTTGCGCCTCGACGCTGCGGGTGACCTGGGCCGTGACGTGCTCGGTCAGGCTGGCCCGGACCCGGCGACGTTCAGCGCGCAGCACCGCGACGTGTTCCAGATGTAGCGCCTTGGAGGTGCTGAACACCATGCCGATCATCACCACGGAGAACGGCAGGGCGATCAGGATGGCGGCGGTCTGGAGCGCGGTGAGCCCACCGGCGAGCAGCAGGGCGATGGCCAGCACGCCGACCAGCGCGGCCCAGATCACCCGGAGTCGGGTGCCGGGGTTGGGATTGCCACCGGCGGAGAGCATCGCGACGACCAGCGCACCGGAGTCCGCCGAGGTGACGAAGAACAGGGCGATCAGGATGATCGCGCCGATGGTCAGTGCCGCCCCACCGGGCAGCTGGGAGAGCAGGTCGAAGAGCGCGTTCTCCGGCACCACGCTTCCGTCGGGGCCGACCAGTCCCCCACCGCCGAACAGCTCCTGGTAGAGCGCCGACCCGCCGAGCACCGAGAACCACAGGAAGGTGACCACGGTCGGGACCAGCAGCACCCCGCCCACGAACTCGCGCACGGTGCGACCGCGGGAGATCCGGGCGATGAACACCCCGACGAAGGGCGCCCAGCTGATCCACCAGCCCCAGTAGAACGTGGTCCAGGACGCCTGCCAGGCCTCGCCCTCGGCACCCGAGTAGGCACTGACGTTGAAGGTCAGGGACAGGAAGCTGGACAGGTAGTTACCGATCGACTGGACGAACTCGCGCAGCAGGAACAGCGTGGGTCCGAGCACCAGGACCAGCAGCATCAGCACCCCGGCCAGCGTGACGTTGATGTTGGACAGCCACTTCAGGCCCTTGTCCAGCCCGGAGACCACCGACAGCGTGGCGGCGGCGGTCACGATGATGATCAGGACGATCTGCAACCCGGTGGAGGACTCGATCAGCCCCGCGTGGTCCAAGCCGGCGGCGATCTGCAACACCCCGAGCCCGAGGGAGGTCGCGACGCCGAACACGGTGCCGACCACGGCGGTCACATCCACCACGTCGCCGAGCCGGCCGCGCACGCGGTCACCGAGCAGCGGCTCCAACGCCCACCGGATCGACACCGGGCGGCCCTTGCGGTGGATGGTGTACGCCAGCGCCAGACCGACCACCACGTAGATCGCCCAGGCGTTGACGCCCCAGTGCAGGTAGGTCTGGGTCATCGCCGTCTGGGCCAGCTGCACCGGTGTGCCGTCGACCCCGGGCTTGGGATCGGCATAGTGACTCAGCGGCTCGGCGACGCCCCAGAACACCAGCCCGATGCCCATGCCGGCGGCGAACAGCATCGAGAACCAGGTGCCGAGTTTGTATTGCGGCACGTCGTCGTCCTGGCCGAGGGTGATGTCCCCCCAGCGCCCGATCCCCACCCAGATGGAGAAGGCGACGAATCCGGCCACCAGCAACACGTAGTACCAGCCGAAGCCGCTGACCACATTGGATTGCACCGAAGCGATGAACCGCTCGGCGGGGCCGGGGAACGCGATGGTCAACCCGGCGACCAGCGCCACGATGGCGGCCGAAGGCCAGAACACCGCCGGGGCGATTCCCCAGCGTTCACGAAGGGACGGTCGGGATGTGGACATCGGGACCTCGGGATCCTCGGGGGCGCAAAAAGACGCTCAAGAATGCCATCCGGCGCGCCAGAGCGCCACGTGCGCGGCGCGTCGGGCAGGCGCGGCCCGTCCTCGGGCGGATGACCCGGAGACGTCGGGCGACGGTCAGCCCCATTCCGCGAGCTCGCGGGTGGTCAGCCCCGTCGTCCCGACGTTCCAGCCCCGGGCAGCCGATGCCCCCGGTGTCGTGACTCGATCGGGCCGTGGATGCCGGTGAGCACACCGGATCAGTCGCGGTCAGTCGAGAAGCCCATCCAGTCGAGCAGGTCGTTAGCATCCGTGGTGGCCATCCCGCCCCTGATCAACAGGTCCGCCTGCTCGAATCGCGGGTCGAGCGGCTCGATCACTGACGGGATCGCGATGCACCGCATCCCCGCGGCCTTGGCGGCGAGCACCCCGGGCACCGCATCCTCGATGACCACGCACTGCTCCGGCGGAACACCCAGTCGCTCGGCAGCGGCCAGGAAGACATCGGGGGCCGGTTTGCCCGCCCCGACCTGGTCGACGCTCACGCGCACCGGCAGCAACTCCGCCAGCCCGACGGTGCTCAACGACACCTCGATGGCCGACAGCGGTGACCCGGAGGCGACAGCCATCGGCACCTGCGCAGCAGCCAGCGCCCGCACCAGCGCGGTGGTGGGCGCGAAGGGCTGCAGCTGCGGGAACAGCGCGGTGGCCAGCTCGATCTTGCGGGCGGTCCAGGCCGGCAGGTCCGGCTCAATGCCGTAGTGCCCCGCCAGTGCCGCCAACACCTCAGTGCCGCCGAGCCCGACGAATCCGGCCTTCACCTGCGGGGTGAGGCCAATGCCGTGCTCTGCGAACAGCTGGCGTTCGGCCTCGTAGAGCAGGGCCTCGCTGTCCACCAGCACCCCGTCCATATCCCACAAAACGGCCGAGGTGGTCGGCTGGTCAGTCATCGTCACTCCTTCGTGCGGTTCGTCAGCGAAACCCTACCAGATGGTAGGTGAAGCTCCAGATGCGGGACCGCTCCCCCTCAGCGAGGCTCGGAGCCAGCCCATCCCGGAGGTCGTCATGGCACAGCACGCCCACGAGCCCACCCCGCTGCCCGGTCGCCTGGCCGACACGCTGGAACACGCCGAGTCGCTCGACCCGGCGGTGCAGCGGCTCGACGAGCTCAGTCGACCGCTCTTGAGCCACGATCTGGTGCGCGACCTCCTGCACGGGCGACCCTTGGGCCACGCCGCCCACCCCCTGCTCACCGACCTGCCGATGGGTCTGTGGCTGAGCAGCGTGACGCTGGACCTGGTCGGCGGCACCGGAGCCCGCGCAGCTGCGGACCGATTGCTCGGCCTCGGAGTGCTCAGCGCCGCACCTGCCAGCCTGAGCGGGGTGGCGGACTGGGCACTGGGCGATCAGCGCGTACGCCGGGTCGGGGTGGTGCATGCCGGGCTGAACTCGGTGGCAACGGTGACCTTCGCGGCCTCCTGGCTGCTTCGCCGCCGCGGGCACCGCACCGCCGGGGTACTGGCCTCACTGCTGGCGACCGGTGCGGTCGGAGCCGGCGGATTCCTCGGCGGGCACCTGGCATTCCGGCAGCGTTCACCACGGCCCGACGCCGCCGACCCGAACGCCACCATCCAGCACACCTCGACCCCGGACTGACGAGACGCCGGGCGGCACGTCGATTACCCTCTGACCAGCGCGGAAGAAGGAGTCGGGCCAAGGCTCCGGGCACCGCAGTAGTACGAGGACCACCACGACATTGTCGGAACAGAAGGACGTCACACCCACCACCTTGGCCAGCACCCCGACCGGTGCCTACCGATTCGACGCATGCACCGGTGCCTGGTGGTGGTCGGACTCGGTGTACACGATTCACGGCTTCGCCGCCGGGGAGGTCGTCCCCACCACCGATCTCCTGCTCAGCCACACCCACCCTGAAGACCGGGACGAGCTGGTCGACCGCCTCGCCGATGACCGGCTCAGCCTCGCCTACCGCGTGATCGACGCCCACCACCACGAGCACCTGTGCGTGCTGGTCGGTGAGCGCCAGGCCGACGGACTGCGCGGTTACCTGATCGACCTGACCGACCTGGTCAATCGCCACGGCCAGGCGGTGGCCACCTCGGCGATCTCCGCGGCCGCCACCTCCCGGTCGATGATCGAACAGGCGGTCGGTGCCGTCGCCTTCAGCCACCAGCTCGATCCTGCGGGTGCCTTCGGCCTGCTCCGCGCGGCCTCGATGGACGCCAATGTGCCGATCCGCTCATTGGCTGCCGCCATCGTCGAGGCGCTGCCCGACCTCGGTGCCGATCCTCGGAGAGTGCGACGGTTCCTGGACGAGTTGCGCAAACCCAAGCGGGATCGCGTCGGCTGAGCGCTCCGCGGCTCAGGCCCGGGTCGCCCAGGTCGCCACCGCCACCGCCGAAGCCACATTCAACGAGTCCACGCCCCCGGCCATCGGGATCCGGACCGCGGCATCGCAGGCGGCAATGGTCTGCCGTTTCAGCCCATCCCCCTCGGTGCCGAACACCATCGCCAGCCGCGGCGGCGGGTCGGCGGCCAGCTGGTCCAAGCTGATCGAGTCGTCGTCCAGCGCCAGGGCCGCCACGGTGAAACCCAGCTCGTGCAGCAGCTCGATCCCGCCCGGCCAGGCCTCCAGGCGGGTCCACGGCACCTGGAACACCGTGCCCATCGACACCCGGATCGCCCGGCGGTACAGCGGGTCGGCGCAGGAGGGCGTGACCAGCACCGCGTCAACCCCCATCGCCGCGCAGGCGCGCATCGCCGCGCCGACGTTGGTGTGATCGACGATGTCCTCCAGCACCACCACCCGTCGGGCGTCGCGCAGGGTGTCCGCCACCGAAGGCAGCACCGGCCGGTGCATCGACGCCAGCGCGCCACGGTGCACGTGGAAGCCGGTGATCGCCTCCAACACCGGGGGCTCGGCGACGTACACCGGGATCGGCTCGCCCGTGTCATCGGCACCCAGCAGGGATTCCAGGTCCGGCAGCCAGCGCGGCGACACCAGCACCGAGCGCGGCCGGTGTCCGGCCTGCAACGCCCGGGCCAGCACGGTGGAACTCTCCGCGATGTACAGCCCCTTGGCCGGCTCGTGCTTGGAGCGCAGCGCCACGTCGGTCAGACGCAGGTAGTCGGCGAGCCGGTCGTCGTCGGGATCAGTCAGCGCAATGGTCTGGTACGCGGGCACCGGACCATTCTCGCCGATCGACGGGACAACCCGAGCAGGGCCCGGTGCGTCGATGAACCCTCGGATTCCCCTCGGCCCGCCGCGGTTCCCACGTCATACTGCCGATATGTCACCGATCTCCCTCGACGAACACGGCCGCCCGGAGCCGCCGCTAGCCGCGGACGAGGCCACGATGCTGCTCGCCTACCTCGACTACCATCGCGCCACCCTGGAGTGGAAGACCGCGGGACTGTCCCCTGCCGGGCTGGCCACCACCGTCGGACGGTCCACCATGACGCTGGGCGGGCTGGTGGCGCATCTGGCCTACGTCGAGGACTCCTGGGTCACATGGCGGCTGCGCGGCGAACCTGCCCCTGCCCCCTGGGACACGATGGACTGGGAGGCAGATATTGACGGCGACTGGCATCTGGCCGAGAGCCTGCGACCGGCGCAGCTGCGCGAGCTGTGGGCGGCCTCGGTGCAGCGCTCGCGGGCCGGGATCGAGGCGGCGCTGAGCGAGGACGGGCTCGATGCACCGGTGCGTCGACCCTGGGCGGACGGCCGGGCACCCACCCTGCGCTGGGTGCTGGTGCACCTGATCGAGGAGTACGCCCGGCACAACGGTCACGCAGACCTGCTGCGCGAGCAGGCCGACGGGCAGGTCGGGGAATGACGCGCGAGGGCCCGACACCCCGGTGAGTGTCGGGCCCTCGCTCATCGGGTCACTTGCGGCGCCAGCCGCCCGCACCATCGGACTCGATCAGCGCGGCGGCCTCCCGGTCGGCGATCAGCAGCAGGTTCGGGTGGGTGCGCAGGATCGTCCCCGGGCGGTCCTCGCCGATCGGTCCGGTGAGGATCTCCGCCAGCGCCTCCGCCTTGGACGATCCGCTCACGATGAGCACCGCCTGCGTGGCCCGCAGCACCATCGGGAAACCGAAGGTCACTACCTCGGTCGGCACCGGGTCCATCGAGGCCACCTCGTGGTACCAGGACGCCTCGGGGGTGACGTCGTAGCGGTAGATGTCCCGGTCGTAGCGGGTGGTGCCAGGCATGTTGCCGCAGAAGTGGCAGTCACCGCCCAGGCCCATCAGGATCAGGTCGAGCCCGCCGTGCTGCTCCAGGTCCGCACGGATCTGGTCGGCGTTGTCCAGGGTGAGCCCGTGGATGTTGGCCTCGGCGATCCCTGCCGGGCGGAAGATCTGCTCGTCCAGACTGGTCCGGGTCACCCCACGGTCGGTGCCGTTCGGGATCTCGTCGAAGTTGTAGAAGTGCACATTGTCGATGTCCTGACCGCGCTCGGCGAGGATCGGTGCCAGCATCCGATAAGCGCCAGCCGGGGTGGCACCAGCGGTGATGGACAAGTTGACCCGGCGGTCCTGCAGCATCGCACCGGCCAGCACAGCCGCGGTGGTCCGGCTCAGGGCCGCGTAGTCGTCCTCGATGACGAACTTCATGGGATGTCTCCTTCGACGGGGCCCGTGCGCACGCGGCCGAAGGCACGTCCGGGCAGCCTCATGCCGCGGGGCGCCGCGGCAGCGAGTCCTCGGGCGGATCGCTCCTCACCCGGACGCCGCCCACCCTAACGCATACCGGACGGTAGGGATTGGGCGATGATCCCGGGGGCCGCCGAGCGGACGACCCCCGGGACGGGCTCAGCCCTCGGCCACCGCCGCGGCGAACTGGCTGCTGTAGAGCCGGGCATAGGCACCCTCGGCAGCCAGCAGCTCCTCATGGGTGCCCTGTTCGACGATCGAACCGTGCTCCATCACCAGGATCAGATCCGCATCCCGGATGGTCGACAACCGGTGCGCGATCACAAAGGACGTCCGACCTGCGCGCAACGCGTTCATCGCCTGTTGCACCAGCACCTCGGTCCGGGTGTCCACCGAGCTGGTCGCCTCGTCCAGCACCAGGATCGACGGATCGGTCAGGAACGCCCGGGCGATGGTGAGCAGTTGCTTCTCCCCCGCGGACAGATTCGAGGCCTCGTCGTCGATCACGGTGTCATAGCCGTCCGGCAGGGCGCGCACGATCTGGTCGACATGGGTGGCCTCCGCCGCGCGGACCAGGTCCTCGTGACTGACACCCTCCGCGCCATAGGCCAGGTTCTCCGCGATGGTGCCGCCAAACAGCCAGGTGTCCTGCAGCACCATCCCGACCCGCGAGCGCAGATCGTCCCGGGTCACCGCGCGGGTGTCGACGCCGTCCAGGGTGATCCGCCCGGAGTCGATCTCGTAGAACCGCATCAGCAGGTTGACCAGAGTGGTCTTGCCCGCGCCGGTGGGTCCGACGATGGCGACGGTCTGCCCCGGCTCGGCCACCAGGTCCAGGTGCTCGATCAGCGGGGTGTCCGCCCGGTACCGGAAGGACACATCATCGAAGACCACCCGTCCGGTGACCGTCGCGGGCAGCTGCTCGGGGACCACCGGGTCCGGCTCCTGCTCGTCAGCGTCCAGCAGCTCGAACACCCGCTCGGCCGAGGCCACCCCCGACTGCATCAGGTTCATCATCGAGGCGATCTGGGTGATCGGCTGGGTGAACTGCCGCGAGTACTGGATGAAGGCCTGCACATCGCCCAGGCTCATCGTCCCCGACGCCACCCGCAGACCGCCGACCACCGCCACGATCACGTAGTTGAGGTTGGCGATGAAGCCCATCGCGGGCTGGATGATCCCGGAGATGAACTGCGCCTTGAAGGAGGCGGTGTACAGCTCCTCGTTCTGCTGGTCGAACTGCTCGATCGCCTGGTTCTTGCGACCGAAGACGGTCACCAGGGTGTGCCCGGTGTACATCTCCTCAATGTGTGCGTTCAGCGTGCCGGTGGCCGCCCACTGCTTGACGAACTGCGGCTGCGACCGCTTGGCGATCTGCGTGGTCACGATCACCGACAGCGGAATGGTCACCAGCGCGACCAGGGCCAACAGTGGGGAGATCCAGAACATCATCCCCAGCACACCCACCACGGTCAGTACCGCGGTCACCAGCTGGGAGAAGGTCTGCTGCAGAGTCTGGGAGAGGTTGTCGATGTCATTGGTGACCCGGCTGAGCACCTCACCGCGCGGCTGAGAGTCGAAGTACTTCAGCGGCAGCCGGGACAGCTTGGCCTCCACCTGACGACGCAGGTCGTACACGGTGCGCTGCACGATGCCGGTCAGGATCAGGCCCTGTAGGTAGCTGAGCAGCGCCGCGGCGACGTACACCGCGATCACCCACATCAGCACCGCACTCAGATCGGCGAACACGATCCCGACCCCGGGCGTCACCCCGGACATCCCGGCCAGCATGTCGGCGATCTGGTCCTGCCCCTGGGCGCGCAGCCCCTCGACCGCCTGCTCCTGGGACACCCCGGCGGGCAGCATCGAGCCGACCACACCGTTGAAGATCACGTTGGTGGCATTGCCGAGCAGCTTGGGACCGGCCACCGACGCGGCCACCGACAGCGCACCCAGCACCACCACGACCAGCAGCCGCAGCCGCTCCGGACGCAGCACACCGAACAGTCGACGGGCCGATCCGGTGAAGTCCATCGACTTCTGGCCGGGCATGCCCATCCCCATCCCGGGGCCACCGCCACCGGGTCCACGGCGGACCGGGGCGGCGTTCTTGGTGTCGTTGCTCATGCTGCCTCCTCCGCACTGAGCTGGGAGTAGACGATCTCCTGATAGGTCTCGCAGGACGCCAACAGCTCGTCATGCGTGCCGGTGCCGACCACCCGGCCGGCATCCAACACCACGATCCGATCCGCACCCCGGATGGTGGCCACCCGCTGGGCGACCACGATCACCGCCGCATCCTGGGTCTGCGGCACCAACGCGGCACGCAGCGCTGCATCGGTGGCGAAGTCCAAGGCGGAGAAGCTGTCGTCGAACAGGTAGACCGCCGGCTGACGCACCAGCGCCCGGGCAATGGACAGTCGCTGTCGCTGCCCCCCGGAGACATTGGTGCCGCCCTGGGCGATCGGCGAATCCAACCCCTCGGGCATCTCCCGGACGAAGTCCGCCGCCTGGGCGATCTCCAGCGCGTGCCAGAGCTCGTCGTCGGTGGCCTCGGGATTGCCGTAGCGCAGGTTGCTGGCCACCGTGCCGCTGAACAGGTACGGCTTCTGCGGAACCAGGCCCACTTGCCGCCACAGGTCGTCCAGCATGAAGTCCCGGACATCGGTGCCATCCAGCAGCACCTGTCCCCCGGTGACGTCGAACAGCCGCGGCACCAGATTCAGCAGCGTGGTCTTGCCCGAACCGGTCGACCCGATGATCGCGGTGGTCTGCCCCGGCTCAGCGACCAGGTCGATGTGCTCCAGCACCGGACGCTCGGCACCCGGGTAGCGGAACTCGACATCGCGCAGCTCCAACCGGCCCGACGCCCGACCCGGCAGCGCGGTCGGCGTGACCGGCTCGGCCACGGTGCTCCTGGTGTCCAGCACCTCCGTGATGCGCTCGGCGGAGACCACCGCCCGCGGCAGCATCACAAAGATCATCGCGGACATCATCACCGCGGACAGGATGTACATGATGTAGCTGATGAACGCGGTCAACGCCCCCACCTGCATGTGACCGGAGTCGATCCGCTGCGCGCCGAACCAGATCACCCCGACGCTGGTCAGGTTCATGATCAGCATCACCGCGGGGAAGATCAGCGCCATCAGCCGACCGGCCCGCAACGAGGTGTCGAAGAGCGCCTGGTTGGCGACCTCGAACCGCTCGGACTCCCGGCGCTCGCGGACGAAGGCCCGGATCACCCGCAGCCCGGTCAGCTGCTCGCGCATCACCCGGTTGATCGCGTCGATCTTCTGCTGCATCGCGCGGAAGTACGGCACCATCCGCCACACGATCAGGCCGACGACGATGGCCAACAGCGGCACCACCACCAGCAGCAATGCGGACAGCGTGGTGTCCTGCTGTAGGGCGAGCACCACACCGCCGACCAGCATGATCGGTGCCATCACCAGGATCGTCAGGGACATCAGCACGACCATCTGGACCTGCTGCACGTCATTGGTGGTGCGGGTGATCAGCGACGGCGCACCGAAGCTACCGACCTCCTGCGCGGAGAAGTCCTGCACCCGGCGGAATAGCCCGGCCCGGACGTCCCGACCGAAGGACATCGCCACATGCGCACCGAAGTACACCGCGGCAATCGAGCAGGCGACCTGCACCAGGCTGATCGCCAGCATCCACGCGCCGGTGCGCATGATGTAGCCGGTGTCCCCGACCGCGACACCCTGGTCGATGATGTCGGCGTTCAGAGTCGGCAGGTAGAGCGTGGCGATGGACTGCGCGAGTTGCAGCACCATCACATAGGTGGCCTGACGCCAGTACGGCTTGAGGTGGTCTTTGATCAGTTGCCAGAGCACAGGCAGCTCCCGTGGGGCGGGGTGGGACAGGGGATTAGGCGGCGGCGCCGTGCAGCAGCACGTCGACCAGCAGCTGCACCGTGAGACCGTCGTCGTCGGGCATCCCGGGCGGGATCCGACCCATCACGGTGGACAGCAGCAGCCGGGCGAGCGCCTCCGGGGGGATCCGGAGGTCGTCGCGGAAGGGGTCGAACCGGCGCGTGAGTGCGTCGTTCAACTCCTGAAGGGCACGGACGCGGGCATCCCGAGCGTCGGCTTGCGGTGGCGGTCCGGACGGCAGACCCGGTGGCCCCTTGGCCTCGGCGACCGCGATGGCATGCACCGCGATCATGATTCGCCGCACCCGGACCGCGGTCGCATTCATCAGCTCGACCACGCCGGTCACTGCCTGGGTCAGATCCGCGGCCGGTGGCATCGAGTCGATCTCCCGCACCGCCACCGCCGTGTCGAACACCCGAGCCGCGGCCGCCATCAGCAGTTCACGCTTGTCATCGAAGGCCTTGAACAGCGTGCCCTCGGCGACCCCGGCGGCCTCGGCGATTTGCCGAGTGGTCACGGTGGCACCGTGCTGCTCCAACAGGGGGACGGTCGCCTCCGCGATGGCAGCACGACGGTCCTCCCGACTCATGGGGCGTGCACGACGGTTCTCGGCCATGCCCCGACTATAAGTGAGTGAGCACTCACTCGTCCAGTCGCGCCCGCCCCTCGCGCCCCTGCACAGCGAGTTCGGTGCTTCAGCCCCGAGGTCGTCCGCCCCGCACCCGAACTCGTGACCGCACCACCGAACTCGGGTCCGAGCTGGGCCGGGCGACGACGCAGCCGGGCCGAGACGGGCCGATCCAGCGGGCGGGCAGGGGCGCGGGCTCGGACACGCCGACGCCCGCCGCACCGGGTGAGGTGCGGCGGGCGTCGGCGAGCGGCGTGACTCAGCCCAGCGGGTTCTCCGGGTCGATCTGCGGCTCCGCGCGGTGCGGACGCTGGCCCGCCTCCGCACTCGGGTCGTTCGGGCGACCACTGAACGTCCCGGCCCGGGTGGCGTCCGCGGTGGCTGCCTGCGACTCACGACGGGCCTCGGCCAACGCCTGCGCCGGATCGGTCAGCGCTGATGCGGGCAGATCCTCTGGGCGGACCGGGGACGCACCCGCCGGACGGTCACCGGTCGACGCGGGGCCTGCACCGGTGAACGCGCCGGTGAAGCCCTGGGTCAGCTGCCCCAGTGCGCCGGTCAGCTCCGAGGGCACGATCCAGACCTTATTGGCCGGGGTCGAGGCGAGCTTGGGCAGCGCCTGCAGGTACTGGTAGGCCAGCAGCTTGGGGTCGGCGTCGCCACGGTGCACCGCGTCGAACACCTGCAGGATCGCCCGGGACTCACCCTCGGCCTCCAGGATCGCCGCCTGCGCGGAACCCTCGGCCCGCAGGATCGCGGCCTGCTTCTCACCCTCGGCGGTGAGGATCTGGGACTGCTTGACACCCTCGGCGGTCAGGATCGCCGCACGACGGTCCCGCTCGGCGCGCATCTGCTGCTCCATCGCGCCCTGCACCGACTGGGGCGGGTCGATGCTCTTCAGCTCGACCCGGTTGACCCGGATGCCCCAGCGACCGGTGGCCTCGTCCAGCACCCCGCGCAGCTGACCGTTGATCTGGTCACGGCTGGTCAGGGTCTGCTCCAGGTCCATCGAGCCGATCACGTTACGCAGCGTGGTCACAGTCAGCTGCTCGATACCGGTGATGTAGTTGGCGATCTCGTAGACCGCGGACTTCGGCTCGGTGACCGAGAAGTAGATGACCGTGTCGATGCTGACCACCAGGTTGTCCGAGGTGATCACCGGCTGCGGCGGGAAGCTGACCACCTGCTCACGCAGATCCACCATCGCGCGCACCCGGTCGAAGAACGGGATCAGAAAGTGCAGACCGGCCTGCATGGTGCGGGAGTAGCGACCCAGCCGCTCCACCACCAGCGAGCGGGACTGCGGCACCACACGGACCGCTTTGCTCAACGTCACGACGACGAAGATGATCAGTGCAGCCAGGACGACCCAGCCGATCACCGATCCGACGTTGACATCCTCCACGGCATCTCCCTCCCGGCGCATCGTCACCGATGGCCGTCTCGGTCACGGCATCCGCAGGTCGGCACCGTGGTCGTACTGGGCGTCAGGGACGCTCGACATCCTCGTTCGGCTCCGCCTCGACCGGCGCGGGGGCACCCACCACGGCGGTAGCGCCGTCGATCCGGATCACCCGGACCTGGTCATCCGCCGCCAACACGGTGCCGTCCTCGGTCCGGGCCGACCAGACGTCGCCCCCGATCTTGACCCGTCCCCCGGAACCGTCGGTCGGCTGGAGCACGATGCCGGGCTTGCCGATCATCGCGGCGACGTTGGTCTCCACGAGATCGACCCGGGTGCGCAGGTGCCGCAGCAGGAAGGGCCGGAACGCGAAGAGCATCAGCAACGCGACAGCGGCGGCGAGCACGATCTGCCACACCAGCGGCAGCCCGGCGGCGGCACCGATCGCCCCGGCAGCAGCACCAGCGGCCAGCATGATGAACAACAGGTCGAGGGTGAAGATCTCCAGCACCGCCAACAACAGTGCCCCACCGAGCCACATCAGCCAGACCATGTCGCCACTCTCCTTCGCCGGTCGCGTACCGGCGGCGACCACCGCCGTCATATCAGGACGGTCAGACCGCTCCTGCCACCAATCCTAGGCGATCCCTTTGCCATCTGCTGACGTTGAATCGGATCAGACCCGTTCGGCGGCCCGTGCTGTCCAGCGGTCGCCGCGCCGCTCGACCTGCAGCGGGGTGTCGAAGGTGGCTGTCAGGTTCTGATCGGTGAGCACCTGCTCGATCGGCCCCGCCGCGTGCACATGCCCATCCCGCATCAGCATCAGGTGGGTGAAGCCGGGCGGGATCTCCTCCACGTGGTGGGTGACCAGGACCAGCGCCGGGGACCTGCGGTCGGCGGCTAGCTCGGCCAGCGCGGCGATCAGCTCCTCGCGCCCACCCAGATCCAGCCCGGCAGCGGGCTCGTCCAGCAGCAGCAGCTCCGGGTCGCTCATCAGGGCGCGGGCGATCTGCACCCGCTTGCGCTCGCCCTCGGACAGCGTTCCGTAGGTCCGCTGCGCCAGAGCTGTCACCCCGAAGGCCGCCATCAGGTCCGCGGCGCGGGACTCGTCGACCTGCTCGTAGGCCTCCCGCCATCGACCGGTCACGCCGTAGGCCGCAGTGATCACCACGTCCCGCACCAGCTCGCCGCCGGGGATCCGTTCCGCGAGCGCCGCCGAGGCCAGACCGATCCGGGGGCGCAGCTCAAAGACGTCCACCTGACCGAGCCGGTTGCCCAGCAGTTCGGCGGTGCCGGAGGTCGGGTGCATCCGACCGGCAGCGATCTGCAGCATCGTGGTCTTGCCCGCACCGTTACGGCCGAGCACCACCCAGCGCTCCCCCTCGCGCACTCGCCAGGACAGCCCGTCCAGGATGGCGGTGGTACCGCGGCGGATGGACACGTCCTGCAGGTCGAGCACGTCGGTCATGGTCACGACCCTAACGGCCGGGACGTAGGTTGGTGACGTGGACTCGCTCACCCTGCCGCGCTCGATCCTGCTCGCGCTGTGGCTCGCTGAACCGTCGCCCGGTTCCGGCCCGGTGGACCGGCTGCTCGCTGCGGTGCAGGGCGAGGACGAGCCGCACCGGATCGCCGACGGGGGCACTCTGGCTGAGCTGGTCACCCGGTGGGCGTCCGGGCCCCGGACGGTGGCCGCCGTCCTGCCCGCGCCGGGTGATCCGGCCGGAGCGCCCGCCCTGGTCGCCGGTGCCGCCCAGGAGGCCGGTGAGGCCGTGCTGGTGCACACCCCGGAGGGCGACTGGGCCGCGGTTCCGCAGGTCGAGGTCTTCGGATCGGTGTACGAGCCCGGGCACCTGGTGACCTGGCAGGTCACCCCGGTGCCGCCGTGGCAGACCGCCCTGGTCGGGCAGGTCGGCACCCTGCGGGAGGCGGAACGTGATCTGACCACGGCTCTGGCCCGGGCCACCGAGGCGCTCACCTCACTGGATGTCGCCCGCTGGCGCGAGGACGCCGCGGAGCAGATCGCCGCGTTGAGCAGCGGCGCGGACCCAGGCTGGCAACTACCCGCCGGACTCGACCAGCGCCGGGTCCGGATGCTGACAACCGCCGCTCGACTGCGGGCCATCGTGGATCTGGCCACCGGCGACGACGGTGCGGCGGTCAACCTCTGGCAGGTGGACCAGCGCAGCACCGCGCTGCGTGATGTCGACCGGGCCGCGCGGCGAGCGCTGGCAGCGGCGACCCACCCAGGGCCACCGCAGCGTTAGACCATCCGGCACCACCGGGACGGCAGGTCGGTCAACGACGCAGGTCGGTCAGCGGCTCACGTCGGGCGGCAGCTCAGTCGCCCAGCACACTCCGATACACCGCCACCGTCCGGTCCGCGATCGCCTCCCAGGAGAAGTGCTCCTCCACCCGGGTCCGGGCCGCTCGCCCCCAGGCCCGCGCCCGCTCCGGATCGCTGACCGCCTCGATCAGGGCCGCGGCCAGATCCGCCACGAACCGTTCCGGGTCCACCGGGGTTCCGGTGCCGTCGTCGACCTGGTCGATGGGCACCAACCACCCGGTGACACCGTCGTCGACCACCTCCGGGATGCCGCCGGTCGCAGTGCCCACCACCGGCAGACCCACGGCCATCGCCTCCAGGTTGACGATGCCCAGCGGCTCGTAGACCGACGGGCACACGAACACCGTCGAGGCCGCCAACACCGCGGTCAGCTCGTCCCGGGGCAGCATCTGGTCGATCCAGACCACCCCGTCGCGGCGGGCACGCAGCCCGTCGACCAGCGCGGTGACCTCAGTCAGGATCTCCGGGGTGTCCGGCGCCCCGGCGCACAGCACCAACTGGACCTGCGGCGGCAGCAGCTCGGCGGCGCGCAGCAGATAGGGCAGGCCCTTCTGCCGGGTGATCCGCCCGACGAACACCACCGCGGGCCGGTCGGGGTCGATGCCGAAGCCGCGGGCGATGCGGGCGGTGGCCTCCTGATCGGCGGGGCGCTGCCAGCCGGTCAGGTCGATGCCGTTGTGCACCACATGGACCTTCGCCGGGTCGAGTGCCGGGTAGCACCGCAGGATGTCCTGGCGCATCCCTCCGCTGACCGCGATCACTGCCGCCGCCGACTCGAAGGCGGTGCGCTCCGCCCAGGAGGACAGCGCGTACCCGCCGCCGAGTTGCTCGGCCTTCCAGGGACGCAGCGGTTCCAGGCTGTGTGCACTGACCACATGCGGGATGCCGTGCAGCAGACCCGCCAGGTGGCCGGCCAGGTTGGCGTACCAGGTGTGCGAGTGCACCAGCTCCGCGCCGGGTTCGATGCCCGCCACCATGCCAAGGTCCACCCCGAAGGTCCCCAGGGCCGGATTCGCCCCGCGCAGCTTCGCCGGGACGTCGTGCCCGGTCACCCCCGGCTCGTCGCGGGGCCCATCGAAGCAGTGCACCCGCACGTCCAGCCGCGAGCGCAACACACTCGCCAACTCCGCGACGTGCACCCCGGCACCGCCGTAGATGTGCGGCGGGTACTCCCGCGTGAGCAGATCGACTCGCACAGCTCCTCCGTCCGTGTCGCGCCGGTGCGCGTCGGCGACACGCTAGCGCGAATATGGCGGTTCCCCTCGCCCAGCCGGGCGCGGCCCCCTAGGGTCGGGGGCATGGCAGCGCCGCGCATCCTGGCAATCGTCCTCGCAGGTGGGGAGGGCAAGCGGCTGATGCCGCTCACCGAGAGTCGGGCCAAGCCCGCGGTCCCCTTCGGGGGGATCTACCGCCTGGTCGACTTCGCCCTGTCGAACCTGGTGAACTCCCGCTACCTGCACATCGTGGTGCTGACCCAGTACAAGTCGCACAGCCTGGACCGGCATGTGTCCAAGACCTGGCGGATGTCGACGCTGCTCGGCAACTACGTCTCCCCGGTGCCCGCCCAGCAGCGGGTCGGCAAGCACTGGTACCTGGGCAGCGCGGACGCGATCTACCAGTGCCTGAACATCCTGGACGATGAGAAGCCGGACATCGTGGTAGTGGTCGGTGCCGACCACGTCTACCGGATGGACTTCTCCCAGATGGTCGACCAGCACATCGCCTCCGGTGCGGAGATCACCGTCGCCGGTATCCGGCAGCCGATCTCCCAGGCCGGCGAGTTCGGCGTGATCGAGACCGTTCCGGACGACCCGACCCGGATCGCCGCGTTCCGGGAGAAGCCCAGCGACCCGGTCGGACTGCCCGATTCCCCCGGCGAGATCCTGGCGTCGATGGGCAACTACGTGGTCAACACCGACGCCCTGATCCGCGCGGTCACCGAGGATGCCGAGAACCCCACCTCCCGGCACGACATGGGCGGGGACCTGGTGCCGGCCTTCGTCGAGCGCGGCACCGCGGGGGTCTACGACTTCAAGAACAACGACGTGCCCGGCTCCACCGACCGGGACCGCGACTACTGGCGGGACGTCGGGACGCTGGACTCCTTCTACGAGGCCAACCAGGACCTGATCTCCATCGAGCCGGTGTTCAACCTCTACAACGACGAGTGGCCGGTCTACACCGGGTACACCGGTCTGCCCCCCGCCAAGTTCGTGCACGCTGGTGCCGGGCGACTCGGGCACGCGGCGGATTCGATCGTCTCCCCCGGTGTGATCGTCTCCGGTGCCACGGTCTCCGGTTCGGTCCTCTCCCCGGGGGTGTACCTGCACTCCTGGTCGCAGGTCACCGACTCGGTACTGATGGACGGCTGCATCGTGAACCGCTATGCCCAAGTGCATCGGGCGATCCTGGACAAGAACGTCGTCCTCGAGGAGCGCGCCCGGGTCGGCATCGACCGCGAGCTCGACCTGGCCCGCGGATTCACCGTCACCGAGTCCGGGATCACCGTCGTGCCCAAGAACACGGTGATCACCGCCTAGGCGCGGCCCTCACCGCTACCCTGCACGGGTGAACAGCTTCCCGCGTCTGGTCGTGATGGATGTCGACTCCACCCTGATCACCGCCGAGGTGATCGAGCTGCTCGCCGCCCACGCGGGTTCCCGGAAGTTGGTCGCCGAGGTGACCGAGCGGGCGATGCGCGGGGAGATCGACTTCACCGAGTCACTGCGCTCGCGGGTCTCCACCCTGGCCGGGTTGCCGGAGAGCGTGTTCGCCGACGTGCTGGCCGAGGTCGAGCTGACCCCCGGTGCGGTGGAGCTGATCGACGGGCTGCGCGCCCGCGACTGCGCGGTCGGCCTGGTTTCCGGTGGGTTCATCGAGGTGGTGCAGCCGCTGGCCGACCGCCTGGGCATCACCCGGGTGCGCGCCAACGCTCTGGAGGTCGCCCGGGGTCATCTGACCGGGCGGATGGCCGGTGAGGTGATCGACCGCGCGGTCAAGGCCCGCACCTTGCGCGAGTGGGCGGCAGCCGACGGGATCGACCTGTCCGAGACCGTGGCCATCGGCGATGGCGCGAACGATCTGGACATGCTGGCCACCGCGGGATTCGGGGTCGCGTTCAATGCCAAGCCGGTGGTGGCCGCACAGGCGGATGCCGCAGTCGACGGACGACTGGACGCGGTGTTGGACCTACTCCCCCGCTGAGCTCGCCACGTCTCCGGGTCTGATCAGGCCGGTGCGACCACGCTGACCAGCCGGACCGCCCCGGCGATCCAGTCCCCGAAGGGCTGCGCCGACTCCAGCACGCTGTACGTCGCGGTGGGCACCCCGGTGCGCACCCGGGCCAGCGCGGCCGAACCCGAGGTCTGCGCATCCGCCAGGGTCGCGGCGGTCTGCGACATCGTCGGTTCGTGTCCGACCACCAGCAACCGCCGCACGTCGCCAGGCACGGCCCGGACCAGATCGAGCAGCGACCGCACCCCGGCCTCGTAGAGCGCCTCGCTGAGCGTGGCGACCTCCGCGGGAACCTCCAGCCCAGACCGCACCAGATCCCAGGTCTGCCGGGTGCGCACCGCGGAGGACACCAGCACCGCATCGGGCACCAGAGCGGACTCGCGCAGATCAGCGCCCACGGCGGTGGCCTGGCGACGCCCGTCGAGCGCCAGCGGACGCAGGTGGTCCGCCAGGGAATCGGCGTGCTCGGCCTGGGCGTGCCGGAGCAGGATCAGCTGGTAGGCGTCAGTCACGCGCACCAGGGTCGCACGTCACTGGCCCATCGCGTGCACGCCGCCGTCGACGTGGATCATCTCCCCGGTGGTCTTCGGGAACCAGTCGGACAGCAGCGCGGCCACGGCGCGGGCGGTGGGCTCGGGGTCGTTGACGTCCCAGCTCAGCGGTGCACGGACCTCCCAGCCCTCCTCCATGGCGGCAAACCCGGGGATCGACTTGGCGGCGGTGGTCCGGATAGGACCGGCCGACACCAGGTTCACCCGGATGTCCTTCGGGCCCAGGTCGCGGGCCAGGTAGCGGGAGGTGTTCTCCAGCGCGGCCTTGGCCACACCCATCCAGTCGTAGACCGGCCAGGCGAAGCGCGCGTCAAAGGTCAGCCCGACCAGCGAGCCGCCCCCGGTCATCAGCGGCTGCGCGGCGACGGCCAACGACTTGAAGGAGAACGCCGAGATCTCCAGCGCGGTGGCGACATCCGCCCACTGCCCGGCCAGGAAGTTGCCCCCCATCACCGACTGCGGCGCGAATCCGATCGAGTGCACCACCCCGTCCAGGTGGTCGACATGCTCGCCAACCCGGGTGGCCAGCTGCTCCAGGTCCTCGTCGTTGGTCACGTCCAGCTGGACGACCGGCGCCTCCTGCGGGAGTCGGCGCGCGATGGCCTGGGTCAGTCGGAACTGGCGGCCGAAGGAGCTGAGCACGACCTGCGCGCCCTCCTCCTGCGCCAGCCGCGCCACGTGAAATGCGATCGAACCGTCGGTGAGCACCCCGGTGACCAGCAGCTTCTTGCCTTCGAGCAGACCCATGAGTCGTCGTCCTGTCTAGTAGTCGTGCAGAGAAGAATCAGTGGCCCATGCCGAGGCCGCCATCGACCGGCAGCACCGCACCGGAGATGTACCCGGCGGCGGGCGAGGCGAGGAACTCCACCGCGGCGGCGATGTCATCCGCGCCACCGAAGCGTCCGGCCGGGATCGACGACAGGTACGCAGCCTGGCGGTCCGCGGGCAGCGCGTCGGTCATCGCGGTCTGGATGAAGCCCGGAGCGACCACATTCGCGGTGATCCCCCGACCGCCCAGCTCGCGGGTGATCGAGCGCGCCATGCCGATCAGACCTGCCTTGCTGGCGGTGTAGTTGATCTGCCCGGCGTTGCCGTAGAGACCGACCACGGAGCCGATCATCACGATCCGCCCGCGACGCATCCGGATCATCCCCTTGGACGCCCGGCGCACACAGCGGAACACCCCGGTCAGGTTCACCTCCAGCACCGCGGCGAAGTCGTCGTCGGTCATCCGCATCAGCAGCTGGTCCCGGGTGACGCCGGCGTTGGCGACCAGTACCTCCACCGGGCCGTGCGCCTCCTCGATCTGCGCGAAGGCCGCATCGACCGCGGCGGTGTCGGAGACGTCACCGGGCACCGCCAGCACGCCGTCAGGCACCTCACCACCGGAGCGGACCAGGGTGGCGACCCGGTCCCCGTGGGCAACGAATCGCTCGGCGATCGCCCGACCGATGCCACGGGTGGCACCGGTCACGAGCACGCTGCGGGGCTGGGGGGCTGCGGTGTCAGTCACGAGCATCGACGCTAACCGAGGCCGACGGCGCAGACCGTGCAACACGGCGGCACAGGTTGCGGGCCGCACGTTGTCCGAATCGCACAATCGGTGACCAGCGCCACCCTCCCCGACCCGCCGCCCCGGGCCGGACGCGCCTACGATCAGATGTGCCCAGCCGTAGGCGGACCCCGCCGGTCGTCAGCGTCACCAGCGCCCCGAAGTCGCTGGCGGACGACCAGTCGCGCCGCGCCTCGCGTTACCTGATCCAGATGGGCATCCGGGTGGCGTGCTTCCTGCTGACCGTGCTGCTGTGGCGGCATGTGCCGCTCTGGTTGAGCATCCTGTTCCTGGTCGGGGCGGTGATCTTGCCGTACACCGCGGTGCTGTTCGCCAACGCCGGACGCGAACGCGGGATCGGCTCAGATGCGACCATGACCCCGCCGGAGCTGACCGCCGGCCCGCGCCACGACGACCAGCCAGGAGAGCCCCGGTGACCGACGAGCTGATCTGTTCCGCCCGCGGCTGCCGCGCCGACGCAGTCTGGGGCGTGCGCTGGAACAACCCGAAGCTGCACACCCCTGAGCGCCGCAAGGTGTGGCTAGCCTGCGACGACCACCGCACCCACCTGGAGGAGTACCTGCGGATCCGCGACTTCTGGAAGGACACCCTGCCGGTCACCGAGCTGGACGGGCATCCGTGACGCTGTCCCCCGCCACCCGCCGGGCCATCGGCCTGGTGCTGCTCGCCGTGACCATGGCCACCGCCTGCGCGTTCCTCGGCCGCTGGCAGTGGAACCGGCACGTCAACCGGGATGCCGCGATCCGCCTGGTCCAGACCAACTACGACGCCGATCCGGTGCCCCTCGCCGAGTTGCTGCCCGACACCAACAGCGCGCTCGACCCGGCGCGGGTCTGGCACCCGATCACGGTCACTGGCCGCTACAACGTCGACGGCACGGTGCTGCTGCGCAACCGACCGGTGAATAGCCAACCCGGGTTCCACGTCCTGGTGCCGCTGGTGAGCGATGACGGTGCCACGCTGATCATCGATCGCGGCTGGGTGGCCTGGGATCAGGACGCCTCCGGGGAGGTGACCGTGCCCGAGCCGCCCGCCGGCCAGGTCACGGTCACCTCCCGGCTACGCCCGCAGGAGGCCGCCAGCACCCGGGGAGCCCCGGCCGGACAGGTGCAGTCGATCAACGTCGTCCAGGTGCTCGCCGCTGGCGACGACGCCACTGCCGACGCCTACTCCGCCTACGGGGCGCTGGTGTCCGAGAACCCGGCCCCGACGACATCCCTCGGCGCGCTGCCGATGCCGTCCACCGACCCGGGCTCACACCTGTCCTACGCCTTCCAATGGTGGACCTTCGGCATCGGGGCACTGATCGGCTTCGGTTGGATGGCGCGCCGGGAGATCCGGGACGAGCGCGGCATCCCCCGTGGCCCCGGTGTCGCACTGGGCGATCTGCTCCCGCAGGAGGACGGGACGGTCCGGGTGCCCCGCCGGCGCCGGGTCTCGGACGAGGACACCGAGGACGCGCTGATCGACGCCCAACTGCCCTGACCTGCTCACGGCCCGCGCGGCTCATGCGCTGTCCGCACAGCTCGCGGGCGCTCTGACGCACTTCCCACGTGGGCCGCGGCCCACCGAGACTACGGAGTGCGACCCTTCTCGGCCGCGTACGCGTCACTTTCCGTAGTCTCGGTGGCCGTGCGTGGCCAGGCGGGCATCGCGTCGGCTCAGGCCAGGGTGACCAGGTCCAGGTATTCCGGGTTCCACAGGTCCTCGTCGCCGTCCGGGAGCAGGACGACACGCTCGGGCTGGAGCGCCTCCACCGCACCCTCGTCGTGGGAGACCAGCACCACCGCGCCGGTGTAGCCGCGCAGCGCCGCCAGGATCTCCTCACGGGAGGCGGGGTCCAGGTTGTTGGTGGGCTCGTCCAGCAGCAGCACATTCGCGCTGGACACCACCAGGGCCGCGAGCGCCAACCGGGTCTTCTCGCCACCGGAGAGCACCCCGGCGGGCTTATCCGCGTCGTCGCCGGAGAACAGGAACGACCCGAGCACCGAACGCACCTGGGTGTCGGTCAGGTCCGGGGCCTGGGAGCGGAGGTTCTCCACCACCGTGCGGTCCAGGTCCAGGGTCTCGTGCTCCTGCGCGTAGTAGCCGAGTTTGAGGCCGTGGCCCGGGATGACCTCACCGGTGTCCGGCTCCATGATCCCGCCGAGCATCCGCAACAGGGTGGTCTTGCCCGCACCGTTCAGGCCCAGCACCACCACCCGGCTGCCCTTGTCGATGGCCAGGTCCACCCCGGCGAAGACCTCCTGCGAACCGTAGGACTTGGACAGGTCGGAGGCGGTCAGCGGGGTCTTGCCGCAGGGCGCGGGCTCGGGGAACCGCAGCTTGGCGACCTTGTCCTGCGCGCGAACCTCGTCCAGGCCGGACAGCAGGCGCTCGGCACGGCGGGCCATGTTCTGCGCGGCGACCGTCTTGGTGGCCTTGGCCCGCATCTTGTCCGCTTGGGCCATCAGTGCGGAAGCCTTCTTCTCCGCATTCGCCCGCTCACGACGGCGGCGCTTCTCATCGGTCTCGCGCTGCTTGAGGTAGGCGTCCCAGCCGAGGTTGTACTGGTCGAGCTCGCCGCGGTTGGCGTCCAGGTGGAAAACCTTGTTCACGGTGGCGCGCAGCAGCTCGACATCGTGACTGATCACGATGAACCCACCCGGGTACGCCTTGAGGTAGTCGCGCAGCCAGAGGATGGAGTCGGCGTCCAGGTGGTTGGTCGGCTCGTCCAGCAGCAGGGTGTCGGCGTCGGAGAACAGGATGCGGGCCAGCTCCACCCGGCGACGCTGACCACCGGAGAGCGTGCCGAGCGTCTGCGCGAGCACCCGGTCGTCCAATCCCAGGTTGGCGGTGATCCGGTGCGCCTCGGACTCCGCCGCGTACCCGCCACCGGCGATGAAGCGCGCCTCCAGCTTCTCGTACCGGTTCATCGCCTTGGCCCGGACCGTGTCGTCCTCGGAGGCCATCTCCGCCTCGGTGGCGCGCATCTTGGCGACGATGGCGTCCAACCCGCGGGCGGACAGCACCCGGTGCATCGCCAACTGGTCCAGGTCGCCGACTTTGGAATCCTGCGGCAGGTAGCCGATGTCCCCGCTGGAGCTGATCGTGCCGCCGGTGGGCTGGGTCTCCCCGGAGAGCGTCTTGGTCAGGGTGGTCTTACCCGCACCATTGCGGCCCACCAGTCCGATCCGATCGCCCGCGGCCACCCGGAAGGTGGTCGGGGTCAGCAGCGTGCGTGCCCCGATCCGCAGCTCGACGCCCTGCGCTGTGATCACCGTGTCACTCCTGACGGGCACCTCGCCCGAATCGCGGCACCGATCCGCCGGTGGCAGGTGCCGTTCCGGACGGGATCGGCGACTGTGCGGAATCCTCCAGGTGCCGCCCGACTGTTCTGGTCGTCGGCACACACTGCGTCCAGTCTACGGGCGGCTAGCGTGGCCGAGCGCGAGTTTTTCCCGCGCCGACCCTCCGGAGGCCCCGTGTTCGACCCCCAGCCGCAGGCATCGGCAACACCGACAGCACTGCCCGTGCCGGCCGTACGCCGTTCCGCGGCCACTGACCTGGCATTGATCGCGTCCTTCGCCGGACTGGTCGCGGTGTGTGCGGTGCTGCCTGCGATCCCGGTCGGCGGCGCGGTGCCGATCACCCTGCAGACCTTCGCGGTGGCGTTGACCGGCCTGGTCCTCGGCCCGCGGCGCGGGTTCCTGGCGCTCCTGCTCTACGTGGCGGTCGGGTTGGCCGGGCTCCCGGTGCTCTCCGGCGCGGTGGGCGGACTCGGGGTGCTGGCCGGACCGTCGGCGGGGTACCTGCTCGCCTTCCCGGTCGCGGCGGCGGTGGCCGGTGCCGGGTCGATGCTGGTGCGACGGGTCTCCGGTCGGTGGCAAGTGCCCGCGCTGTTCACGGCTGCCACCGTGGCCTCCCTGCTGATCGTCCATCCGGCGGGCATCGCGGTGCTGGGCTGGCGGCTGGGGCTGTCCGCCGGTGAGGCGGTGACGGCGGGGGCGGTGTTCCTGCCCGGCGATCTGCTGAAGAACCTGCTCGCCGCCGTAGTGGCCGCCGCCGTGCTGCGCGCCTACCCGGAGCTGCGCCGCCGGTGATCGAGCTACGCGGGGTGTGGGTCACCGCCGATCCGCCGCGCGGGAACCGCCGGACCCATCGCGATGGTGACCCCGTGCGGATTCTGGGACCGGTCGACCTCACCCTGACCGAACGCCGGATCGCCGTTGTGGGTGCCAACGGCTCTGGCAAGTCCACACTTGCCCGGCTCCTGAACGGCCTCACCCTCCCCGCCGCCGGACAGGTGCTGGTCGACGGTCTGGACACCGCCCGTGACGGCCACGCGGTCCGACGCTCGGTCGGCTTCCTGTTCACCGATCCGGACGCGCAGATCGTCATGCCCACCCCGGTCGAGGACGTCGCCCTGTCCCTGCGCCGCATCGGCGTCCCCGCCGCCGAGCGTGACGCCCGCGCCCGCGAGGTGTTGGCCCGGGTCGGTCTGGCCGAGCGCGCCGATCTGCCGGTGCGCGCGCTCTCCGGCGGGCAGCGGCAACTCTTGGCCCTGGCCGCGGTGCTGGCCACCGAGCCGGACATCCTGGTCTGCGATGAACCCACCACCCTGCTCGACCTGCGCTGGCGCCGGGTGATCACCGACCTGATCGCGGGGCTGCCCCAGCAGGTGGTGCTGGTCACCCATGACCTGGAGGCGGCCGCCACCGCCGACCGGGTTCTGGTCGTGGACGACGGTCGGATCGTGGCGGACGGTGCCCCGGAACCGACACTGGCGACCTACCGGGAGCTGATGTCACCCGCCCCGAGCGACCGCACACGACCCGACGCGCCGACGCTGCCATGACCGGCACCGCCGCCAAGTTGCTTGCCCTGGCCGCCCTCGGCATCGCCGTCGTCCTGCTGCGCGGCCCGATCATCGCGCTCGTGCTGCTCGGCCTGATGCTCGCCCTCGCCTTCGCCGTCCGACTCCCCTGGCGTCACACCGTGCGCGGACTGCTGCCGGTGCTGATCACCGCCGCCCTGGCCGCCGGCTATCAGGCGCTCACCAGGGGCCCCGGTCCGGCCGTCGAGGTCGCGGCGGACCTGCTCACCCTGGTGCTGGCCGCGACGCTGCTCACCGCCACTACCCCGGCGGATCGACTGCTCGACGTGCTCGCCCGGGCCGCGAGTCCGCTGCGGCACGTGGGTGTGCGGCCGGATGCCGTGGCGCTGGCCGTCACGCTGCTGCTGCGTACGGTGCCGGAGATCGCCGGCGTGGTGGGTGAGGTGCGGGACGCCGCACGCGCCCGCGGGGTGGAACGAGACCCGCGGCTGTGGCTGGCCCCGGCGGTGCTGCGGATGGTGGGGCGGGCTCGGGATCGGGGCGAGGCGCTGGCGGCGCGGGGGATCCTCGACTGACAGCGCTCGGCCGCCATGCGCCGACCACACCGGAAGGGCCACCGTGGCGCTTGACGCCTCGACCCCACCCTCGCCTACGCGCAGCAGTTGGCAGCGCAGGCGAGGTTCTGACCAACCCTCAGATGTTGAACCCGAGCGCCCGCATCATCGCGCGCCCGTCCTCGGTGATCCGCTCCGGACCCCACGGCGGCATCCACACCCAGTTGATCCGGAAGCTGTCGACCAGCCCTTCCAGCGACTGACCGGCCTGGTCCTCGATCACATCGGTCAGCGGGCACGCGGCGGAGGTCAGCGTCATGTCGATGGTGACGTGCCGGTTGGGCTCCAGCGCGATGCCGTAGATCAGCCCCAGGTCGACGATGTTGACCCCGAGTTCGGGGTCGATGACATCGCGCAGCGCCTCCTCGATGTCGGCCGCGTTCGGCGGGGCGGCCTGCACGGACTCGGTCATCGTGCCTCCTCGGTTCCGGCGGCCTGGGCGACCGCGTCCTTCATCGCCGACCAGCCGAGCAGCGCGCACTTGATGCGCGCCGGGTAGCGGGCGACCCCGACGAAGGCGACGGCGTCGCCCAGCGGGTCGTTCTCGTCATCGGCCCGGGTCTCCCACTCGGCAGGCAGCTCACCCCGGGAGTCCATCAGCTCACGGAACTCACCGGAGAGCTCCAGTGCCTGGTCGACCGGGCGGCCGGTGACTGCCTGGGCCATCACCGAGGCGGAGGCCTGGGAGATGCTGCAGCCCTGGCCGGTCCAGGTGAGTTCGGCGATGTTCCCTCCGTCGACGCGGACCCGCAGGGTGACCTCGTCGCCGCAGGTCGGGTTCACGTGGTGCACCTCGACGTCGTACGCCTCCTGCTCGCCGCGGTGGGCGGGGTGCTTGGCGTGGTCGAGGATGAGCTGCTGGTACATCTGTTCCATTCCGGTGCTCATGTCAGTCCTCCAGTCCGAAGAACGTCCGGACCCCCGCCAGAGCTTCCCGGAACACCTCGATCTCCTCGAGGGTGGTGTAGACCGCTGCGGAGGCGCGCGCCGTGGCGGCCACCCCGAACCGGCGGTGCAGCGGCTGCGCGCAGTGGTGACCGACCCGCACGGCGACCCCGGCGTCGTCCAGTACCTGGCCGACATCGTGGGCGTGCACCCCGTCGACCACGAAGGACACCACGGCCAGCCGGTTCTCCGCCGACTCAGGACCGATCACCCGGACACCGGGCACCGAGGCGACCGCCTCCAGCAGCGCAACGGTCAGCTCGGCCTCGTGTGCGGCCACCGCGTCCATCCCCAGCTCGGCCAGGTAGGTCGCGGCGGCACCCATCGCCACCGCCTGGGACACCATCTGGGTCCCGGCCTCGAACCGGCGCGGCGGCGGGGCAAAGGTGGTCGACTCCATCGTGACCACCTCGACCATCGACCCACCCGTCGTCACCGGGGGCATCGCCTCCAGCAGCTCACGGCGGCCGTAGAGCGCACCAACACCGGTGGGGCCGAACATCTTGTGCCCGGAGAACGCAGCGAAGTCCACCCCGAGGGCGTGCAGGTCGACCGGCAGGTGCGGCACGGATTGGCAGGCGTCCAGCACGGTCAGTGCGCCGACCTCCCGGGCACGGGCGACCAGCGGGGCAACGTCAGTGATCGCACCGGTGACGTTGGAGGCGTGGGTGAAGGCGAACACCCGGGTGCGCTCGTTCACGATCTCGGATAGAGCAGAAGCGTCGATCCGGCCGTCGTCGGTGACCCCCAACCAGCGCAGGGTCGCACCGGTGCGGGCAGCCAATTCCTGCCAGGGCACGAGGTTCGCGTGGTGCTCCAGCTCGGTGACCACGATCTCGTCCCCGGGAGCCAGGGCGAAGCGCCGGGCAGCGTCTCCCCCGCGACCGGCGGTGGCATTCGACATCGCGTAGGCGACCAGGTTGATCGCCGCGGTGGCGTTGGAGGTCCAGACGATCTCGTCCTCGTCGGCTCCCACGAATGACGCCACCTGCCGCCGGGCGGTCTCGAAGGCCTCAGTGGCCTCCTCGGCCAGCTGGTGCGCGCCCCGGTGCACCGCCGCGTTGCGCTGGGCGTAGAAGTCCTGCTCGGCGTCGAGCACCACCTCGGGCTTCTGCGAGGTGGCACCGGAGTCGAGGTAGACCAGCGGTTTGCCCCCGCGCACCGTCCGGGTGAGCAGCGGGAAGTCCGCGCGCACGGCGGCCAGCTCGGCCGCCCCCAGGGTTGTCGTCACGTCAGTCCTTCTCTGGTGCGTCCGCCGCCCGGGAAGCACCCCGGGCGGCGGTCAAGCGATGATCAGGCCGAACCGACCAGGAACCGGTCGTAGCCCTCGTTCTCCAGCCGCTCGGCCAGCTCCGGGCCACCCTCCTCGGCGACCCGACCGTCCACGAACACGTGCACGAAGTCCGGCTTGATGTAGCGCAGGATCCGCGTGTAGTGGGTGATCAGCAGCACGCCGACATCGGAGGTCTCCCGGACCCGGTTCACGCCCTCGGAGACGATCCGCAGCGCGTCCACGTCCAGGCCGGAGTCGGTCTCGTCCAGGATGGCGATCTTCGGCTTGAGCAGCTCCATCTGGAGGATCTCGTGCCGCTTCTTCTCACCGCCGGAGAAGCCCTCGTTGACGGAACGCTCGGCGAAGGCCGGGTCCATCCGGAGCTTCTCCATCGCGCCGTTGACGTCCTTGATCCAGGTGCGCAGCGCGGGGGCCTCGCCGTCGATGGCGGTCTTGGCCGTCCGCAGGAAGTTCGACACGGACACCCCCGGCACCTCCACCGGGTACTGCATGGCCAGGAACATGCCGGCGCGGGCACGCTCGTCCACGCTCATCTCCAGCACGTCCTCCCCGTCCAGGGTGACGGTGCCGGAGGTGATCTGGTACTTCGGGTGACCGGCCAGCGAGTAGGCCAGGGTCGACTTGCCGGAGCCGTTCGGGCCCATGATGGCGTGGGTCTCGCCGGAGCGGATGGTCAGGTCGACGCCGCGCAGGATGGGCTTGGGGCCCTCCTTGGTCTCGACGCTGACGTGCAGGTCGCGGATCTCCAGGGTGGACATCTCGTATCTCCTCAGAAGTTCTTCAAGCTCAGCCGACGTCGACGAGCACGCGCTCGCCATCGACGGTCAGGGGGTACACGGGCACGGGGCGGACCGCCGGGGGTCCCAGGGGTTCACCGGTCTTCAGGTCGAATCGCGAACCGTGCAGCCAGCACTCGACAGTGCAGTCCTCGACCTCGCCATCCGACAGCGACACCGCACCGTGCGAGCAGATGTCGCTGATCGCATGCAGGGTGCCGTCCTCGGCGCGGACCACGGCCACCTCGACCACACCGGACTCCCCCTCCAGCTCGACGCGCAGGGCGCCGGCCTCGGGGATGTCGGCGGTGTAGCAGGCCAGTTGCGCGGTCACAGGCGCTCGTCCGCGCTGGTCACGCTGGCCGGCTCGGACAGGATCGCCCGCTCGCCGTCGGTCTGGTCGGTGACGTCGGAGGCGAAGTCACCACCGGCGGGTGCCAGCGCATCGGCGAACTCCGACATCGACTGGGCCAGCTCGCGCTCGATGGCCGCGATCAACCGCTCCTCGACCTCCGGCACGCCGATCTGCGTGATCAGCTCCGCGAAGAATCCCCGCACCACCAGCCGGCGGGCGTCGGTCTCCGGGATGCCCCGGGCCTGCAGGTAGAACAGCTGCTCATCGTCGAAGCGTCCGGTGGCGCTGGCGTGGCCGGCGCCCTCGATCAGACCGGTCTCGATCTCCAGGTTCGGCACCGAGTCGGAGCGTGCCCCGTCGGTGAGCACCAGGTTCCGGTTCAGCTCATAGGTGTCGGTGCCCTCAGCCTCGGCCCGGATCAGCACGTCACCGACCCACACCGTGTGCGCGCCCTCACCCTGCAGTGCGCCCTTGTAGGTCACCCGGGACTTGCAGTTCGGCACCGCGTGGTCGACGAACAGCCGCTGCTCCTGGTGCTGCCCCGCATCCGCGAAGTACACCCCGAGCATCTCCACCGAGCCGCCCTCGCCGACGAACTCCGCATCCGGGGTCACCCGGACCACGTCGCCGCCCAGAGTGACGATGATGTGCTTGACGGTGGCGTCCCGGCCGATCCGGACCCGGTGCGCGGCGTTGTGCACCGCACCTTCGGCCCAGTCCTGCACGGAGACGACGGTCAAGTGCGCGCCGTCCTCGGCGACCACCTCGACGGTCTCGGTCAGCTGCGCCTGGCCGACGTGGTCGATCACCACGGTGGCCTGCGACATCGGCTTCGCGTGCACCAGCAGGTGCGCGGCGCTGGGCTCGGTGTTGCCCTCGACGCCCTCCACCCGGATCGAGGTGACCGTGGAGGCCACTTGCTCGGCCGGGATGGTCACCACGGTGGCGCGGGTCGCGGAGGCCCAGGCCACCGCCGCCGCACGGTCACCGGGCTTACCGGCCAGACCCAGGCGCTCGTCGTCGCGGTCCACGATCTCGACCTCGACCTCCGGGGCGTCCACCACGGTGGTCAGCACGCCGTGCCCGGTCAGCTTGCCCTCGCTGTCCCCGGCGAACAGCGGCGCCAGCCGGTCCACGGGTGAGAACCGCCACTCCTCCTCGCGCCCGCTGGGCACCGCGAAGTCGGCGACCTCGAAGGAGCTCAGCCGGGCGGCACGGGAGGACTCCGGTGCGGAGCCGACCCCGTGCGAGTGCGCCTCGTCGGCGGTCGCGCGGGAGTGGTCGGTCGACAAGTTCTGTGTGGTGGTCGACATCAGCCGACGGCCCCTTCCATCTGCAGCTCGATCAGGCGGTTCAGCTCGAGGGCGTACTCCATCGGCAGCTCACGGGCGATGGGCTCGACGAACCCGCGCACGATCATCGCCATGGCCTCGGTCTCGGTCATGCCGCGGGACATCAGGTAGAACAGCTGGTCCTCCGAGACCCGGGAGACCGTCGCCTCGTGGCCCATCGACACGTCGTCCTCGCGGACGTCCACATAGGGGTAGGTGTCGGAGCGAGAGATCTGGTCGACCAGCAGCGCGTCGCAGAGCACGTTGGAGGCGGAGTGCGACGCACCCTCCAACACCTGCACCAGACCGCGGTAGGAGGTGCGGCCACCGCCACGGGCCACCGACTTCGACACGATGGACGAGGAGGTGTGCGGGGCGGCGTGCACCATCTTGCAGCCGGCGTCCTGGTGCTGGCCCTCACCGGCGAAGGCGATGGACAGCGTCTCGCCACGGGCGTGCTCGCCCAGCAGGTAGATCGCCGGGTACTTCATGGTGACCTTGGAGCCGATGTTGCCGTCGACCCACTCCATGGTGGCGCCCTCGGCGGCGGTGGCCCGCTTGGTGACCAAGTTGTACACGTTGTTCGACCAGTTCTGGATGGTCGTGTACCGCACCCGGGCGTTCTTCTTCACGATGATCTCGACCACCGCGGAGTGCAGCGAGTCGGACTGGTAGATCGGCGCGGTGCAGCCCTCGACGTAGTGCACGTAGGAACCTTCGTCCGCGATGATCAGCGTCCGCTCGAACTGACCCATGTTCTCGGTGTTGATCCGGAAGTAGGCCTGCAGCGGGATCTCCACGTGCACACCCGGCGGGACGTACACGAAGGACCCACCGGACCAGACCGCGGTGTTCAACGACGCGAACTTGTTGTCGCCCGGGGGGATCACCGAGCCGAAGTACTGCTCGAACAGCTCCGGGTACTCGCGCAGACCCGTGTCGGTGTCCACGAAGATCACGCCCTGCGCCTCCAGGTCCTCACGGATCTGGTGGTAGACGACCTCGGACTCGTACTGCGCGGCGACACCGGCGACCAGGCGCTGCTTCTCCGCCTCCGGGATGCCCAGCCGGTCGTAAGTGTTCTTGATGTCCTCCGGCAGTTCCTCCCAGGAGGTGGCCTGCTTCTCCGTGGACCGCACGAAGTACTTGATGTTGTCGAAGTCGATGCCGGACAGGTCCGCACCCCACCAGGGCATCGGCTTCTT
Source organism: Cellulomonas sp. NPDC089187 (assembly GCF_040685135.1). Taxonomy (NCBI): domain Bacteria; kingdom Bacillati; phylum Actinomycetota; class Actinomycetes; order Micrococcales; family Cellulomonadaceae; genus Cellulomonas; species Cellulomonas sp. NPDC089187. The sequence goes on along the minus strand of NZ_JBFBHI010000001.1, from coordinate 28,130 downwards.
GTCGAACAGACGCAGCGCCTTGAGCCGGGTCTTGAGCATCCACTCCGGCTCGTTCTTCAGCGCGGAGATCTCCCGCACGACGTCCTCGCTCAGACCGCGGCGCGCACTGGCCCCGGCGGCATCGGCGTCGTGCCAGCCGTACTCGTAGTTGCCGATCGAGGCGATCGCCTCGTCCTGGGTCATCGGCTCAGTGGTCATGGGTGAATCGTCCTTCCGTGTCCTCACGGGATGGGGGCGGCGGCTTCGAGGAAGTTCAGGTCGTCGAGGGACGGACCGGGATGATCGGGATGTTGGTGGTGCAGACGTGCCCGCCGTGGGCGAGTGTGGCCAGCCGCTGCACGTGGACGCCGAGCATCCGGGAGAACGCCCGGGCCTCCGCCTCGCACAGCTCGGGGAACTCGGCCGCCACCGCCTGCACCGGGCAGTGGCCCTGGCACAGCTGGATCGCCATCCCGCCGGGCACCGGTCGAGCACTGGCGGCGAACCCGTCGTCGGACAGACCCTCCGCCAGGACCTCCGCCCGTCGGCTCAGATCCGCACCGGCCTCGGCCAGCGCGTCAGCGTGTCGGGTCTCCAGTTCCTGCACCCGACGGGCGGCGAAGTCACGTACCGCGTCCGCACCGCCGACCTCGGCCAGGAACCGCAGTGCCTGGCTGGCCAGCTCCGAGTACTGCTGGCTGAGTGCGGCCTGTCCGTCGCTGGTGACGACGTACCGCTTGGCCGGACGTCCGCGCTTGGCCGGGCTGCCCGCCGCGCGGCCGTCGTGGACCGCGATCTGACCCTCACCCTCGAGCAGCGCCAGGTGGCGACGCACGGCAGCGGCGGTCAGGTCGAGGTGGGCGGCCAGCTCCGCGGCGGAGACCGGTCCGTCGCTGGCGATCAGGTCGAGCACCCGGCGACGGGTCCCGGCCTCCTCGGCATCCAGGTCCGGGCGGGTGCCGAGGGGTGTGGTGGTCGATGACATGCCACTCCTCCTCTCCGTGCCCGATATCGGCAACATCTTTGTTGCCAAATTCCTCCCTGGCAAGGAAGGGTCACCTCACATTCGCGCTGCTCATACACTCTCCGGGTGCCACCCACAGCCGCCCTGTCCGTCCGCAGCCTCGTCAAACGCTACGACGGTCGCCCCGTCGTCGACGGGCTGGATCTGACCGCGGCAGCCGGGCAGGTCACGGCGGTGCTCGGCCCCAACGGTGCGGGCAAGACCACCACCATCGAGTGCTGCGAAGGCCTGCGCACCCCCGACTCCGGTCAGATCCGGGTGTTGGGCCTGGACCCACTGGCCGACGCGGCGGCGCTGCGCCCCCGGGTGGGGGTGATGTTGCAGGACGCCGGGCTGCCCACCGGCGCACCGGCCCTGGCGGTGCTGCGGCATGTGGCCTCGATGTTCACTGATCCCCGACCGGTGGATGAGCTGGTGGAACGGCTGGGCATCGCCCCCTTCGCCCGCACGACGGTGCGTCGACTCTCCGGCGGGCAGCGGCAGCGTCTGGCTCTGGCGGCGGCGGTAGTCGGTCGTCCGGAGCTGGTGTTCCTGGACGAGCCCTCCGCTGGGATGGACCCGCAGGCTCGTCGGGCGGTGTGGGAGCTGATCGCTGAGCTGCGCGCCGACGGGGTGGCCGTGGTCTTGACCACCCATCTGATGGACGAGGCAGAGCAGCTGGCCGACCGGGTGGTGGTGGTCGACCATGGCGCGGTGATCGCCGAGGGCACTGTGGACGAGCTGGCCACCGGCAGCACCGCCGTCACCTTCCGCGCGGAGCCGGGGCTGGATGTCGGCGCGTTGGATTCCGTGCTCTGGGCGCTGCCCGGCCTGCCCGCGACCCGCACCAGCGCCGTCCGGGAGACCGCGCCGGGCCGCTACGCCGTCGACTTGCCCGCCACCCCCGCCCTGGTCGCCGCCCTGACCGCGTGGTGCGCCGACCGCGGGATTCTGCTCACCCAGCTGGACGCCGGACGCCGCACCCTCGAGGACGTGTTCCTCGACCTGACCGGACGGAATCTGCGATGAGCGCTGCTGCTCCCCCGGTCAGCCGTGTGCTGGCCCAGGGTCGGTTCGAGACCCTGGCGGTGCTCCGCAACGGCGAGCAGTTGCTGGTCACCCTGATCATCCCGGTGGTGGCACTGATCGCCCTGGGCCGGTCCTCGTTCCTCGACATCGGGGTCGGCGATGCCGCGCGGATCGACGTGGTCACCCCCGGCATCCTCGGACTGGCCGTCATGGCCGGATCGATGACCTCCCAGGCGATCGCCACCGCCTTCGACCGGCGTAACGGCGTGCTGCGACTGCTGGCCACCACCCCGCTCGGTCGCGGTGGACTGCTGGCAGGCAAGGCGGTCGCGGTGCTCGCCGTCGCCGCGGTGCAGGTGATCGTGGTCGGCGCCGTCGGGCTGCTGCTCGGCTGGCGGCCGGAACCCGCCGGGATCCCCACGGCGGTGCTGGCGCTGCTGCTCGGGGTCGCGGCCTTCACCGCACTCGCCCTGCTGCTGGCCGGCACCCTGCGCGCCGAGGCGGTGCTGGCGGCGGCCAACCTGCTGCTGGTGCTGCTAGCGGTGGTCGGTGGCGTGGTGCTGCCGGTGGCCGACCTGCCCGGTTGGTGGGCGGAGGTCGCGGTGTGGCTGCCCCCGGGCGCGCTGGGCGAGGCGCTGCGCACCGCGCTGGTCGACGGTGGGTTCCCGGCGGTGCACCTGGTGGTCCTGGCGGGATGGACGCTGCTCCTGGGCGCCGGGGTGCGCCGCTGGTTCCGCTGGTCCTGACGCACCTGCCGTGCAACCGGGGGTCTCGTCCGGCGACGACTCGGGATGTGACGTCGGTCGGGTGACGGCGTCCCGAGACGACGGATCGTTTTACTGTGGTCGGATGACACCGATCGTGCAGTGGCTGGTCACCGAGTGGACCGTCGCCAGCCGCGGTGCACCGGGTGCCACCCGCAGGAACGCCACCCCGCTCGGCTTGCGGCTGCCCGATCCGCATGACCTGCCCGAGCGTGGCCCCAGACCCCGGGTGCGACTGCACGCGGTCGGATTCGACGAGGCCGACGACTTCGAGCCCGGGACACCCCGCCCCTCGCTGGTGGATCCCGGCGACCTGGGTCTGATCATCGACGGCAACCGTCTCGCGGTGCGGTTCCAACCGACGTTCCGCCGACGGTCGACGAGTGCTCCGGCGCACCCGACCGTTCGGCTCGACCCGGGCCAGTGGCTGCGATGGCAGGCGAACTACCGGCTCGGCGCATCGCCCTGCGGCAGCGGCGGCGAGTGGCGGTACCACCTGCACACGGTGAATGTGCACTGGCCGGACCCGGACACACCGGTGGACCCGCATGTCTTCACCGCCACCCCGGATCGCCTGGTCCGAGAGCTCATGCCGCTGCGCTGAGCGGGACGTGACCAACTCCTCGCCCGAACCGTCCCGAAGCCCCGCACCCGCCTCGTACCCTGGACCGGTGAGCCGTACCGAGGTCGACACCGCCGCCGACGCCCCCCGCACCCTCGACGTCTGGCGCACCCGCCTGACCCGTCCCGTGCTGATCGCCAACCTGATCGCGCAGATCGCCATCGTGGTCACCGGCGGCGCGGTGCGACTGACCGGCTCCGGACTCGGCTGCTCCACCTGGCCGCAGTGCGAGCCCGGGCACTTCACGCCGAAGTTCCACGAGGCGACGACGATCCACCCGTACATCGAGTTCGGGAACCGGACGCTCACCGGCGTGCTCGGGGTGATCGCGATCCTGGTCGCCGTGCTGGTCCTCACCGACCGCGGCCGGGTCCGCTCCTACCGCTGGCTCGGGCTCGCCCCGCTGCTCGGGGTGGTGCTCCAGGCGGTGATCGGCGGCGTGACCGTGCTCTTCGACCTGCACCCCGCCTGGGTCAGCACACACCTGCTGGTGTCGATGCTGCTGGTGGCCACCTCCGCGATCCTGCTCGACCGCTCCGCCGAGGGCGATGGCCGACCCACCCCGGTGGTCCCGACCGCATCGCGACGACTGGCCCCGCTGTTCGGCGTGCTGCTGGCCGTCGTCCTGGCCCTGGGCGCGATCACCACCGGCGCAGGCCCGCACTCCGGCGACGAGGAGGTCGGCTACCGCTTCGCCATCGACCCCCTGCTGATGGCCCGGCTGCACGCCGCCGCGGTCTGGGCGTTCGTCGCGGTACTGATCGCGCTGCTGGTGCTCAACCGCCGCGCTCCGCAGCCGGTCCCCCGACTCGGCTGGACCATGGTCGCCCTGGTCGTGCTCCAGGGGATCATCGGCTATGTCCAGGTCGCCACCGACCTGCCGATCGTGCTGGTGCTGCTGCACATGGCCGCGGCCGGGCTGCTCACCGCCGGGTCCACGCGGTACCTGATGAGCTTCCGCGTCCGACGTTGACCGGCGCTCGTCCGACTCCCCGATCACCTCGTCCGGGAGTTCCTCGCCTGTGACGTCGGCCCGCGCCGGCCACCGGACGCACGAACGGGCCCCGGGAGTTGCCCGGGGCCCGTTCGGGTGAGGCGTTACCGACCGGCGAACAGTGCCAGCAGCCGTGCGGCCTCCGTCTGGACCGCGTCCCGACCGGCGGCGACATAGCGCCGTGAATCCACCACATCGGGGTCGCGGTCCAGATGGTCCCGCACCGCGCCGGTGAATCCGACGTTCAGATGGGTGGACACGTTGACCTTGGCGATCCCGGCGCCGATCGCCGCCACGAGGCCGGCGTCGGCGACCCCGGATGACCCGTGCAGGACCAGCGGGACCGGGACTGCCGCCCGCAGGCGAGCGATCAGGTCCACGTCCAGCACCGCATCACGCCGGGTCATGGCATGGGAGCTACCGACCGCGACCGCGAGGGAGTCCACGCCGGTCGCCGCGACGAACTGTGCCGCTTCAGCGGGGTCGGTGCGCACGCCCGGGGTATGCGCACCACCCTTGCCTCCGATGGCACCGAGTTCGGCCTCGACCACCACACCACGAGCGTGGGCGTACTCCACCACCCGGCGGGTCTCGGCCACGTTCTCCTCGAAGGGCCGGGTCGCCCCGTCGAACATCACCGAGCCGAAGCCCAGATCCACCGCGGCCAGGGCCAGGTCGACCCGTTCGGCGTGATCCAGGTGGACGACCACCGGTACTCGAGCGCTCTCGGCCAGGGCCAGGGTCGCGCGGGCGATCGGTTCGAGGCCGCCGTGGTAGTCGACGCAGTTCTGCGAGATCTGCACGATCACCGGCAGGTCGGTCGACTCCGCGGCGGCGATCAGGGCCTCGGCCGTCTCCAGGTGGATGACGTTGAAGGCACCGACCGCCGTCCCCGCGGCGGTGGCACTGGCCAGCAACTCGGTGCTGCTGACAGCCGGCATGTCAGGCCACCGCACAGGCGGCGGAGTACAGGCGCAACACGTCACGCACCCGGTCCACCGCGAGGTCCTTGGCCCGAGGAGCCAGGATGCCGTCCCGTACCCGCCAGAACTGGTCGGGCAGGTATTGGCCGATGAGCGGCTCGGGAATGCCCACCCGGTCCAGACCGGCGAACATCGCGTCGATGGCCGCCACGATCCGGGGGTTGGGCAGGTAGTACCGGATCCGGTCGGAGTAGGAGTACTTGCGGGCCAGCGCCTGCTCGTCGGGGTCGCCCTCGTAGTAGGACTGCCAATACGTCGGGTCGTCGAGCATGACCTGCTCGATCACCGCGCGCAGACCGGAACGATCCGCGACCGGCAGCAGCTCATCCTCGATGGCGGCCAGGGCGAACAACGCCTCACGCAACGCGAATGTCAGACCGGGCCCGACCTTGAGGATCGCCCAGTGGTCGACCACCAGGGCCCGCAGCCGCTCCTCGGTCTGGTAGTCGGTGGAGTGCGCCTCGAACACCAGGGACTGGTCGGCGATCACCTGCTGCAAGCCACCGGTGCGCTCGGGGCGGTAGTCGACCACCTGCACGTGGTCGAACTCGACCCCGGGCTGCACCACCATCGCCACCACCTGGTTCCAGGCCTCAGACACCCCATGAGCGGCGAAGGCCTCCTGGTGAGCGCGGATCGTCTCCCGGGCCGCCTCCGGCGAGGTCGGCGTCAGCTCACCCAGCGTCTCGTGCGCACCGCCGGGCACCGGCACCTCGGTGCCGATCACATAGGACACCGGCACCGCATCGGACAGCTCAGCCTCCTGGGCTACCCGCATCAGACGGGCCGCGCGCTCGGCGACGATGGCATCGGTCAGCGGGGTGGGGTCATCCGCACAGGACATCGAGCAGTCCAGGTGGATCTTGGTGTAGCCGGCAGCGACATAGGCGCGCACCAGATCCTCGGCGTGGTCCATCGCCGTGGCGGCGTCCTGACCGGACCACCGGTTCGGGCCGAGGTGGTCCCCGCCCAGGATCACGCGGTCACGGTCCAGACCGGCCGCGTCCGTGATGGTGTACACGAACTCGCGGAACTGCGCGGGTGTCATCCCCGTGTACCCGCCGAACTGGTCCACCTGATTGGAGGTGGCCTCGACCAACAGGTCGCCACCGTCCGCCAGCACCTGCAGCGCGGCGGCCTCGATCACCAGCGGGTGCGCCGAGCAGACCGAGTAGATGCCCGCGCCCTCCCCCGCCTTGTTCCGGGCCAGGACCTCGCGCAATGCGTCACGCATCGTCTTCTCCTTGTTGGTTGTGCACCGCGACCAGCTCCGCGAGTGGGCGATTGCCCGACATCGGGCCACGTGCGGTCACGGATAGCCCCCCGGCGATATTCGCCAGCCGGACCGCCTCAGCCGGCTGGTACCCCTGCAGGACCAGGGACAGGAAGGTGCCGCCGAAGCAGTCGCCGGCACCGGTCGCGTCGACCTCCACCACGCTGATCCCGGGCACGCGGATCACCGCGCCGTCCCGGCTGTGCAGCAGCGCTCCGCGCGACCCCTGCTTGATCACCACCAGTTCGGCGGCCCCGGCCAGGAGCTCGGCGACGCAGGCGTCCCGGTCCCGGCCATCGAACAGGGCCTCAAGTTCGCCCTCGCTGGCCAACACGTACTGGGCGCCTTCGGTCCATCGGCGCAGTTCGGCCCGGTGTGCCGGATCGGTGAGCATCTCGACCCGCACATTGGGGTCCACGCTCACCCGCACGCCTGCCGCCCGTGCCGCGTCGAACAGTCGACCCAGATGGGTCACCGCCTGAGCACTGAACGCGCTGCTGCCCATGAGGTGCAGGCAGTCCATCCCGGCGACCGCCGCCCGCGGGTCCGGCACCGTGAAGGCACCGGCCGCGGCGTCGGCCACGTGAAACAGGAAGGACCGCGAACCATCCGAGCGGTAGCGGACGAACGCCACCCCGGTCGACCGCTCCGGGTCGACCGTGATCGCCGAGACGTCCACGCCGTCCTGCCGCAGCCGGTTCAGACAGACTCGACCGAAGTCGTCATCCCCGACGCGCCCCAGCACCGCGACCTCGGCCCCGCACAGTGCGGCCTGGTCGGCGAAGATCGCCGGGGCACCGGAGGGGAACGGCCCGTCCCACTGGCCAACCGCCAGAGGATCCTGATCGACCTGCTGGGCGACCATCTCCGCGAGCACCTCGCCCGCACAGAGCAATCGCACCACGGTCAGTTCGCCTTACCCGGACGCTTGGACCGCACATCCACCCACACGGCGAGGATGATGATCACGCCCTTGACGATCTTCTGCAGGTAGGACTCAACGCCCATCAGGTTCATGCCGTTGTTGACCACGGCGATGATCAGTGCACCGATGAACGTGCCGAACACGGTGCCGCGTCCGCCGTTCAGGCTGGTCCCACCGAGCACGGCTGCCGCGATGGCGTCCAGCTCGTAGCCGTCCGCGGCATTCGGCTGGGCCGAGTACTGCCGGGAGGTCAGCAGGATGCCGGCCAGCGCAGCGCAGGCGCCGATGATGATGAAGACCTTGACTTGCAGCCGCTGCACCTTGATCCCGGCGAACCGGGCGGCGTCGCGGTTCCCACCGGTGAGAACTGCTTGGCGACCGAATTTGGTGCGGGTCAGCACGGTGTTCATCACCAGCAGCACGATGAGCATGATGATGATCGGCACGCCGATCCCGGCGATCTCTCCGGTGCCCAGCCACTCCACAGTCGGCTCATCCACCGACACGGCCTTGGCATTGGTCAACGCCTGGCCCACACCGCGGAAGATCCCCATGGTGGCGACGGTGACGATGAACGTCGGGATCTTCAGATAGGCCGACAACCAGCCGTTGACGAACCCGCAGGCGATGCCGACCGCCATGGTCACCACGATCGCCAGCCACGGGTTCCAGCCCGCTTGGAGCATCAAGCCCAGACTCACGCCGGAGACCGCGACGATGGAGCCGACCGACAGGTCGATCTCCCCCAGCATCAGGACGTAGGTCATCCCGTAGGCGAGCAGCGCGACCACGGTCATCTGCAGCAGGATGTTCCCGAGGTTTCGGGCATTGAAGAAATAGTCATTGGTGAAGCTGAACAACACCATCAGCCCCACCAGGGCGGCCAACGTCCCGCCATACGTACGGACCAGGTTGTTGCCCGTGATCTGACGCACTGAGAAACTCACTGCGATCCTCCGGTGATGTGGGACATGATGGATTCTGCGTCACTGCTGGCCGGGTCGACCTCGGCAATGATTCGGTGGTCGTTCATGACCAGGACCCGGTGCGCCATACCGAGCACCTCAGGCAATTCTGAGGAGATCATGACGATGGCGACACCCTGCTCCGCCAGCTTCTGCATGAGCAGGTAGATCTCATATTTGGCACCGACGTCGATCCCGCGCGTCGGCTCATCGAGCAACAGCACCTTGGGTGCTGTCTCGAGCCATTTGGCCAGAACGATTTTCTGCTGGTTACCGCCGGACAGAGTGCCCACGGCATGGGTGATCGTCGGGGTCTTGACCCGGAACGACTCGACGGCGGCGCGGGTGATGTCCTTCTCCTGCCGGAAGGACAGAAACCCCAGCGCCCGGGAGATCGCCCCCAGATTGGCCATCGTGGTGTTGTGCGCCACCGAGGCGTCCAACACCAGCCCCTCGCTCTTGCGGTCCTCGGTGGCGTAGGCGATGCCGTGGGCCACTGCCTCGGACGGACTGCCGATCCGCAGTTCGGTGCCGTGCAGCCGCATGGTGCCCGAGGTCGCGGGGGTTACCCCGAAGATGCCGTGCGCCAGCTCGGTGCGGCCCGCGCCGACCAGACCGTAGATCCCGACGATCTCGCCCGCGCGCACGGTCAGGTCGATGTCCTCGAACCGACCCGCCCGGGTGAAGCCGTTCAGCTCCAGCACCGTCGGTGCGTCGGCATCCACCGGCCGTTGCGGCGGGAAGGACTGTTCCAACGGCCGACCGACCATCATCTTGACCAGCTCGTCGACGGTGGTGTCGGCCAGCTTGGCACCACCGACCACCGCCCCGTCGCGCAGCACCGTCGCCCGGTCGCACAGCGCGTGGATCTCGTCCATCTTGTGCGAGATGTAGACCACGCCGGTGCCCTCGGCCTTGACCCGGTTCACCACGGCGAACAGGGCCTGGACCTCGCGTTCGGTCAGCGTCGAGGTGGGCTCGTCCAGGATCAGCACTCGCGGCTGCGCGCGCAGAACCTTGGCGATCTCCACCAGCTGCTGCGAGGACACCGACAGGTCACCGACCATGGCACGCGGGTCGACGTCGAAGCCCAGCCGGTCGAGCAGCTCCTGGGCCTGGCGGTACATCGCCCGGCTGTCCACGAACGGCCCACGCATCGGCTCGTTCAACGCGAAGATGTTCTCCGCGACCGTCATGTTGTCCGCCAGGCTCAGCTCCTGGAAGACGATGCCGATGCCCAGCTTCTTGGACATCAGCGGGTCATTGATGGTGACCTCGGTGCCGTCGACGTGGATGCTGCCGCTGTCCGGCGGCTGCACCCCTGCGAGGATCTTCATCAGGGTCGACTTGCCGGCCCCGTTCTCACCCAGCAGGGCGAGGACTTCACCGGAGTTGACCGTGAGGTCGACGCCATCCAACGCGACGACGCCGGGGAACGCTTTGGTGATCTGCGTCGTCCGCAACAGCTCGGTCACCGCCGCCACCTCCCTGTCTGGGCGTGGGCGCCGGTCGACCCGGCGCCCACGCGGTGTCCAGAAGTGGTCACTTGACGTCGACCTCGACCTTGTCGCCGTTGACCGTGACCTCGACCTCGCCCTTGCCGTGCACGTACAGGCCCGGGGTGATCGGGATGAGCTTCTCGACGTCCTCACCGGCTGCCAGATCCGCAGCGGCCTCCATCGCCTTGACACCCATCTCGTCCGGGTGCTGGGTCACGACGGCCTGGAAGGCACTGTCGGAGTCGACTCCCGCGATGGCCTCTTCCATCCCGTCGAACCCGACCACCACGGCGTCGGACTTGGCCGACGCGGTGGCCTGCGCGGCCGCCAGGGCCATGTCGTCTCCGAAGCCGAAGATCCCGGCCAGCTCGGGCTGCGCGGTGAGCATGTCCTCCGCGGCAGCCTTCGCCTCGGCACGGTCCCGACCGGGGACCTCCTTGACGATCTCAATGCCGGGGTACTGCTCGGCGACGGTCTTGAAGCCGTCGATCCGGTCCACCACCGACTGGATCTCCGGGTAGGTGATCAGACCGACTTCACCGGTGCCGTCCAGGAACTGGGAGAGCGCCTCGGCGGCGATCATCCCGCCGGTCACGTTGTCGGTGGCGATGTGCGAGGCGACATCGACGCCGTTGGCGGCGATGTCCACGGTGATCACCGGGATGCCGGCCGCGTCGGCCTTCTTGATCGCACCGGCGACGCCCTCGGAGTCGACCGGGGACAGCACGATCACATCGACGTCCTGGTTGACGAAGTCCTCCACCTGGGAGATCTGCCGGTTCAGGTCCTGGTCAGCGATGGACACGGTCAGGTCGATGTCCTGGTTGGTGGCCTCGTCCTCCATGGCCTCCTTCATGGCCACGTAGAACGGGTGGGTCTGGGTGAGCAGGCTCGCCCCCACCCGGATCTCACCCGAGCCCGACCCGCCCGATGAGCTGTCGTCGCCCGAGCTACAGGCGGCGAGCCCCACGACGGACAATGCGGTCAGCGAAGCCACGATGATTCGACTCTTGCGCATGGTGTGTTCCTTCTTGGTTGTGCGTTGCGGTGTGAAAGGGGGTTGGTCTGGTCAGCCCGGCGGGTCACCGGGCTGTGTTCTGGCTCAGGGGCAGGTCAGCCCGCGCCGCCCTCGGCACCACGGAGTTGGGCGGCACGGTTGACCCCGAGCGCGAAGGGCAGCACCGAGGTCTGGGCCGGGGCCGCGGCCTCGGCGCGTCGGCGCACCACCAGGCCATCGATCGTCGACGCGACCTGGCGGGGGTTCTGGGAGGCCGTGGTGACCTCGGTGGTGATGAGGTCGAACCACGGGTGGGTGTCGAAGGCGGCGATCCGCATCGACGGCCCGCCGAGCTCCGACTGTTGGCGCAGCACCCCCATAGCCGAGGTCAGGGACAGCGAGATGACCACCGTCGGCTCCTGCTCCAGGATTCGGCTGAACTTCCCGCTGGTCTGCGCCAGAGCGGCGGTCTCTTCCACCACGGCAACGGGCTGGAGTCCGCGCCGCCCGAGGGCGGTGGTCACCGCATCGAGCCGGCGCTCCTGAGTCCAGATCTGGCGCGGCAGCATCGCGACCGCGACCCGGTCTTCCGGTCCGACCGTGCTGGTCACCAGGGCCTCCGCGCCGACCTCGTTCTCGGCCAGCACGCAGTCCACGACGACGCCGCCGACCGGGCGGTCCACGACCACCACGCCGATGCCCTGGGCCTGCAACTGCTCGACATCGCGCGGTGTGGTCCCGGGCGCGGGCACCAGCACGACGGCGGCTGGCCGATACACGGCGAGCTGAGCCAGGACGTCGGTCTGGGCGGCGTAGTCCTCGAGGTGACTGCCCAACAAAATGCCCTCACCGCGGGCCAGCGCGAATTCCTGGAGGTGGGAGTACAGCTGCGCGAAGTACGGGTCCCCGATATCCGGCACGACCACCGCGACGACGCCCAGGTTTCCGCTGCTGCGCAGGGTCCGAGCGAAGGGGTCAGCGGTATACCCGGTGACCTCCACCGCATTCATGACGCGTTCCCTGGTCCGCGGGGATACGGAGGAAGCACCACGAATGACACGGGAGGCCGTCGACATTGACACCCCGGCCATCCGGGCAACGTCGGAAATCGTCACCTTTGTCCGCGGCGAGCGCGAGGCGTCGACGCTCTCGGCGGTGGACACGACGGTGTCCTCGCTCTGGTTCCGGGGCTCCGGCAACGTTGCCATGCGGGGAGGATGGCACACGAAAAGAATCGCCGTCAAACCTCGCTGCGCGCATTCGCCAAATCTATATCAATAGACTTTAATCGCCCTTGTCGCCCGAGGTGTCGGGGCGCATGGCGCTGAGCTGCGAATTCACCCGGGGTGCCGCACCGTCAGACGCCGAAGGGTGCAGGGGACCTCCGTCGGGCGGACATGGAACAGGGCCCCGGGGAGAGTTCCCCGGGGCCCCGTGTATGGCCTCACACGCTCACGCCTCGCGCAGCGTCATCCATCCCCGATCCCGAGCAGCCGCAGCCGCCAGAATCCCGACCGTCGCCGACGGGCTGCTCAATCGCCCGGTCAGCACCGCATCCACCGCGTCATCCAACGAGACCCAGAACGGCACCATCCCGGCCTCCTCGTCTTCCCGGGTGAAACGCTCCGCCTCCGGAACCGGTGACAGATCGCGGGCCAGATAGACCGCGATCCGCTCATCCGACCCACCGGGGCTGGTGAAGAACTCGGTCAGCAGATCCCAGCGACCGGCACGCAAATCAGCCTCCTCGGCCAACTCCCGTGCCGCGGCACGCACTGGCGGCTCACCTTCGACGTCGAGCAGCCCGGCCGGTGGCTCCCAGAGCTCGTGTCGCACCGGGTGCCGGTACTGTCGCAGCAGCAGCACCCGCTCCTGCTGGTCCAGCGCGATGATCGCCACCGCGCCCGGGTGGTCCAGGAACTCCCGGACCACCTGGGACTCCCCCAGGTCGACCCGCTCGGACACCAGATCCCAGATCTTCCCGTGGTGCAGCAGCTCATGCTCCAGCACCGGGCGAGGAGCCGGGTGATCGGTGGGGTCCGGACGCGGGCCGTCGACAGTCATCTCAGCCCCGAGCCTTGAGCGCGGCACTGACCAGACCAGCGAACAGCGGGTGCGCGTCGGTCGGGCGGGACTTGAACTCCGGGTGCGCTTGGGTCGAGACGTAGTACGGGTGCGTCTCGCGCGGCAGCTCGACGAACTCCACCAGCGAGGAGTCCGGCGAGGTGCCGGAGATGACCAGACCAGCCGCCTCCAGCTGGTCGCGGTAGGAGTTGTTCACCTCGTACCGGTGCCGGTGCCGCTCGGAGACCCGGGTGGTGCCATAGGCCTCGGCGACCACGGAGTCCTCGTTCAACACCGCGTCGTAGGCACCCAGCCGCATGGTGCCGCCCAGGTCGCCGTCGCCACCGACAATGGCCAACTGCTCGGCCATGGTGGCGACCACCGGGTCGGTCGGGTTGTCGTCGAACTCCGAGCTGGATGCGCCGGGCAGGCCCAGCACATTGCGGGCGTACTCGATCACCATGCACTGCAGGCCCAGGCAGATGCCCAGGGTCGGCACACCGTTCTCCCGGGACCAGCGCAGCGCGCCGAGCTTGCCCTCGATGCCGCGCACGCCGAAGCCGCCGGGCACCAGCACCGCGTCCACACCGCCGAGCGCGGCCTGCGCGCCCTCCGGGGTCTGGCAGTCATCCGAGGGCACCCAACGGATCTTGACCTTGACCCGGTGGTGGAAGCCCCCGGCGCGCAGCGCCTCGGTCACCGAGAGGTAGGCGTCCGGCAGGTCGATGTACTTCCCGACCAGACCGATCTCCACCGTGTCCGTCGCCCCGTGCACCCGACCCAGCAGGTCCTCCCAGCCGGCCCACTCCACATCGCGGAACGGCAGACCGAGCCGCTGCACGACGTAGGCGTCCAGGCCCTCGGCGTGCAGCACCTTCGGGATGTCGTAGATGCTCGGCGCGTCCTTGCAGGAGATGACGCCCTGGGTGTCGACGTCGCACATCAGCGCGATCTTCGACTTGATCGAGGCGGGCAGGTCGCGGTCGGAGCGCAGCACGATCGCGTCCGGCTGGATGCCGATGCTGCGCAGCGCCGCCACCGAGTGCTGGGTGGGCTTGGTCTTCAGCTCACCGGAGGGGCCGATGTACGGCACCAGCGACACGTGCAGGAAGAACACATTGTCCCGGCCGAGCTCGTGCCGCACCTGACGGGCAGCCTCGAGGAAGGGCTGGGACTCGATGTCGCCGACGGTGCCACCGATCTCGGTGATGATCACGTCCACGTCATCGGCGGCCTGCGACCGCATCCGCGACTTGATCTCGTCGGTGATGTGCGGGATGACCTGCACCGTGTCGCCCAGGTACTCCCCGCGACGCTCCTTGGCGATCACATGCGAGTAGACCTGACCGGTGGTGACGTTGGCCGAGCCGACCAGGTTCACGTCCAGGAATCGCTCGTAGTGACCGACGTCCAGGTCGGTCTCCGCGCCGTCCTCGGTGACGAAGACCTCACCGTGCTGGAACGGGTTCATCGTCCCGGGGTCGACATTGAGGTAGGGGTCGAGCTTCTGCATCGTGACCCGCAGGCCCCGCGACCGGAGCAACCGGCCGAGGCTGCTGGCCGTCAAGCCCTTGCCCAGTGAGGAGGCGACGCCTCCCGTGACGAAAATGTGCCGGGTCCCGGATTCCGACCGCCCGGAGAGTCGATTTGCGCGCTCTGCCACGGGGTTCAACCCTATCGCACGCAGCGCCGTTCACCCAGGACCTCTGCGTCACACCCGGTAGATCGAGCGCAGCTGGGTCAGAACGTCGGCCGGTGTGGGCAGCTGTGCGACACGATCACGGGCCGCGGCGCGCAGTCGTTCCCGCTGGTCATGGTCGGTCAGCACGTCGCGGATCGCCGTCGCCAGCGCGTCGTCGTCCCCCACCGGCACCAGCACGGCGGCGTCCTCGGTGACCTCCCGGGTGCCGCCCGCATCGGTGGCGACCACCGCCGCGCCGAGGCCCAGCGCCTCCTGCACCGCCAGCGGCTGGCCCTCCCACACCGCCGTCGACACCACCACATCCGCGGCGGCGATCAGCTCCGGCACGTCCTCGCGACGGCCCAGCACCCGCACCGGCGCACCCGATGACTCGGCCTGGGCGCGCACCTCGGACTCCAACGGGCCGTCCCCGGCCAGCAGCCAGACGAACCCCGGCACCGTGACTCCGGACGCCGCCCGCACCAGGGTGTCCAGGCCCTTCTGCGGGGCCAACCGTGCCACGGTGACCGCCAGCGGCGTGTCCGCGGCCAGTCCGAGCTCCGCACGGGTCTGCGCGGGGGTCTGTCCCGGTTCACGACGGGCCGGGGCGGGCACCAGGGCACGTTCGGCACGCCGGGCACCCTGCGACCGGGCCAGCGCCACCAGGTCACCGGAGACGCCCAACACCACATCCGCACCCCGGGCCACCACTCGACCGAGCACGGCGGAGACAGTCCGAATCGCTCGGCCACCCACCGGCAGGTTGTGCAGCGTCACGACCACCCGGGTGCGCCGCCGCACCGCCAGCACGGTCAGCGCCCCCGCACGCAGCCCGTGGGCGTGCACCACATCGGCATCCCGGGCTGCCCGGGCCAGCTCACGGATCGCCACCAGGTCCGAGGCATGCGGACGGTCGGCGATCTCCACCGGCACGAACCGGCCCCCGTCACCCAGGACGGTGGAGCGCACCGACGACGGACCGGCGACCAGCACCTGCTCCCCTGCCGCGGTCAACTCCGCGGTCACCTGCGCCACATGCCGGGCCACCCCGCCCGCACTCGATCCCAACACCTGCACGACGCGCATGATCATTCCTCCACCGTCCGTCCGCGGCGGAGCAGACCGGTGATCGCCGACCGGTCAGTCACCCACACCCCGGCCACCAGCACCGCTGCCCCGACCAGTGCACCAGCCACCGCCGCCAGCACCGCACCGCCCACTCCGCCGAGCATCGACTGCCCAGCGTCCACCACCAGACGACCTAGCACTGAACCGGCCGCACCCGCGGCCACCAGCACCGCCGTCGACCGCGCGATCCCCTGCACCGCCTCGGCTCCGGCCGCCCGACGCAGCAACACCAGCAGCACGACCCCGGCAGTCAGCATGCCGACCGTGTTGCCCACCGCCAGCGACCGCAGCGTGGCCGGCCCATCCTGTCCGGACCCGACCAGCGCCGCGCAGCCGATCCACGAGGCAGCGATCACCACCGCCCAGCCGACGCTGGCCCCGATCACTGCCGATCGCCCCTGCTCCAGCGCATAGAGCGCCCGGGAGACATGGAAGATCAGCCCGAAGCCGAGCAGACCCGGTGCGGTCAACGCCAGCGGGCCGCTCAGCGCACCGAGCAGGTCCGCGTCGCCGTTGCCGATCCGCCCGAAGACCGTGGTCACCGCGGGCGCTGCCGCGATCAGCGCCACCGCACCCACCGTGCTGGCGGTGAGCACGCCACGGGTGGTCACCGCCGTCAATCGCCCGAAGCCCTGTCGGTCCGGACGGCTCGCACGCTCGGCCAGTCGGGGGAAGGTGCTGGTCGCCAACGGCACCGCCAACACCGCATAAGGCAGCAGGTACACCGGGTAGATCAGGGTCTGCCAGGCCACCAGCGTGCCCGTGCTGCCATAGGCGTCGGTCAGCTTGAGCACCGCCAGCATGGACAGTTGCTGCGCCACCAACCCGCCGACCCCGGCCAACGCCAAGCTCCGGGCGCGACTGCCGACTCCGGGCGGGAAGCGGAAAGATGGGCGCAGTCGCACCCCCGACCGCAGCACCGGCACCAGCAGCGGCAGACCCATCGCCAACACCCCGGCTGTGGTCCCCCAGGCGAGCAACTCCACCGCCCCGGACGGAAGCTCCCCCGGCTCCAGCGTCACCGGCAGGCCCTCGCGACGTAGCAGCCAGCCGTAGCCCGCGTAGGTCGCGATCACCACCAGGCTGGACAGCACCGGAACGAACGCCGGCCAGAAGAACCGCTTCTGCGCCTGCAACACCCCGGAGAGCACCACCGCCAGGCCGTACAGCGGGATCTGCACCGCGAACACCCGCAAGAAGAAGACCACCAGCTCCGGGTCGCTATTCGCCGCCGTCAGCTCCGCCACCGGTCGGGCGAGCAGCGCCAACAGCCCACCGATCAACACCAGGCCGGACAGCGCCCAGGTCAGCATCGCGGAGGAGATCCGCGACACGTCCGCACGCATCCCCCGGGCCAGCGGTGCCGCCAGCACCGGGATCAGCGCACCGGTCAGCGCACCACCGGCAGCCACCTCGAACAGCACATTCGGGATGGTGTTGGCCGCGTTGTAGGCATTACCGATCCCGGTGACGCCCACCGCACTGGCGAACACCAGGCTGCGGACGAACCCCAGCAGGCGGCTCACCACGGTCACCGCCGCGATCAGCGCCGCGGCACCGGCCAGCCCCGACAGCAGGCGGCGACGGCTCACGTCAGGGGCGACCCGTCGTCGGTCGGCTCCGCGGTCCGCTGCGCACTCGGCTCAGCGGCGGGGCGGCGACCCCAGGCGTCGATCTCGCGCAGCACCGGGGTGCGGGCGATCACCTGAGTGAAGGACACCTTCTCCGAGGCCAACGTCAGCCCCACCACACCAGCGAGCACGGCCAGACGACCCCGCCGGGGCAGCTGCTGCACCGCGATGGTGCCCAAGGCCGCGCCCAGACCGTTCGCCCCGGAATCGCCCAGCATGTCGCGCTCGGCCAGGTCGTCCGGCAGCTCAGCGACCACGGCACCCAGCACTGCCGCGGCGGGCCCGGAACCCGGTCCACCCAGCAGCGCGGCCGGCGCGGCGGTGATGCCGGTGGCCTTCAGCGCCCGACCGGGTCGCAGATCCAGCAGATTGACCAGGTTGGCACTGGCGGCGATCAACGCACCGTCCATCCCGATCTCTGCCAGCCGCAGCGCCACCCGTCCGGCTCGTCCGGTGGGCCGAGGGCCCTGCGGGCGGCTCAGAGCGGCAGCCACCAGCGCACCCGCGCCGATGCCCAGCACTTTGAGTCCACCGGTGGTCAGCTCGCCCTTGGCCAGCGCGCCCAGATGACCGCGCAGCCCCTTAGCGACCTCGCCGGAGCGGTCCTCGGTCAGATCGTCCACCAGGCCGAAGCCGGTCCCGCTGATCGTCGCGACCGTCAGCGCAGCCCCGTCCCGCACGCTCGGCGCGCCGACCAGTCCCCC
Organism: Cellulomonas sp. NPDC089187; assembly: GCF_040685135.1. NCBI lineage: Bacteria > Bacillati > Actinomycetota > Actinomycetes > Micrococcales > Cellulomonadaceae > Cellulomonas > Cellulomonas sp. NPDC089187. The sequence goes on along the minus strand of NZ_JBFBHI010000001.1, from coordinate 9,889 downwards.
GGCCAGCACCCCCGCCGCCACCGACGGGCCGCCCAGCAGACTGACCGGCTCACCGCGATGATTAGTGCGCTCCCAGATCCGCGGACCACCGGGCGGCTCATCGTCCAGCAACCCCCGGACCACCGTGGTGGTGACCCGGGCCGTGGTCGCGGCGATCAACCGTCGCAGCACCCCGGTCATCCCTCGGCACCACCGGCGGCGGGGTCACCCGCATTCGGGTCAGCCGCGTTGGGGTCCGCGACCGGGTTCCGGTCGACGGCGGGCAGCGTCGTCGTGGTCGGGATCAGCGTGAGCCCGTCACCGACGCCGTAGTGTCCGACGGTGCCACCGGCGTCGGCGTTCAGTGCCAGCGGCACCGACACCTGCCCGGCGATCCCCTCAGCACCATTGACCGTGCTGACCGCGTCCGCGAGCTCCTGGTCGGCCAGGATCGCGCCGATCAGGCTGTCATCGGCGACTGTGCCACCGGCGACCACCGCACCGGCCGCGCGGGCCGCCCCGACCCGCACCAGCGCAGACAGCGAATCCTGGGTGGCCTGCACCTGGTCCTCATCCGATTCCTCGGTGGTGGTCGAGGTGGCCAGCAGGTTATCGGTGAGCAGCAACACGTCGTCGGCCGGGACGCTGAGGTCCGCCGCCAACTCGATCAGCGGGTCATCACCGGTACTGAGCAGCTTGATCAGCGTGGTGGCGTCCGAGCTGACCTTGGTGGGGTCCGCGGGGTCCGCGCCGGTCAACGCCTGGATCAAGGCCTCGGACAGGGCGGTGTCCGCCCCGGTGCCGGACTCCGGCTGGGGGTTCAGGTAGGTGGTGAGGTTCGCCACCAGCGCCTGGCGGAAGCTGCGCAGATCGGTCGACGACCAGGACGGGGTCAACGTCACCTGCGCGCTGACCGTCGCGCCCCCGGCGGTCAACTGGTCCTCGACGGCCTGCTGCGCCTCGGCGTCGACCTCGCCCATCGCGATCACCGCGACGTTCCGACCGGCCAACGTGCCGTCGACCAGCTGCGGTCCGGCGGCGGCGATGTAGTCGGTGGCTGCCGTCGTGGCGGCTTTGGCCGCGTCAAGGTCAGTGCGCAGAGCGTCCTTCTCCTCGCGGAGCTGGTCGACCTGCCCGGTGAGCGTGTTGCCGATGCTCTCCCGGAGCGGGCCGGCACCAAGCACGATGCCCACGGCCAGCGCCAGGAACACCGAGATCAGCGAGACGAGGTGGTAACGGAAGTCGATCACAGCGAGGGCTCTCGGTAGCAGGGAACAGAGTCGGGGGCGCACAGCGCGGAGCCGGTCACGAGGAGCCTCCGAACAGGGAGCCGAACCAGCGCGCCACATCGTCCCAGCGCGCGCCGAGCAGTCCGATCAAGGTCTGACCGGCAGTGGTGGAGGCCAGGGCGACCCCGAGGGCCAGCAACCCGGCCAGCACCAACAGCGTGAGCTGCACATTGGAGATCCGGTTCCGGTAGAGCCGGGACACACCCTTGGCGTCGACCAGCTTCCCGCCGACCCGCAACCGGGTCAGGAAGGTGCTCGCCATTCCCGCACGGCCCTTGTCCAGGAACTCCACCAGGGTCGCGTGGGTGCCGACCGCCACGATCAGCTCAGCGCCCTTGTCGTCAGAGAGCAGCATCGCGATGTCCTCGCTGGTGCCGGTCGCGGGGAAGACGATGTGCGGCACCCCGAGCTGATCGACCCGGCTCAACCCCGGTGCCCGACCGTCCCGGTAGGCATGCACCACGATCTCCGCCCCGCACTGCAATGCGCGATCGGAGACCGAGTCCATGTCGCCGACGATCATGTCCGGAGTCCACCCGGCCTCGAGGATCGCGTCCGCGCCACCGTCTACACCGATCAGCACCGGGCGGTACTCACGGATGTAGGACCGCAGCGTCACCAGGTCTTCCTTGTAGTGGTACCCGCGCACCACGATCAGGACCTGACGGCCCTCGATCTCGGTGGTGATGTCCGGCACCCCCACACCGTCGAGCAGCAGATCGCGCTCCCGACGCAGGTAGTCCATGGTGTTCGCCGCGAAGGACTCCAGTTGGGTGGACAGCCCGGCGCGGGCCTCCTCCTGGTCGGCGGCCACCGTCTGCTCGGTCTGGACCACGCCCTCGGCAAGCAGGGTGTCGGCGTCGTAGACCTTGCCGTCCACGATCCGCAGATCCCGACCCTCGCGGGCGGTCATGATGTCCGGTCCCAGGTCGTCAATCAGCGGGATTCCGGCCTCGACCAGGATTCCCGGTCCGAGGTTCGGGTAGCGGCCAGAGGTGGAGCGGGCAGCATTGAGCACCGCGGCGGGTTGCGCAGCAACGAGTGAGTCAGCGGCCACCCGGTCGATGTCGACGTGGTCGATCACGGCGATGTCGCCCGGACGCAGACGCTTGGTCAGCGCCTTCGTCCGTGGATCGACCCGGGCGGGTCCGACGAGCTCACCCGCGCGGGCCGCAGCGGAGCGTCGGCGCGAGGGCAGGAGTTTCATCGCTGTTCATCGTGCCATGTTTCGTTGCACCAACAGCTCTGCTGCGTGTGCGCGCGCCGCGGGCGAGTCGTCGCCGGAGAGCATCCGCGCCAGTTCTCCGATGCGGTCCTCGCCGTCGACCTCGCGCACATCCGAGGCGGTGATGACGTCCTGCTCGCCGTCCGCGCCGCCCCGCGATTTGGTCACCACCAGGTGCCGATCGGCGAACGCCGCGACCTGGGCGAGGTGTGTGACGACCAGCACCTGCGCGCCTGTGGCCAGCGCAGACAGCCGCCGACCCACCTCCGTCGCGGCCCGACCACCAACACCCGCATCCACCTCGTCGAAGACGAAGGTCCCCGGCCGGTCATCGCCCTGATCCGGTGACGTGGCCAGTGCCACCTCCAGGGCCAGCATCACCCGGGACAGCTCCCCGCCGGAGGCACCCTTGCCCAGTGGACGCGCCGGTGCCCCGGGGTGCGGCACCAAGAGCATCTCCACCGAATCTCCACCGTGCGGTCCGAGCTCGCCCGCGTCCTCGACCCGGACCTCCACCACCGCACCGGCCATCGCCAACCCGGCCAGCTCCTCGGTCACGGTCGCGGCCAGACGCCCAGCCGCCTCCCGTCGCGCCGCCCCGAGGGACGCCGCCAGCTCGGCCAACCGCCGATCCAGTCCGTCACGCTGCTCAGCCAGTGCGGCCAGGTGGTCGTCACCGCCGTCGATGGCCAGCAACCGAGTCGCGCTCTCGGACGACCAACGCAGCACCGCCTCAATGTCCTCGCCGTAGCTGCGGGTCAGCCCCACCAGGTCGGCGCGGCGGCTGAGCGCCTGATCCAACCGAGCGGGATCGGCCTGCAGGTCCTGCAGGTAGGACGACAGCTCCGTCGCCGCATCCGCCAACAGGTACCCGGCCTCGGCCACCCGGTCCCGCAGCTGCGCCAGCTGCGCGTCATGCTCGCCGCCGGACTCCAACAGCCGTCGAGCCTGCTCCACCGCACCTGTCGCCGAGACATCGGTGGTGGCATCCTCCTCGCCCATCAGGATCTGGTGCGCCCCAGCCGCCGCCACCCGCAGATCCTCGGCATGCGACAGCCGTTCGATCTCCGCCGCCAGCGCCACGTCCTCCCCGGGCTGGGGATCGATCCGCTCCACCTCGGCCAGCCCCAGACGCAGAAGTTCGGCCTCCCGGGCCATCTCCTGCCGACGCGAACGGAGGTCGTCGATCTCCGCCTGGACCCGAGCTCGTTCCGCCCAGGCCTGCCGGTACTCGTCGAGCAACTCGCCGTGTGCCTGACCCGCATAGGCGTCGAGCGCGTCGCGCTGGTGCGCGGCCGAGCGCAGCCGGGTCTGGTCCATCTGGCCGTGCACGGTGATCAACCCGTCGGCCAGCTCGGCCAGCACCGCCTGCGGCACCGACCGTCCGCCCAGGTACGCCCGCGAACGACCCGGCGTCCCGTCAGTGCCCGCCCCCACCGTCCGCACCAGCAGCAGGCTGCCGTCATCATCCAGCACCGCCCCGGCCTCCTGCGCGCGGGACGCCACCGCGGAGTCAGCCGGCACAATCACGCGTCCCTCGACGACAGCAGACTCCGCACCGATCCGCACCGTCGCCGGGTCGGCCTTGCCACCGAGCAGCAGGTTCAGGGCGGTCAACACCATCGTCTTGCCCGCGCCGGTCTCCCCGGTGAGCACCGTGAGGCCCGGGTGCAGCTGGATCCGGGCCTCGCCGATCACACCCAGGTCGCTGATCGTGATCTCGTCGAACACTCTCGCCCTCGTCGTCTCGTCACTGCCCTCACGGGCGGTCGCGTCGATTCTGCCGGACATCCCGCGCCCCCGACGGTTGCGTCGGTGTGCCGGTCGGTCGTCTGTCGCTACCCGGCATCAGGCCCGGCACCGTCGTCGTTCCCGCCGACGTCCGCCACAGCACCCCGTCGATTCCGCATCCCGTCCAACTCAGGTGAACGCCCCCGCCACCCCACCACCGGCAGGTCGAACTTCTTCACCAGCCGGTCCGTGAACGGTGCCGGAGTGAGCCGGGCCAAACGCACCGGAACCGGCGACCGGCGCACCTCCACACGGGAACCGGCAGGGACCTCGATCCGTCGACGCCCGTCACAGACCAGCACGGCCGGGGACGGTGACCGGGTGAGTACCTCCACCGCGACCACACTGCGCGGCCCGACGACCAGCGGCCGGGCGAAGAGTGCGTGCGCGGACAGCGGCACCACGATCATGCTGTCCACCTCCGGCCACACCACTGGACCACCGGCGGAGAACGCGTGCGCGGTGGAGCCGGTGGAGGTGGCGAGCACCACGCCGTCACAGCCGAAGGAGGACAGCGGCCGGTCGTCAACCTCGATCACGACCTCGACCATCTTGGCCGGTTCCGCCTTCTCCAACGCGGCCTCGTTGAGCGCCCAGTTGACCAGGGGGTCGCGCGCACCCGGGAGATTCACCTGCACCTGGAGCGTGGTGCGCTCCTCCACGGTGTAGTCCCCCGCCGCGACCCTGCGCACCGCATCCCCGATGTCGTCCCGCTCGCTCTCGGCCAAGAATCCCACGTGGCCCAGATTGATCCCGAGCAGCGGCACACCGGCCGCCCTCGCCAGCTCGGCGGCGCGCAGGATCGTGCCGTCGCCGCCGAGGATGATCGCGAGCTCGATGTCGTGGAAGCTCATCCCCGGCATGTCGTCACCGGCGAGCACTGGCTCGAACCCGGCGGCCTCCAGGGCGGCGACCGCCTCCTCCTCCGCGGACACCGCTTCGGCCCGACCGCTGTGCGTCACCACCAGCACCCGACGTGTCATGCCCGGACCTCCACACCCTGGACGACCTGCTGCACGCGCTGCTCCCATCCTTCGGACGACTCCCCGGCACGCAACCGGAGAAAGAACTCGACGTTCCCGCTGGGGCCGGGCAGTGGACTGGCCACCACATCGCGTACCCCCAGACCCAGCGTCTGCGCCGCGCTGCCCACGCTCAGCACCGCCTGGGTGCGCAGCTCGGGACTGCGCACCACCCCACCCGAGCCCAGCCGCTCGCGACCGACCTCGAACTGCGGCTTCACCATCATCAGCAGGTCGGCCGCCGGGGCGACCACGCGGGCCAGCGCGGGCAACACCAGCGTCAGGGAGATGAAGGACAGATCCGCCACGACGAGCTCCGGCGGCGTACCGACGTCGCCCGGTGCAAGCTCACGGATGTTGAGCCCCTCGTGCACCTCCACCCGGGGGTCGTCCCGCAGCCGCGACACGAGTTGACCGTGACCGACATCGACCGCCACCACCGCGGCGGCCCCACGACGCAGTAACACGTCGGTGAAGCCCCCGGTGCTGGCCCCCGCGTCGAGGCAGCGCATCCCCCGCGGATCCACACCGAAGGCATCCAGCGCACCGATCAGCTTGTACGCGCCACGGGAGGCGTAGTCGTCGTCAGTGGCCGACGGGATCACCCGCACCCGTTGCTCCGGGCCGCAGGGGGTCGCCGGCCGCAACACCGGACGGCCATCGACCTCGACCCGACCGGCCGTGATCAGCTCGGTGGCATGCCGACGCGACCGGGCCAACCCGTCCCGCACCAACACGGCATCCACCCGCATGCGCTCAGCCCTCCGCCTCCGCCAGCCGCTCCTGCAACCCGGCGTGCACCGCCTCGAACACATCCAGCTGCTCACGCGGCGACAGCTCGGTCACCTCGGCGAGACGGCCGATCAGACCGTCCACCCGCTCATCACCTGTCGCGTCCATCTGTGCTCCTCTCCACCACCCACGCTACCCGCGCGGCGAGGACGGGCCTCAGTTGTCCACAGGCAGGTCGGGCACACTGTCCACGTCCAGGCCGTGACCGGAGTCCACCGCTTCCCAGGCCGCCGCGCAGGCCGCCCGGATCAGGTCCACTCCCCGGTCGCGGCCCTCGACTCCGTGCAGTTCCAGGCGGCGGTCGACCACCCGTGCCGCGGACTCCCGCACCTGCCACCACCCATCGGCGACCGGCGTCGGCGTCGGATGCGGCACCAGCAGCTCACCCAGATCCGCAGCGATGTAATGCGGGCGGAACCCGGGATCGGCCAGCACGTCATCACGCCCGGTGGAGACACCGGTGAGGACATGCAGACCGGCGTACCCACCGGAGCGTGCCCCGGCCAGATCCGTATCCAAACGGTCGCCCACCACCAGCGGGTTCGACGCGCCCAGACGCTCCACGGCCAGCTCGTACATCGTCGAGGCAGGCTTGCCCGCGCTGTCCGGCCGGATGCCAGTAGCGGCGGTGACCGTCCCGACCAGCGCCCCGTTGCCCGGTGCGAAGCCGCGCGCGGTCGGCAGACTCAGGTCAAGGTTGCTGGCCACGAACCAGGCACCACCAGCCACCGCGTAGGCAGCCTCGGCCAACTGGGCCCACCCCAGCTCCGGCGCGAAGCCCTGGGCCACGGCATCGGGTCGGTCGTCCGCCGACTCCACGATGGTGAAGCCGGCCTCACGCACGGCGGTGTGCATCCCCGCACCGCCGACCACCAGCACCTTCGACCCCGGAGCCAATCGCGTGCCGAGCAGCTGCGCGCACGCCTGCGCCGCCGTCATCACGTCACCCGCTTGCGCCGGGATGTCAAGCCCGGTCAGCTGCTCGGCCACCGACTCCGGCTCCCGCGAGGCGTTGTTCGTGACGAACACCAGCCGCATCCCCGCAGCACGCGCGCCCGCCAACCCGGCAGACGCCCCGGCGATCGGCTCATGCCCCTTGTACGCGACACCGTCCAGGTCAACCAGGGCCAGGTCATAGCGCTCGGCCAGCGGGATGTCGCTGCCGATCAGTCGTGCGTCGCTCACTTGTCCTCCGTGTCCGTGTCCTCACCAGCGGACGGCTCGTCCCGCACGATCTCGTCGTCGGCCGCGGCCTCATCCTCGATGTCGGACGCGTCGACATCGAATTCCTCCGCGATGGGGTCGGCCACGTCGCTCGGTGCCGCCTCCTCGTCCTCCTCGAGGTCGAAGAGCACCACGTCCTCGTCCGCGACCTCGCCGGACACCTGTGCGAGCAGGCCCACAGGGAAACCAGCCGTGGCCTGCTCGGCCTCGGTGGAGCGCCCGGCCGCCCGCAGCGCCTCAGCCTTCGCCACGGCAACCCGCGCCCCGAGCGACGTGTGCCCACCGATCCGGAACCCGGAGAGGGCAGCCAGAGCACCGTCGGTGTCGCCCAGATCCAGGCGCGCACCCGAGACCACCATCGCCAGCTCGACCTTGCCCGTGGCGTCCAGCTGCTCCGCCTCCGGCGACTGCGCCAGGGTGATCGCACGCTCCGGACGGCCCAGCCCACGCTCGCAGTCCGCCATCACCGCCAGGTGCTCGGACGACCCGTTCAGTCGGCGCACCGTCCGCAGCTCGCGCAACGCCTCGGCGAACCGTCCGGTCCGGTAGGCGGCCAGACCTGCGGCCTCACGCACCACGTCCACCCGACCGCCTCGACGCGCCGCCGCCTGGGCATGTTCGTAGGCCAACTCCGGGTCCTCATCGATCAACCGTGCGGTCATCACCAGGTGCAGGCCGACGATCTCCGCGTTGTCCTTACTCAGCGTCCGCAGCCGCGACCGAACATCCCGGTCCAGCATGCTGAAGGTGATGTCCTCCGGAAGCTCCGGCCCGGGCACCCGCACCGACTGCGGCGGCCGCGACGTCCGACGATCCCCGTCGAACCCCCGAGACCGGCCACGCTCACTGTCACGACCGCCGAACCCACGACCGCGGTCACCCGAATCCCGGCGCTCCCCACCGAAGCCACGGCCGGCGTCCCGCGACCCACGACGCTCGTCACCGAAACGTCCCGGCCCACGACCGCCGTACCCACGATCCGCCCCATACCCACGGTCATCGCGCGACGACGAACCACGCTCATCGGACCGTCCACCGCGATCCGGGTACGAGCGCCCCTGGCCGGACCCTGGCCGCTCGCGATGCGTGCGGCGGTCACCGGAGCCGTCCCCGTACGACCGGCCCGCGCCTGAACCGAACCGATCCGTGGAGGGACGTCGCTCACCGGAGCCCGAACGGCCGGTGCCAGAGCGCCGGTCCCCCGATCCCGAGCGCTCGCCGTACGGGCGTCGTGCACTGCCGTCGAAGCGACCCCGCTCGCCCGAGCCGGAACGGTCATACCCGGACCGCTGACCGGAGGCAGCACGCTGTCCAGTACTGGAACGATCCCCGTACTGCGGACGTTCGCCACGACCCGGGCGCTCATCACGCCCCGAGCCGCCGAAGCGCGCACCAGTCGACCCTGCGCGCCGCTCGTCGCCCCGTCCACCGAAGGACCCCGGGCGGTCATCGCCGCGTTCGGGCCGACCGTCACCGGAGTGCCCCCCGAACCCTCGTCCACGTTCCGCGCTGTCGCGTCCACGGAAACCTCCGGCACGGTCCCCGAAGCGCCCGCCACCGCCACCGGCGCGTCCACGGTCATCATCACGACGTCGCTGACCGTCCCGACCACCGCCCTGGTAGCCGTCACCCCGACGTGTGGCGTCGCGTCCATCCGACCAGTCGGTCCGCGTCTGCGCATCACGGTCGCGGGAGTCACCCGACCGCGATCCGTACCCGCGGCGCTCACCGCGCTGTCCAACATCGGTCCCTGGGCCACCATCCCGGCCGCCCCTCGAACGCGCGTCGCCGCCCCCGCGTCGCCCAGTACCGTCACGCCCGTCGAACCCACGCTCGTCCGCCCGGCCACGAGGCGACCCACCACCCCGACCAGCGAACCGACCATCATCAGCCCGCCCTCGCGAGACGCCCTCTCCCCGGGCTCCGAACCCACGATCATCACGCCCGCGACCGCGTCCCTCGGTCCCCTGAGCAACTCCGCTGCCGTCCGCCCGGTGACCGCGAGCCTGTCCCTCGGAACCACGCTGTGCGCGCGCGCCCTTGCCGAACGAACGGTCGCCGAAGGACCGACCCTCGCCACCAGCGCGATTGCCGGAGCCGTCACCCGATGCGTGCGTACCAGAGCCGAACTGCTCATCGCGTTCACGGGCACCGCGCCCGGGTGCCGACGCTGGACCCGAATCCCGCCCACGGCTCCGGCTCCCTGCGACCCGAGGAACTCGTGCCCCGCCGCTGGTGTCAGGACGGCCCACCCGGGTGCGCCGTGCGCCGGCAGCGCGATCATCGCCGAACCGTCCTCCGGTCGAACCGCCGGATCGCTCGCGTGCGTCACTCATCGTCGTCCATCTCCTCGTCAGACACCTGCGCGTCATCGTCTCATCCGCGGACCCGCGACCCCACCAGCGAGGTCCACCCGATGCGCGTGAGCGGGCCGGTACACCCCGTGGTGGTGTTGTGTGTGTCAGGTCCGGGAACGACGAAAGGCCACCCCAGTGGGGTGGCCTTTCGTGCAAAAGGTGTCCGGCGGCGTCCTACTCTCCCACACCCTGGCGAGTGCAGTACCATCG